>CAZGXI010000016.1:0-103578 GCA_964529715.1 uncultured Anaerolineae bacterium | reverse complement strand
AGGCGGCTTCCCCTGTCGCCTAAAGGCGACAGTCCCCGCCGCCAATTCTTATGGCACTCGTAACCCTGTCTAACGTGGGCAAATCCTTCGGCCCGGACGACATCTTCGCCGGGGTAAGCGCGGGCATCCCGCACGGCGCGCGGATCGCGCTGGTGGGACCAAACGGCGTCGGCAAGACGACCCTGCTGAACATCATCGTCGGGCTAGACACCCCCAGTGCCGGGACGGTTCACCGCGCCAAAGGGCTGTCGATGGGCCACCTGCCCCAGCGCCCGGAACTGGCCGGGACGCATACCCTGTGGGAAGAAATGATCCGCGTCTTTGCGCCGCTGCGCGCGCTGGAAGCGCAACTGGCCGAGATGGAGCGCCAGATGGCCGCGCCGGACGCCGACGATGCGCTGATCGAACGCTACGGACGGCTGCAAGAACGCTACGAACTGGCGGGCGGCTTCGACTATGAGCGGCGTATCCGCACGGTGCTCACCGGCCTGGGCTTCGACGAGCGTGCGTACGACCGCCCACTGCCCAGGCTCTCCGGTGGGGAGCGCACGCGCGCCCTGCTGGGCCGCCTGCTGCTAGAAAATCCCGATCTGCTGGTGCTGGACGAGCCGACCAACCACCTCGACATCGAGGCAGTGGAATGGCTGGAGGGCTTTCTGCGGTCATTCCGGGGCGGCGTGCTGGTGGTTAGCCACGACCGCTACTTCATGGACCGTGTGGTGGAGACCATCTGGGAGATGGAGTTCGGTCGGGTTGAGATCTATCGCGGCAACTACAGCCACTACGTCCAGCAGCGCACGGAGCGCCACGAACGCCAGCGCCGCGAGTACGAGTCGCAACAGGCATTCATCGAAAAAGAACTGGACTACATCCGCCGCAACATCGCTGGGCAGCGCACCAGCCAGGCCAAAGGCAAGCTGCGCCGCCTGGAACGGCTGCTGGGTGGTTCGACCCGCCTGGACGCCGGGCCACAGGAGCAGTGGCTGATCGACCGCCCGCGCGAGATGCAGCACATGCGGATGCAGCTCCGCGCTGCCATGCGCAGCGGCGATAAGGTGCTGATGACCGAAAAGCTGGTGGTGGGCTATCCCGACGGCGCGCCGCTGTTCACCATGCCAGATGTGACGCTCTATCGCGGTGAAACCGCCGCCCTGATCGGGCCGAACGGCGCGGGCAAGACCACCCTGCTCAAGACGCTGCTGGGCAAGCTCGCCCCCAAGAAGGGTCGGGTGCGCATGGGCGCAGGCGTGCAGATCGGCTACTTCGCCCAGGCGCACGAGGAACTGAACCCGGAAAACACGGTGCTGGCGGAACTACTGAGCGTCAGGGAAATGCCGATCAGCCAGGCGCGCAACTACCTGGCGACGTATCTGTTCCAGGGCGACGATGTGTTCCGCCCGGTGAGCACGCTCAGCGGCGGGGAGCGCGGTCGGCTGGCCCTGGCAAAGCTGTCGCTCAGCGGGGCGAACTTTCTGCTGTTGGACGAGCCGACCAACCATCTGGACATCCCCAGCCAGGAAATCTTGCAGGACGTGCTCGACAACTACGAGGGCACGATCCTGCTGGTCAGCCACGACCGCTACCTGATCGACGCGCTCGCCACACAGGTCTGGGCACTGACACCGGGCGAGATTACCGTGTTCGAGGGGCCGTATCAGGACTATGTTGCCATGAAGGAAGGCCGCGCGCCCGCCAGCGCCCCCGTCCAGACAGGCGCAAAGGCAGAAGCTCCCCCAGAGCGCAAAGAGCGTAAACCGGACCGCAATGAGCACAAGTCGCCCAGACCGGGCGGGGACAAAAGCCTCTCGCCACACCAGCGCGCCCGCCGCGCCGCCGACCTGGAAGCGCGCATCGACGCCCTGGAAGTGAAGCTGGTCAACCTGAGCGGCGAGTTGGGCGAAGCCAGCGCCGCCGGGGCGATAGACCGCGTCCGCACGCTGGGCGAAGAATATGCCCAGGCCGAGGCCGACCTCGACGCCGCTTTGCAGGAATGGGAAGCCCTGATGGGGTAAACCTTCAAACCGCAGACTCGTAGGGGCAACGCCTACGTCGCCCCTACAATCCATCAATACTGCGTGTAGAGATACGCCACCGCCTGCGGGAACAGCACCTCGATCAGGTAGGCCGACGGCCCCCACGTGCCCACGTCAGGATAGGTTTCGTGCAGTTGCTTCACGCCTCGCCAGCCCAGCGCCAGCACGGGCAGCAGGTTTGGCGGCAAATTGAGATCGTTGCCATCCGCGAAGTCCCGGAAGCCGACTGACTCGACGGCAAGCAGCTTCCCAGCCTCGAAACGCAGTTCGACTGCCTCACGGTACAGGTTGATCCGCACGGTCTGCGTCAGCCCGGCGAAGGGGCTATCCGCGATCCGGCGTTCCAGCAGCGGCCCGATCTGCCGCAGAAAGCGCGCCGGGTCGGGGATGAGCACCTGCCAGGCGTAGCGCCCCTGGTCAGAAGCCCCCCACGCCAGCGCCGCGCCGACCAGCGTGCTGCTGCCCGCCACATTCAGCCGGACGAAAGGCTTGCCCCGCTCGATGGCGAGCTTCTTCATCTGGCAGAGCGCCGCGAAGGCCGCGTCTGCGCTCAGGTCCGAGACCTCGCCGACGTTCAGCCCTTCGCCAAAACCGAACTTCTGGACGGCGAAGTGGCCCACCGGCTGGCCAGAAGCGTCCAGCACCAGCCAGACGTCGCCCATGACGCCCTCTGAATATTGCAGCAGGTAGCGCCAGATGGCCTCGTCACGGACGGCGCTCAGGTTCAGGCCGCGCGCCGCCTGATCCGCAAGCCGCCGCAGCGTGGGCGCGTCGTCGAGGGTGGCCCGGCGAAAAGTGAATCGTTCCGCGCCGCCGGGCGCCTGGTCGGGAATCTGGTGCAGTCCGATGTGCCAGCCGCCTTCCAACGGCAGGCAGTACTCGTAACCGAGCAGCCGGTAGAAGTACGGGATGCCCTGAATCTGGCTCAGGTGGAATCCCCCGTCGCGCAGCAGTTCCTTGAAGCGCCGGTCCAGCGCGCGGATCAGCCCGCGATGGCGATATGCAGGCAGCGTGCCGACGATGCCCATCTCGCCCACCTTGAGCGTCACGTCCTCGAAGCGCCACGTCCAGGGGATCAGGCATAGCGACGAGACGACTGCGCCAGTCGCTTCGTCTTCCACGAACAGCCAGTAGTCCGGGTTTGTGGTCGGGTGATGCAGCAGCAGATTGCGGGTCAGGTCTTCACCTTCCGGGCCGTGAATGGCGCCGTTGAATGCCGCCAGCCGTTCTACGTCCTCCGGCGCGCCGATGGACTTGAGGATCAGGCCGTTCCCCAGCGGGTTGATATACGGGTTAACTGCCGAAAACACGGTGGAACCTTCCTTTGCAGATGCAAGAATCGGATCGGATGTGAGCGCGGCGGCAGGCTGCGCCGCCGACATCGCTTGTTGAGAAGGCATGGCTGTATGCCGTCCTATGGGTGTATGCAGTTGATCGGGTGAGCGCGAGCAAACGGAAACCGGGCGTTACCGGCAGGCCGGAACGCCAGACGCAGGGGAGCGGGGCGGCACAGCCACCCCGGTATTAGAGGACTTGAGCGTTCGTCTTGTTCATCATACGGGCGACATTGTAATCGGCCCTGCCCGCGCCGTCAATGGGGAAAGACGGCTGCCCGGCAGCGCCAGTCTCACAAATCATATAGTATCAAATTTACCATATAAGCAAAATTTTTAATTGTAAGGCGCTTGTTATCTTTACCGTATGCATTGAAAGGTGGATGTTAGGCGCAGGCACATATCATTAAAATAGCGCAGATGGAAACTCTTTCTGATTCTGAACAGCAGTTTTTGCTCATTTTTGCTGTGCCTCATTTGAAGGGGGGGGGGTAGATCGTGTCGCGCAAGCAGATCACAATCCTATCTTTTGCCGCGATCTTGGTGGCGATGTTTATCGTGATCCTGGCATCTGCAGATACCCAACAGGTGTCCGCGCAGGGCCAGAACAACATATTTCTGGCTGTCCCACTGCTAAACCAACACAGCTACGACGGCTGCATTCCCGTATCCGGCTGCGCAGTAACTTCTGCCGCAATGGTCCTCCAATACTACGGTGTCAATGCCAGCCCTTCGCAACTACGTGATGCCGCAGGGGGATGCTGGGCCAACTGGATCGTCTTCCGCGATTTCGCCAACCAGCGCGGCGCTAACCTCGCCTTATACATCGACAGCATGTACAGCGTGGACTGGGCAGCGATCAATTACGCGCTGAGTCAAGGCTGGCCCGTTATTATCGGCGGCGACCACATGGGGGTCAGCGGAGGACCCCATTGGGCCGTCATCGTAGGCTGGGACGGAAGCAACTACTATGTCAATGATCCCTGGACTGGAACGCTGAGAAACTTAAACGAACTCGGTGGTATAGGTATCGTCCAGCATGTCAAAGCATATTCCGGGACACCCCCCACCCCGCCCGGCAACCTGACCCAGGAACCGCCCGAACCGCCGCAGCCGCCGCCCGCCCAGGATGGCCCCTGGTGCAAGTGGAACCCCGCCAGCGCGCAGTGGGTGCTCGACACCCTGACCGCCGCCCAGGTCACGGCGCAGCGCGACGCCGGGTATACCCTCGTCTTGCCGGTGGATGGCGCGTGCCCTGCCGAGCCGCTCGTCACGCCCGAACCGACCGAGCCGGCCACGCCGCCCGAAGAAGCGCCCGCCGCCGACGGCTACTGGTGCAAGTTGTATAACGACCAGTGGATCTACGAATACCTGACCGCCGCCCAGGTAACGCGCCTGCGCGGCGAAGGGTACACCATCGTCCCGCCCGTCAACGGCGTCTGCGGCGTTCAGCCGACCGTCGAACCGACCGTAGAGCCAACGGAGGAACCAACCGAGGAGCCAACCGTTGAACCGACCGTAGAGCCAACGGAGGAACCGACCGCAGAACCAACCGAGGATCCGGGAGAAATGATCCTCTAGACACACGCGGTCGCCTTGACGCGCGCTTTCCGAGCGCGCTCAAAATCGAGCCATCTGCGCAGCCCCCGGACGGCGTTCGTCCGGGGGTTCTTTTTGCTGGCCCAATCATCTTGCCAAATAGAACTTTTGTTCGTAAAATCATCTCTGCTCGCGCCTCCGGTTTGTTAGCTGCTGGCGGCGCGGCTATAATGGAACAATCAAAAGCCGACCCCCAAGGGAGCGCGAGCCATCAGACCACTGCAACGCGCCGGCGTGCTGGCGCACCCGCTACGTCCTCAAACAACGCCACTGGCCCGGCAGATCGCCGATAGCCTGGCGCGGCGCGGCGTGGACGTGTGGGTACGCACGGGCGAAGAAGCCGAAGAGCCGGATTCGCTGATCGCGGGCACCGATCTGGTGGTCGCCATCGGTGGCGACGGCGCCATGCTGCGCGCAGCACGCATCTGCGCCCCGGCGGGTGTGCCTGTGCTGGGCATTAACGTTGGGCGGTTGGGCTTTCTCACCGAAATCGCCGACCCGCTGAGTTGGCCCACCGTCTTGGAACGCCTGCTGGCCGGGGATGGCTGGATCGAAGAGCGGATGATGCTCAACTACACCGCGCGGCGGGGCGAACGGGTGTTGGCACGCGGCGATGCCCTGAACGAGGTGGTGATCGGGCGTGGGCCGCTCCCCGTCGTCGTCTGGCTGGAGACATACATCGACGGCGGTTGGACGACCACCTACATCGCAGACGCGCTGATCGTGGCGACGGCCACCGGGTCCACCGCTTATGCGCTGGCGGTCGGCGGGCCGATTCTGCCGCCGGAACTCAGGAACATCCTGGTGGTGCCGGTCGCGCCGCATCTGAGCATGGACCGGCCCATCGTTGTGTCGCAAGGCGCGGTGATCGAGGTCGTCATCTCGCCAGAGACACGCACCGAAACGGCACTGACAGCTGACGGCGGGCTGGCAACGCCCCTGTTGGCCGGGGATCGCGTGGTGGTGCAGGCCAGCAACTACACCAGCCGTTTTGTCCGGCTGCGGGAACGCACCTACTTTTACCGCTCCCTGCTGGATCGCCTGGAACCGCGCCATCCGTCGCGCGAGAATCTCAACCAGCAAGGCAACGATCACCGCCAGGCCGGGCAAGGCCTCAACCCGGAAAGCGAAAAGAGCAGATGAACGAAGCATCGGAAAATCTGAACCTGAGCGCCGACAGCCTGGAACTACACACGTTTTGCGCCGTGCACCCGACAGTGGAAACCACCCTGCGCTGTAACCGCTGCGGTCGCCTGATGTGCACCCGCTGCGCCATCCGAACGCCGGTAGGCTACCGTTGCAAAGAGTGCGTGCGTGGCCAGCAGGACGTGTTCTACACCGCCGGGAACATTGACTACGTGGTGGCAGGGATTGTGAGCATCGGAATCAGCCTGGCGGCGAGCCTGATCACGATGCACTTCGGGCTACTGCTCAGCATCATCCTGGGGCCTGTCGCCGGGACTCTGATCGCGCAGGTAGTGCTGGCAGCGGTGCGGCGGCGGCGCGGGCGTTACACCGGCCACGTTGTGGCGGGAGGAATCCTCGCCGGTGCGCTGCCGGCGATGTACTTTTCGCTGCTCGGTCCGATCCTCTTCGCTGCTCTGGCCGCCGGAACGGCCTATAGCTGGTTCCGTTACGGCCAATAGCCGGGCCGGCACTCCCGGCCTTTGTCCGGCAACCCTGGAGGCAACAACGCGCCATGTATATCGCGTGTCCCAAGTGCGACTGGCGACCCGATCCCGACGACCGCTGGCTGTGTGACTGTCAGCATACCTGGCATACCTTCGACACACACGGCGTCTGCCCGGCGTGCGGCAAGAGGTGGCAGGAAACTTACTGCCTGGCGTGTGGGGCCTGGTCGGATCACGAGGACTGGTATCACGACGAGAACGAGCTGACCGTCGCCGAATACCTGGCCGATCCGCAACGGGCAGCGTTATCCCTGTCGCCAGACGACACCGCAAACCTGCCCCCAGCGAGCCAAAACGCCCTGGAAGATACCTTGCTGAAGATGCTGGAAGCGTTCGTAACAGAACTGGACCAGCTCAGCACTCAAGATCAGGCTCCTACAACAGGCCGGCTGCCCTCGACAGAAGCCCTGGAAGCCGTCTTCCGGGGGATCACCGACCCGCAAGATGCCGCCGACATGAAACAGCTGAAGGCGCACAGCCGCCAGCCTGCCCCAACCGACGGCTATGTGACCCTGCTCATCCCCATCGGCCCGATTCCCCTGACAGCCTCGCTGGCTGCCGCCGAGGCCCTGAAAGCCACCTTTATCCACGAGGTGGCGCTCGGCGGCCCGATGGACCCGCCGCCGGAGGCCTATCGCGCCGACCGACAGCAGTACCGCGCCGTGCCGCTGCTGACTGCCTTGCAGCAGTACGCCCGGCCCGGCATCTTCCGCGTGATCGGCCTGATCGACGCCGACATTTACCTGCCGGGGACGAACTTCGTCTTCGGCACCCAGTTCCCCGGCAGCCGGGCCATTTTGCTGGGCCTGCGGCGGCTACACGGGCCGACTCCCTGCGACGCGCCGGAGAAATGCCACGAACTACGCCGCCGCGTGGCCACGACGGTCGTCAGCCAGGTGAGCGCCAGCCTGGGCCTGGGACCCTGCCGCAACGCAAGCTGCGCCCGTGCGCCGAGCAACTCTCTGGCCGACACCGACCGCAAAACCGCCCAACTGTGCCCGTCCTGTGCGGCGCAGATCGCCGCCTGGCTGAAACCGTCGTATCGCCGACGCTCCTGAAGATGCCTATGCTTGAAGAACTCCGTATCCAGAATTTTGCCATCATCGAAGCCCTGACGCTGCGCTTTGCGCCGGGCCTCAACGTCATTACCGGTGAGACCGGCGCGGGCAAGTCGATCATCATCGACGCCATGAGCCTGCTGTTGGGCGACCGCGCTGACCCCGGCATGGTGCGCGCTGGGGCAGACCGCGCCCTGGTCGAAGGCGTATTCGCGCTGCCGCCCTCTGTGCAGCGCCGGATCGCCACGCTGTTGGCCGACGAAAACCTGCCGCAGGACGATCCGGGCCTGCTGACGCTGGACCGCGAAATCCGGTCGAACGGGCGCAGCCTGGCCCGCATCAATGGCGTGGTTGTGCGGCTGGACCTGCTGCGCGCGGTGGGCGACCTGCTGGTGGATATTCACGGCCAGAGTGAACACCTGTCGTTGCTGCGCCCCCGTGAGCACCTGTACCTGCTGGATCGCTACGCCAATCTAGAAGAGCCGCGCGCGGCGCTGGCGACGCTGGTGACCCGGCTGCGGCAGCTGCGCGAAGAGATCGCCGCCCTGCTGCGCGACGAGGCCGAACTGGCCCGCCGCGCCGATATGCTGGCCTTCCAGGTCGAGGAGATCACCTCGCTGAATCTGCGCCCGGAAGAAGAAGACGACATCCGCGAGGAGCGCAATCGGCTCGTCAACAGCGAAAAGCTGGCCGCGCTGGCCGACGAGGCTTATGCTCTGCTGCTCAACGGTGGGCCAGATACCCCCGCTGCGACGGACCTGCTTCAGCAGGCTATGTTGACGCTCAAAAAACTGGCAGAAATCGATCCGACGATGGCCGAAGCCTTTCAACTGGCCGAAAGCCTGAGCGTCCAGGCAGACGATCTGGGCGCGACCATGCGCCGCTACCGCGAGTCGGTCGAATACAGCCCGTCGCGCCTGGACGAGTTGGAAGAACGCCTGGAAGCGATCCGGCGCATCAAGCGTAAGTATGGCGGCACGGTCCAGGCCGCGTTGGAATACGCCGCGCGTGCCGCCGCCGAACTGGATACCCTCCAGCACAGCGAGGAGCGGCTGGCAGAGCTGCGCGAAAAGGAGGAGGCCCAACTGCGCCAGATCGGCGACCTGGCTGCGCGCCTCTCTCAGACACGGCAGCAGGCTGCCGCCCGGCTCGCGCAGAGCATCGAGCGCGAACTGGGCGACCTGCGCATGGCCGGCGGGCGCTTTGTGGTGAACATCGAACAGCAGCAAGACCCCGACGGCGCTTACGTGGGCGAACGCCGCCTGGCCTTTGACTCGACCGGCGTGGACCGGATCGAGTTCCTGATGAGCGCCAACCCCGGCGAACCACTGCGTCCCCTGGCAAAGGTCGCCAGCGGCGGCGAGGCGGCACGTATCATGCTGGCGCTCAAGGGCGTGTTGGGCCGCGTAGACCAAACGCCGACCCTGATCTTCGACGAGATCGACCAGGGCATCGGCGGGCGGATTGGCACGGTGGTGGGGCAAAAGCTGTGGGAGCTGACCGACTCGCATCAGGTGTTCGTGGTGACGCACCTGGCGCAGTTGGCCGGATTCGCCGATGTTCATTTCCGCATCCACAAGCTGCAACGCGGCGGGCGTACAATCACGCTGGCCGACCCGCTGGACGACAAAGGCCGTGTGACCGAGCTGGCCGAGATGCTCGGCGCGCAGACAGATTCGGGCCACCAGAGCGCCCACGACATCCTGATGCTGGCGCGACGGGTGAAAGAGGGACAGGGAGTTTAATTTGTGGACACCATTCTCACCATCGATCTGATTGCCACCAACCCAAACGTCCGCAGTGGTCGCCCGGTCGTCGCTGGAACAGGCGTCTGTGTTTCGGATATTGCCGCTGCGATGATTTTCCAGGGGCAAGGCCCGGATGATCTTGCGTTGGGATTCAAGCTGTCTCTGGCGCAGGTACATGCGGCGCTGGCCTACTACTACGATCACAAGACCGCGATTGACGACGAGATCAGGGAAAATCAGCGGCGCTTTGACGAGTTAAAGGAGAAAGGCGTTGGTAAACGCCATTCGATTTTACCTCGATGAAAATGTTCAGGTCGTCATCGCCGAACAACTGCGGTTACGGGGCATCGACGCGGTAACAGCCCGTGATCTTGGGGTCTTGCACGACTCGGACGTGAATCATCTCGCACGCGCAACGGCAATGGGATATGTCCTTTGTACTCACGATAGCGATTATGTCGCCCTGGCAGCCAGTGGAGCACAACACGCGGGCATCGGTTTAGGGCAGCAGGGAAAGCATAGCATTGGCGATTGGGTCAAGGGTCTGGAACTCATTTATACGGTCTACAACGCCGAGGATATGATCAACGTCGTAGAATATTTGCAATCGACGTAAAAAAGCGCGGGGACTCTTCGCCCTCTGTACTGCTCCCTGCGGCGGCGCGCGCCGACACGCGCCGCTGGTCAGAAAACGGGCGTTTTTGTACACTGAGGGAGACGCGTCCAGACAGACCAGAGGTTCCTCCACGCATGTCCCCGACTCCCTTTGAACGCCAACCGCTCCCCATCGACGGCCACCTTCTATATTATGAAGAGCACAGCTCTGGCGACGAGACGTTCATCTTCATGCACGGCGTCACCGGCAGCCTGCCGAACTGGTACGGCCTCATTGCGCCGTTCAAGGCGCGCGGGCGCGTTGTGCTGCTGAACCTGCCCGGCCATTACCCGGCCACCTTCCCGCCCGGTTACACGGAAGATCAAATCACGCCGGAAGCCTGGGGCGACCTGGGCGGGCGGGCAGTCGCGGCCATGACCGGTGGAAAGCCCGCTACCCTGATCGGCCACAGCACGGGCGGCTTTTGGGCGCTGGCGATTGCCCACCGCGCTCCGGCCCTGGTCCGCCGCGCCGTGAGCATCGGCGGCTTCGCTCGCGGCGAATGGAGCGGTCTGTTGGGCTTCCACCAGCGGATGCTGCTGGCGCTCCCTACGCTTTACCGCCCCATCTTCGCGGCGGAATACCGGGCGCTCAGCCACTCGGCGAAGCTGTTCACGACGGGCTGGCGCGTGTACAATCCTCGCCTGCGCGCCCCGCTGGACCGGCAGGCCGTTGCCCAGGCCGCCGCCGACAGCCCGCACGACTATGCGCGCCTGGACATGCGCGCGATGGCGACAGTCTTTCGCGCCATGCGACATCACGTAGACATGCGCGACGGCCTGGGCGAGATCGAAGCGCCCGTGCTGGCCGTCACCGGCGATGAAGACCCGATTGTGCCGCGCCGCCATGCTGACCTGATCGCCGCGCGCCGCAGGCCACGCTCGCCGTCGTGCGCGGCGGGCACGTCGCCCTGATCGAGAACCGGGACGCAGTGCAGCGCGCGATTTTGAACTGGCTCGACGGCTAACCAAGAGGAGTCAACTGTGATGTCTACCAAGACCGACTGGATCGTCCAGGAAATCGCCTCGCTCAAGGAGCAGGGCCTGTTGAACACCATCCGCACCATCGACAGCCCGATGGGCGCCTGGATCGTCGTGGACGGGCGGCGCGTGCTGAACTTCTGCGCCAACAACTACCTGGGCCTGGCGAACCACCCCCGGCTGGTCGAAGCGGTGAACCGGGCCAGCGCGCAGTACGGCGTCGGGCCGGGCGCGGTGCGCTCTATCGCCGGGACGATGAGCCTGCATGTCCGCCTGGAAGAGCGGCTGGCGAGGTTCAAGGGCGTCGAGGCGGCGATCACGTTCCAGAGCGGCTTTAACGCCAACCTCGCCACCATCCCGGCGCTGGTCGGGCCGGGCGACGTGATCTTCTCGGACCGGCTTAATCACGCCAGCATCATCGACGGCTGCCGCCTGAGCCGCGCCAAGATCGTCGCCTACGAGCATTGCAGCCCTGCCGATTTGCAGGCCAAAATCGCCGAGGAAAAAGACTACCGCCGCCGCCTGATCGTCACCGACGGCGTGTTCAGCATGGACGGCGACATCGTGCCGCTGCCGGAGATTTACGCCGTCGCCGCCGAGCACGACATCCTGCTGATGGTGGATGACGCGCACGGCGAGGGTGTGCTGGGCCGGGGCGGGCGCGGCATCGTGGACCACTTCGGACTGCACGGCAAGGTCGATATTGAGGTCGGCACAATGTCGAAGGCGTTCGGCGTCATGGGTGGCGTGGTCGCCGGCGCACAGATTATCGTGGACTGGCTGCGCCAACGCGGGCGGCCCTTTCTCTTCTCCAGCGCCATGACCGTGCCTGACACGGCGGCCTGCCTGGCTGCGGTGGACCTGCTGGAAGAATCGACCGAGCTGGTAGACCGCCTGTGGAAGAACGCCGAGTTCTTCAAGCGCGAGATGAAGACGCTCGGCTTCGACACCGGCCAGACGCAGACGCCCATCGTGCCGGTGATGCTGGGCGAAGCGCCGCTGGCACAACAGTTCAGCCGCGCGCTGTTCGAGGCAGGCGTGTTTGCGATGGCAATCGGCTACCCGACCGTGCCGCAGGGCAAGGCGCGCATCCGCGTAATGAATACCGCCGCCCACTCCCAGGAAGATTTGGAGATCGGCTTGGCCGCCTTCGAGAAGGTCGGCAAGGCACTGGGGGTGATCGGGTAGCGACTCCGGAAACTGTTCATTTTGTGGACGCCCGACCCGGTTCTGCCCGACCGGACCGGGCGTCTGCTATAATGGGAATAGGATGAAGTTGGTGGGTGAGGTTGAGACAATGGCAGCGACGACAGCGATCCCTGAAAAGACAACCGACGCGGCCTCCCCTGCTCCGCTGCGCATGACGTGGGAAGAGTTCCTGGCCTGGGTAGACGAGGATACGCACGCCGAATGGGTAGACGGAGAAGTGATCTTGCTGTACCCGCCCGTTTCAGAGGAACAATCCAGGGAAGGATATGTCATGCCATCGCCCGCCAGCATCAAGCATCAGCGGATTCACGGCTTTCTGGTGCGCTTACTGGATGTCTACCTCTCCGAACGACCGATTGGCGAGATGCTGTATGCCCCCTTCTTGAGGCGATTGCCGGATCGCCCTGCCGGACGGGCGCCAGACCTGCTCGTGCTGTTGAACGAGCACCGCGACCGAATCCAGGAAACCTACATCGACGGCCCGGCTGATCTGGTCATCGAGATCACGTCGGAAGAAAGCCAGGCGCGCGACCGAGGCGAGAAGTTCACCGAATACTGGCTGATCGATCCGCTGCGCGAGCACGCCGACTTCTACCGCCTGGGCAGCGATGGCCGCTATGACCGCATCGACCTGGATGCCGAAGGCTATTTCCACAGCGCCATGCTGCCGGGGCTACGGGCGAAGCCCACCTGGCTGTGGCAGGAAACCCTGCCAAATCTCGCGCAAACGCTGGAGATGGTACAGGGGATGCTCACGGCCTGATCGAAATTGCGCGGGACGGAGTGTCGTGCCTCACCCCGCCCCACAGCCCCTCGCCACCGCCCAAGGATAGGCCCTATACCTGGACGGTGGCTTCTTCCTGAACCGTGCCAGTCGGTTGGGAGACAGAATGTCCGTTGTTGTCCTCGATCCGCATGATCGCCGGAACGAAGAAGGCAATCACGCTCAGCAGCAAACACGCTCCCCCCGCCACCACAAAGTTGATTTGCACGCCAACCGCATCCGCCAGCGGTCCGGCAATCGCCAGGCCCAGCGGGGAGATAGCCACTGCCCCGGCATTGAGCAGAGAGAACACACGCCCCTGCATCTCCGGCGCGACCTTCGCCTGTAAGATGGCGAACACCGGCCCGTTGACCATCGGGTTCATAAAGCCGCTGACGAAGGTCGCCACCACCGCCAGAACGAACATCAGCGGTGGGACAAGCCCAATCAGCACAATACCGATCCCCATGCCAAGTACCCCGACCATTGAGGTCATAATGCGACGACGGAACCCACCCCACACACTCAGCGTGATGCCGCCGGTCAGCATCCCCAGGCTGAAGGCCGATTCCAGCCCGGCCAGTTCCGGCGCCGCGCCGCCAAAGTGCCGCGTCACCAGAATCGGCAGCAACGAGAAAGCCGGGTTGACCAGGAAGTTAATGAGCAGGGCTATCGCAATGATCGCCATCATGCCCGGCCAGCCGCGCAGATAGCGCAAGCCCTCACGCAGGTCTGCCAGCACAGAGGGTTTCTCGACGGCAACCGCCCCGTTGCGCTCTGGCTGCGGGATCATGACAAAGACCAGCGGCAAGACCGCCATCAGCGCCGTGAACACGTCGATCATCAGGATGCCCTGCATCGGCAGCGCAACCAGCAGCAGCGCCCCCAGCGGCGGCGCAACAATCCCCATCGCACCCTGAAGCATCTGGTTCAGCCCGGCGATGCGCGAGAGGTGTTTTTCCGGAACCATCAGCGATGTCGAAGCCTGCATGGCGGGCCAGTGGAAGGCGCCGCCCGCCGACCGGATCAGCATGATCAGGTAAATGTGCCACACCTGCACCAGCCCGGTGGCAAACAGGAAGGCCAACCCCAGCGTCGCCAGAGCGATCAGGCTGTCGGCGACCATCATCACCCGGCGGCGGTTCCAGCGGTCCACCAGCGTCCCCGCAATCGGGCTGAGCAGCACCTGCGGCAACATGGCGAACAGGGTCGCCATTGCCAGAACCGTCGCAGAGCCGGTTTGGGCCGTGAGCCACCACACCAGCGCAAACTGCACCAGGCTACTGCCGAGCAGCGAAATCGCCTGCCCGCCCCAGATGGTAAAAAAGCGAACCGCCCAACGATTGTGTGAGAGCGCCGTCGTCTGCATGGTTCAACTCCTTTTCTTGACAGACGAGCAAAAAAAATCAATATACATCTTTTAAAAATCAACTTCTATCTTTTAAAAATCAACAACAACGCCAATATATCATGGTATACAAGAAAAATCAACCTGGTAGTAAAAATTTCTCATGTATCATGCAATCTTTTCAAGGAACAATGAAAACCCAACGCGCACTTCGTACTACGCGCGTCACGCCGAAAAGTTGCGCCCTGCCCTCATCCTTTCCCGGCGTGCTTGGCGTCTTGGCAGTCAGACCGGCGTCGGCTCGGAGCGGTCTCCCCCTTAGCATGGCGGCGGATATTGCCGTTCTGCCGCACAGGTGTAAAATGCGGTCAGCGCGAGCGATCAACGGTCATACTGAGGGGGCACGGGAATGGGTTACGTCGGAGAAGAGCACAAACCGCTGGAAGTCATCCGGGTGACGATGCACCAACGCAGCCAGGACCAGGCCCGGTTGGAAAGCCTGCTCCAGGAATTCACCACACGCCTATACGCTGGGTTTCAGGAAGCTGTCAAAATGGTGCAGGAGGCCGGCATCAAAGGGATCGCCACGCCGCGCCTGCTCAAACATCCTGCGGGCGGCTGGCGACAGGTGATGCAGCTCTTTATCGAGGATTGGAGCATCATCATCGTGCCCCTGATCGGCGTGGCCTGGCCCAATCTGCGCGACGAAGCCATGATCCCCGGTGGCGCGTTCAAAGAGCCGTGCGCACGCATCGCCTTTTTCTTGAGTCAGCACGAAAACCCAGACCAAAACGCCTTTTACGACATCATCATTCTGCTCAACTCGTCCTGGTTCGCCTGGGGCTACGGCTGGCCCAAGCAACAAGACACCGTCGAAGGGACCAATTTCACCAACCTGTCGCTGGATTTGCTGGCGAGCTTTACCAAAGACATCCACATGACCTGGTGTCCCCGCGACGAAACGCTGCTTAAGGACAGCATGGATGCCAAGCGGCGCGCCTATCGCTTCGGGCTGCCGGGAGAAGAATAGCCGACAGCGATCAGTCCGAGTTCTACCTGCCAACGCAATGTGCAGGTTTTCAACGCCGAGGACTTCAGTCCCCGGCTACGGATGTAAAGTCCACTGAAGTGGATTGCTGGCCTCGGTCTTGCTCTGCGTTTTTTAGTCTGCTTGAGCGGACTTTGCCAGGGGAGTGAACTTCTGGCGACCGGGGCAGACACAGTCGTTTTTGAAACTTGCACCTTGTGTCAGCTAACACCTAACAACGACTATGCCATGACCGATTCGCTGGAAAACCTGCTCAAAACCGCCGATGCCTTTTTGCAATTCAGCGAAGTGGACGATGCCCTGGCCGCACTGGACGAAGCCGTGCAGGTCGCGCCGGACGATCCCCTACCCTACCTGCGGCGCGCCGAGGTTCTAGCGAGCGCCGGGCGAGACCTCCGCCAGGCCCTCGCCGACCTGGACCGTGCCGCTGCGCTGGGCCTGGATACCGTTCGACTACACTTCAAGCGCATGATCGTGCTGACGGAACTCGGCGAAGTCGCGGCGGCGCGCGCGGCGCACGCAGAAGCATTCCGGCTGGAAGCAGATAACCCACGCCTATGGGATTGGGGCGTGCGGCTGGCAGTCCTGGCGGGCGACCTGGCCGAGGCGCTGGCGCTGATCCGCCAAGTTCGGGAAAAACAGCCGGGCGCATTGGGCTGGGCGCGCCGCGAAGCCGCCTTGCTGCTGCAAATGGGCGACTTTGCGGCGGCGCGGGACGCCTTCACCGCCCTGATTGAGACGCGCGCCCCTGTCGATCCTACCCCCGGCGCGTGGGAAGCCTCGCAGTGGGTAGAGGCCTACCTGGCGCGGGCAGAGGCGCACCGCCGCCTGGGCGACTTCGACGCGGCCCTGGCCGACCTGGCCTGCGCCGAAAAGCACCTGCCGGACGATCCAGGAATCCCGTTCGGGCGAGGGCTGGTCGCGTGGGCGCGCGGCGACGCAGATGACGCACTTCCCCTGTTGCAAGCCGGCCTGGAGTCGGCGGCGCCAGGCGTGCAGGATGAGTTCTGGCGCGCGCTGGCGGACTACCCGCGCCTGAGCGACCTACAGGCAGCCATTGCAAGTTCGTCGCGCCCGGCGTGAAGAGGGCAAAAGAACTACAATAGCAACCTGACGGTTGTCGCCCGGAATAACTGGAATCCGTTCATGTCGCAACTCTTCATCAGCCACAAGACCGAAGACGATGCCTTCGCCTCTTGGCTGTCTGACCGGCTGCGCCGGGCTGGCTATGCCCCCTGGGTCGATCACGAGGATATTCGCGCCGGAGAAAGCTGGGATGAATCCGTCCAGGCGGCCCTGGATGCAGCGCAGGTGCTGGTGTTGGTGCTGACGCCGCTGGCGGTTGGGTCGGACAACGTGCAGGACGAGTGGAGCTATTTCTTCGACGAGAAAAAGCCCATCGTGCCGCTGCTGCTGGAAAAGTGCAAATTGCCTTACCGTCTGCGGCGCGTGCAGTGGGTAGACTTCACCGACGAGTCGAAGCGCGACCAGGCT
Source organism: uncultured Anaerolineae bacterium (assembly GCA_964529715.1). Classification (GTDB taxonomy): domain Bacteria; phylum Chloroflexota; class Anaerolineae; order Aggregatilineales; family Ch27; genus CAZGXI01. The sequence continues at coordinate 86,618 of CAZGXI010000016.1, read as the reverse complement.
ATCGAAAAGCTGATCGCCGCGCTGGAAAAGATCGGTCTCAAACCCCAGATGCCTCCGCCGGGGCGCAAATCGAAAATCTCACCTCAGGTGAAGGCCATCCTCGAGCTGGACGACCCGCCGCCCGACATCTGCCGCTGGTGGGACGCCTACCGCGCCGCCCACCCCCGCATCACGACCAAGCCTGCCGACGGCCTGGTGCAGCTTTACCTGGCCGGGATCGTCGCCGGGCTAGATGAGCGCGAACGCTATCAACTGCGCCGCTACCTGTTCGTGCGCTACTGCGATGACCTGGACGAACCGCTCAACTCGCGCGAGGAGGAAGGGTTGCGCAACTACTTCTACAACCAGTGCCGCCGCTGGCGCAAACGTTACGCCGAGGAGCACGGGCAGGAAGACCAGGGAACGACCGACAGCGTCTTTGGCGCCTGAAGGGGCGCATCCGGCGCAGCATTGATCTGTGCTACCTGCCCGCCCGAATGATACAATTATTTGAATGCCGCGAACCGTTCCAAGCGAGAAGCCGCCCTATGACCGCTTACGAACCCGTCATCGGCCTGGAAGTACATGCCGAACTGCTGACCCGGAGCAAGATGTTCTGCCGCTGCGCCGTCGTAGACAGCACACAAGCCGCCCCCAACACCGTCACCTGTCCGGTGTGCCTGGGGATGCCCGGCGTGCTGCCGGTGATCAACCGCCAGGCGGTGGAGTTTGGCCTGATGGTCGGCCTGGCGCTGCACTGCGAGATTCCGCCGTTCAACCAGTTCGCGCGCAAGAGCTACTTCTACCCCGACCTGCCCAAAGGTTACCAGATCAGCCAGTATGAACTACCGCTGGCGATCAACGGCTACATCGACATCGACCTGCCCGATGGCAGCAGCAAGCGCATCCGCGTGCGCCGTGCTCATCTGGAAGAGGACACCGGCAAGCTGACCCATATCGGCAACGGCAAGAGTCTGGTAGACCTCAACCGGGCGGGCGTGCCGCTGTTGGAGATCGTCAGCGAACCAGACATTCACAGCGCCGAAGAAGCGGAAGCCTACGCCCGCAAGCTGCGCAGCATCCTGGAATATCTGGGGGTCAACAGCGGCGACATGTCGAAGGGCGTGCTGCGCGTCGAGCCGAACATCAGCGTCCGCCCGGCAGGCTCAGACGAATTGCGCACACGCACCGAGGTGAAGAACCTCAACAGCATCCGCTCTCTGGCCCGCGCGACGGCGAAGGAGATCGAGCGGCAAATCGGCATCTGGGAATCCGGCGGCGCGGTGCAGCAGGCCACGCTCGGCTGGGATGAGGACCGCCAGGCGCTCGTCATCCAGCGCGTCAAGGAGAGCGCCAGCGATTACCGCTACTTCCCCGAACCTGACCTGCCCGTGTTGGAGATGCGCCGGGAATGGGTGGAGGAGGTGCGCGCCCGCCTGCCCGAACTGCCAGACGCCAAGCGCGACCGCTTCATCCGTGACCTGGGCCTCAGCCGCTACGACGCCGTCGTGCTGGTGGCAGACCGCGCGGTGGCCGAGTATTACGAGGCAGCCCTGGCGGCAGGCGGCGAACCCAAGCCGGTCGCCAACCTGATGATCTCCGAACTGTTCCGCCTGATGAACGCCGACGGCCTGGACCGCGCCGACGTAGGCGGGATCAAGGTCACGCCGAAGGCTTTAGCCGACCTAACGAAGCTGGCGGCGGCAGGCGCAATCAACAGCACCACCGCCAAAAAGGTGCTCGACACCCTCTATCATGAAGGCGGCGACCCGGCAGAGATCGTGCAGGTACGCGGCCTGACCCAGGTGACAGACGAGGAGCCAATCCGGGCAGCCATCGCGCGCGTGCTAGAGGCCAACCCGGCGGAGGTGCAGGCGTACCTGGCCGGGTCGGAGAAGGTGATCAAGTTCCTGATGGGCCTGGCGATGCGCGAACTACGCGGCCAGGGCCAGCCGCAGACCGTCCAGCGATTGCTGAGTGAGGCGTTGGAGCAGCGCCGGACGGTGTGACATGAAATTGTACTTACGCCCCTGGAATCGTTTTGGATTTTGACGCCGACGGAAATATCGTAGGCATCGACATCGACAACGCGAGTAAAACGACGTCTCAGGAAGATCGGGGATTTCCAGGAGATAGGCCGTGAACCGTAGCCTGCTGGTGTGGCTGCTGCTGCTGGCGGTGATGGCAATCCTGTGGCTGCCCTGGATCGGTTCGGTCGTCATCACGCCGGACCTGCCTACCTTTCTGAACGTCGCATCCCTGATCCTCACCGGCCTGTTGGTGATCGTCACCATCCAGTGGCCCTACCGGCTGCCGTTCGTGCTGCGCCGGGTCGCGGTGCTGGGGACACTGTGGGCGCTGTCCGGCGCCGCCTACGTCATCAGCAAGGGTTGGCCCTACCAGGGCGCGGAAATCATCAGCCTTGTCAACATTGGCGCGGCCTGCGACCGCCTGAAGCAGCTGCAACAGGCGCACGCCGTGCTCGAACCGGCGGTCAAGGCGAGCCGGAAATACGGCTACCTCATCGCCCTGGCCTACGCCCTGAACAATCTCGGATCGGCTCAGGCTGAAAACGAGCCGCTGCAGGCGCTGGACTACTACCGCCAGGCGCTGCGCCACTGCACGGGCCTGGCCCGCAACCCGACGGCGAAGATCGCGATCACCGCCAACATTGCCGACATCCACCGGCGGCTGGGCGAGTACGGACAGGCATTTGACCTGCTCGAAGACCTGCAGGCGCTTGTGCGCCAGGTGAAAAGCCGTTCCCTAGAAGGGATGGTGCTGCGCAACCTGGGCCAGGTGTATCGAGATGCAGGCGAGCCGGGTCACGCCCTGGCGATCTTCAGCCGGGCGATGGACTACGCGCGCGCGACGCGCCACTTCAGCTATGCGGCGGCGGTTCTGGCGGACGTGAGCACGATCAACGTTACCCTAGGGCGAAAGCCGGAGGCGATCACCGCGCTGTCGCAGGCCATCGCCATCCTGGAAGCGCACAGCCTGCCGCACGACATCGAGGGCCGGACGGCGGAACACCTCCACGCACAACTGGCTGAACTGCGCGCCGGGGCAATGCCGGGGTCGGCCTGAAAGGCAGCGCAAACAGGTAGCCCAAGCGTCCTTTTGACGACTCGCCCCGGAATGCGTATGCTAGGTATATAGCAGGTTAGAATGCATCCCGTCGAATTGAGCCTGGGCGCGGGTCGTGGACGGACAAATCCTCAACAAGCGTTATCGCCTCGGTCGCCTGCTGGGTCGGGGCGGGATGAGTCACGTTTACCTGGCGCTGGACCTGGATACTCAGAGCGATGTGGCCGTCAAGACGTTGCTGCCCGCGCGCGCCATCGATCAGCAGGTAATCAATCGCTTCCGCAGCGAGGCCGAGATTCTCAAAAAGCTGCGCCACAACAACATCGTCGAGTTCTACGATTACTTCATCGAGAACAACAATCACTACATCGTCATGGAGTACGTCAGCGGCGGGTCGCTACGCGACCTGCTGCGCCGCCAGCACCGCCTCGATAGCCGCCGCGTATGCGAGATTGGCCTGTCGCTGGTAAGCGCCCTCACCGCCGCGCACGACCTGGGCGTGGTGCACCGTGACATCAAACCGACCAACATCCTGATCGCAGAAGACGGCACGGTGCGCCTGACCGATTTCGGCGTGGCTCGTCTCAAGGCCGATAGCCCGCTTAACCGGACGCGCGAGAGCACCGCCTGGGGATCGCTGCCGGGAACCATCACCTACATGAGTCCCGAAAGCCTCAGCTACGGTGCACGGCCAGACGAGCGCAGCGACGTGTGGAGCCTGGGCGTGGTGTTTTATGAAATGCTGTGCGGCAGCCCGCCCTTCAGCGGCAAGGATAACACTGAGACGGCCAGCCTGATCCGCGAGACCCCCCTGCCCTCACTCCAGAATCGCGCCGACAACCTCTGGCCGGCCCTGAACCTGATCGTGCAGGGAATGCTGGCGAAAAACCCCGCCGAGCGTTACCAGAGTATGCGCCGCATCGCCGCCGAACTGGACGAGGCGCTGCGGGCCGAGGGCGTCATCACCCCGTCGATGTCGATGAAAGACGCGCTCAAGCGCGCCGTCAGCGGCAAATGGGGATCGGTGGGGCGAGACAACCCCGACCTGACGCAACCATCCTTGCCCCCAGGGGCACCCCTGCTAGAGGCAGAGATCGGGCCGTACAACACCAACTACAGCGCGTCGCGGGCGCTGATTCTGGCCCCCGGCGCGTATCGGGATGCCAAGATTACACCGACGCAGCAGGCATTGCAGGGCGCGTGGGCGTTCGGTCAATTGTTGCACGAGCAGTATGGCTTTCAGGTGCAGGCCTATCAGGGCACGCAGGTCACGCGCGCCCTGGTTCACCGCGCACTGGAAGACCTGCAAAAATGTGATCCCGACGACCGCCTGATCATCTACTGGGCCGGGGCGGCCCGTACACGCACCGACCGCTACGGACAGGAAACCGGCTTTCTGGCCGTCCACGACACCGATTGGGAGGAGTGGAATACCTTCATCGAGATCGACGACCTGGTAGACGTGCGTTTCTTGCCGGCCAAGCACGTCTTTTTCATCCTGGACGCCCTCACGCAAGGCCCCCTTGACGTCTCCACCACAACCGGCGAAGATATGCTCCCGGAAGTTGCACTGAGCCATGCCGGGCTGCACCTGCTGGCGGCAGGGGCACGTCACTTCCCACCGACCGGGCCGATTACCCTGTTCGCCAGCGTGCTGATGCAAGGTCTGCGCAGCCAGACCGCCGGCGAAGGCGTACTCTCAGCGGATATGTTGGGCGCCTATGTGCTACAACAGGTGATAACCCTGTCGCACGGGGAGCAGCAGCCAGTTTATGCGCGGCTGCAAGGCGGCGAGCGGGGCTGCTTTCTGTTCCGTGTGCCGCTGACGGCCTACCTGCCACGCGAGGTGATGCTGGGTGTGCGCAGCGTCTATCCCAGCATGAGGCATGGCATGGTGCAAGTCTTGCGCGACTTCGCCCTGCAATCGCGCAACGAGGTGCGCCGGGCGGCGATGGACCTGCTGGGACGGCTGGCCCGCAACGACCCGACGCAAAGTGTGAAGGACGCCGCCCGCCTGGTGCTGGCGGAACTGCTGGACAGCACCGACTCTAATGCCAGCGAGTCGAGCAGCACAAACGAAGAAGGATTCCACCTGTGACCAAACCGATCTTGTTGGATTTTCCCGACCACATCGAAACGGCACGGTTGATCATCCGCGCGCCACGCCCCGGCGACGGCCCGGCCATAAATGCCGCCATCCTCGAAACGCTGGACAACCTGCGGCCCTGGATGCCGTGGGCGCAGGTTACGCCGACGGTGGAGGACAGCGAAGAATACGCGCGCGGCGCGGCGGCCCACTTCCTCAAGCGCGAGGAACTGCCGATGACCTTCTGGCGCAAGAGCGACGGCCTGTTCGTCGGTGGCACGGGGCTGCATCGCATCGACTGGACCGCGCGCCGCTTCGAGATCGGCTACTGGGTGCGCGCCAGTCTACAAGGCCAGGGCTACGTCACCGAGACGGTGCAGAGCCTCACGGCCTTCTGCTTCGACGTGCTCGGCGCAAACCGGATGGAAATTCGCTGCGACGCGCTCAACACGCGCAGCGCCGCCGTTGCGGAACGCTGCGGCTACACATTGGAAGCGCGCCTACACCACTGGGACTGCGGCGTCGATGGCTCGCTGCGCGACACGCTGATCTACGCCAGGTTTCCGGCAGGACGTTAACCGTGCCCGACTCGCCGCCACCCATCACCACGCTCGACTCGCACATCGCCTGGGAATGCCCCTGGTATCGCATCCGGCAGGATCGCATCCGCCTGCCCGATGGCAGCGAGGGTGTCTACAATGTGGTGCAGAAGAACGACTGCGTCTTCATCGTCCCCCTGACGGCGGCGGGCGAGGTGGTGATGATCTACTGCTATCGCCATACGCTGGGCGAGTGGTGCTGGGAACTGCCCGCCGGAAGTCTCAAGGATGGGCAAAGCCCGCTGCAAGCCGCTCAGAGCGAGCTGTGGGAAGAGGTCGGCGGCGCGGCGGCAGACTGGCGGCTACTGCTCAAGGTGAGCACGATGAAGGGCCTCGGCACCGAGCGCGCCTACATCTACCTGGCGACGGGCGTCATTTTGAGCGAGCCGCACCCGGAACCGGCAGAAGTGATCACCGTCCACACGGTCCCGGCAGCAGAAGCGATGCGCATGGCCCGCGCGGGCGAGATCAACGACGCGGCCAGTGTCATGGCGCTGCTACTGGCCGAAAACGAAATCTGATCCCCGGCTTATCCCGGCTTGAGCCGCTGATACTCCTCCGGGGAAAAGACGCTGATCGAACTGCCGCCCCGGATCACTTCGGCGCGGCGGCGCAGCTTGCCGTCCAGGGGCATCTTGTGCAGGATGGCGGCGGCGATGCCCATCACGAAGGCGCCGACCGGGCCTAACATCATCAGGAAGGTGAGGGCGTCGCCGTCCGGGCCGAACATGCCGCCGGACATACCGAGGACATTGCCGATACCTGCACCCACCGGTATCCCCAAAAAGAGACACGCGATGGCCCCAATCCCCAGGATGGCAATCCAGCGCACGCGCCGCTTCTCCTTCTCGATGCAGGCCGGGCAAACTTTGAGGTCGTGCTGCTGAGGGTAGATGTAGGTCAACCTGTAGTGCTGGTAGGTCGAACCGGAACTCCACTCGTAGCTTGACCCCAGCGACTGCGTGCTGGTGTGCACTGCCGTGTAGTACGTCCGGGTGGTGTAATCGCTGCCGAGGTCGCCGCTGCACGCCACACACTCGCCGGGATGGTAGACGTAGACCCGCGTTTCCTCGCGGTCTTCCTTCCAGAAGTACATGATGAGCCAGCCCACCGGCGGCAGGGCAAACGCCGCCGCCGCCCACAGCAGCCAGGTCTGGCCTAACAAAGGTCCTGCCGCCTTCGACAACTGCCAGTAAACCACAAACGGCCCGAACCAGCCGACGAGTACGAGCGCCAGCACCACAAGGGCGAAAACACTGCCATGAATGTCCAACGCGACGGCCAGGAATAAAATGACGATCCACAGCGGCAGGAGCGCGCCGATCAGCCGCAACTGATCGACCCTGGACAGTGCGTCGAACTTTGCTCGCCCATTCGCCAGCCAGCCGAAAACTGCCCGGCGTAGCCTGCCCACACTAGACGACATTGTCTCCCCCTTATAGAACTTATAGAAGAACGCGCGCGAATAGGGAAAGAGTTACTTTGCGGCAAGTTTTTGATTATACAGATTTGTGAAAGTGATCGCAATCGAACCAAAGGCAACTTTCCCCCTATAAAAATGGCGGCAAAACGGGTAATATGCAACCTACATCTAAGCCAACTTTGGTAAGGGCAGACAATGCTCAAGGCCGTCATCTTCGATATGGACGATACCCTGGTCGATTGGAGCGCCCGCAAGCAAGATTGGCGCGAATACGAGCGGGAACACCTGCGCCGCGTGTTCGACTATGTGGTCCGCGACGTTTACCCGCTGCGCGACTTCGAGGTGTTTTTCCAGACGGCGCAAAACCGCTTCATCGCCGCCTGGGCCGACGCCGACCGCCATCTGCACGCCCCGCACCTGGGCCGGGCGCTGGTAGAAACGTTGCAAGCCCTGGGCGTGCCCCCGGAACAGTTAGATGCCGACGCCTGCCTGGGCGCCTACGACTGGAGCATCATGCCCGATGTCACGCTGTATCCCGATGTCCCGGACACGCTGGCTCTGCTGCGCAAGGCGGGCCTGCGGCTGGGACTCGTTACCAATGCCTTCGCGCCCATGCAAATGCGGGATCGAGAATTGGCGCAGTTGGGCCTGCCGCCGGAGATGTTCGATTGTCGCGTGTCGTCAGCAGATGCAGGCTACCTCAAGCCGCACCCCGCCATCTTCGAGGCCGCTCTGGACTGCCTGGGCGTGCGGTCCGACGAAACGGTGTTCGTGGGCGACAGTCTGGAAACCGACATCGCCGGGGCGCAGAGCGTGGGAATGCGCGGTGTGCTGCGCGCCGGGCCAGAGGCCCCGCCCCTGTCAGACGGCCCCTCCACGTCGCCCGACGCTGTGATCGTCACCCTGGCTGACCTGCCAGCCGTGTTGGATGCCTGGTATCCCGGCTGGCGCGGTGGCGTGCGCTAGCAGCGCCGGGGACTCAAATCCCCAGCTACGCACGAAAAGTCCGCCGAAGTGGGCTGAACACGGGTCCAGCATGGAGACTTCTGAGTCCACTGAAGTGAACTTTTCCCCCCGTAGCCAGGGAATACATTTAACACGTGCTAGAACGGCGTCAACTCAAGCCTGTTTTCATGTCTTGCTTACACCGCCGCAGATCGCCTGCCCGCCGTTTGCACCATTTGCAGAGTAAAATCAAAATAATCGGACAGGTCGCCAATGATTTCAAGCCAGTTCGCCGGGGGCACGACATGAGTGGGCAATCCGTACATCCAGACTCGTGTATCCGCCTGTACATAGAGGCCATCGAACAGCTGCAACGCGGCGACTATGCCCTGAACCTCATCCCTGCGCCACCGGACGAGACAGACCCATTATGGATGGCCTTATGTGGTCTGGCCCACACGCTGGAGCGGCACGAACACACCCAACACAAGCTAGAGGAGATCACCGCGCAGATCAACGCCGGCCTGCTGCTAGAAGACATCCTGGACAAGGTGTATACCAGCTTTCGGGAGATCATCCCTTACGACCGCATCGGTCTGGCACTGTTAGAAGACAACGGCCAGATTGTACGGGCGTGCTGGGCTAAAACCACCCGGCCCACCTTGCGACTCAAAAAGGGCTATGCGGCCCGCATGCAAGGCAGCAGCCTGGAAACCATCATTGCGACCGGTCAGCCGCGCATTATCAACGACCTGGAAGCCTATCTGCGGCAAAAACCCTCCTCCGACTCGACCCGTCTGATCGTTGCCGAGGGGATGCGCTCCTCGCTCACCTGCCCGCTGATCGTCAATAACGTGCCGGTGGGGTTCCTCTTTTTCTCCAGCACCCGCTCCAACACCTATGACGAGGCGCATGTTTCCATCTTCAAAAAGATTGCGGCGCAACTTGCCGTGATCGTGGAGAAGGGCCGCCTGACCTCGGAACTGGCGGCGCAGAAGATCGCCGTCGAACAACACAACGCGAAACTGCGTCAGGCCAATGAGGTCAAGAACCACTTTTTGGGCATCGCCGCGCACGACCTGCGCAACCCGCTGGCCCAGATTCAAATGGTCAGCAACTTCCTCCTCGATCCCGAAACCCAGCTTTCCCCCGAAGAACTCCAGCTGCTGCTCAACGACATTCGGGAACAGGCGCGCCATATGCTGGCGCTGCTCAACGACCTGCTGGACGTGACGCAGATCGAGGCCGGACGACTGGACCTGCGGCTGGAACCAGTGAGCATGGACCGGTTCCTGGCCGATGCCGTGCGTTCTCACGCGCAAATGGCCGCCCCCAAAGGCACGCACGTCTTGCTGGTGAGCGCCCCCGCCGGGACAGCGCACGCCGACCCGCGCCGTCTGCGCCAGGTGATCGACAACCTGGTGTCAAACGCCGTCAAGTACTCTCCACCGGGCAGTACTGTGCGCGTCGCCGCCGAACGGACGCCCTCCGGCTGGCGAGTGAGCGTGCAGGACGAAGGGCCGGGCATCACCCTGGAAGACCGCCCGCAGTTGTTCCAACACTTCGCGCGGCTGTCGGCGCAGCCAACCGGCGGCGAAAAAAGCACCGGTCTGGGGCTGGCGATCACGCGCCGGGTGGTCGAGGCGCACGGCGGCCAGATCGGGGTTGATTCGCAGCCGGGCCAGGGCGCGACGTTCTGGTTTACCCTGCCGGATTGACCCCCGGCGTTATGAGGCTATACTGTCAATGTCTGGCTTGAACCCGGCACCTGGAACCCAGACCATCAAACCCTCTTCGCCGGCACCCTACCGCAATCTGATCCTGGCGGGCGCGATGGGCGTGGGCAAACGCGACGTGGCGGCGCAGATCGCGGCCCGTTTCGCTGCGCCACTGCGCGACCTGGACGCCGAAATCACGACACGCGAGGGCATGTCGCCGGAACAACTGCGCGTGTTCTTCGGCGAGGCGCGGCTGCGCAGCGTGGAAAGCGAATTGTGCCGCGAACTGGCTCTTCAGCGTGGAGCGGTCATTTCCGTCAGCGCCTCCACGCTGCTGGTCGAGGCCAACCGCCGCCGTTTGCAAGAGAGCGGCGTGGTGCTGGTGCTGGTCACGGCGCTCAATGAAGTGCTGCGTCGGCTGCACGTCGATCTGGGCGACCGCTTTCACGATCCGCGCGAACGGGCGCTGGCCCTGGCGCGGCTGCGCGTCGAATGGCAGGTGCGCGACCTGCCCGGCCTCCCCCATCTGGACACCACGTTGCTGACCACCAGGCGCGTGGTTGAGGAAGCTGTTGCTTTCTGGCAAGCCGTGGGGGATATTTAGTGCGGTTTTGCCCAGCCCCGCAAAGAGTCGGCGATGGATAGAACTTCTCGTATTTTTGCCACGCAACAACCGATACAGCGTCGCTTCACCTGGAGCGACGCTATTGTGCTGTTGGGAATCGCGGCCCTGATTTATGCAGGCGTGGAACTGGCGATCAATACCCCCGGCGCCATTCAGGGACCGACGATCTCGCTGGCGCCAGAGGCGCTGCCTTACTATGCGCTGCTGTCGGTCGGGCGCATGGGCGCCGCTTATGGGTTGTCGCTGCTTTTTTCCCTCAGCTATGGCCGGATCGCGGCCCGCAGCCGCCGCGCCGAACAGATTCTCATGCCGCTGCTGGATATTCTCCAGAGCGTGCCCATTCTCTCCTTCCTACCGGTCGTGCTGCTGAGTCTGAGCGCCATCCTGCCAGAAGACATGGCTGTTGAGCTGGCCTCGATTGTCCTGATCTTCACCAGCCAGGCGTGGAATCTCACCTTTGCCTGGTATCAGTCGCTGACCACAATTCCCAAAGAATTGCAGGAGGCTTCCGGTATCTTCCGCTTTTCGCCCTGGCTGCAATTCAGGACGCTCGAACTGCCCTTCGCCGCGCTCAGCCTGATCTGGAACAGTGTGATGAGCTGGTCCGGCGGCTGGTTCTTCTTGATGGCCGCCGAGATTTTCACCGTCGGCGAGCGCGACTTTCGCCTGCCGGGGTTAGGCGCCTACCTGCAAGAAGCTGCCAATCAGGGGAACACCCAGGCGGTGATAGAGGGACTTGCAACGCTGATACTGGTGATCGTGGCGCTGGACCAACTGCTCTGGCGGCCTCTGCTGGCCTGGGGCAACCGCTTCAAACTGGAAATGGTTACAGACGACAACCCGCCGACCTCGTGGTTTTACGACGTGTTGCGCGGTTCGCACCTGATGGACCTGATCGGTCACCGAGTCTTCAGGCCAATCGCGCAGTGGATAGAAAGCGCCTTTGCCCGTCCTGCCGCGTATTCCTCGCCGGCGGCAGAGGATCGACCAAAGCGGCCCTGGCTGGGGGCGCTTCTGGCTATCGTGGTCGGCGCGGCCATCCTCTACGGCGCGTATCGGGCCGCGCTGCTGCTGCTGACCGTCCCGCTGAGCGACTGGGGGAGCATTGGCCTGGGCCTGCTCGCCACGCTGCTGCGCGTGAGCATTGCGCTGGGCCTCACCCTGGCCTGGACCATCCCGGTCGGCGTTGCTATCGGCACCAACCGACGGTTGGCGGCGATCTTACAGCCGGTCGTCCAGGTAACGGCCTCTATCCCGGCGACGGCGTTGTTTCCGGTCTTTTTGCTGTTCGTGCTCAACCTGCCGGGCGGCGTTGACATCGCCGCCGTGCTGCTGATGTTGATGGGCACCCAATGGTATCTGCTGTTCAACGTGATCGCCGGGGCCAGCGCCATCCCCCAGGACCTCAAATACACCACCACGTTATTGCGCTTGAGCCGCTGGCAACGCTGGCGCACCCTGATCCTGCCGGCGCTGTTCCCTTACATCATCACGGGGGCGATCACTGCCAGCGGGGGGGCGTGGAATGCCAGCATTGTAGCCGAGCATATCACGTTCGGCGGCCAGACGACCAGCACCATCGGCATCGGCGCGGTCATCGCCCAGGCAACCGCGAGTGGCCGCTACGATCTGCTTCTGGCGGCCACGCTCGCCATGATTTTCACCGTCGTCGCCATCAACCGCCTGCTCTGGCGGCGGCTGTACCGCATCGCCGAGAGCCAGTACCGGATGGAGTGAGTCTGTGAGCGCAAACACGTTGGTCGAACTCAGGCATATCAGCCAGAAATATGGCAGCGGTGAGCGCCGCTTCACTGCCGTCGAAGACATCAATCTGACCATTGACGAAGGCGAATTCGTGGCGCTGCTGGGGCCTTCGGGCTGCGGCAAAAGCACGCTGCTGCGCATCATCACCGGGCTGAACAAACCGGCCGAGGGGCAGGTGATCTATCGCGGCCAGGCACTGCGCGGCGTCAACCCACACGCCAGTATCGTCTTTCAGACGTTCGCCCTGTTCCCCTGGCTGACCGTGCAACAGAACGTCGAAGTGGCGCTCAAGGCGCGGGGCGTGCCAAGCAACCTGCGTGCGCCGCGCGCCATCGACCTGCTGGACATGGTCGGGCTGGACGGCTTCGAGACGGCCTTTCCGCGCGAGCTGTCCGGCGGAATGCGGCAGAAGGTCGGCTTCGCCCGTGCAATGGCGGTCGAGCCGGAACTGCTGTGTCTGGACGAGCCGTTCTCAGCCCTGGATGTGCTCAGCGCCGAGGCGCTGCGCGGTGAACTGCTGGAACTCTGGACCAGCGGCGCGATCCCGACCAAAGCCGTGTTGATGGTCACGCACAACATCGAGGAAGCCGTACAGATGGCCGGGCGGATTGTGGTCATGGACAAAGAGCCGGGGCGCGTAGTCGCCGACCTCAACGTCAATCTGCCCCACCCGCGCCAGCGCAAGTCCCCCGAATTCCTTAAAGTGGTGGACCAGGTGTACGCGACGCTGGCCGGGCAAACCCAGCCGGAACATATCGAAATGGGCAGCGCGCCGGGCGAATCCGGTCACACGCGCGCCCTGCCCGACACCTCAATTAACGAACTGACAGGCTTACTAGAGCACATCAGCGCGACGGCCCGCCGACGCCACGACATTTACCAGCTCGCCAAAGACCTGGGCGTGGACTCGGATGTGCTGCTCCAACTGACCGATACCGCCGAACTGCTGGGCTTCGCCACCATCGACCAGGGCGACCTTTCCCTCACACCGCTGGGGGAAACGTTCGCCGAAGCCAGCATCCTGGCCCGCAAAGAGATTTTCGCCACGCGCATCCGCCGCCTGCCAATGTTCAAGTGGATGCTCGCCATGTTAACGGCGTCGGATAACCATCGCCTGGAAGCCGATGTGGTTCGCACGGCCCTGGAGTTGGAGTTTTCACGCGAGGAGGCCGAACACCAGTTGGATCTCGCCATCAACTGGGGACGCTACGCCGAACTGCTGGCTTACGACGACAAGAGCGAATCGATCTACCTGGAAGTTGCACCTGCCGCCGCGCCAACGGGCGCATGACGGCGCAGCTTGCCCGGCAGCCCGGCTGGTGATGTGGCGGCGATCTGGGTAGACTCTCCGGCAACACCTTGACGGTCCTCCCCGGTCCTGCCATTGACAGGCCTGTTTTAAGCACTGCACAATGACGGAGAAGGTAAAGCCATGCCCAAACTGAACATCAGCCTCGCGCAGATGGTCATCACGCCGGGCAATCCGCGCCGCAATACCGAAGTGATGCATGACCTGGCAGCGGAAGCAGCCCGGCGCGGCTCACAAATCCTGGTCTTGCCGGAACTGTGGCCCACCGGCCCGGCGCTGGATCGCGCCCAAGACCTGGCGGCGGCGTTGAACGCCGGCGTGTTCGCCGATACGTCAACGGTGGCCAAACAGCACAACCTCTGTATCGTCGGCTCGATGCTGGAAAAGCGCGGCGTCGGCGTGACCAACACGGCGGCGTTCTTTGCCCCGAACGGCAACCTGGTGGGCGTCTACCGCAAGATTCACCTTTTCGGGCCGATGAGCGAAGACCGCTATCTGAATCCCGGTCAGTCCGTTTTGAACATGGACCTGCCCTGGGGCAAAACCGGGCTGGCGATCTGCTACGATCTGCGCTTCCCAGAAATGTTCCGGCGCTATGGCGTCGAAGGCGCGCGGCTGGTGATCATCCCGGCGGCGTGGCCGGCAGCGCGGCTGGCCCACTGGCGCGCCCTGCTGATCGCGCGGGCCATCGAAAACCAGTACTTTGTACTGGCGTGCAACTGCGTCGGCGAGGCGACCACCGCCGAGGGCCAGACGGTCTTCGCCGGACACTCGATGATCGTCGATCCCTGGGGCGAGATCGTGATCGAGGGCGGCAGCAGCCCGGCGTTGCTGACCACCGAGATCGAACTCGATCTGGTCGAGCAAACCCGCGAGCTTATCCCAGTGTTCCAGGATCGCCGCCCCGAAGTCTACGGATTGGACGGCTGATGAGAATCGGCCTCCTGTCCGACACACACAACAACGCGGCCAACACCCAGGCCGCGTTAGACATCTTCCGCGCGCAGGAGATCACCACCCTGCTGCACTGCGGCGACATCACCCGGCCTCAACTCATGCCGCTGTTCGCCGGGTGGGATGTCACCTTTGTGCTGGGCAATGGAGACGAGGACGCCGCCGGGCTGATCGCCGCCGCACGCGCCATCGGTGCGCCGCCGCCCCGCCCGATGTATGCACTGACGCTGGACGGCACGACCATCGCCCTGACACACGGGCAGGACGACGAGGCCCTACAAGCCCTGATCGAGAGCCAGCAGTACCGTTGGGTGTTTCACGGCCACACCCACCGCCGCCGCGATGAGCGCGTCAGGCGGACGCGCGTGGTCAACCCCGGCGCGCTGGGCGGGCGGCGCGTGGGACCGCGCTCCGCCGCCATCGTAGACCTGTCCGCCGACACGGTGACGTTCGTCCAGATCGGCGACTGACGCCCCCTCCCCCTCACCCCATCAGAGGAAGCCGGCAAGCATAGCAGCGGCAACGTGAT
Organism: uncultured Anaerolineae bacterium; assembly: GCA_964529715.1. Classification (GTDB taxonomy): domain Bacteria; phylum Chloroflexota; class Anaerolineae; order Aggregatilineales; family Ch27; genus CAZGXI01. Next base: position 71,600 of record CAZGXI010000016.1, on the reverse strand, counting down.
GTCTGTCGCTGCTCAACTGCCCGGTGGCAAACACTCAGCGCGTAGCGGTGATGGTCAGATCGTTTTCCGTAATGACGATCTCCGTCACCGTGTACCGTCCCGATACCTGCGTCCGCAGGGCCTGTTGCACGGTCTGCTGCACCACTGCGCGGGCGGCGTTAGAGACGGCGCTGACCAGGTTCTGCGGAACCGCCTGCCCGTTGGCAGTCAGGCTGACCAGTGTCCAGGTGATGCGGCCATTGCTCACGGTCGGCGTCCACACTGAGACGGTGGTCAACGCCTGGCCGTTGCGGAACGTGATGGTAGCGGCCAGGCTGACCTGCCCCGGCTGTAAATCAACGGCGACGTTAGACACACTGCGATAGCGCGGGCTGACAACGCGGTAGGCGCTGTTGAGCTGCGCCTCGGTCAGCGTAAGCGTGACCTGCGTCCCCTGCGCGCCTGCCGTCGCCAGTGGCAACAACGTCAGGACAGCAGCTGCGATGATCAAGATGAAGTGAACGATGCGTTTCATGGTTTGCCCCTCTTCATTTCCAACGTTCAACACCAGTGTAGGAGCAACTTGCTGCCGGATCAATGCAGACTCGTTAACGGTGTGTAAAAAGTCCTCGCCGCTTTATCCATCTGACCGCGTGGACGGTTGCGCTGACGGGCGATCCTTGCGCATCTCGATGCCGTCCTCGCCGTCGGGATAGTAACCGGGACGAGTGCACGACCGCCGATAGCCCGCCTGCTCATAGAGCAAGATGGCCGGGGCGTTGCTGGCGCGCACAGTCAGGTAGATCGTCGGGCTAGACAGGCGCGCTTCACAGGCTTCCAGCAGCCGCCGCCCCAGGCCGCGCCGCCGATGCTCCGGGTGTACGCCTAGCGTGATAATCCAGGTCCGCCCGCCGCCCGCCATCTTGCCGCCGGAGACAAACCCGACCAGTTCACCGTCTGGCGCAACCGCCTTGAGATTCACGCCGCCGGGCCACACCAGCAGCATCCATAACTCCAGGTAGGCATAGGCGTCCTTGGGGAAGACAATAACTTCCAGGCGGCGCACAGCGCGAATATCGCGCCAGGTGGCGCGGACAATGCGATAGGTTGAAGGTTCGACCATCAGCATGAACGACAGTCGGAGGCAGTCACCAACCACCCCCTACAGGCGCAACCGGGCACTTCGGGCGGTGGAGCGCGCCCACCGCCTTTCGACAGACCCGCCTCTGGCGGCAAAGAGCTGCTCTACTCGATCTTACGCACGCGCAGGTGCATCCCCTCCCGCCCGATGACTTCAACCCGGTCGCCTTCGGCCAGGGGGAGATCGGCCACTGCCTGCCACAGTTCCCCGTTCAGGTAGATCATCGCCGTCCGGCCGGGGGTCGGCTGCGCGCCGCGCACCTCTGCCTGCGCCCCGATCAACGCCTCACTACCCGTCTGCGGCGGAGGGCGCAACGCGACAGCAGCAGGTGTCAGCATCCAGCGGTGCACTGCCAGCGAGATCAGCGCCAGGATCAGCACGATCCAGGGCGAAACGCCGGGCACATCCACAAAGAGCACCAGGCCGCCCGCCACCTGGATCAGCGCCGCGATTACCCCCAGCGCGACCGCCATGCGTCGCCAAGAGGCCAGGTCGCCCCCGGCCTGGGCCAACAGGAGCAGGCGCAGCACCGCCAGGGCATACAGGCCAAACGAGAGCGCCAGCAGCGCCAGCCCAATGGCGTTTGCGCCTTGCGAGATCGCCCCGCCAACGCCCAACAGCAGCCCGGCAACCGCCGCCACTTCAAAATAACCCGTGCCGGGGATAAACATCGCCACCACAGCGAGCCAGGCTGCACCGATCAGGATGATGTAAAGCAGGTTCGGCTCCAGGATCGGATCGAACAGGGAGAGAAGATCGCCCACCGCCCACCTCCCATCAGTACAAAGGCGCTGCACAGATGGCCCCCTAGCCACCGTGATGCAGCTATCCAGAAATTCACGATGCCGTCAGGCGGTTGGAATACACATCCTCCATCGCCAGAATCGTATCTTGCAAGCCGGAGACCTCGTCGCGGATTTCCTCGCGCAGGCGACGGGCGCGGGCGCTATCCACGTCTTTCGTGTCGATGACCTGCATCTGTGCGTAGACCGTCCCCAGCGCCGCCAGTGTGTTATCCAATTGGATGTCGGCGCGCCGGATGTTATCCGCCAGCGCCTGAAGATTTTCCATCTGCTGGCGCTTGACCGCCAAGGCCTGCTCCAACTCGGCGCGCACCACCGGCGACCGCTCAACACTGAGACGGCTCTGCAGGGCTTGTAGTTCGGTCGGCACGCGCCGCATGTCTTGCTCGATGATGTTGTTGGCCTCAAACAAGTCCATGCGTTTGGCAAGACGGTAGATGTTCTCAATCCAGTCGTCGATCTCGTCGAGCGTCTGCTTCATGCTGACCTGCAACGCGCCGGACTGGGTATTGACCAGACGGGCGATCTCAGCGCGGTATTCGAGCGCCTTTTGCATCCGCTGGCGCGCCACGCGGTTACGGATGTCACGGGGGTCATACTTCTCGCTGAACATCCGCTCCACCGCCTGCTGGGCTGCCTGGGGGTCGGTAACGTGCGCAACAACGAATGCCACTTCGGCCAGCGCGCCTGCCACCAGCCAGTACCATTGCTGCCACCATTCCCATTCGGGCCTGACCAGCACGAACAGGATCATCGTCAACGCGATGATGATTGCACTTTCCCAGCGCCAGAAGGCGTCGGTTACCATGGCGCCCCAGGCGCGGCTGCGAAGCTGATCTTTGACCCTGACATCTTGATCGTCACTCATGGCTGCTGTCCTGATTCTCGAGGCGGCGCATCACCCTGCGGCTGCAACGGGACAATCGCCTGCCGGCTCGCCGCCTGTGCCTGCATCTGCGCGCGCAGGCGCTCGACCAGCGTCGCCACTTCCAGGTCGGTCGGGTCCAGGCGCTGCGTCTGTTCCAGGGCGCGCAGGGCGCGGTCCAGGTGTCCCAAACGATTATACCCGATGCCGAGCGACTTATAGTAATCGGCGCGGTTGGGCGCAGCGGCCACAGCGGCGCGATATTCCGCCAGCGCCAATGCCCACATCCCGGCGCGCTGGTGTTCGCGCCCACGCTCCCAATGCGCCCGCGCGCTTTTGAGCCGCTCATCCGGCTGGACACGATACCGCTCCCACACCACCGGGAAGTTCTCCGCTGCCACAACCAGGCTCATCAACCCACTCACGGCGACCAGGGCACTCAGCCCGGCAATGATCACACCGGTCCACTGCACCCCTGCCGCGAACAAGGCCCACACCGTCTCAAAGCCGAACAGGCCCACGCCGAAGTAGTAGCCCCACGCAAAGCGGAAACGTAGCGCCACCTGCGCGACGATCAACAACACCACGCGCAACACACCCAATACCAGCAGCAGCAGAAACAGCTCCGGCGTCATCACCTGGCGCACCGGCCCGGCGATCACGACAGCCGTGTACTGATCGAAGATTATGTCCACGAAGCCTCGGTCCGGCAGCCGGATGTACCACGCCCAGATCAACGGCGTTAGCAGTTGCAGGCACACCATCACCACGGCGCCGAAGTTAAGCATCCAGGCCATGCGTAGCGCGCCGCTGGGGTCTTGCACAACCGGACGCAAACGGCGCAGGCTCTTGTGGCAATTGGAACACACCCTGCGTCGGGGGCCATTGATCACGCCGCAATACGGACACTGGTTCGGGTCGTCCAGCGGATCGACGGCAGCTTCTAGCGCCCCCTCGCGGAAATAGCGTTCCATTGCCTCGCGGTGCGCTTCTTTGACCGCCGGGATCACGCTGTAGGGGCGTCCAATCGAAGCGGGAAGATACTGCTCCTTCACCTGTTGCACGCGCAGGCGCGCATCTTCCAGGTCTGGCGCGACGGCCAGAGCGTTTTCGGCGCATTGCATCTGGTCATACCAGTTCGGCTCGATGTAGCTGAGCAGCAGCCAGGCCGGCGCGGCGTGGTCGTCCTGCGCCAGGATTTGCAGCGCCAGCCGTTGGGCCGTATCGAGGCTGTTGGCGTCATAAGCAGCCAGCGCCATCCTAAACAACGCCCGGTGCTCCGGTCGCATAGCAGCCAGCAGATCGTCCAACGCACCGGCGTCCGCGCTTTGGCCTTGCGGCAGCGTGCCATCCGTTTCGGGCAGATCAGCCTGGGGCGACGAGGATGGATGTAGGTCGGCGTCGGCGGGCATCGGCATGTTCCTCTAGGGGCTATGCTTTTCGGCCCAAAAGCAAGGCCGCCCAAGGTGACTTGCCCCACCCGTCGGCGGCCCTCTACCTGCCCAGGCAATGTCCTGTAGCCAGATTACTGACCCTGGCCTGACGTAAGGTTAAGGCGCCTGCGACGCTCTTCTAGCTGGGATTCGACTTCGCTGTAGCCCACCGCCTCGTCGATCTGCTCGGCCAGGCGGGAAGTTGCCATTTCCATCTTGGCGTCCTCGCGGTCCAGGCGGGCGCGAATGGCGTCGGCCACGCGAGACACGTCCTCGTCGCCCACACCGGCCAGATCGTCCAGGCTCTTGATCGTGCGGGTCGTCACCCGCTTGGCCTCGGCCAGCTCAAGCAACGCCTTGACCTGCTCACGCTCCTGTTTGATGGTGGTGAGCTTGGCTTCCAGCTTGAGCTTCATGTCCATCATCTTGCGGTACTGCTCTTCTTGCTGCTGCCACTGCTCATAATATTCCTGAGCCAGCTGCTGCTTGGTGTTGTAGTCAGCCTGGGCTGCCGCCGCCAGTTCATTCTTGCCTTTGGTCAGCAGGAGGTCGATGTCGCGGTCCAACTTTTCGGCAGCGGCGGCAAACTCGTCATATTTGCGTTTAAGGGTCTTCACCGTCCCGCCGATGGTCGCCACCGAGTCTTCGAGCGAGTCGAGGTTGCGCTCCGACTGGCGGATATACTCGTCCATAACCTGAACCGAGTTAGCCTCCAGAGCGCGATCCACCATGCTGTGCAAGTTGGCAGTAATCAGCGTGTTGATCTTCTCAAAAAGCGACTGGGCCATCCCCAAAGTCCTCCCTATATTTCGTGCGGATGCAAGCCGACGGTCTGGTTGTATGGTAGCACACTTGCCCCATCCTGACACTGACCGCAGGCGGACAGTAAGCTGACACGCTGGGCAGGTTTCAAAAAAAACGACCATGGTTGCCCCGGTCGCCGGGGGTTCCCCCCTGGCGAAGCCCGCAAAGTTCGCCGAAGCGGACTGAGATGCGGGCCGAAACGGCAGATGTCAGTCCACTTCAGGGAACTTTATATCCGTAACCGGGCGCTTGAGTCCCCGGCGCTCAAAACCTGCACATTGGGTCAGCTAACGGAAACAGTGCCGTCTAGCCTCCCGGCTTGCCCAGCGGCAGCACGATGCTGAAGCGGCTACCCACGCCGAACGTGCTCTGGACCTCGGTCCTGCCGCCATGCAGGCTGGCAACACCCTTGACAATCGCCAGGCCGGCCCCTGCGCCCTGGTCCTCGTGCTGCTGACGGTCGATCTGGTAAAACGGCTGCCAGATGTTTTCCAGTTCGGTTTCCGGCACACCCCGCCCGTGATCCTCGACGATCAGGTACAGTTCGGCGTCGTCGTAGCTGGCCTTCAATTCCACCGTAACGCCAGGCTTATCGGAAAACTTAATGCTGTTTTCCACCAGATGGAACAGGGCCGTGCGCAGATATTCGTAATCGCCCTGAAAAGCAGGAACCTGCTCCGGCGCCTCATTAACCAGCGTGATGCTCTTCTCCTGGGCCATGGCCTGCAACTGGCCGATCACCTCGCGGTACAACGGGCGGATGTCGGTCATGGAGCGTTTGCGCCAGGAGAAGTTCTGCCCGGCCTCGCCGGTCTCCAACTCCACCAGCATAATGAAGTTCTCCACCAGACGGCGGAGCCGCTGCGCGCCTGCGTCCAGGCCATGCAAAAAGACGCGCATCTCCTCGGCGCCCAATTCGTCCGCGTCGCGGTTGAGCATGTCGGCGTAAGCAACCACATAGGTCAGTGGGGTACGGAATTCGTGGTTGAGGATGGTGAGGATGTTGCGTTTGACATCTGACACACGCCCATCGAAGCGCTGACGAAGCTGATCGCGCCGCCGCAGCTTGGCCTCCACCACCACTAGCAGATCATCGGGGTCCATCGGCTTGACGATGTAATCGTCAGCCCCCAATTTTCGGCCCAACCGGACATCGGCTTTCTCCCCTTTGGCCGTCAGAAAGATGAACGGCACCTCGGTCCACTCCTCTTTGGCGCGCACGGCGTCAAAGAACTGATAGCCGTCCATCCGGGGCATCATGATGTCGGAAATAATCAGGTCGGGCGCCGTCGGGAGACGGCTGAGCACATCCAGGCCCTCAACCCCACTGGAGGCAGTAATGACGCCATAGCCATCCAGTTCCAAAATATCCCGAATCCCTTGCAGCAAATGGATGTCGTCTTCGACGACCAACAGTGTAGCTTTCTGCGTCATACATTCCTCCTTCAGTCGTCCAGGTCAACGGTTGAGTCCTTGGGCGGGTTTAACGGCAGTGTCACACGAAACGTGCTCCCCTGGCCGACTACACTTTCTACCTCAATTGTACCATAATGCAGATCAACAATTTCCTTCGTGATCGACAGCCCCAGGCCCGTGCCGGGGATATGCCCGTCTCCGGCATTGCCACCGCGATAGAACCGCTCGAAGATGTGCTCCAGGTCTTCCGGCAGAATGCCAATGCCGGTATCACTGACCTCGATCACCACCGCCGCCGCACCAGATGGCAACTGGGCAGAGCAGCTGCGCAACATAACCGAGCCACCTTCAGGCGTGTAAGCCAGGGCGTTGGCAACCAAATTGGTTAACATCTGGATGATCTGATCGCGGTTGCCTAGCAACGGCGGCGCTGCAGGGCTTTCGACGGCAGAAGATAGGTTCACCTGGTGGGCCTGCGCCAGGGCCATATTGTTCTGCACAACCTGCTCGATCAGGACGGGCACATGGACCTCTTCCCAACGGCGCAAGCGGCCCATTGCCTCCAGACGCGACAGGTCCAACAGATCGCCGATCAGACGTTCCAGGCGGGCCGTCTCGCGCTGCATCACTTCCAGGTAACTCTCGCGGCGGTCGGCGCGGCCCTTTTGCAGCAGCGACAGGTACAGTTTGATGTTCGCCAGCGGTGTGCGCAGTTCATGGGATACATTATGGACAAACTGCGACTTAAGGCGGTCCAGTTCTTGCAGGCGCGTCACGTCACGCAGCACCACCACCGCACCCGCTTCGCGGTCGGCCTGCATTATTTTGGCCGCTTTGGCCTGGAACACGGTGTTGCCCACCTGAAGCAGTTCGGTATAGGTGGCGCGCAGCGTGCCAGACAGCCGGGCGATGACCATCTGCAAGCGGGGAAGCAGATCCGCATCGGGCGGCGCTTCGTCCAGCAGGGCGCGCGCCAGGGGATTCGCCATCACGACCTGCCCGTTCAGGTCGGCAGCGATCACGGCGTCTCCCATCGCGTCCAGCGTGGCCTTGAGCTGCGCCTGCTCTCGCTGAAGGTCGGCGGTCCGCTCTGCCACACGCCGTTCGAGGTCGGCGGCATAGCGGCGCGTCTCCTGATAGAGCCGCGCATTTTCAAAAGCGATGGCAGCCTGATCGGCAAAAGCCTGCAAGCGGTCGGCGTGGGTTTCGTTGTAGAAGCCCGGCGTGGTGCTCTCCAGACTCACAAACCCAGTCACCTGTCCTCCCACCTGAAACGGCGCGGCGATATATGATTCGGCCCACAATGAGGCCATCTCTGGAAATTGGTCTTTAAAGTGCGGGAAAACCACCGCCCGCCCAGTCTCGACGATCTGGCGGATATAGGGCACAGCGCTTACCGGGAGGCGCAGCGCCATCATCTCTTCCTGAAACGCCGGCGTATAGCCCCGGCAGCGAACCAGCCGCACCGTGTCCTCTTCGACCAGGCCGATACCGCCGGAATTGAAAGGAACGACCCGATCTACGTTATCCAGAATGCGGTCCAAAATTTCGGTTAGATCGAGCGTGCTGCCGAGGACAGCAGCCGTATCGCGCAGGGCTTCGGCCAGCACCCGCTGCTCGCGCTCGGCAGCCTCAGAGGCTTGCAGCGCAGCCTCAGACCGCTTGCGCTCGGTATGATCGTGCGAAACACCGACCAGTCCGATCACGTCGCCGCGACCGTCGCGCAGCGGCACAATCGTGGTCAGCATCCAGCGCAGGTTGCCCAATCGGTCGATGCAAGGTTCTTCCACATCGAGCATGGGCTGACCGGAGCGCATGACGGCCTGCTCAATGGCATAGAACTGCTCGGCCTGTTCCGGCAAAAAGAAATCGAAGTCGGTCTTACCGATGGCCTCTTCGGGCGAGGCCAGGCCGAACAGATGGCAGGCATGGGCCACATTGTTTAGCAGAATGCGGCTCTGGCGGTCCTTAACATAGACGTAATCCGGCAGGTTATCGATCAGCGTGCGCAGCAGGTTACGCTCCTGCGCCAGGGCTTCTTCGGCGCGCTGGCGCTCGGCCACCTGCTCCGTGAGGATGGCATTGGCCTGCGACAGTTCGGCAGTGCGCTCCTCCACGCGCCGTTCGAGTTCGTCGTGCGCCCGGCGTAGTTCTTCCTCGGCCTGCTTGAGCGGCGTAATGTCCCGGCTAACGCCGACCAGTCCGACCACGCCATCTTGGGGATCGCGCAGCGGCACTTTGGTCGTCAGAAACCAGCGGACGTTCCCCTGCTGGTCGGGCACGGGTTCTTCTCGATTGACCAACGGCAAACCGGATCGGATGACCTCCTGCTCGTCGGCGCGATAGCGCCTGGCATATACCGGGGCATAGAAGTCGTCGTCGGTCTTGCCCAACAGATCGTCCGGCGAGGCAGCGCCCATGCCTTTGGCCGTTTGCACGTTGGCGATCAGGAAGCGGCTCTGCGTGTCCTTAACATAGACGTAGTCCGGCAAGCTGTCGATCAACGTGCGCAGCAGGCGGCGCTCCCGCGCCAGGGCCTCTTCGATCTCCCGACGCAGGGTGATGTCACGGCCCACGCCGACGATACCGCTGATGTTTCCTGCGCTGTCGTACAGCGGCACTTTGGTCGTCAACACCCAGCTTTGCTGCCCCTGCCAGCCCAGCGACGGCTCCTCGCGGTTAATCAGCGCCTGGCCAGACCGGATCAACTCCTGCTCGTCGGCGCGATAACGTTCGGCCAGGTCCGGCGGAAAGAAGTCAAAATCTGTTTTGCCGATGGCGTTTTCCGGCGCGGGCAGGCCAAACAGATAGCAGGCCAGGGCCACATTGGTCAACAGAAAGCGCCCCTGCGTATCTTTGACATACACGTAGTCCGGCAGGCTGTCGATCAGCGTGCGCAACAGGCGGCGTTCGCGCGATAGAGAATCCTCGGCCTGCTGGCGCTCGGCGATCTGCTCTTGCAGCAGCAGATTGGCTGCGGAAAGATCAGCCGTTCGCTCGGCGACCAGTTCCTCTAGATTCTCGTGCGCCCGACGCAATGCCTCCTGAGACTCCTGGAGGGCCGCCAACATGTCGTTGACGGTGTTTCCCACGTCGGCCAATTCATCCGCTCCATGTATGTGCACCCGCGCGGCGAAGTCGCGGTTCGCGCCGATCCAACGCACACTGGCTCCCAGACGAATCAGCCGGGCCAGCACCGTCTTTTCTAACAGCACCATCATAATAGCGCCCTGGACCAGACCGGCCACCAGCAGCGCAAGCAAAAAATAGAACAGGCTGGTCTGTCCTTGCGCATAGATGCTGCGGGAGGTTTCGACCCGCAGAATCAAGGCCGGATTGCCGGCAATGTCTGGGAACAGGATATATCCGGCAATCATATGCGAGTTCAGCGGGTGAATCGCGGTGGACGATTGTAAAGACAGCCCGGCCTGGCGAAAATCATCTGGCAGAGCAGGATCGTCGAAAACACGCATGGACAGCGATAGGGACAACGACGCAGACAGAGCGGCGACCCAGGCTGCATCCAGGGGGCGCCCCCAGATCAGCACACCCGCAGGTGGACCTTGTTCCTCCGAAGTCAGTACGGGCATGGCGACGACGAGATACGGACCATCCGGCAGCAACAACAGCCCCTGCACATCATCAGTCTCATCCGCATAGTTCAGCAGGGGACTCGCAGCAGTCAGATAATCGTCCAGACCGGCAGGCAGGGCGGTTTCCTGTTCCCGCACCAGATCGACAGCTTTGGTAAAGACCACGTCGCCAGAAGCGTTGACAAAGACCATCAGGCCCACCTGCAAATTGATCAGCGTCGCGTCGGCGAGATTCTCAGCGACGTATGTCTGGCGGGCATCCTGTATAAAACGGTACGTGGCGTCCCAGTGCGCCCAATCCCGTAGCGAGATGGTCATGGTGTTGGCTTGCCCGGCGATGGCATTGACCGCACGCTGAAGATCGCGGCGCAGATACTGCTCCTCCAGGTCGGCGAAGCTGCGCAACAAGATCATCTGCGACGCCACCAGCAGCGCCCCGATCAGCCCGACCAGGGTCAGACCGATCATCAACAGTGCTTTGATGCGTAAGGTCATATTTCACCCCGCCGCGCCGTATAGCAGGCATTATCCCGTGCCGGGAAAGATGTATGAAAGGCGATCTTTGGGCGTGAACGACCGGCAGCGCCGGATAGGCGGAATGACGCGAACAAGCCGTCAGGACTATTCCCTTCCCACCATCGCATCCTGATCAACAATCACTTCACCGTAAGTATAGCATTGATTTTATGTATTTTCACAGCGGAAAAAAGATTTTTTATTCAGGATATAGCTTCCGGGGTGCTGGACAGCCGGTAGCCACGTCCTCGCAACGTCACAAGATAGCGAACCGCGCCGGGGTGATCTTCCAATTTGGCGCGCAGGCGGCTGACCAGCTTTTCGATGCGGGCGTCGTCTACATCGTCGATGTACTCCTGCCCCCAGACCGCCTCGACCAGTTGGAATTTGTCGCACAGCTTGTCCAGGCGGCCATATAACAGCAGCAGCAGGCGGTATTCCAGGTCGGTCAGCGTGGGGACGGCGTAGCCATCGACCCACACCTCACCTGAATCGGTGTCAATCCACACCCCACTGGGCCGTTCCCGACGATGCAGTGCCTGACGACGGGCAAAGCGGGCAAAAAGCTGGCTGAACAATTGAGGAGAACCCACGCCGTCCTCTGGAGGACGCAATAGGCCGCGCTGCTCCAACACCGGGCGCATCTCCTCCGGCAGGCGGTCCAACGTCACCAGGTCGATGACGGCCTGCTGCTCATTTGAGGAAAGCTGCGCCCACAAACGGGCCAGTTCATTACCGATCAGGCGGTCGTGTTCCAGGGCAGCGTTCGCCAGCTCAAATGCCTGCTGCTGAAAGCGACCCGGCGCACCACTTTCGACCTGAAGCAGCATCTGCACCACCGCCTGGATCAGGCCAGGATGCCCGCCCGCCTGCGCGGCCACAAAGGCGCTTTCCGGCTCATCCAGGGAATCCCCAGCGGCGGCAAACAGGGCTGCCGCCATGCTGCGCGTCTCCTGGGCCGAAAGCGGGCCAAGGAACACCTTGCCGGTGTCGAATAACTCGGCAAACTCCGCCACGTCATCGTCCTGGCGGCCCCGCGCCAACGGCGCGATGGTGGCGGTGACATAGCCGAGGGCAGCGCCGTAGCGGTCGCGCAGAGCGCGCAGGTTGAGCAGCACGCGCGTCTCGATGCCGTCCAGTACCTGGTCGAACTCGTCCAGCAGCAGGACGACGCGCCGCTTTCCACTCTCAACCAGCATCACCAGAGCGTCATTGAAAGCCAGTGGTATGGCGAAATCGTTGGGCGGCGAGACGACAATGCGGTACTGCGCGTCTACCTGGGCGCGCAGTGGGTCGTCGGCAGCGATTAACGTCTCCAGCGCAGCACGCAGGGTGGCCTCGTAAAAGCCGCGCGGCGACAGTTCCAGCATCCGGTTGCAGTCCACATAGACGAACAGCAACGGCACGCCGATCCGCGCCTGAAGGTGCTGCATCACATCGGGCGTTTGCAAGGCGCGCAACAAGACGGATTTGCCGAAGTTGCTGAGGCCGATCACCGCCACACAGTGATCGGTCGCCAGCAAGTCCAACACGCGCTTCAAATCGTTGTTACGGTAGTAGATAAAAGACTTGCCCGACATGATCCCCCTTGCATACAGGCGGCGCTTTCAATCGGCGGTGTGCAGGCTTTGTTTTAACGCAAAATTCCAGAGTCGGCATATAATCCGCCGGCGCAACATGAAAAGGGCGACGCATCACGCCGCCCTCTCAATCAAGGTTGCCTGTCCTCTGGCGTCGGGATGCCAGACACGGCATGGCCCGGTCACTGCGTGCGTAGACGGCGCGCCACGAAGATCACCGCCGCCAGTCCCAACGCGGCCAGGCCCGCCGTCGCCAGGCCGGTAATCCCGCCGCCGCCCCCGAAGTCATCGAAAAGGCCGGTCTGCGGCAGGCCAGACAGTGTGGGCGTGGCCGTCACGACCTCGCCGAGCGGCACGCCTTCCTCCGGCGTGGGCGTGCCGCCGAGCAGGATGGCGGCAATGGCCGTCGCCGTCTGGTTGATGGCGCTGGTATCCAGCACCTGGGGCGTCGGCGTCATCAACAGGACTGCCGGTGTGGGCGTCTCCGGCGTGGCGGTCGGCGTCTCGGTCGGCGTCGCGGTAAAGGTCGCCGTCGGCGTGAAGGTCGGCGTGGGCGTGTTGGTGATGGCGTTGCGTGTCTCGGTCATGTTCAGCGCGGCGGCGACATAAGTATTGGTTGCCAGGACGCTGGTCACGGTCAGGTCAATATCCGACGGCCCTTGATTCGCCAGGATGATCGCCACGACGATCAACAGCACCACACAGAACAACGCCCCAGCACCCAGCAGCAGGAAGAAAAAGGGGCGGCGCAGACCAAAGATAGTCTCGCTGCGCTCGGCGGCAACCTCCTGGTCGCCGAATTCGGGCACGTCGCTCTCTTCGCCCATGTCGAAGTCAGCAAACGGCTCCTCCTCTCCGAACTCATCGCCGCCGAACGTGAAGTCGCCGCGGTTGAAATCATCTCTGGACATTCATTCACTCCTTCACAGTACGGGACCCCGAAGCCCCGCGACCTGGGGGCTACCCTCGACCGAACAGTTCCAGGTTCGCCAGCGGAATTTTCACGGTCCGCCCGGTCGGAAGCTGCACCTCGGCGACCAGGAGACGCAGGCCATTCTCAATAGCCTGGGGCGACGTGGGCAGGCTCTTGATTTTGCCTACCATTCCCAGGTAGGGGCTGCGGGTGATGCGAACATCGCCGCCCAGCCGCAGCGGCTCATCGCGCGCGGGCGGCGCGGTATGGCGCTCGCCGACCTGTGGCACGATCACCTCTGGGCGATCCCCCTGCCAACGCTGCGGCACCCTAGCCTCCAGAGCCGCCTGCTTGCCGGCGCAGTCCATCAGCAACCCGTGCGTCGGCGCACTCATCCGCTCCGCGCCGAACCCCTCTGTCAGCATGATGGGAATTTTGAGGCCGAGCGCGAATTCGCGCAAGTGCGCGTGCATACTCGGCCCGATCAGCCCGCCTAACCCCGCTGTGACAGCCCGGCGCAGCGCGTCGCGGGTGAGCGGCCCAGCCGTGACGACGATGGCCCCACGCCATTCGGTCACAAATTCGCCCGATTCCAGCGCCGTCAGGCCGCCCATCGGCTCCGACTTGAGCAGGCCGAAGACGCTCTGCCCGTTGCCCCACACCCCCTGGATCAGCGCGCCGGTCGTTTCCAACAACACGCCACGTCCGGGGCGCACCGAAGTGACTGTGCCGGTAAACCCCGCCCGGATTTCGTGGGTGGTCAGATCGGTTTCCAGCACCAGGCGGCCATCGATCAACTGCGAGACCAATCCCCCTGCCGGAGCGCGCAGCACCGGGCCGCGTTTTTTGGTGCGGTCGGCGGCGAGCACCTGGCCTGCCTCAACCACCGCGCCTGGTTCCACCTGGATGTAGTCGAGCACCTGGGCCGGATCGCTCAGGCCGAAGGGGGTCATCAGGTCCAGGAGCAGGTAACGGGCCGGGATGACCCCGCGTGCCACGACGGTATAAGCGTCCACGCGCTGCAGCTCGTTCACCAGCACTTCGCCGAAGGCATCCGGCGGCAGCAACCGCTCGCGCCGGATGGTGGTCATCGGCAGCACCATCGTCTGGTCGGGATAGTACAGAGCCATCAGGGTTCAGCTTTCCATAAATTTTGAGTTCAAAGTTTTGAGTTTTGAGTTCAAAACAGCCTCTACATCCCCAATTCAAAACTCAGAACTCAACACTGAGAACTTGTTCAGCGGCGTCCTCGCCGGGAACGTTTCTTGTCCTCCTGGCTGCCCAGACGCAATTCGTCGAGCATGGCGGCAGTCGAATCGATCTCAGGGGAAGGCGCTTCCTCCGGCGCAGCCTCAACCGCCGCCTGTCTGCCCCGCCGCCCGAACAGGCCGCGTCGGCGCGGCTTTTCGCCCACTTCTTCCATCACGTCGCCTTCAAAGCCCAGGTCGGAGTCCTCCAGTGCCGACACAACGGCGGCTTCCGCCTCGGCCAGATCGGCCTCTTCTTCTGCTTCACCCTTTCTACGCCGCCCGAACAACCCGCGTCGGCGCGGCTTCGCGGCGACAGGCGCGGCCTCCTCCACCAGGACGGGCGCGGCCTGCTCTTCCAGGCGGTCGATCTCGGCCCCAGCCAACGCCTTCGCGTCTACCTCAGAGGCATCGATCTCATCCACACGCAGTTTAACCCGGCCCTGCGTCCCGGCGACCCAGGCCGGGTAAAGCCGGGCGCGCGCCTCGGCTTGGCGTGGCAGGGGCAGCGGACGCCCACGCGCGTCGAAGATCAGGCCCGCCATGCCACCATGCACAGTCATTTTGACGCGCGTCCTGCCGTTGATGCTCAACCCGCGCGACAGACGCACCTCCACCTGGGCCGTCTGGCCGGGCGGCAAGGGATAGGTCCAGACCGCGCCGCCGCGAATGGCGCGTTTTTCTACCACGCCGTCGGGCAGTCTGATCGTGATCTTCATGCCGCCGCGCCCGATGCGCACCGGCCCGTCGGCGCAGATGGCCGTGCCGACGCGCAGTAGATCGCCTTCGTCGAGCGCCTGCACGGCGGCAGCGGGCTGCACATAGGCCACCGCCCCCAGCGCCGGGATCAGGCCCACCGGGTCGAGCAGGATTTCGGTCACGCCGACCGGCTGAAGCGCGTCCATCAGGATCAGCGCCGCCATGCCCGGATGGGGAGCGCCCGCCAGCACCGCCCCGGCGCCGATCAGCGGGCGCAGGTTAGGCAGGGTCGCGCCCCGCCCTAGCCGCCAGGCCGGGCGGGCCGCCTGCACCGCCAGCCGGATCGCCTCGCGCGCCAGCGCATGTTCCAATTCCAGGTCTTGCGCCGTCATCGGCACGGTGGCTGGGCGCAACGTCTTGTTGTAGACGTAATCGGCGATCTCCTCGTCAGTTGCGTCCCAGGTGAGCCAGCGGCGCAGGTTGGCCGTGCCCGCCGCCTTAAGGACGGCGGCGGCGCTGTGCCCCACGCCCAGGTCACTGCGGATGCTGGCGTAGGGCCGCCGCCCGATCACGGCGGTGACGGTGGTGGTGGCGCTGCCTACGTCCACCGCCAGCACCCCGGCGGAATCCCTGGGCGCGAACTCGCCCACAAAGCGCGCAATGTTGACAAACGCCTGCGCCGTCGGCAGGACGCCCAGGCGGCTGGTCTGGCCGATCTCGTCGAAGCCATCGCCAACCACGCGCGCCAGGTAGTGATCGAAGACAGCGGCAAGCTCCTGCTGCACCGCGCCCAAGTTTTCGTCCCGTAGGCTAGGACGCACATTGTCCGCCAGCAGCAGTTCGACCACGTCGCCCATCACCTCGCGCACACGCCGCTGGAGGACGCGGTTGCCGGCGTAGATGACGGTCGGGCGGGCGTCTGAGCGGGCAAGCTGCACAGCAGTGCGCACCACCCGCGCCAGGTTGAGGATCGCTTCCTCTGCCCCGGCGTCTGTGCCGCCAACGATCAGGACGAGGTCCGGGCTGTGCGTGAGGATGTCGTTTACCTGCTGCTCTTCTGTGCGCACGTCTGAGAGGGAAAGCGTATCCATCACCTGGACGTAAGAGCCGGAGAGTGCACGCTGCCCGCTGACCAGACTCACTTCGGGCATGAGACCGACCAGCACCACGCGCAGGGGACGGCCCGCGCTGGCCGTCGCCACGAAGGTATCCACGCCGCTGCCGTCGGGACGCTCCGGCATCATCACCTGCGCCTTGTCGCCCTCGCCGAACAGCAGCCGCCGCCCGGTGATCTCACTCATCTGTGCCAGGGCGCGGCGCAGCCCCACGCTCACGTCGTGATGGGGATCGCCCACCGTCGTGCGCGTCTCGGCGCGCGCTACCAGGCGGTATGCGCCGTCCACCAGGTCGATCAGCACGGCGCGCGTATGCACGCTGCCGAAATCGGCGGCGATGATGGAATTGAGTGCCAGTTGTTCCTCAGCCATAAGCCAGCTTTCAGCGATCAGTAGCCTGTAACAGCAGCGGCCTCGCATCGGGCAGAAGCAGCGTGTAGACGTCCGCCGCCGGATCGAAATGATAAATACCGGGCACGAGTTCGCCCTGCGCCCGCTGCTGCCAGAACAGCGTCGCGCCGTCCGGCAGGACCTCGAAATAGCGGCGATTATCCTGTGCCGGGACCGCCACCACCGCCGCGTCGGCATAGCGATACAGGAACGCCTCAGCAGGCAGGGTGCGGCTGACCACAAAACCGCCCGTCCCGTAAGCGATCTGCACCGACCAGACATCGTCGCCCGGCCCGCCGGTCGAGTCTTGCACCACGTAGTCCTGCGCGACGGTATCCCATACCCGGTAACGCGCCGGGAAATCGGGATCGTCCACCACGAGCAGGTAGCGCCCGTCGGGGGAAAGGGCCTGCCCCGCCGGATGCAAGATCACGTCCGGGCTGTAGAAGCCGATCTGCACCGGCTCGCCCGCCCCCACTGCCAGCCAGGACGCGCCGCCGTCGAAAACCAGCCAACGCGCCCCGTCAAGACGCCGCAGCAGCGGCTCGTCCGCCCCAGGTCCGGCGGAAGGGGCCGCCACATCGCCAGGCAGCGACATCAACGCCGCCGCCGTCATCGGTTCCAGCCGGTACAGGCTGCGCGCGCCATCAACCGCCAGGAGCGCCAGGCCTGTGTCAGCGTCCAGCCGCCAGCCGTAAGCGTCCTGGCTCACACCGCCCGCGATCAGCGTGTTCGTTTGCCCGTCCACCGTGTAGGCGATCAACTGTCCATCGCCTGTGATGGCGTAATACCACGCCCGCTCCTCTGCCTGCCGGGCATAGATCGGCGGGACGGACAGGAGCAGGGTTATCAGGACAAGGACAAGCAGCACGCGGTGACGCATATAAGCTCTCAGCTATCAGGCATCAGCTTTTAGTCGAATCCGAGACATCCAGGGTAATGTCGCGCCCAATGGTCCGGGATTTGTAAATGTCGCGGATAATCTCTTCGGCGCTGCGATCATCATCCCAGGGACCTACATTCCTCATGTGCTCTTTGAAACTCACCCCGGCATCAGGCCTGGGCGACCGCACCGGACCTTCACCGGCAAATTCCTGAATAAACTCCAGCAGTTGCCCCGCCGTCCAGTCTCGATCTTCTCGTCTAAACCGCACTTGCCGATCTTTGCCATAAGCCATCCCTCTCATACCTGTAAAAAACGGATAGCTGACAGAATGTGCAGGTTTTCATCGCCGGGGACTTCAGTCCCCGGCTACGGATGTAAAGTCCACTGAAGTGGACTGACAGCCTCTGTCTCGACCTGCATTTTCAGTCCGCTGAAGCGGACTTTGCAGATTTAGCCAGGGGTTTGAACCCCTGGCAACCGTGTCTGCCCCGGTCATTTTTAAAGCCTGCCCATTGGGTTAGCTGACGGCTGGAAGCTGACAGCTATCCCAACATCCGCTCCAACAAAAAGGCCAATCGTTCGCTGAACACGGTGATGCTAGACACAATCGCCCCGGCGTAGAGCGAGGCGAAGGCGATGATCAGGAACACCTGCCCGATGGTCGCGGCAACACGTAGCACCGGCGGGCGAACCACTTCGCCGTCAGGACGGCGCACGGCAAGATACTGGAAGTAGAGCAGCGTCGTGATCGTGCCCAGGATGAGAATCAGGCCGTCCACGAGATTCGCACCGAGGTACGATCCCGTCGAGGCAGCCAGTGGCAGCAGCGTGCCGCTGACCGTACCGATCAGGCTCACCGCCGCGCCGACACCGACCAAAAAGGCCAGCCCCAGGTTGCCCAGGCGCGATAGGCGCGGCGAGGCTTTCAGCAGCAACAAGAACCCCACCGCCAACGGGATCACGCCGAGCGCGATCTGGCCCGCGTCTGCGCCGGGAGCCAGCAGCGTGCCGCGCAGCCAGGGCAGCAGCACCCCTTCCACTGCGACAACGGCAGCATAGCCCGCCGCCACGCCGACGAACAGGTACACCGCCAGGCGGTATAGAAAATTATCGGCCAGCAGATAGCTGAAAATGAGCAGGGTCAGCACCAGACCGACCCACCCGGCCAGCGTATCGAGCATTTCCGGCGTCACGGTTCACGCCTCCGACGAATCCCGCGCGCGAGGTTCACCAGCGCGCCTAACCCGATAATGCCGACGGCGGTCAGTGCGCCGAGGCCCATGCTGTACCACCGCTCATCCTGATATGGCCGCTCTGCCGTCACGACGCCCGGCTGGGCTGTCGTCTCGACTGTGATGCCTGCCGCCCCGCCTTCTGGCATGGGCGTGGCCGTGACAAACACCTGCCGCGTGGGCAGCGGCGTCGGCGGCAGCGTTCCGGAGGCAGTCGCCCGCGCGGTGGCGGCGGCGTCCCGCGCCGAAAGCGGCGTGGGGGTGGGCGTATCGGTGGGGATGGGCGTCTCGGTCGGTGTGGTGGTCGGCGTCAGCGTGGCCGTCGGCGTGGCCGTCGGCGTTGGCGTCAGTGTCGCCAACCCTTCCGGCAACGGCGTCGCATTGGGATCGACGGTGGATGTCGGCGCGGCGGCCCCACCCGCACCGTGCGGCGGCAGCGACGTCACCGGCGGCAGAGACCGCAACAGGACCTGATCGTAGGTGTAAGCGTCGCGGTAGCCCGCCAGCAACCCCATCAACTGCCCGGCGACGAAGTAAGGCCGCGCCACCGGCTCGGCAGCCGCCGTCACCCCTGCCGCCACCGGCAGGTCCACCGCCGAGGCCACCTGCTCGACCCACAGGCGCAGGTCGTCGCCGCGTTCGGCCAGCACCAACACCAATCTAAAGGAAACCTGCAACCAGCGCACGTCCAGCCCGGTGGGGTTGCCCTGGAAATCGGCGGCGAAGACGCCCTGGTTTAGGGCATGGGGATCGGTGCTGGTGGCAGTGAGGGCACGCAGTCCTACCACGCCGCCTGGCAGATAGGGCAGGATCACATAGTCATCCGGCATCACCAACGGATCGTCCGGTGCGCGGCCCCGGTGCGCCAACAGGAAGGGATCGTTGGCCAGCCCGGCCAGCACGTCCCGTGCGTGCAGGATGCCTGCTGGGTTGGTACTCACGATCACCGGGCGCGCGCCGCGTAACAGCAGATGTGTCAACAGCGTTTGCGCCAGGGGGTCCAGCTCCCCGGCGGCAGTGGGGGAATATTCAAAGCCGACCAGCACCAGATCGCCCTGACCCAGCCGCTGGATCGCGCGGTCTAATGTGCCCTGGCGGGCCGGGTCGAGCACGGCGGCAGGCGGCTCCACAATGCGCAGCGCCCCCACGAAGAAAGGCAGGATCATGGCCGCCAGCAACAGCAGGCTAATCGCGGCGCGGTCGAGCTTGCGGCGAGAACGGGCGCGGGCGCGGCGTTCGGCACGGGCAATGCGCGAAACTTCCCTGGCCTCCGCCCGCTCGTCCACCGGGATCGGCTGGCCCTCCTCGTCCAGTTGCACTTGCGGCAACACCCTGTCCAGACCGAGCAGTGCTTCAAGCGACTTCACGCGCGCCTGCTGCGCCTCGTCCAGGCGGACGGCGTCGATCATCTCCGGCGCGCCGGGATCACGGAAGACCTGGGTGGGGATCAGACCGCCGGTAATGCTCGCCAGGATCGCGCCGGAGGGCTGATCCGGGGCGGGCGCCGGCTCGACTTTGGCCGCCTCGCCGGTCAGGATACGCAAGGCCTTGAGCCGTTCGGTCAGGTTTTCCAGTGGTGTCTCCGGGCTGCGCAGCGCCTCTACCACTGCCGACACCTGTCGTCCGCCTTCTGCCGTCGGGCGAGCGCGGGCCAGCCAATCTGGCACCTCAGGCCCAGCCTCCGCCGGGATGGTGGGGGCAGCAGGCGGCTGCACCTGCATCCCGCTCAATCCGGTCAGGGGCGCATCTTCGGGCAATTGCAATTCGGCCAGCAGATCGTCCAGGTCGAACTGGGCTTCCCGCTCGGTCATCATCTCCACCGGGGCAGACGGCACAGGCGGCTCTGCGCCAAGCTGCTGGTCGATCAGGTTCATAAAGTCCAGGTCGGCAGCCTCGGCCAGCATGGCGTCCGTCGAGAACAGTTCCGGCGGGATTTCCTGCTGCGCGGGCATGTCGGCAGGCAGAGCACTAAGCCAGTCGGGGACCTCGTCCAGCGGCACGGCGGCGGGCGCCGGCGACGGTGCGGCGGGCTGTGCGGGCTGCTCGTGAAAATCGGCAAACCAATCCGGCACTTCCTCGGCGGGCGCAGCAGCAACGGGCGCTGCGCCCAGATCAACGCCGAAATCGAAAGCGGGTTCTTCTGGCGTCGGGGCGGGCGGCGCGGCGGGCGTGCCCAGGTCGATCCCAGCGAACCAATCCGGCACTTCCTCGGCAGGCGCAGCAGCAGCGGGCGCTGCGCCCAGATCGGAGGCGAAATCGAAAGCGGGTTCTTCTGGCGCCGGGGCGGGCGGCGGCGCTTCCTGCGGCAGTTCCGGCGCGGCAGCCAGCGCATCCGCCGAAAAGTCCAGCTTGGAGAACCACTCCGGCGCAGCAGAAGTATCCTGCTCCTCCAGGCCCAGATACCAGTCGGGCACAAAATCCGGCCCGCTCTTGGCAGGGGCAGCAGGCGCGGCAGGCGTTTCTTCCGGCGTCTCTGCTGCAACCGCCTCAAACCAATCCGGCACTTCGGCAGCCAGCAGTTCTTCTGGGGTCGGCTGACGCTGCGCCTCCTCCTGCTGCTCCATCCAGGCCTCATAGGTCAGGTCAGAGGCGGTCGTCTCCGGCAGCGCCCCGGTATCGGCCCTGATCCACGCCGGCGCGGCTTCCTCGGCGGGAACTTCCCCGACTTCCCCGGCAGGCGCTTCTTCCCCAAAGCCGGCGGCGAACTCATCGGCGGCCCCCAGCCAGTCCGGAACCGCCTCGGCAGATGGCCCGGCGGCAGGTGCTTCTTCTGCAAACCCGGCGGCGAACTCATCCACAGAACCCAGCCAGTCGGGGACGGGCTGGGCCGGGGCGGGCGGTTCGGGAGCCTGCGCCTGCTCAAAAACATCGGCGGTGGCCAGCCAGTCGGGAACGCTCTCGCCGGACGCGGCAGACGGCACGACAGGTGGCTCGGTGTGGCCAAACGATTCGGCAGATGCCAGCCAGTCCGGGATCGGCGCATCGGAGGGAAGCGGCTCGATCTCAGGCGGGATGGTTGGAATGGGCGCCTGGCTCAGCCATTCGGCGGTCGGCAGTTCGTCGGGCGGAGTCTCCGCCGGCTCAACGTCGGCCATCCAGTCCAGAGCGGCCAGGTCGGCGGCAGGGACAGGCGGCTGACCAGCGGTGGGTGGCTGGGGAACCACATCCTCCAGCCAGGGAAGCTGCCCGGTCAGCCCGCGCAACGACTCCGGCGACGGCGCGCCCTGATCAAAAGGCATCCCCCCCGCTTCCGGCGGAACCACATCCGGCTCTGTCCACTCCAGCGCGCCCAGGTCCACCGGGCCGCTATCGTCGGTCGGTGGCTCCCCAGAGGGCGGCTGCCGGGAAACCACGTCCTCCAGCCAGGGAAGCTGCCCGGTCAGCCCGCGCAGCGACTCCGGCGACGGCGCGCCCTGATCAAAGGGCGATCCGCCCGCCGGAGCGCCGGAAGTCTGCTGGTCCAACCAGGGGAGCAAACCGGTGAAGCGCGGCATGTCGCCGGGCGCAACAGGCGGGGCCTCTTCAGGCTTCGTCTGCGCCGGGGGCTGCTCCTCAATGCCAGGCGGCGGATGAATGTGGCCGCGCAGCCAGTCCGGCAGATCACTATCCCATTTACCCGCAGGGCGGTTCTCCGCCATACTTTCTACTCTACCTTCTCAACCCCACGTTCTTCCCCGCAGCCGGAGAAGAGCAGCCAGGGCGGTTAAACTTCCCCTCCACCTGCGGAGCGGAACTGACCGGGATGAGGTTGTTCACTCCCGGTAGCTGGGGTCCTGTCCCAGCAACACACGCACGCCCGCTGTCACCGTGCCGAGCGCAACGCCGATCAGCAGCCCGCGCGCCCCGGCAGACGCCCATACCGTGCGAATCCACTCGCTCACATCGTTCAACGCCCCCAGCGCCGGGATGCGCAGCCAGCCGAGCAGCACCACCAGCAGCGTGATGGTAAACAGCAGCGCCCACCACGTCACACGGCGGCGCATCAGGCGGGCAGCGGCATAGACCAGGAAAAACACCAACAGGCCCGCCAGGGCACTTTCCACCGACACCTGCACTGCCGTAAACAAAAACCCGCTCGCCGACACGCCCGTCCCGGTCACACCGTCCAGCAATCCCAGCCGTTCGACCAGCACCAGGACGATCACGGCCAGCGCGGCGAAGAACAGCGCCAGGCTGTAGCCCCAGCCAGCATCGCCGTTGAGCACACGCCGCAGGTGCACCCACAGCAGGTTCAGCACCCCGATCACCACCGCCACTGCCCCAACGATAACGACCAGCTGGATGAACAGCGCCGTCACCTGGGCGATGGGCGAACCGGGCAGCAGGCCAAACAGGGTGATCAGCCCCATGCCGATGACGATACTTGCGGACAGGATGGCAAGCAGTCGGCGCATGGCTCACTTTCCTCCCCGCGTCGTCGAACGTGCGTAGAGCACCACCGACAGCAGCGCCGCCAACGCCGCGCCGATCAGGATCGCCACGCTCAACACACCGCCCAGCTTCGACGCGACCGCCAGCACCGCCGCCAGCACGATCCCCAGGATCACCACCACGCGCAGGATTTCGGTCGCCAGCAGTTGGCTCAGTTGCAACGCCGACGGATGGCGAGAAAGATATGCCCCCGCAGCGTATAGTTCTTCTCCGATCAGGGGCGACTCAGACATCACCCAGCCGACGGCCTGCCCTTCCGGCTGGTCGCTCTGGGCGATAAAAACCTGGTCGTAGCGCGTAGCGGCCTCGCCGATGAAAGCCAGTTCCGGCCCTAGCCGGCCCACCAACACGCTCATGTTGGCGTCCTCTTCGGCCAGCGCCGATCCGACCCCCGCCGCGAATGCCAGCCCTGGCGGATACCAGCGCGCCGCCGAACTGCGGTAGGCGTCCATCCGGCGGCGGGCGCTATAGGCGCGGCGGAGCGTACCCTGCGCCAGGCCGAGCGCAGTCGGGTCGCTAAGGGAAACAATCGGCGGCTCGTTGCCGACGGCCACCCGCTCGGCGAGGTGATAAAGCACTTCCGAGGCGGCCAGCGCCGAAACGGTGGTCTCGGCGCCGAGGCCACTGCCGCCGAAAGAGACATGCATTGGGCGGGCACTTTCCACCGCTTCGCCGACGGCGGGCGGCACCACCTGCTGGTAGGCCGGGATGCGCCGCAGCGCAAGCTGGACACCTCGCCGCCGCAGCACACGCAAGAACTGCGTGTTCAGGACCAACAGCACAAAAGCCAGCACCAGAAACAGCAAGGTCAACAGGCCGACGGTCGAGTCCAACCTTTCACCCCCTCGCCCTCGCTCCGGCAGGCGGAGCACCGCCCCTCAGACATCGTCCTCGCCAGAAGCGGTCAGCCGGGCGCGCACCCAAGCCAGATTGGCCGGGTCTTCCAGCAGCCTGGCCCACCGCCCCACCGACTCCGCCGGAAGAAATAATCCCAGCGTGGGCTGCGCCACGTAAAGCGCCTGCGCCCCGATCAGGCTAAACGGCTCAGCGGCCTCCAGCAAGGCAGCCGTCAGCCCATCCAACCCCCAGGCGCGCAGCCGTGCTTTCCAGGCGGCGAGGCGTGTTTCCAGACGTGCACGTTCCGAATCGGTCAACATATCACAAGTCAGTATATCACAGGCCCGTCAAGAGGAAAAAGCGCGGCGGGGGACAAGCGGTCAGAGTTTTCAAACCGGAAAGGGCGGAGAAGGCGGCAGTATCGCGCCGGCGAAGAATCTGTATACTGACACGCAAAGTATTGGTTGCAGGAGAAGGTTTCCATGAAATACATCCGGAGTCTTGTCCTCGTCATCGCCGCTGCTCTACTCGGCGCAGGTCTCCCCCAGGATGCTCACCCCGCTGCCGCGCAGGGTGGCCAAGACACCTGCCCGGCCCTGGTCCAGCAGGCATTGGCACTGGCAGCCGAGTCGTGCAGCAATCTCGCGCGCAACACCGCTTGCTACGGATATACCCAGGTCGTCGCCGCCGGCTGGGACGCCGCCGCCCTGCCCAACTTCGATTCACCGGGCGACACCGCCGACCTGACCCGCCTGGCCTCCCTGGCGACCGCCCCCCTGGACACGGCGACAAACCAATGGGGCGTGGCCGTGCTGTCGCTGCGGGCCGACCTGCCGGAAATGCTGCCGGGCCAGAACGTGACCTTCGTGCTCTTTGGCGACGCGCGCCTGCGCAGCGACGTGCCGCCGGAGGCGATGGCCGCGCCGCCGCCAACCTGCACCGCGCAAGCCGAACGGGCCGTCAATGTGCGCGGTGGGCCAGGGATGCAATACCCCGCCCTGGGGACGACGACAGCGGGTGAAAACGTCACCGTCACCGGGCGCAACCAGGCCGGGAACTGGCTGCGCATCAGTTTCCAGGGCAGGAACGGCTGGGTTTACGCGCCGCTACTGGTCCTGAACTGCCCGCTCGCCACACTGCGCGCCGTCGCCGCCGAAGACGCCGGCGCCTATACCGCGCCAATGCAGGCGTTCTATCTGACCACCGGCGTTGGCGACCCCGCCTGTGCAGAAGCGCCGCGCGACGGTATGTTGATCCAGTCGCCGGAAGGGGTGACGGTGCATTTCCGCGTCAACGGCGTGGAGATCGCTCTGAGCAGCACGGTCTTTATGCGGGCGGAAGACGAAAACCACCTGGTGATCGGCGTGCTCGACGGCCACGTAGATGTGATCTCGGCGGGCGAGCGCACCACCCTAGGGGTCGGCTACCGTCTGGCGCTGACCGCCAACACGCCGCCGGGCCAGCCCGAACCCTGGTCGAACGCGGTCATCCGGGCGCTCCCGGTCGATCTGCTGCCGCACCGCATCACCGTGCCGCTAATCGTACCGGGCACAGCAGCCTGGGTAGACTCCGGTGTGTCTGTGTCTGCTGGGCAGAGCTTCACCATCAGGGCCGCCGGGCTGGTCCATCCCTGCACCAACCTGGACCTCGCCATATGCCGATTCTACGGCCCGGCGGGCGGCGCAGGAATCGCGTCGGCGGTCGATCCCGACCCGGAGAACGTGGCGCGTTACCCGCTGCCAGACGCGCAGATTCCCGCGCTGGTCGGGCGCATTGGGGAAGGAACGCCGTTTCTGGTGGGAACAGGCGAGGCGTTCACCGCCGACACCGACGGCGTGCTGAAGTTCCAGGTCAACGACGCGCCGCTGGATAACAACGCGGGCGCGTTCATCGTCGTGATCACGGTTGAGGAGTAAGCATGTGCGGTCGGGCGGCAACGTCTGCTTGATCCCACCCGACCTCACACCCAATCCTCATAACTGTTCTCGATCTCCTCGCGCAAGCGCAGGTAGCTTTCGTAGCGGCCCGGATCGATCTCGCCGCGTTCCACCGCCGCGATCACGGCGCAACCGGGTTCGTGCGCGTGTGTGCAGTCGGCAAAAGCACAGTCCCGCACGAACGGGCGAATGTCCACGAAATAAGCGTCCAGCTCGCCCGGCTCCACGTCCCAGATTGAGATGGTGCGAATGCCGGGCGTATCTGCCACGTAGCCACCGCCGCTTAGGGGAATCAGCTCACGGTAAACGGTGGTGTGGCGGCCCTTCGACGTGGCCCGACTGACGGCGCGCACGGCCCGTCCTAGCCCCGGCTGGACGGCGTTAAGCAGGCTGGTCTTACCGACTCCCGACGGCCCGGTAAGGGCGGAAATCCGCCCGGTCAGCAGTGCCCGCAGTTCATCGACGCCCTCACCCGTGCGCGCGCTGGTATAGAGCACCGGGTAGCCCAGGCGCTGATAGAGGCCGAAGAGCGCATCCGCCTCCTGGCGCGGAATCAGGTCGATCTTGTTGCAGACGATCTGAATAGAGGGAATCTGCGCCTTTTCGGCCATCACCAGCAGGCGATCCAGGCCGCGCGGTTTGGGCATGGGGTTCGCCACCGCCAGCACGAACACCGCCTGGTCCGGATTGGCGATGATGATCTGTTCGCGTTCCTGACGTCCGGCGCCGCGCTCCTCGATGTCCGAGCGGGAAAGCACACGCTCGCGCGGGTGGATCACCTCGATCACGCCCGTGCGATCTTCCAGCGCGGTGATCGTCACGCGGTCGCCGATGGCGCACAGATTGAGGGTTGGGTCTACGGCCTCCTTGCGCCGTTTACGGGCTGCTTCCTCCTTGATCCGCCCGCGAAGCTGGCACACATAAGCGCCCCGTTCGGTCTGCACGGTAAAAAAGCCGCTCTGTTGTTTGATCACCAGACCGTTCAGAGTCAAAGGCATCGGCTGCTCCCTGATATACTCACAACATAATCATTATACGGGACGGCGGAAATTCCGTATAATCAACCTGTTTTTGCGTGCATCTTTCCCGGAAAGGCGCTGCCCATGACGAACGTCCGCATCTTCGCCCTGCCCTACGACTCCGGCCAGCGCGCGGTCCGCATGGGGTGCGGGCCGGATCACTGGCTTCGGCACGGCATCGCAGACGCCCTGCGCACTGCCGGGCACACAGTGGCGATGGAAACCGTCGAAGCGCCGGAGGGCTTCCACGCCGAAATCGCCACCGCGTTCGGCCTCTACCGCGCGCTGGCGGAGCGCGTCCGGGCGGCAGGGGAATTTCCGCTGGTGCTCTCTGGCAACTGCGGCGCGGCGCTGGGCGCGCTGGCCGGACTCGGCCTGGCCCAGGATAGCCTGGGCGTGATCTGGTTCGACGCGCACGGCGATTTCAACACGCCGGAGACGACCGCCAGCGGCTTTCTGGACGGCATGGGGCTGGCGACGGCGGCGGGTCGCTGCTGGCAGACCATCGCGGCGGGCATCCCCGGCTTCCGGCCCGTGCCGGAGGCGCACATCGTCCACGTCGGCGGGCGCGACCTGGACCCCGGCGAACGGACGCTGCTGGACCGCTCGGCAGTGACAGTTGTTGAGGCAGGGCAAATCCGGCAGGCGGGCGTCCGGGCGGCGCTCTCCCCGGCCCTGGATGCGCTGCGGGCGCGCGTGCAGCGGGTCTATATCCACTTCGACATCGACGTGCTCGACCCTGCCGAGGCGCGGGTGAACCCCTTCCCGGCGCCGCCGGGCGGCCTGACGGTCGGTCAGCTTGAGGAGGCCCTGCGGCTGATCGGCGGGCAGTTTGCCGTCGCCGGGGCGGGGATCGCCTCCTACGATCCGGCCTGCGACGGCGACGGGCGGGGGCTGCGCGCCGGGCTGCGGCTGGCCGGGCAACTGGTCGGGGAACAGCAGGCATGAACGACTGGCAGGGCGAGCGCGCCACGCTGGCGCAGCGGATCGCCGCCTTGCGGGAACGGGGAATCTGCTATTCCTGCCACGACCTGGCGACGGGCGAATTGTTCGGCGCACAGCCGGTGATCTACCAGGACGACACCTTCCGCGTCGTGTTGGACCTTTACCCGCGCATGAAGGGGCACACCATCGTCGTCTATAAGCCGCACCGCGAGGACATCTCTGAACTCGCGGAGGACGAGGCCGCGCGGCTGTTCGCCTTCTGCGTGAAGGTGATCCGGGCGATCAGGCGCGGCCTGGGCGCAGAAAAGGTCTATTTGAATACCATGTGCGATGGCGGGATCAACCACCTGCACATCCAGCTTTTGCCGCGCTACCCTGGCGATCCCATGGGTTCCAAACGGTTCGTGGCGGAGCGCGGCCCGCTGGTGGACGGCGAAGCGACCGCCGCCAGTATCCGGGCGGCGCTGGACATCCTCCTGCACAGCGAATAGGAGCGACCCATGCGAGACGCAACCCTCTGCTTCCTGGTGCGGGGCGATCCGCCGCAGGACGTGCTGCTGGGCTTTAAAAAGAAGGGCTTCGGCGCGGGCAAGCGCAATGGCATCGGCGGCAAGATCGAGGACGGCGAGTCGGTGGCGCGCGCGGCTGCCAGGGAAATGCACGAGGAAACAGGCGTCCGGGTCGAGGAAGCCGACCTGCTGCCCGTCGCCCTGCTGATCTTCGTCTTTCCTGCCAGGCCGGCGTGGAATCAGGTCGTTTATGCCTTCCTGGCGAAGACGTGGCAGGGCGAGCCAGTGGAGACCGACGAGATGCGGCCCGGCTGGTTTCCGGTGACGGCGATCCCGTTCGACCAGATGTGGCAAGACGACGCCTACTGGCTGCCGCGCGTCTTGCAAGGCGAACGGCTGAAGGCGCGCTTCGTCTTCGGCGCAGACAACGAGAGCGTCGTTGCGGCGGAAATCGAACCCTGGGACGGCGCTATCGGCGTCTAAACGGCAGGCGCACCAGGGTTTTTCTTCGCGTTTCTGGCATCCTGGCGGTTCGTCTTCTGATTGCGGAGCAGCCGTTCATGACAGATCAACGGTTCGACGTGGTGGTAATCGGCAATGTCGGCATCGACACGAACGTTTACGCCTACGGCAACGACATCGACTTCAGCGTGGAGGCCAGCTTCACGGAAAACATCGACTACGTGGGTCAGGCGGGCGGTTACGCCGCGCGAGGCTACGCGCGCCTGGGCAAACGGACCGCCTTCATCGGCCACGTCGGGGATGACTTCTGTGGGCGCTTCATCCGCGAGACGTTCGCCAGGGATGGCATCGACACGACGGCGCTATTCACCGATCCGGCTGGTACGGCGCGCAGCGTCAACTTCATGTACCGCGACGGGCGGCGCAAGAACTTCTACGACGGCAAGGGCCACATGACCCTGCACCCCGACCTCGTCACCTGCCGCCGGGTGCTGGCCGGGGCGAAACTGGCGCACTTCAACATCCCCAACTGGGCGCGTGACCTGCTGCCCATCGCCAGGGAGTGCGGCGCGATCATCGCCTGCGACTTGCAGGACATCGTCTCGCGTGACGACCCTTACCGCCGGGACTTCATCGAGCAGGCCGACATCCTGTTCTTTTCTGCCGCCAACTACCCCGACCCCACGCCCTTGATCCAGCAGTTTCTATGTGCCAAACCGGATCAGATCGTAGTGGTGGGCATGGGTGCAAAGGGTTGCGCGCTCGGTACGCGGGATGGCGTGCACTTCTTCGATCCCGTCCACCTGGACGCGCCTGTGATCGACACCAACGGCGCGGGCGACAGCCTGGCGGTTGGCTTCCTGACCAGCCACGTGCTAGACGGCTATGCGCTGGACGACTCGATCCGGCGCGGGCAGATCGCGGCACGGCACTGCTGCACCCTGCGAGCGTCGTCGGCGGAGTTGATCACGCCGGAACTGCTGGAGGCCTGCTTTGCACGTACCGACGCAAACCTCACCCCCCTAACCCCCTCTCCGTAAACGGAGAGGGGGAACAGGCTGCCAGGCCGACTTAAAACTCAACACGCAACACTTTGAACTTATCCCGCTTTCGCCGTGCGCAGGCGCTCGATCACCCAGGTGCGCGCCGGGTGTTGGAGTTCCTCCAACCGGGCGATCACCGCCTCCACGTCATAGGCCACGCGGCGATGCTCGACGTTCACCGTGCCGTCCGCAAACGTCACCAGCGCGTAGGCGGCGCGTTGATCCCCATCGAAGGGCAGGCCAACGCTGCCGGGGTTCACCATGCGCCACGTCTCCACCGTGCGATCCATCGGGAGATGGGTGTGTCCGCCGAAAGCCATACGGCCCTCGCGCTCCAACAGGACGTCGAACAGCTCATCGTCAGAAACATCCGGCAGCAGCACATATTCGTCGTCCCCCGGCGCGGCGTGAAAGCCTACCAGCCAGCCGAAGCCGGGCGCTTCCAGCGCGAGATCGGTCCCCAGCTTGAGCAGGTATTCCGCCTCCTCCCAGCCGATATTGGCGGTGGTCCAGCCGAAGTTGGTATCACGCAGTTTGCTCCCGGCGACAAATTTGCCCCAGCTTTCGGCGCTGTCGGGCTTCTTCCAAATGGGACGCGCCCCGGTGACGACGTAACGATCCGTATTGCCCTGGATCACGTTGGTCTTATCCTCTGGCAGGGCGCGGATCACGCCGAGGGTAGCGACCGGCTCCGGCCCAAAAGCCGCCAAATCGCCCAGAATCCAGGTCATATCCGCGCCACCCACCGCCTCCAGGTCCGCCAGAACAGCCTGCAAGGCCGCTAAATTGCCGTGAATATCCGAAAGAACCGCCAGGCGCATGGGAACTATCTCCTGAACACAAGCCAAAGACTACTTTCTGGGGCAGATTATACCCGACGCACCGCCACACTCAGCAAACGCTAACCTGGCCGCTCTTGACAGTCCGCCGCCGGAATGGTATACATATAAACGAATTGGAGCGACGTGGTGAAAAAAACGCCCAAAGCACATATCATCCGGGATTACCGACGCAGCGTGCTCACCTGGCTGCACCTGGTGCGCGTGCACAACCGCATCGCCCACGAGCAGCACGCGCTGCTGGCGGCGCACGGCCTGACCTACGCGCAGTTCGACGTACTGGCCCACCTGGCTGCCGAACCGGGGCTGAGCCAGCAGGCGCTCGCCGAGCGGTTGCTGGTGACAAAAGGCAACATCTGCGGCCTGATCGACCGGCTGGAAAGCGCCGGCTTGGTCGAGCGGCAGGGCGACCCGGCAGATCGTCGCGCCCATCGCCTGTACGTCACGGCGGCAGGGCTACACGCTTACCAGGCCGCCGCTCCCCAGGTCGAGGCCGACCTGGCCCGCCGGATGGCTGTCCTGTCGCCCGATGAGCAGGCGACCCTCCTGGCGCTGCTGGGCAAACTGGACCGCGCATCGCGCTGAGGGCAGCAGGCTATCGGAAGCGCACCGTTCGGCGACGGACGGCTTTTTAAGGCACAAACGGTTTACTTATATACAGTATATATCCATACCTATCCCTGAAGGAGGGAGCCATGTCCTGGAAGATCGACCCTGTACACTCGCAGATCACATTCTCGGTCCGGCACATGATGATTTCCAATGTGCGTGGACGCTTCGAGCAATTTGACGGCGAATTTGATATGGACGAGGAGCAGCCCGAACGCTCAACAGTGGAAGTGCGCATCGCGGCTGCCAGCATCAACACCCGCGACCCGAACCGCGATAACCACCTCAAGTCGCCAGACTTTCTGGATGCCGCCAACTATCCTTACCTCACCTTCAAAAGCCGGCGGGTTGAGCGCACCGGCCCGAACACAGCCCGGCTGATCGGCGACCTGACCATTCGCGGCATCACGCGCGAAGTGACGCTGGAGGTGGAATACACCGGGCAGGCCCGCAGTCCCTGGGGCACGACCAGCGCCGGCTTCAGCGCCCGGACGAAAATCAACCGTAAGGATTGGAATCTGACCTGGAATCAGGTTTTGGAAACGGGCGGCGTGTTGGTGGGCGAAGACGTCGCCATCGACATCGAGCTGGAACTGGTGAAGGAAATGGAAGCCGCCGCAGCCTGAGGCCGGTCAACGGCGGGCAAAACGTGGGGGCGGCACAAGACCGCCCCCGACAGGGTTATTTTGCGATGGCAGCGACAGACGCGCCTAACGCGCCTCATCCTTTGATTCTGACGGCGCGGCCTCGTCGCCGTCGTCCCAACTGATGATCCAGATGCACGCCCCGGCCACCAACACCGTTGCCACAATCAGGGCAATCCACTGGCCAGCCAGCAATCCCACATCGCGCGCTTCGATGACCAGCAAGATCACCATGCCTGCCGCCAGGACGATCCAGGCGGTCAGGCGGGGATGCGCCTCGACCCAGGCCGCGCCAGGAAGCTGCTTGAGGCGATTGATGAATGAGTCCACCGTCGGTCCTCCACGACATAGGCGGGGCAACGGCTCGCCCCGGTGACAAGATGTTTACAGAGGCTTGAGCACGCGCTCGGCGCGCAGCTTCTTGGCATAAATGACTGTATCCGGCGGCTGGCTCTCGCGGGCTGCCTCACGCCAGGCGGGCACCTTGATGTCCTCCAGGGTCTTCAACTCGTACTCCGCGCCGACGAACACATCGATTACCCGCTTGGGAATATCCGGCGGCAGGAAGAAGAAACCCACTTCGCTCTGCAAATCCTTCGAGGCTTCCTCGACGGCCTGGATCAGGCCGGTGAGCACCTGCGGCAGCATGGCGCGCGGCTCGATCAGGAATTCGTCCACGCGGGTGATCAGGTTTTCCACCTGGAAGCCCACGATCCCCAGGTCCTGTCCATTCGCCTCGGCCAGGAGATAGCTCTTCTGGCCGAAGGCGGTCATCACGTCCATGCGCGTGATTTGTTTTCCGGTCAGCCGACTGATCAGGGCGGCGATCTGCTCGGCGTCGCGTGGCCTGCCACGCTTGATCGTGACCTCGGTGATCGGTCTGGGTGGCGCGGCGGCAGGGGCCGGGACAGCGCCGGGCGCAGCCTGCGGCGTGGGAGCAGCCACAGGCGCAGGAGCAGCGGGTTCGGCGGGTGCCGGCTCGACCTTGATCGTCTTGTCAGCGCGAACCTGTTCTACCTGTCCCAGACGGCTCCACTCGGCCTGAACCTGCTTCCAGGTTTCTTCGGGCGTGCCGTTATTGCGGATGACAACGGCGGCGCGGTCGAGCTTGGCCTGTTGGGGATTTTGCAGTTCGATGCGCTTGCGCGCCTCCCACTCTGAAAGGCCGCCCTTCGTCAGGCGAGCGATCTGGTTTTCCGGTGTAGCATCCACCACCCAGATAGCGTCCACTGCATTAGCGAACGCCCCCTCCAGCAGGTCCACTGCCTCGACGACCACCACCTTGCGGTCCGTCCGCCCGATCAGGGTGTCAATAGCGCGACCCACAATGGGCTGAGTGAGT
The DNA here is from genome assembly GCA_964529715.1 of uncultured Anaerolineae bacterium. Taxonomy (GTDB): domain Bacteria; phylum Chloroflexota; class Anaerolineae; order Aggregatilineales; family Ch27; genus CAZGXI01. Next base: position 38,371 of record CAZGXI010000016.1, on the reverse strand, counting down.
TCCTGGCGGCGACGCAAGGCGTCGGGATGAGAAAAGGACACCGCGTCCAGTTTGGCCCGGTCCACCCGGTTTTCCGGGTCCAGAATCCACGTCCCGAAGGTCTGAACGACCGGTTTGTAGGCAGGCGCGCCGGGAGCCATCGCCTGGTAGGCCAGCCCTCCCGCATCGATGGTATACGCGCCGAGGTGCTCCAACATCCGCCGCACCAGGCTTTTGCCCATCGCCAGGTTTCCCGTGAGGCCGATCACATATTTGTTAGGCCAGCGACCCACGCCTTTCCCTCCCGGTTGAACTCTGCGTGCCAACGTCGATACGGACGGATTGTATCCTGACGCGCGTTATCGGGCAACTGGCGCGGCATACCGCAAATTGGCCCTAACGCGGAACAACCGCCTAAAGGGTGCGCACGGCCAGGCGATACGAGCCGCCCCGGAACACATCTACCCGCACGGTGTACACGCCATCGACCGGCAGCGTGTATTGCAGATAGGAATTCGGGTAGCCACCGCCGTCGTCGTCCATCGCCAGCATCCCGCCGGTCGGATTGAGCAGCCGGATGCGCGGGTCGCACTGGTCCAGGGTTTGCGCCGTGATCTCGACGGTCTGCCCGGCCCGACCCTCAAAGGCCCAGTTGTGCGCGTCGTTCAGGCCATTCAGCGTCGCCGTTACCGGATCACCGTTAATCGTCAGCGTGCCGCCGCCGACGGTACGATAGGGATCGCCACCGGTAAAGTTGTTCGGCGCGCCGCCGCCGAGAAGATTAAAACCGCCGCGCAGGGCGCTGACCACGAACAGCCCACAGGCCAGCACAAGCAGAACCACCGCCGTGCCGACCATGATCATGACAAACTTCTTCGTCTCCGCTGCGGGGGGCGTCCCAGAAGTAGCGGGCGTCAGGGGCCTTCCGACGCTTCCACTGCCTGCTGGCACGACGAAGGCAGGCGGCGCGACGGACACTGCCCGTGCGCCTTCTCCCCCCCAGGGATCGAATGAGCCGGAGCGGGATGCCGCCGCGTCGAAGGGGTTGTCCTGTTCCCAGGGTTCGGTCTCCGTTGCAGATGTTCCGCCGGTCGGGACATTCCAGGGTTGTGCGGCGCTTTCCCAGGGCGCGGGGGCGCCGGCCCAGGGTTCTGCGCCGGAGACAGCAGGCGGAACGGCCGCCTCCGGGAACGGATCGTCGCTGCCCCAGGGTGTCTGCTGTGCGGGAGGAGCGGCAGGCTGCCGGACCGAGGACAGCGGCTGGATTGCGTCGGGCGACGGTTGGGAAGGCTGCGGAGGCGAGGTCGGCGGCGCGGAGGCAGACTGCGCCGCCTGGAGCTTGCTCAACGCTTCGGCAGCTTTGGGATGATCGGGCTTCAACTGAAGCACGCGCTTGAGAGCCTGAATGCGCTCGTTCGGGTTCGTCGAGGCGTGGGCCAGTGACCACCACGCACGCCAATCATTGGGCATCTGCGGAATGATTTCCCGGAGAATGGCATAAGCCGCCGCGCGGTTTCCGGCTTTGATCAGTTCGGCGGCCTGTTGGAGACGGGCACTCGGAGTTGTCACTGATCAATCCCCCTGCTCAGATCAAATTGTGGAAAGCCGTTCTCCGGCATCCGAATGATAACGGTCGTTTGATCCTATCGTACGGGCATCTTCACCCGGCCACGAACTGCTAACTGAGCATGAATTCTATGCGAATCCTCACGTACCCGCCAATCCGCTGCCTGGCAGTGGTGGCTCTCTCGCTCAAAACTCAAAACGCTAAACTCAGCACTGCTTCACCGGGCAGGTTTGCCAGCAGCAGGGCACGCAGCGCCAGCCGCCGTCGGCGCTGCGGATCGTCCACGCCGGGCGGGATGGCAGCGTGCAGAATAGCAGGCCAATCTCGCACGGGAATATCCGGCAAGGGGCCGCGCCGGAACACGCACCAGAAATCGCCCTGGTAGCTGCCGTCTGGCGCAAACTGCGCCTTCGCGCTGATGACCGCCGGGGCGACGTAATAGGCCGCTTCGCAGCGCAGGCCCGCGCCGTGCAGCGCCCGCAACAGCGCCGACCACGCCCGCCCGTCCAGATTGTTGAAGGTGACGAGGACCGCGCCGCCCGGCTTCAAAACCCGCTCGCACAGGGCCACGCTTTCGGCCAGCCGCGCCTCGTAGTCGCCCCAACCGGAAGGATGCGCCGCCCGGTCCGAGACGACGATCTCGCGGTCGGGATCGGCGCGCTCGCCCAGAAAGGCATTCCACAGCGCGGAGAATTCCAGGTAGGGCACCGAGTCGCCGTAGGGCGGATCGAGGAAGATCAGGTCGAACGATTCACCGCGCCGGGCCAGGGCGCGCAAGGCGTCCTGCGCCGCGCCCTGGATCACCTCGGCGGGCGGCTGACCGTGCAGCCGCTCCCACAGCTGCGCGACGCCGGTCCGGTAGCGCCGCACCCATGATTCCAGCAGTGGCAAGGGATTGTGCTCGATATGGATCGGCGCGACCCAGAAGCCCGGCACGCTCCACGCCGGGCCGCCGCCGGTCAGCCCATCGCGGTAGGCGATCAGGCGCGACAGGCCCGCCAGCATGGCGGAGAGGAGCATGTGCAGGGCGCGTTGGACCGGCAGGGACATGGCATGCCGTGTCCCTACCAGATCGACCAACATGGAAACGGCACACAGCGCGCGCGGCGTGAACAAATCGGCGACACGCAGGCCGTCGAAGGCAAGGACACGCGGGTTAGGCAGAAACGAATCGTCTGTTGGTCGGAACACGGCATGCCGTGTCCCCACCGGGTTATACGCCGTTCCGTTTTGGTGTGCCAGCGTCCCCGCGTCCTCGCGCCGGACGCCGCCCATCGTCGTCGCCGCGATCACGTCCGTCCCGGCCATCGTCTGCACGTTGAAGCGCAGCCGTAAACCGCACGTTGGACAGGTTCGTTTGCGCCCGCGCGATTGGTCGGCCCGCACGTCGCGTCCGCAGCCGGGGCAGGTCACGCGCATGGCATGGACGCAGTAGCGAACCATGTCGCCATCCGGCAGGCGGTAGAGCGGTTCGAGAGCGGCGCGCGCCTCCGCGAGAAAGGCATCCAGCGCGGGGAGGAAGTCGGTAGGGTCGGGCGGGTCGGCGGTGACGCGGCTGATCAGCGCGGCGGCAGGGTTGAGGTCGATGCCGACAGCGCGCAGGCCGAGCGCCCGCGCTTCCGCCAGGATCACGCCGCTCCCGCAGAAGGGATCGAGCACCGTCCCCCCTGGCGGCGCGAGCGCCCGCAGGAAATCCGCGACGACGTTGTGCGGCTTGCGCGCCCAGTACTTGTGCAGGCGGTATTCGGGCGGGTGCCTGGCGGCAAAGAAGCTGTCAGCCATCAGCGATCAGCTTTCCACACAATTGTGCTATTATATGTAGAAAGACAGATTTTTGAGACAAGGATAACATTCATGACCGAATATCGCCTGACGCCTTTCCAAAAACAACTGCTGGCTTCCATTGTTCCTGGTCTGGAAGGTAGATCGCCTGTTAAGGCAGGTCTTCAGTCCGCTTCAGCGGACTTTACACCTATAGCCGGGGACTTGAGTCCCCGGCGTCCCGGCGGCATGAACCCGAAACGCTTTTGCTCTTGCTCAGGCCATTTCTGACGCTGATCCAGACTGCCACCGCTAACCCGATCAGCATTCCCCCCGTAATCGCCAGCCCCACCGCCACCGAGACGGGCCGGAAGGCCAGCAGGACCGTGTGCTCGCCGGGCGCGTCGATGTACACGGCACGGAAGGCGGTATTCGCCCGGTAGATCGGCGCGGCCTGCCCGTCGAGGGTCGCCTGCCAGCCGGGATAGAACGTCTCGCTCAGGACGAGATAGGCGGGCGCGGGCGTCTGCACCACCACCGCCAGCGCGTTCGGCTCGTACAGCGTGAAGAACAGGTTCGCCCCTTCCGGCGGCTGCGACTCCAGCGCCGGGCCGCCCTCCACGTAGACGACCTGGCGCGGGTTCCAGTCCGGCGCGTGGACCGCCTCCCACGCCGCCTCCGCCGATTCGACGGGCACGGCGCGGTAAACCAGGTGTGCCAACGGCAGGGCATTGGTGTTGAGGTACACGGTCACGCCGGAGTCCGCCGCGTAGACCGGGACGAAGGTCGAGTCGGCAGGCGGCTCGTCCCCGGCGATGACGTACTTCGCACCGAGGAAGTTGTACGTGGGCGTGCCGCGCGCGCCCACGCCCCAGTAGAAAGCGTCGTAAGCGGCCAGGGCCAACGGATTGCTGATCCCGTAGATGTCGTACAGCGGTCCACCGACGAGCGAAGGCAGGTCCGGCTGCCACGCGGGAGACACCCCTTCCACGCGAAACGGCGCGCCCGGCTGGTCGCGCAACCACGCGACGACGTCGGCGTGATCGTAGCCTTCCATCGGATCGGTGTACTGGACCTCGACGCCCGCGCCAAAGGCAATCAACTCGGCGGCGACGAGGATGGCAAAGAGCCACGTCAGGCCTTCTCCCCCTATCCCCCTCTCCCTTAGGACGAGGGGGGACAAGTCCCTCTCCCTGAGGGAGAGGGATTTAGGGTGAGGGCAGAGGGCCAACGCCGCCAGCCCGGCCCCGGCGAAATTGAACAGCAGCACGAAGCGCGCCGGGACGCGAATCTGCCGGAAGCCCGGCACGATCTCGTAAGCCAGCCGGTGCAGCGGAAAATATTCCCCCAGCGCCAGGAGCATCGCCGCGACGCCCACGATCAGCAGGAAGACCACCAGCCCGTCACGCCTGCGCAGGCCGCACCACGCCCCCCACCCCGCCAGCGCCAGCGCGATCACGCCCATGTAGCCCACTTCGACGCGGTCCCAATCGCCGGAGAAGGCCGTCGGGCCGCGCCCATAGACGCCCGGCGCGACGAGTCCGATCAACGCACGGGGCGGCAGGCTGTAACGCGCGGCGTCGGCGTAGCTCAGGCCCGCCCGCGCCGTGTAGCCGGTCATTTCCAGAGCAGGCATCCACGCCGCCGCGCCGATCCCCAGGCCGACGACAGCGATCACCATCAACACGGCGACGGTACGTAAGGGCGAGGCATGCCTCGCCCCTACCCGGTTTGCAACCACCGCCCGGACCAAATGCCACGCGCCCGCCGCGCCGATCAGCAGCGCCGTGAAGTAGGTCATCTGGGCGTGCCCGGCCAGCGTCCCCACGCCGAAGGCCGCGCCCGCCAGCACCGCCCAGCGGCCCTCACCCCCTACCTCCCTCTCCCTCAGGGCGAGGGGGATTTCGCTCGCCGCTCGCCGCTGATCGCTCGCCGCTTCCAGCGCCCGCCACGCGCCGAGAAAGGCCAGCGGCAGCCACACGGCAACAGCGATCAGGTTCAGGTTGCCCTGGTGAGTCACGAACACATCGGAGAACATCCAGGCGACCGCACCGAGCGCCGCCGCCGCCGGACGGACGGGCGCAGCGGGCCGGATCAGGCGCAGGCAGGTGTACATCAGCGCGCCCGCCAGCCAGATGTGGAACATCACCAGAGCTTCGAGCGCCGCGTAGGGCGGCGCATCGGTGAGCAAAAAGAGCAGCAGGTTCGGCGGATAGAGCACACCGCTCTGGTTATCGGCCCAAAAGGGCGCGCCGCCGTATTGATGCGGGTTCCACAGCGGCAGCGAGCCGGGGAGCATCCGTGCGGCAAACGTGTACGTGGGCCACAGGAACGAGGCCAGGTCGCCGCCGCCGGAGGGCAACCAGCCGCCGCCCGCCCACACCGGCGCAAAGAAGATCAGCGCCGCCAGCGTGATCAGGCCCAGGGCCAGCAGGTCGGCGCGGTAGCGCAGAAGCCGATTTCCCACCACGCCACGTTTGTCCGGGTGATCTACCAAGTTATTCCCCTCTGGCCGTCGGGAGCAACGGCTTTTCCAAAAAGTAGCGTTCGTGGCCGAGCGGCATATCCTTCAGTGTGCCGAACAGGGTGAAGCCGAGCTTCCGGTAGAACGGGAGCGCCTGGAAGTCCATCGTATCCAGGTGGACGTGGTGGCAGCCGCGCCGGACGGCTTCCGCTTCGGCGGCGGCCATCATCCGCGTGCCCCAGCCGCCCCGGCGCACGGATTCGTCCAACCACAGGATCGCCACGTACAACCAGCCCCAATACGTCCCGCCGAGCAGCCCGCCGACGATCTGGCCGTCCCGGTCGCGCAGAAAGACGTGCAGCCTGGTGTAGCTGTCGTCGCCGGTGAACTGCCGATTGTAGGCGCTAAGTCCCTGCTCGACGAAACCCCGGTCGGCCTGATCGGCGTCTGGTTCCAGGGTGATGGCGTAAGGCTCCTGCGGCGCTTCGCGCCGGACGGGCAGCCGCCAGATCATCTCCTCGCCGAGCATTTCCCCGCCGTCGATAAAGCCCAGGCTGTGGTAAAGCTGCTGTGCTGCCGTATTTTCGGGATGTACGGTCAGGTTGATCTGGTGGCAGCGGGGGTACTTCTCCACCAGCAGAGCAATAACCCGCTCCATCGCCGCCCGCCCGTAGCCGCGCCCCTGGCAAGCGTGATCGATCAGGACGCCGTTGATCCAGTAAGTATCGGTCGTGCGCGGGTCACAGACGGTGTTCAGGAAGCCCACCATCTGCCCATCGGCATAGACGGCGTAAGGCGTGTTGGGCGGACCTTCCGGGCGGATGTAGGCTTTCGCCAGCGAGACGGCCACCGCCGGGGTGAACCGCTGCTGGTCCGGACGGACGGAGAGGCGGAGCGCCTCTTCCCAGTTTTCGCGGGTCACTTCTTTCAAGGTAACTTCCGACATCAGACATCCTCACAGTTTATGATTCAGGTTCAAGGGACTTCCGAAAATGAACGATCCGGCCCGTGACCTCATAGCCTAACCGCCGGTGCGCTTCCTGGCTGATCACGTTCTCGATCTCGGTGTCGGAGGCCATCTCCGTGCAGCCCTGCAAGCGCGCCCAATCCTCGGCGGCCCGCACCAGCGCCGCGCCGACGCCCTGCCTGCGCGCTTCCGGCGCGACGTACCAGCCTTCGATGTAGCCCACCGGGCTGGTGGCGCAGTCCTCGACGAAGGGCCGCAGCGACGCCTCCAGCAAACCGACCAGCCGACCGTCCAGGGCTTCCGCCACGAAGACGGCATAGCGCGCCGGGTCGGCGACCTGCTCCGCCATCTCGCGGCGATGGTCATCCGGCGGGCAGTCCGGCCACAATGCAGCGCGCATGTGAAACCAGGCGTCATCGTCAGCAGGCATAACAGGTCGAACGGTAATCATCAGTCCTCCAATCCCCGATCACTGGCACCCCGCGCCTTCGGCCAGCGAGAGGGTCGTCTCGCCGTAGTTGACGAACGCGCCGGACTCGTCTTGCGTGTACATCCCAAAGACCACCGCCCGCGCCCCATCCAGGCGCGGCAGGCCGTACACGTCCCGCACCTGCTCGCCGGGCAGCCAGCTTGAGGTCGGGTGGAAGCCCGCTGCCGGGTGAGAACTGTCGGCCTGGGCCAGCACGTCGGCGCGATCCAGGCCGGTCAGGTGGACGAACACACTCAGATCGCGGGCCGGAGTCTCGCGCGCGGCCCAGGTGAGGTCAAGCGTGATCGTATCCGGGTCGCAGGAAAGTTCTGCCGCTTGCAGCACTATTCCGTCGATCACATCCACCAGCGGCGGCGGGGGATGCTCCACGATCACCGGCTCCGGGCGCACTTCCACCACCCCCGGCGCGAAGCCGTAGACGTACACGCGCTCCACGCCGTAACGTTCTGCCCACCACGCGGGAATGAACACGTAGAACGTGTCCGGCTGCGTGACAACGGCGTGCCCGGAGTCGTAAAGGGCACGGAAGTCGGCGCGGTGATCCACCAGCAGCAGGTCGGTGTTGCGGCCCAAAAACCGCTGCCCGAAGGCAATCGGAAAGTGGCGCGGTCCCCAGGGCACGACGAAGGCGGGATTCGCGTCGCGCGGCAGGCGTTCCGCCAGAGCGATCATGTGCAGGCCGGAGTCGTCGTGGGTCAGGTCGCCAATGAAGGGGGTATTTTGCGAGATGAAGACAAGGGCTAACGCAACGCAGATGAATGCGATCATGGCACGTAGGGGCACGCCATGACGCGCCCCTACGACAGACCGATCCAACACCGCGTTCGCTCCCAGCGCCGCGCCGATCACCAGCGCCAGCACCACCGGCATCAGCACCGCCTGAGGCAGCACCGAGCGGTACATGATCAGCACCCATAGCACAAAAGGGATCGCCAGTGTCAGCAGAACCACCGTCGCGCGGCGGCCTGGGTAGCGCGCCACTACCGATTTGCCTGCCGGGACCAGGGGCAGGATCAGCAGCCCAAGCGAAGCGATCAGCCCCACCGGAGTCAGTTCCGTCGCCAGGATGTCTGCTGCGCGGCCCACGTGATCGGCCAAATCACCCCACCCCGCCGCCGGACCGAGCAGGTAGCCATACTCGTAGCCCGTGAATACCTCGCGGAAACCCTGCCAGGTCCCCGGCGCGCCGTAGACCCAGTCGCCCCCGGCCCAGGCGCGCAGCGGCAGGTAGAGATACTGCACACCGCCGAGCAACCCCAGGATAAGCGCGCCGAGCAGCGTCCCAGGCAGGCGGCGGCGTTCGTCCTTTTTCCACAACTCCGGCCACACGGCGATCAGCAGCGCAGGCGCGGTCAGGATCAGGACGCGGTGATGAAACACGGCGATCCCGCCGACGAACGCCAACGCCCACACTCGCCGCCGGATCGGCCAGTCGGTGGGCCAGAGGGCCAGCGCCAGCAGCGCCGCCAGCAGCATCATGCTGAAGGTATACGTTTCCGCAATGACGCTGTGAATCCACCACGAGCGCGTCAGACCGAGCAGCAGGATTGCCATCGCCGACAGCCACGCCCGCCCGGTCAGCCGGAGCAGCAGCGCGTAGAGGATCGTCAGCGCGACCCAGCCGAAGGCCAGCGACGCCAATCCCGGCGCGAGGGCGGGGTTCAAGCCGAACGCGGTCAGGCCGTGCGTGATCAGGCTCGCCAGCAGCGTGTACAGCGGATAGCCGGTGGGATGCAGCGTGCCCCAGGCATTGAGCGCGATCTGTGTCTCGCCCACGTCCACCATGTAATCGTCCGACGAGCCGTTCGGGATGGCCTGAAACGTGGGCGCATAGGCGGCGATCAGAACGGCAAAGACGAGCAGCAGGGGGAAAAAGTGTTGAGTTTTGCGTGCTGAGTTTTGAGTTGGGGCGCGCATGGAGTAGATCGTATCTCCGAACGGGCAGAACGCCAAAACCGCCTGCTTGATTTAGGCCAATGTGCTTCTAACCGCCAAGACGCCAGGTGCGCCAAGTCAAGCTGGCGGCTGGCAAATCGCCCGGCGGCGCGCTAGAGTTCTGGTATCGTGATCACCCTCACCCAACAACGGACGAAAACGCCATGACTCCTCTGCCGGAAAGAATCCCCCTGCCGCCCACGTTCCCCCAAAGCGACTACACGCCGTTCGGCTACATCGACAACCCCTACCACAGCGCCGTGCTCAACCGCAGCGGCGTGATCCGCACCGTGCCACCGCTGGGATTCGGCTGGTGGGCGCGGTCGATGCCCTGGCCTTACGGCATTGACGTGGAGCGGCCCGTCAGCTACCTGTCGTTCCTGCACCTGAGCGTCGGCATGGACGGCATCCTGTTTCACCGCGCCGAGGATTTCGCCGAACGCGGCGTGACGCTCGTCTCACGCTACCACACCAAGACGCTGACAAGCTATGACTGGTCCTATAGCGACGTGACCTTCAGCGCGAAATACTTTTTGGCCCACGAACACGCCCTGATCTGCGCCCTGGAGATGGACAATCCAGGGCCGCAGGCGCGCCGCGTGACCGTCCATGCGACCAACATCTACGGCTATCCCGGCCATCTATATTGGGGGCGCGACGGCGTGACCTCGTCTTACCGCCCACAGGATGACGTGGGCGTGAGCAAAGTGTGGGCCTACGGCGACGTGATGATCATCGGCGCGGACCGCCGCAGCGCCGCATACCGGGCCACGTCGTCGGTCGAGCAGTGGAACAGCTGGCTTTACAACGGCGACCTGACCTCGAACGGCGGGGCGCTGGTGCGCTTCCACGAGACGTCCGATCCCCTCTACACGGTGATGAGCTACACGCTTGATCTACCCGCCGAGTCTTCGGATTCCCTGGTGATCTGCCTGGCGCGCGGCGTGAACGAGCCGTTCGCGCTGCGGCAGTTCTCCGCCAGCCTGCGGGAAGCCCATCACGAGGCGGCGCGGCAGTTGGCCGACGACGCGCACTTCTACGCCAACGCCCCGCTGCTGACCGGCGATTGGCCGGATGTCTGGAAGCACGGTTGGGTCTATGACCTGGAAACGCTGCGCATGACCATCCGCCCACCGCTGGGCATCTACAAACACCGCTGGGACGCTATGCAGATTCACACGCCGCGCGCCGTTCTGGGCGAAACCTGCCTGGATGCGCTGTGCCTGAGCTATGCCGATGTGGAACTGGCAAAGGAAGTGATCTACGGCGTGTTCGCCGACGCACCCGCGCCCAATGTGCCCTGCTCGCGCGAGGACGGCAGCATGAACATGACCGGCGAGAGCGGCGCGGAGTGCGGCACGGCGCCGACCTGGGGCTTTCCGTTCCTGGTCATCCAGTCGATCTACCGGCGCGACGGCGACGACGGCTGGATTCGGCGGTTATATCCGCACCTCAAGGCGTTCATCGAGTGGTGGCTGATTAACCGCACAGACGCCGACGGCTGGTTCCACGCCGACAACAGTTGGGAATCCGGGCAAGACGGCTCCAAACGCTTTTTGCACGGCGACGCACAGGAAGGCACACCCGCCCACTTCGTCCGCACGGTAGACATCGAGGCGGGCATGGCACAGGCCATGCAGAGCATGGTCGATTATGCCCGCATCGCCGGGCATGAACGCGATGTGGCGATGTGGCGGCAGTTGGCCGAGGACCGCATCCGCCGGACGCGCAGCATGTACGTGGACGGCTGGTTCCGGGACTGGGATGGGCGGGACGAGCGGCCCTTTCTGCTGGAAGACTATTACGACGTGATGATGCTCACGCCGCTGGCCGTTGGCGTTGCCGCACCGGAACAGGTCGCAGGGGTGAAGCCGAAGTTCCGTCTCTTCAGCGAAAACCCGTCGCCGTTTCTGGAATGGCCGTCGTTCTGGCAGCCGTTTTCCGAGGCGGGCTGGAACGCCGGATTGCGCGATTTCATCGCCGCCGAACTGGTCAAGGTCGGCGAGCGCATCTACGCGCGGACCGACGCCCGCAGCGTCAGCCCGACCAGCGCGCGCTACGCCGACCGACTGCCCGCACCTTACAACTACCGCATCCCCGGCGTTGCCAGTGAGTTCTGGCCGGTGCAGTTGGACGGCCACCCCATCCTTAACGGCTGCGAGAACTACGGCTGGGGCGCGACCTTCCCGACCCTGGTCATCCGCAACCTGATCGGCTTCCGCGAACTGCCCGACTCCGCCGAGGACGCGCACGGCTTTATCCTGGCCCCGGCTCTGCCAAAGACATTCTTCGCAGAGGGCAAGACCTACGGCATCACCCATCTGCGCAGCCGGGGCTGTGTAGCAAACATCCACTGCACGGTGAAGACAGGCGGCAGGCTAGACGTGCGGCTGGAATGCCTGCTGGAGTCGGTCGGTGTCGTCGCCGTGCGGGACGAGTCCGGGCGGGTCGTGGCGCAGTCGGACGGCCCGATCAAATCCGGCGAGCTAACGTTCGAGGCGGCGAACGGCGGGGTGTACACGGTGACGTGGTAGCGCCCCCCAGACAGCAATTTTCGGCAGCGGCGAACGCACTCCGCCGCTGCCACTTGCTCACTTTCGCTGCACCGAGACCAACTCCCCCTTGCCGCATGTAGAAAAGTGTTTACCTGCGTGAAAACAGTTGCTAATTTTGCTCATGCGTTCTATACTTATTCTATCGAAAAATGTTACCAGGAATTCAGCCGTGAACAAACAGGCTAAAGGGTCGCACAAACGAGGTATTGAGTGGACCGACTACACCTGGAATCCGACGGGGGGTTGCTTTCACGGCTGCACCTGGAAAATGCCGGATGGCAGCATCACGGAATGCTACGCCAAAACCGTCGCGGAAGGGCTGGCGCAATCCGCATACAAAGAGGGGTTTGAGCATCACTACTGGCGCGAATACGCGCTCAATGACCCGCTAAAACTCAAAGAACCGGCCAGGATTTTTGTCGGCAGCATGTCGGACCTGTTCGGGTACTGGGTCCCTGAGGAGCAAATCCGGCGCGTGCTTGGCGTGATGCAGCGGGCCGACTGGCACACCTTCCAGACGTTGAGCAAGTACCCGATCCGCCTGCCCGACTTCAACCCGTTCCCGCGCAACGTCTGGGTCGGCGTGAGCCTGCCTGCAGGCCACCTGCTGTCTGAAAAAGGCGCGGCCCGCGCGCTCGAATCTTACCTGCGGCAAATGACCCGCATTCAGGCGCGGATCCGCTTTATGAGCCTCGAACCGCTCTGGTTCGACGCGGGACAGGTTTTAGAACAGTGGGCAGAGCGCCATGAGGGATTGCCCTTCGAGTGGGTGATCGTCGGGGCGGCGACCAACGGGCGGATCGCCTATCAGCCGGAGCCGGTGTGGGTTGAGCGCATCGTCGGTCTGATGGAGGACCTGGCAATCCCGGTGTTCTTCAAAGGCAACTTGAAGTGGTCGCCCTGGTGGGAAGAGTTCCCGCAGGTCGAAGCGGTGCAGGTGGAATTGAGTATCCCTGAAGTAGACTGGAGCAGCCTGGCCCGGCAGAGGGGCTTCAGCCCGCTTCAGCGGGCTTGTCATCCATAGCCGGGGACTTGAGTCCCCGGCGGGCGGCGCACTCAGCCGTTGTGTTGAAAGCCTACCCCTGTCAGTGATTGCCTCTGGGTCATTTCAACGCCGACACCGGTCGGGACACGGTATGCCGCGTCCCGACGAAAAGATGGTTGCTCAGATCAAAACCGTCGCCATGCAATCGCCCTGGCATCGATGTGCCATTTGATATAATGGCCCATATCGCTATGCGACTTGTGGAGTTTAGCTGTGCCTCTCCCATCTTCTCCCGACGTGCCGATCATGGCGAGCGGGAATGTCTCCCTCTCGATGATCGTCAACCTCAAGCGGTTCACCCGCCGCGACGGGCTGCACGAAGGCCCCGACGGTCGGCAGTTCGAGCGCGTGCGCGGCACCGAGGCATTCGCCGCCCACCTGCGCTCACTGGCCTGGCAGGCACGGCTGCCCTTTTTGCTGGACGAAACCGAGCGCGACCTGCTGGATGCCGCGCACAAAATGCGCATTTTTCGCGGCTACGTGTTGGAACACTTCTTCTTTCCCACCTTCCAACTGGATGAGACGGCCTACCTGGAACACCCCAGGCGTCTGGATGGCGAGCAGGTGCTCATCGAGAGCTTCCCGCAGTGGGATTACCAGCTCAGCCTGACACGCAATGGCTTCGCCATCGTGCGCATGACCCGCCGCTTCGAGGACACGGCCCTGCCAGACATCGCCGCCGAGATTCAAAAGGTTGAGCGGGCGCAAGAAACCGACGACTACGCTGAGTCGCGCTCCAACTGGCGGATTGCGATGGATGTGACCGCCGTTTTTTTGCAGAGCATCGGCGGCAAGCTGGAATTCACCGACGAGGAGCATCATCCCGTGCGCGTGAACTTTGACGTGCGGATGCGCAAGGGCCGCCTGCCGCTGCATGATCGCTTCACCACCATCCACCTGGATCACATCCACAAGGCTGGTCAGACGGTCTCGCCAGACGAACTGCTGACCGAATATGCGCCCTACACGTTGGGCCTGATGCGGCTGGCAACAGTGCTGCGCGGCGGGGCCGCCCGCGATATGAGTCGCCGCCGCGTGGTCCGCCAAGCCGATCTGCACAACCTGTCGCCCTGGGCGTCTGACCTGTGCCTGGCGACCAACGAGGCGCTGTTAATCTATAGCCAGCCGCCATCCGACCCCGAATCCATCCGGGCGCTGCCGGGCTATCCGCGCCGCGAGTACTGGCGTGGCGTCGCACGCGGCGCGGAACTGCTGGTGGCCCTCAAGACAGAACTGCAACTGGTGGAACGCCAGAGCACTGAACTGCTAGCTTCCATCACCAACCTGACCGCGCGGGTCAACGATGGGCTGCTCAGCGCCGAGGACAAGCAGCGCCTAAACAAACTGGCCGAGGGGGTGTCGTTGGGGTTCAATATCCTGCCACAGCTTCGCTACGCACTGATCCCCTCCAGTCTGTCGCACGCAACCGACGTGGTATATATCTTTTCGCACCTCATCGAGCAGCTCGGCACGGCGCAAATTTCCGAACACGTCAGCACCAACATGGATGAGCTGACTGACTTTCTCAATTACTACAGCAGCACGCAGCTTCAATTTGAAGGCCGCGCTCAGGAAGAGAGCGAAAACCGCACCGGCCTGACGATCTCAATCATGCTGATCCTGTTGTCGCTGGTGTCGGTGCCGTCGCTGATCAAGGACTTCAGTGAGATCGACTGGGCACGGCTGGCTTCTGAATCGCCGCTGGAACAGGTCGTGATCCTGGCGCTGTCGCTGCTGCCGATCCTGCTGCTGGGCGTGACTGGCTTCTTTGCTTACCGGCGGCTCAAGCGGCGGTAAAGCGGTCAGCCGTCAGCGGTCGTTCAAGCGGACGCCGGGCGACAAGGCCAGGACGATCAAGGCGCCTATCGGTCGCCGGTCCACAGCAACAGCCCAGAGATTCCACGCGACAGCGCGGGATTGCAATCCGTCGCCATGCTTTATACACTCAGTCCTATTGATGTATCTGTGGGAGACTCTCATGCCTGATCTCACTGCCCAGCAGCGATCCAAACTGGCTGTGCTGCGCCGCGCGCTGTCGATGGGCGATCTGGAGGCTGCGACCGCCACCATCGAAGCCCTGCAAAATCTCGATACCCCTCCTCTGGCGTTGCTGGACGCCATGGGCGAAGGGCTGGCGGATAACGCCGACGAAAACCCCGACCTAAGCGTGCTGGTGGAAGATACTGTGACCAGCTTCGACGAAAGCGCCATCCCCGCCCTGGCGACCTACATTTCGGAAGACAACGGCCCGGCTTTTCTGATCGACGTGGCTGCCGAGCAAATTCACGACTACGACGAAAGCGACCTGCTACGGCTGCTGCGTCGGGCCATCCGCGACCGCGACGAGCGCATCCGCGAGGGCGCGCTGGCCTACCTGGAAATCCTGGCTGAAGAAAACGAAGCGGCAGAAGCCCTCTTGGATGAGTCCGAGGACGAGTAGAGTGAGAAGCGGCGAGCAACGAGCGGCAAGCAAGGAACGTCTGGGCGGCAAGCGACAGGCGTCGAAGCGTCGAGGCAGAAGCCACCTGCCTGCGGTGTTTGGTGTCCTGGTCGTCGTACTGGCTGCGTGTACGCCGGCCACACCATTGCCGCCGCCGACCGTTGCGCCCAAGCAGTTGGCGACCGTGATCGTCCCGCCGACGCCCGTCTCCACTGCCGATCTGCGCACCTATGCGCCTCCTGCCACGCCCACGCCCATCCCGCCGACCGCCTCACCGACACCGACCCGCACACCCTACGTGGGCATCTTCATGGGCGACGGCTCCGTGCCGCTGGTGATGCCCACCGTGACAGTCCTGCCGGTCGCGGCAGCAGCCACGCTCCAACCGCCCACGCCCCTCCCCGGCGCACTGGTCGGTGGCACGCTGATCCCCGGCCTGCCCTCGCCGACTGCGTCGTTCGCCCTGCCCGCGCAGACAAGCGGCTGCCCGCTCGAACCCGATGCGACCTTCCTCACGGCCTACCTGAACGGTGTCGCTGCGCGCGCTGCCCTCGGTTGCCCGGTCGCACCCGCCGAATCTGGGGCAATGGCGCAGCAGGACATGGAGCGCGGCGTGATGTTCTGGCGGCAGGGCGCGGGCATTTACGCGCTGGTGACTTCTTCCACCGGCAATGGGACGTTCTGGCGCGCCGACGACCTGTGGACCGAAGGCCAGCCGCAGGACGATCCGAACCTCTCCCCACCTGCGCCGAACCTGGTGCAGCCGATTCGCGGCTTCGGGCTGGCGTGGCGCAGCAACCCGGACCTGCAAACGGCGCTGGGCTGGGGCTTGAACGGCGAAGTCGGTTACACAGGGGTGTGGCAGAACTTCGAGCACGGCGCGATGTTCACTGGGCGGTCCGGGGTGATTTACGCCCTCTCCCCAGTGGGCACGGGCGTCACACAGGGGCAGTACTGGGGGCCGCTGTTCTGACAAGGGTCATTGGTAAAGCACATCATGGCGGCCCCTACAGACGGCTATGTTCCCTCACCTTCGCCGGGTTCTCCCGATCTTCATCCCATCGCGCAGGATTGGCTTCGATATATCGCCAGATACGGTCCAGGTCGGCGTCATCGCGGACAACGTGCTCGTAGTAATTGCGCTGCCACACGGGTTCGCCGGGCGTGCCGCACAAGGTATTGATGCATCTGGTCGCGGCGGCTTTGAACGAACGGACAATTGCACCCAACGAGCCGGGAACAACGTGCGGCCTTGAATCGGATTGGGCCGACGCCAGTAGGGGCGCAGCATGCTGCGCCCCTACACCCTGTTTGATAAGATGTTTGTTAATAACAATGATCCCGTGCAGGTGATTGGGCATCACAACAAACGGTCCCAACGACACGTGCGAGAAATGTGTGGGGATCGCCAGCCAGCAATCCTGCACGACGCGCCCGGCCTCGTTCAACCCCATTTCGCCGTTCACGATCTCCCCGAACAGACAGGCGCGTTTCTGTGTGCAGATCGTGACGAAGTACGCGCCATCCGAAGCGTAATCAAACTCCGGCAGGCGGATCGAACGGCGGTGGCGACGGTCGGGATCGTAGTTCGCGGAGGACATGTGTATCCCATTTTCGCATTCGTCGGGGCACACCAGGCGCGCCCCCGGCCCGGCGGCAGTTCGCCTCACGGGATAGGGAACGCACAAACGACACGAAACCCAACATCATACTGGCAAAAAGATGGTTTGTAACCATTGCGATGGGAGGCCATGGCATTGATCTCATCATCTAGCCAGGACCCACCGCGCAAACACCGCCAAGCGGTGCCAGCGATTGAAGTCTTCGACGGATTATCCCGCTCGTTTAGCCCCCATTCCCACAAATTTCCAGTCAGGTCCAGCACGCCATAAGGCGACGCGCCATGCGGATAAACACCCACCGCTGTCGTCTATTGCAGATAATATTGGCCGAATCCGCTCTTCCTCTCATTAACGTTGGCGTAGCCGCTGCGGTAGCCGTTCCCCCAGGGATACCCGCGCCTATCTACACCGCGCGCGGCCTTCTCCCATTCCTGCTCGGTCGGCAGGCGGATGATGCCCTCACCTCCCGGCCCCCTCTCCCTCAGGGCGAAGGGGAGTCTGGCATTCAGCCAGCGGCAAAAGGCCACCGCCGCGTACCACGTCACTTTCTCGCGCGGGCGGTTGGCGATGGGCCACGTTTGCCCGCCCGGTTCGGTCTCGCGCTCCGCGAGTCCGCGCCACCACTCGTCATTGCGGAAGCCGTCCGGCGCGTCCACGAACGCCTGGAACTGGACGTAGGTCACGGGATAGCGCGCGATGTAGAAGGTCGGCAGGGTAAGGCGCTGCCTGTCCTGGTAGATGAACTCCCCCGCCGGAATCTCCACCCAGTCGATGTCCGGCAGGCCATCAGGACGCAGCCCCACGCCGGGTCGCGGATCGCCCAGTTCGGCCAGCCGATCCCCGATGTGCAGGCGCTCCGGCGGCTCGGTGTCAGGGTCGTTGAGGCGCTCCAGCAGGCTTGCGACCTCGTCCGGCGCGGGCTTCGGCGGGGTCACGTCGTCGCCGGGAGCGCGCTTGCGGGGCGCACATTTTTCCAACCGGTCATAGAATCCCGGCGGCGGCAGGCAGCCATCGGTCACGTCGGCATACTGAATCGTGATCAGCAGCGGAAATTCCTGCCCGCGCAGCAGTACCGGGAACAGCGGTTTCTTTTCTCGCTGCGCCAGCAGGATTTCACGTTCCACCCACTCGGATTGTTCCGCTTCCGGCGTCATGATCACCAGGAAAGCGGCGCAGGCCCGGATCGCTTCCACAATGACCCGGAACCAGCGATCCCCGAAATCGATCCGGTCGTCGATCCACACGTCAAAGCCACGCCTGAGCAGATCGTCCGCCAGCGCGCGAGCGTAAGGCTGATCGTCGTGGCTGTAAGAAATGAACACGTGGCTCATGGCATCGCCCGTGAGGAGAGAAGAGACACGGGATTATTGTAAGCGCGTGTAGCGGCGCCCGGCAAGTAGGGGCAACCGGCCGGTCGCCCCTGCGAACCACGTCCCCCTACCCATGCCGTCTCATGAAGCGCGCCATGCGTTCCAGCGCCTCCTCGATCTTCTCGTAGGCGGTGGCGTAGCACGCGCGCACGAAGCCCCGCCCACTCTCCCCGAAGGCGTTGCCCGGCACAACGGCCACCTTTTCCTCTTGCAGCAGGGCGTTGGCGAACGCCTCGTCGTCCATGCCGCTGGCAGCCACGCTGGGGAAAGCGTAAAATGCGCCGCGCGGCTCGAAGGCGCTCAGGCCGAGTTCGTTCAGCCCGCCCACGATCAGGCGGCGGCGGCGGTCGTATTCCGCCAGCATCGCCTGGACGTGCTCCTCGCCCTCCTCCAGCGCAGCGACGGCGGCGGCCTGCGCGGTGGTGGGGGCGCTCATCAGCGTGTA
The DNA here is from genome assembly GCA_964529715.1 of uncultured Anaerolineae bacterium. Classification (GTDB taxonomy): domain Bacteria; phylum Chloroflexota; class Anaerolineae; order Aggregatilineales; family Ch27; genus CAZGXI01. The sequence goes on along the minus strand of CAZGXI010000016.1, from coordinate 19,731 downwards.
CTGGTGAATCTTGCGCATCGCGGCGAGCAGTTCCGCCGGGGCAGCGGCCCAGCCGAGCCGCCAGCCGGTCATGGCGTGGGACTTGCTTACCCCGCCGAGCACGATGGAGCGAGGGCGCATCCCGTCCAGCGTGGAAAAGTGTGTATGCTCGATGCCGTAGGTCAGCCGGTCGTAAATCTCGTCGGAAATGACCAGCAGGTCGTGTTTGCGCGCAACGGCGGCGATCTCCTCCAGGCGGGCGCGCGTCATCACCGCGCCGGTGGGATTGTTGGGATAGCCGAGCAGGATCGCCTTCGTGCGGGGCGTGACCGCCGCCTCGACTGCCGCGCCGGTCAGTTGGAAGTCATCCTCAACGCGCGTGGGGACCATCACCGCCTTGCCTCCGGCGAACACGACCTCCGGCGCGTAGGCCACGAAGCACGGTTCGGGGATGATCACCTCGTCGCCGGGATCGATCACGGCATTCAGCGCCAGGTAGAGCGCCTCGCTGACGCCGACGGTGACAAGCAGTTCATCGCCAGGGTCATAGCCGACGCCGTAGAGTCGTTCCAGGTAGCGCGAGATAGCGCGGCGCAGTTCTATCGTGCCGGAGTTGGAGGTGTAGTGCGTTTCACCAGCTTGCAGCGAACGGATACCCGCGTGCAGGATCGGGTCGGGCGTGGTGAAGTCCGGCTCGCCGATGCCGAGCGAGATCACGTCGTTCATGGTGGCGGCGATGTCGAAGAAGCGGCGGATGCCCGACGGCGGCACACTCTGCACGCGCTGAGACAGGAAGTTACGCATAAGGATCACTCCTGGTGAAAAAGCTGTCAGCCATCAGCCGTCAGCTTTCAGCTTAAAACAGGCGGAAGTGGCGTTGGTCTGCTGCGGGGATGATACGGCAAACATGGGCGGCTTGCCAACCCGAAAATCGTAGGGGCGCAGCATGCTGCGCCCCTAACCTGCGCCCCTACAACCATCCGCAAAACACGAGAGGGGTTACTCGAAAGCGTTCTCCGGCTTCCAAACCTGCCACACTTTGCCGACCAGCGCCGGGCCGGGCTTGAGGGTGGGCTTGCCGGGTTGCCAGCCAGAAGGCATGACTTCGCCGGTGGCGCGCACGTGCTGGAAAGCCTTCACCTGCCGGATGAGTTCCGACACGTTGCGCCCGACCGCCGGGGTGAGGACTTCCATCGCCTGGATCACGCCGTCTGGGTCGATGATGAAGCGACCCCGGATGTCCACGCCGCCCTCTTCATCATAGACGCCATAGATACTGCCGATGCGCCCGCCGCCGTCCGACAGCATCGGGAACGGCACGCCGCCGGGGACCATCTTGGAAAGTTCTTCTTCTTGCCAGATTTTGTGGGTGAAGCGACTGTCGGTGGAAACGGAGAGAACCTGCACGCCCAGCGCGCGGAGTTCGTCATATTTGACGGCAACTGCCGACAGCTCGGTGGGTCAGACAAAGGTGAAGTCGCCGGGGTAGAAGCACAACACCACCCACTGGCCCAGGTAATCGGAGAGCTTGATGTTCTTGAAACCGCCGTCTACATAAGCATTCGCTTCAAAATCGGGGGCAGGTTTGCCCACACGCGCAACCATCCGGGTTTCCTCCTTCACAGGTTGAACAGGCGAACCGTTTCCGCGCGCGGCCTCCGGCGGGCCGACTGGCCCTTTCGCCGGAGCGACGCATGACTCCTGCGTTTCAGACATAGCACATCCTTTCTCGACTATTGAAGCGGCAAGAAGAAGCCCCTTTGAACCGCAAAGGGCGCCAGGGGGCAAAGCTACGCGCGCTGCGGCCCTGGCGTCCTGGGCGGTTAACCGGGGTTGTCCGGTGGGCGCGCCAGCTTTTTCACAGCGCGCTCGAATTCGCGGCGCGAGAGCATCACCCGCCGCCCACAGCCCAGGCATCTGATCCCGATGTCCGCCCCCACGCGATAGACGGTCCACTGTTGGCTGCCGCAAGGATGGGTTTTGCGCATGGTGGCGATGTCGCCGACGTTGATTTCCAGAGACACCAAAATCCCCCTCATACGGACATTCGACATTCCTTAACTCGCATTATACACTGGCAGGCATGGTATAATGGCCCGGTCAAGTCGAGAAAGTGATGGATTTCCGTTCAAAGGGGTGACGCTTGTTTGCCGACCTGACCCTGGCCGCCCTGATCAGCCGGATGTTGGCGCTGCTGGTCGGGATGACCTTTCACGAATTCATGCACAATTTCGTCGCCTGGCAGATGGGCGATCCCACGCCAGAGCGCGAAGGCCGCCTGACGCTCAATCCGTTGGTGCACATCAACTGGCTGGGCTTTCTCATGTTCGCAGTCGTGGGCTTCGGCGTGCTAGGCACAGCCCCGATCCATCCCGGCATGATGAATTACCCGCGCGTGCGCTGGGCCGACCGTCTGACGCGCGTGCAGCGGCTGGGGGTGTCGGTGTTGGCCGGGCCGCTGGCGAATCTGATCGTGGCGGCGGTGTTCGCGGTGCCGTTTCGCATCCTGCTGGCGGCAGCGCCGGACCTGATCATGTCGAGCGGCAGCCGCGTGCTGCCGAGCCTGGGGACCATTCTCATCGACATGGTGCAGTGGAATGTGCTGCTGTTCGTGTTCAACCTCATCCCGCTGGGGCCGCTGGATGGGCGCTATATCCTGGGCATGTTCCTGCCGCCGCAGATGTATTATCAGTACGAAAATTTCCAGAACCAGTACGGCATGTTCATCTTGTTCGGGCTGATCCTGCTGTCGTTCTTCGCACCCGCGTTTAACATCTTCGGCCTGTTGATCGGTCAGCCATCTGGCGCGCTGACGCGGCTGCTGCTGGGTCTCTAGCCATGTCGGCGGCCATGCGCCTGCGGCAGGGCGCGCGCGCCCTGACCGCCTGGATTCATCCGGTCGATGGGGCACTGGCGGCCTCGGTGTTGACGCCGGCCCTGCTGGGGTTGTTCTATCGCCTGCGGCGCAGCGAGCAGCTTCACAGCCTGCGCGTGCTGCGTACCTTGTACGCCGCCGGGGAGACCGACCCCGATCTGATGGTCGCCGCGCTGCTGCACGACGTGGGCAAAACGGTGGGGCCGTTCAGCCTGCCGGAGCGGGTGCTGGTGGTGCTAGTGCGCAAATGCGCCCCCGCGCTGTACCGGCGGTGGGGCAAAAGCGAGCCACACGGCTGGAAGCGTCCGTTCGCCATTAGCCTGCGGCACCCGGAATGGTCGGCGCAAATGGTCGCCGCCGCCGGGGGCAGCCCGCGCGCCGTCGAGCTGTGCCGTCGCCACGCCGAACCGCTCTCCGGCCCGCCTTGCGGCGAAACCGAGCGTCTGCTGCTGGCCTTGCAGCAGGCGGATGATCTCAACTGAGAGGAAAGGGCATTGACCGCCGACCAGACAAGCGCGGTCCTCGGCGCGATGATCGCCACTGTCGGAATGTGGATCGGGCTGGGCCTGATCTTTGCCGGGATAGGCCTGAGCCTGCGGCGCGCGTTCGGCCTGCGCCTGCACAGCGCCGACGACTGGCTGGCGGCGTTGTGCCTGCCCCTGATCGCCGGCTTCCGCTGGACCGGTCCCGGCGCGGACGGCGGATTCCATCCCCTGCCGCCTGCCGACGTGCAGATGTTCACCACCACCTCCGGGCTGGTCGTCTATACACCGCGCGCGGGCGACCAGTGCTGGGATGCGCCGCTGCCCTGCACCCCCTACCCCGACGCAGCCCTGTGCCTGCGGCAGGCGCAAATGCTGCCATACGGCTTTATGCGGTGTCCCGGCGAGAGGTAGCGCCTGATGTTGAGATGTATAATCCCCTCCGCCAAGATTGCGAGGCGACGGACATGGTTCGCCGCCGCTTACCCCCGGAGAAGTGTGCCATGACCGACGTAAATGTTGCCATTTTAGGGCTGGGCCGCCTGGGAACGTCGTTTGGGTTGGCGCTCAAGCGTTACATGAGCGGCAAGGACGCCGCGCATCGCTTCACCATTACGGGCTACGACGAGCGCGCCTACAACGCCAAGACGGCCAAAGAGCGCGGCGCAGTCGATGCGACGACCAACGCGCCGCACGCTGCCGCTGCCAAGGCACATATCGTCCTGATCACCGCGCCGTATCGTCAGGTGGAAAATCTGTACCACGCCGTCGGGCCAGACCTTGCGCCGGGCGCGGTGGTGCTGGATGCCTCGCCGCTAAAAAAACCGTCGGCGCGCTGGGCCGCAGAAACACTGCCCCAGCAGGCCGAAGTGGCGGCCTACCTGGTGGGCATCACGCCGGTGCTCAACCCAGACGCGCTGTTGGTTTCGGCGCCGGACCTGGAAGACCCGGACCATGCCCGCGCCGATCTGTTCGACCGGGGGGCGCTCATGATCGTCCCGGCGGCGGGCTGCCCTGCTGAGGCGGTGGAGTTGGCGGCGGAGTTCGCGCGCATCGTCGGGGCGTCGGCGCACTTTATGGACCTGGACGAGCACGATGCCCTGATTGCGGCGACGGAAGGGCTGCCTGCTCTGCTGGGCCTGGCGCTGTTCCGGGCGCTTTCGACCGCCGGCGCGTGGGGCGACCTGCGCCGCCTGTCGAACCCGGCCTTTGGGCTGGCGACGCACCATCTGCGCCACTTCCAATCCGGCGACCTGTGGGCGCTGCTGCACCACAACCGTGCACACACCGCCCGCTACCTGGATACGTTAATCAAGACGCTGGAAACGCTGCGCGCGGCACTGGAGAAAGACACCGAGGGGGTAGAACTGGAAGCCGCCCTGGATCAGGCCGCCGCCAAATACGAGGAATGGGAAAAACAGCGCTTCACCAACCAGTGGGAAAAAGAACCGGAGGTCAACGTGCCGGTCACGAGCATCTTTGGCTCGCTGACGGGCGGGCTGATCGGGCGGCGGAAGAAATAGCGATTAGTGGTCAGCAGTCATTAGTCAGCGGTCAGAAAGTGTTTAAAAAACCTGCCACATGGACAGGGTGCTCCGACGGGCCTCACCCCCTGCCCCCTCTCCCTCCTGGAGAGGGGGAAGCACCGGCTTCTCAAGCCCCTCGCTTTAAGAATCGGCGCAGGGGACCGCCGCGTTTAGCTTTCAGCCATCAGCCTTCAGCAGCCAGGGGAGCGAATTGCTGACGGCTGAGTGCCGACGGCTGACCGCTATATTCCTGGCTGGAGCAGCAGGTCGAAGTAGCGCACGCGGAAGGTGTTCGCGGCGGCGGGCGCGGCGGTCAATTCGATCTGAAACGTACCCGCTTCCAGCAGGTCCATCATGCCGACCTGGAGCGTCTCCACCGTCACGGGATACGTTCCGGCAGCGGGGGCCGTCACCACAAAGCGGGCAGCAGACGATGCGGCATCCGGCGGGATAGAGACGTTCTGCTGCTGCGGCGTCACGGTGCAGGCGGTATGCAGGCGCACGAGCAGTTCCACCGTTTCCGGCAGCGGCGATTCGTCTGGGGTGAGCGCATCCACCCGCACGAAGAGATACGCGGGCTGTCCAACCGGGATGGTTTTGGGAAAGGCCACCAACAGGCGGCGGGTAAACGCCTCGTCTATCGTCACCGACGGACCACGCGGGGCATCAGCTTCAACCGTTTCCTCTGCTGACTGGTCATAAGCGGCCAGGGTCTCGGCAGCGCGGCGTCCCCGCCGGGTGAGCGCATACGTTCCATCGAACTGCATCTCGACGTATTCTTTGGTAACCAGACGGCGAATTGCCTTGCCAAAGGCGCGTTCGCTCTGATCCAGCGCCTCCATGATGTCGCCGTCGTAAGCAGCCCCGTTTTCGCGCGAGGCAAGGTAACGGAGAATATCCAATGCCTGCGCGGGAAACGTGGTCAGTTCATAGGGAAGGGACATATCAGGCTTTACCTCGTATCCTGGCGATCAACACGGCTGATGGGTGTGCTTTTTGAGTTTATGCAGACAGGGGAGACCGCGCAAGCGTACATGGCCAACCCAGGCAGCATTGTCTGCTCTACCCCCACAAGCATAGCTTAAAAAACGGCGGCCTGTCCGCAAAATCCCTTGACCGGAACAGGGATTTGGAGCTAAAATAGAACAAATGTTCTAAGGCGATGTTCCAGATGGCGAAGGAAAGGCAGGCTGCCGTTATGAAATACTATGCCGAAGACCAGATGAAATCCCTGCGCGCCCGGTTCGAGGAACAGGTGCTCGGCTGGCCGCGCGTGAAAGCCCAGAAGATGCTCGGCTGCCCCGGCTATCAGGTGAGCGGCAGGCTGTTCGCCACGCTGGTCACGGGCGGCGTCGTGCTCACGCGGGTCGAGGAAGACGACTGGAAGGCGCTGCACAGCCAGTTCGCCGTAGGGCCTTTCCAGGCGGGAAAAAAGGTCGTCAAGCATTGGGCGCAGGTCGCCATCCAGGACGAGACGGACCTGGAACGCCTGATGCCCTTCGTGCGCAAGAGCTACCAGGTCGTGATGGAGGAATGGTGAGCAAGGTCGAACGTTACCGCGAGACCCTCCGGGCGCTGGACGAATGGGAGCCGTTTCTGCTACGGGAATCCGGGTTGCCGGGGCCGCGCGGCAACCTGGAACTGGTCCAGGCGGCGGCGGACACAGGCAGCGAGACACAGTTCCGGCGCTGGCTGGCTTACGATGCCGAGCGCGCCCCGACCAACTCGCCCCAGGAATTCCTGGCGGTATGTGGTGTCGTCGGGCTGGGGCGGTTATTGGCGGAAGGCCGGGTCGATCTGCTGCCGACGATCCGCGCCTGCGCCGCCGATCCGCGCTGGCGAATGCGGGAGGGCGTGGCAATGGCCTTGCAGCGGTGGGGCGCGGCGGACATGGACGCGCTGCTGGCAGCGATGGACGAGTGGAGTCGTGGCAGCCTGCTGGAACGGCGAGCCGCCGTCGCCGCGTTGTGCGAACCCGCCTTGCTGTCCAACCGGGCGCATGTGGAGGCTGTGCTGCGTCTTTTGAATGCGATCACCTCCTCGCTGCAAGGCGAGGCCAATCGCGGCAGCGACGCCTTCAAGGTGCTGCGCAAGGCGCTCGGCTACGGCTGGAGTGTAGCCGTCGCCGCCTGTCCGGCCACAGGCAAACCCGCCCTGGAAACGTGGCTTTCCTGCGGCGACCGGGACGTGATCTGGGTGATGAAGGAAAACCTGAAAAAGGACCGACTGGCGCGGATGGACGCGGCATGGGTGGCGGCGAGCAAAAAACGCCTGGGGATGGTGTAACAGTTTGGCCGCACCAATCCGGCTAAGAGCACGGCCTGTAGCAGGGGCGAGGCATGTCTCGCCCCTGCAACATGCGACCTGAATATCTTTTTCTCCGTCCGTCGGCACGCCAAGCGCGGCAATCAGCTCTCCAGGATTTGCTTGAGGTTTTGCAGCCCGGCGCGCAAATCCTCCACATTCTTCCGCTCAATCATGATCTTGTTGAGCAGTTGGCCCAGAATCGACCCCGGCAGACTGTACTCGACCCGGATGGTCAGGCGCGTGCCATTTCCCTCCGGCACAAAGGTGAAGTCGAACGCGCTATCGATGCCACTGGTGGTGGTAACATTGAGGTGCTGGTTGGGGGTAAACGCCTTGACCTCATGTTCCCCCTTAATCTCCACGCCCATCATGTTGTAGGCGTATTTGGACACGGAGCCGAGTTGGGTCGGCGGCGGCGTGACGCGCTCCTGAAGCGTCATCGGGGGCCACCAGTCCGGCATCCGTTCAGGTTGGTTGGCGATGAAATCAAAGACCTTTTCCACTGGCGCAGCGATGAAGATGCTTTCCTCAACGTGAGTCATTCTCTCCTCCTGTTGGTCAATAAACCGGGTCTGGCAAAGTCATTGTACAGGCAAACCGCGCTGAAACTCAAATCGCCCTCCTGTTCTAACCAATCTGGCATTGACGCCGCCTGCACTCCCTGCTACGCTGAAAGCAGGGTTGTTGTTGAGGAGAATCGCCCCATGTCATCGCTGCTGGACGCCCTCAATGAATTCACCGTCCCCGGCGACCTGTACACCGTCGTGGACGCCGACGCGCACAAGATTCGCTGCCTGGCTTGCGCGCACCGCTGCCTGCTCAAAGATGGGCGGCGGGGCATCTGCCAGGTGCGTTACAACGCGGGCGGTGTGCTGCGGGTGCCGCACGGGTATGTCAGTGCGCTTCAACTTGATCCCACCGAGAAAAAGCCGTTCTTCCATCTGCTGCCGGGCAGCCTGGCGCTCAGCTTCGGGATGCTGGGTTGCGATCTGAGATGCTCTTACTGCTTCACCGGCGACACGGTGGTGATGACCGATCGCGGGCCGATCCGGCTGGACGCGCTGTTTGAAGAGTCGTTGGAACGCGACTACCGGCCCGATGGAGACATCGCCTATCCGCAGGAGTTACACGCCTTAGCTGCTTCCGGTGCGTGGCGGAAAGTGCGCGCTGTGTTCCGCCATCGCTACCAGGGACCGCTGGTCATCATCCGGCCCTATCATCTGCTGGAAATGCGCTGTACCCCCGACCACCGGATTTACGCGACGACCGATCCGGCCCGCTTACCCGAACCGATAGAGGCCCAATATCTGACGTCCGGGCACTATCTGGCGGTTCCGCGCTGTCATGCATTCTCGGCCTCCCAGGAGATCGACGTCGTCGCGGCCATTGGCAGTCACAACGTCTCCTACCAGCAGGTAAGCTGGGACCTGCCGCTGGAAACGCGCCAACACATCGTGGCCGCCAGCGCGCACGGCGAAACTTCCCGGCAGATCGGGGCAACCCTCGGCATAGACGCCTCATACATCCGCCACGTGCGGAGCAAGATCGCACGCGGGCGGGGAGGCGACACGCAGACGGGCAAGCCGGTCATTGAAGCCGGATGGCTGCGCTTTCCCCATGAACGTCATCCCGGTATTCCGATCTCGGTTCCCCTGGACGAAGGGCTGGCCCGGCTGTTCGGCTTCTACTGCGCCGAAGGCTCAGTGGTTACGCTCAAGGACCGCCCGAACAGCCATAGCATCAACTTTGCTTTCGCCCCAGGTGAGACCGCCTACGCCGACGAAGTGCAGTCCCTACTCCGGACATACTTCGGGGTCGAGGCCAGCCAGGTACGGCGTGAAACGTCGCTGGGCGTGCATGTCAGCAAAGCCTCGCTGGCGCTGCTGTTCAAGACCCTGGCCGGAGAAGGCGCGGCGGCGAAACGTGTCCCCCCACAGTTCTTCAATGCGCCGCGAAATGTCGTCGCAGCTTTCCTCGATGCGTTTGTCGCGGGCAATGGTCACCGCTACTCGAACGGTAAGGTCAGCATCACCACTGTCTCGCCGACACTTGCTTACGGGGTGGCGTGGCTGGCCCTCAAACAGGGATACATGCCCTCCATGTATAACAACGCTGTCGGTGAATGGGGCACGATCCTGGGCCGCGTCGTCAAGCAGGTCCCTCGCCAGTACACGGTCGTGTGGTACGAACGGGCAATCGCGCGCCGGAGGCTCGTGGAAACGGAGAGCCACTATCTCGTGCCGCTGCGCGAGGTCGTCGTCGAAGGCTATGCGGGTGACGTCTACAACATGGAGGTCGAGGTCGAGCACAACTACCTCGCCGGGTTCTTGCTGGTCAAGAACTGCCAGAACTGGGACATCTCGCAGTTTGGGCGAGATGACGCCGCCGGGCGCGATCCGCTGATCATCTCCGCTGACCGGCTTGTGCAACTGGCCCGCCAGCGCCGCGCCGACGTGGTCGCCAGCACCTACAACGAGCCGTTGATCACGACCGAATGGGCGGTGGATGTGTTCAGGCGGGCCAAAACCGCCGGGATGCGGACGGCCTACGTCTCCAACGGCAACGCCACGCCGGAAGTGCTGGATTACCTGCGCCCACACCTGGACGCCTATAAGATCGACCTCAAGTCGATGCGCGATGCGTCCTACCGCCGCCTGGGAGCGGTACTCCAACACGTGTTGGATACCATCACGCGCGCCCATCAGATGGGCCTGTGGGTCGAGGTGGTCACGCTGATTGTGCCGGGCTTCAACGACAGCACCGAGGAATTGTGGGACGCGGCACGCTTCCTGGCGGGCGTCTCGCCGGACATCCCCTGGCACGTGACCGCCTTTCACCCGGATTACCAGATGACCGACCCGCCGCCCACGTCGGTCCAGACGCTGCGGCGCGCCGCCGAGATCGGCCTGGAAGCCGGGCTGCGCTACGTTTATGCGGGCAACATCCCCGGCGCCGTGGGAAATTGGGAAGATACGCGCTGCCCCACCTGCGGAACAACACTCGTGCGCCGCCGGGGCTTTACCGTGCAGGAAAATCGCCTGGCGAAAACAGGCGGAGCCTGCCCTACGTGCGGTACTGTTATCGCGGGCCGCTGGGTGTAGGTACTTTCATACAGACGGCTGTCGCCAAATTCCTATCCTTTTCTCATATCCACTTCAAGCAATCCGGGGTAGATTCGGCAACCAAAAGTGGATTTAGAACGTATAAAAAAGGGAAAGGGAAAATAAGATGGCCGAGACGATTGTTCCCCAGTATAAGCTGATGTTGACCTACGACATCCTGCCGGAGGCCGCCGAGGAATATTACCGCTTCACGATGGGGGAATTTGTGCCGGCGTTGCAAAGCATGGGGCTGTACATGCTGCGCGCCTGGCACACCGCTTACGGGGATTATCCCATTCGGCAGTCGGAATTCGTGGCGGAGGACCTGGAAACGGTGCGGGAGGCGCTTTCCAGCCCCCAGTTCCGCGAAATGGAAGCACACCTGCTGGAATTCGTCACGAACTACCACCGCAAGCTGGTCAAATTCAGCGATAAGTTTCAGTTCTAGCCGCCAGCTTTCAGCCGTCCGTTTTCAGCCCAATTGACAACACCGGGGGCGCGTCCTGCGCCCCTACCAGACATGGGCCAGATTGTAGCGTGAGCGGGACAACCGGGGCTACAATAGCCGGCAGGCCAGACTGCTTGTAACGGAGGCGATCCATGCGGCGGGCACAAATGCTGCTTTTGGGAATTCTGATCGGGTGTGCGCTGGGCGTGATCGCGGCGCTGCTGTTCACCCCGGCATCCGGCGCGCGGATGCGCCGCGAAGCGCAGGAATATTATGCCAAACTGCTGGCCGAAGCCCGGCAGGCCGCCGAGGCGCGGCGGCAGGAACTCGAAAAACAGCTCAGCGAGATGACCGGCGGCGCAGCGGCCCCATAACCGCCCGTGCACCGGCGCAGCACGATCAATCATGCACAGACCCGTACATGAGGGGCACGCCAGGGCGTGCCCCTGCTCTATCCTCATCTTTTCTCAGGAGCGAACGCCTTGACCGATCTCACCGTCAACGTCGATCTAATCGTGGAATTCCTGGTCGGTCTGCTGAACACCCCCAGCCCCACCGGCTACACTGCCGAAGCCGCCGACTATACCCGGCGCGCCTTCGAGTCTTTGGCCCTGCCGGGGCTGACCGTGTCGCTCACACGCAAGGGCGCGCTGCTGGCGACGCTGCCGGGCCGGGCCGACGACGCTCCCCGCGCCCTGACCGCCCACGTGGACACGCTTGGCCTGATGGTCAAGGAGATCAAGGAAAGCGGGCGGCTCAAGACGACCATGCTCGGCAGCTACATGTGGACCGCCGTCGAGTTCGAGGGCGTGACCGTGCAGACGCACGACGGGCGGCGCTACCGGGGCACGCTGCTGCCGGAGAATCCCAGCGTGCACGTCAACGCCAACATCCGCGAGGCCGAGCGCAACGCCGACCTGATGGAGGTCCGGCTGGATGCCAGAGTCAACACGGTCGCCGAGATGCGCGCCCTGGGCATCGAGGTGGGCGACTTCATCTTCCTCGATCCGCGCGTGGAAGTGACCGACACCGGCTTCATCCGCTCCCGCCATCTGGACGACAAGGCGGGCGTGGCGTGCATCTACGGGGCGCTGCTGGCCCTGCGGGACGCCGGGCAGACTCCCGCACAGCGGACGGCGATCCTGATCACCACCTACGAGGAGATGGGGCACGGCGGCGCGTCGGGTCTGCCGGGCGACCTGGCCGAACTGCTGGCGGTGGACATGGGCGCTATCGGCAAGGGACAAAATTCGGACGAATACACGGCCAGCATCTGCGTCAAGGACAGCAGTGGGCCATACCACTTCGACATGACGGGCAGGCTGCGCCGCCTGGCGCAGGAGTTCGACATCCCGGCGAAAGTGGATATTTACCCGTATTACGGCTCGGACGGGTCGGCCTACTGGCGGGCAGGCGGCGGGGCGCGGGTAGCCCTGATCGGGCCGGGCGTGGATGCCTCGCACGCCTACGAGCGCACACACCGGGACTCGCTCCAACACACCAGCCACCTGATCGCGCGCTATCTGCTGGATGGCGAGTAGTTGTTGGCGGTTGGCTATTCGCCGTTAGCGGTTGGCAGAAGCCGATGGGAGTGAGATGCGGGATTTCAAGACCCTCATCCGCAGCCTACGGGGACCTTGAACGCGCGTTTGTCGAAGCCAAGCGAATGCTCAACGTACTGATCCAAAAGCTGAGAGGCAACCGCTAACAGCCAATCGCTAAAGGCTAACAGCTACCATGCGCATCACCATTCTCACCGCCGGGTCGCGCGGGGACACGCAGCCGTATGTGGCGCTCGGCGTCGGGTTGAAGCAGGCCGGGCACGCGGTGCGGCTGGCGGCTTCTGAAGGCTTCGAGGAACTTGTCACCTCAAACGGCCTGGAATACGCCCCGATGGAGGGCAACTTCCGCACCATCCTGGCGGGCGAGGCCGGGCAGATGCGCCGGGGCCGCGTCAGTCTGCCCTGGCTGGCGCTCACGCTGCGGCGCATGGTCGGGCCAATCCTGGAGCAGATGGGCCACAACATGCTGGATGCCTGCCGGGACGCAGAGGTGATCGTTGGCGCGCTGCCGTTCCTCAGCGGGGACGTGGCCGAACACCTGGGCGTGCGCTACATCCCGGCCAGCCTGTTCCCCTTCGCGCGCACGCGGGCGTTCGCCCACCCCTTCCTGCCGCCGACGATCCCCCGCCCGTTCAACCGCCTGTCGTTCACCCTGGCAGCGCAGACGGCGTGGCAGATGTTCCGTCCGACGGTCAACCGCTTCCGGCGAGACGTGCTCGGCCTCAAGCCCTGGGGATTGGGCGGGCCGTATGAGGCCGAACGCGCTGCCGGGCTGCCCACGCTCTACGCCTTCAGCCGCCACGTCATCCCCCCGCCCCAGGACTGGCCGGACAACATCCACGTCACCGGCTACTGGTGGCTCGACTCCCCCGACTGGCAGCCGCCCGCCGACCTGGTCCGCTTCATCGAGGCCGGGCCGCCGCCGGTCTTCATCGGCTTCGGCAGTATGCCGGACGACGCTCCCGCCGTCACGACCCGCCTGGTCCTGGACGCGGTCGGGCTGGCGGGCTGTCGCGCAGTGCTGCACGCCGGCTGGGGCGGCATCGGCGGCATAGACCTGCCAGACTCGGTGTTCTGCATCGACTTCGCGCCGTATGAGTGGCTGTTCCCGCGCATGGCGGCGGTGGTGCATCACGGCGGCGCGGGCACCACCGGATCGGCGCTGCGAGCAGGTGTGCCGAACGTCGTGGTGGCCTTCCTGGGCGACCAGACCTTTTGGGGCAAGCGCGTCCACGACCTGGGCGCAGGGCCATCCCCGATCCCGCGCGGCAGACTGACCCCCGAACGGCTGGCCGGGGCGATCCGCACCATGACGTCCGATCCGGTCATGCGCGCCTGCGCTGCCGGGATCGGAGCGAAGATCAAGGCCGAGGACGGCGTGGGCAACGCCGTGCGAATCATCGAACGGCACCTCGACGCCGCGCGTGCATGAAAGCCACCACATCGGCTACAATGCGTTCACCGGCCCGATTTGATCGGCAGCGTCTCTCCTCACACAGCAGCGGCGCACTTCGTCCCCGCGGGATAAGGATCACACCATGCAGCACGAAGACTACATCATGCGCTTCATCCGGCAGTTCGCGGCGTTCCTGGCCCAGGTGCTCGGAATCGCCGCCGTCGGCAAGTACCGCGAGGCGCACGCCGAGATCGAGCAGAAGCTCAAGGAACTGTCTGGCCTGGATTCCGATGGCCTGCTGCGCTTGGACGAGAGCGGCCTGATCACGACGCTGCAACTGTACGCGCCGTCGGCCTGGCAAGAGACCGGGGCCGCCATCGCTGCCCTGTTGGACCAGCAGGCGTCGCTTTGCGCAGCGCAGAACCGCCCGGATGAGAGCTATGCCCGCCGCCTGAAGGCGCTCCACCTGCTGCTGGAACTGCTGGCTGCCGACCAACAGTTCGAGCTGCCCGACTACGCGCCCGACATCGAAGAGCTGCGTGCTGAGCTAGAGGCTTATGTGCTGCCCTTCCGCACTTACGCCGCGTTACTGCACCACTATGAGCAGGAAGGCGCTTACGCCGAGGCCGAGGACGTGCTGTTCCAGTGGATCGATGCCGACCCAGACAGGCCAGAGCCGGTCGAACAGGGCATCGCCTTCTATCGGCGGCTGCTGGCGCAGAATGACGCCGACCTGGAAGCCGGCAACCTGCCACGCGCAGAGGTTGAAGCCGGGCTGGCGGAACTGATGACGGACGATTCCCCGTAAGGGAAAAATGCGCCGGACGCGGCTGTCGGCGGTGATCGTCCGGTCACACCAGGGGATTTGTGGTAAAATCCAGGTTAATTTGCACCGGAAATGCAGGCGTTCGGGTCTTAAGATCAGGTTCAGGTTAGGATTTTTTACCTGATCGGAGCGATCCTAAACTTAAATTGTTGTAACATACAGGCAGTGATCCGTTCTGTGTTCGGGAGGTTTTCAGGTGAGCCAGGACGAACGCGAACGCCTTCAACGCCAGCGCGACCGTCAACTGGCCGCCCGCGATCCTGGCTCCTCCAAAATCCGCGGCTACGACTGGGCCAAACACACCGAAAAAGCCCGCCAGCGCAAACCAAAACCGTTTCTGCAAGACCTGTGGGAGATGATTCCGGGCCGTTGGAAGGGCGCCCTGATGGGTTTCCTCTTTGGCCTGGTGATCGCTGTGTTCCTGGCCTTTTTGCTGCCAGGTGAGTTACGGGTGCTGGCCATCTTGCCGCTGTTGATTTGCGCACTGGTCGGGATGGTACTCGGCAAGCTGGTTTTGCAGGAAGAGCGTTTCAAGCGGTGGTGAGGCGGTCGGTGTTCACCGCGTCTCCCTTAGGATGGTAGCGGCGTCATGATGTGGCAGCCCAATATTTACACGCTGGTCTTGTTCATCGGGGCAGGACTGTCGCTGATCCTGGGCCTGATCGCCTGGCCCAGGCGCGCCATCTCCCCGACTGCCCTGCCGTTTTCGGTGCTGATGTGGCTGACGGCGTGGCAGGCCTTCTGCTACGGGTTGCAAATAGGCGGGCAGGACCTGGGGTTTGTCATCTTTTGGGGCAAAAATGAATACAACGCCATTGCCTTCATGCAGGTGACCTGGTTGGCCTTCGCCGTCCGCTACACGGGCCGCAGCAAGTGGCTGACGCCGTACAGCCGGATGCTGCTCTTTACCGTGCCGGCGATGGTGGTCTTCTGCACCTGGACGAATGACTGGCACGGTCTGATGAAAAGCGACTTCGCGCTGGACCTCAGCGGCCCGTTTAGCGTGGTGACGTTTTCGCCTGGCCCAGTGTATTGGATCAACATCGTCTACAACTACGCCCTGTTCCTGATCGGGTTTGTGCTGATTTTCCGCGCCTACCTTCACGCGCCACGCCTGTACCAGGCACAAGCCAGGGTGCTCCTGGTCGCCAGCATCATCCCGCTGATCGGAAACGTCCTCTACCTGACCGATCTCACCCCCTGGCCGAACCTGGACCTGACGCCCATCGCCTTTACGCTGACGGGCGTCTTAGTAGCGTGGGGGCTGTATCGCTACCGCCTGCTAGACGTCGTGCCGGCGGCGCGCGAGCGCGTGATCGAGAACATGGCCGAGGCCGTGATCGTGCTGGACCGCCAGAACCGCATCGTAGACGCCAACCCGGCGGCGGCGCAGATGCTCCACCGCACGCAGTCCGAAATCATCGGCCAGCCCGCTGCCCAGGTCTTTGCCGCGCAGGCGCACCTGATCGAACGCTTCGCCGAGGTCGAAACGGCGCAAGACGAGATCGTGCTGGGGGAAGAACCCAACCAGCAGTGGTTCGACCTGCGCATCGCACCGCTGCATTATCACCGGGGCAGCCGCCTGGCCGGGCGGATCGTCACGCTGTATGACATCACCGCGCGCCGGCACACTGAAGAACAGTTGCGCAAGCTCTCTCAAGCCGTCGAGCAAAGCCCCAGCAGCATCGTCATCACCAACACCGACGGCAGCATCGAATACGTCAATCCCAAGTTCACCGAGACAACCGGCTACACGCTGGCCGAAGTCCTCGGCCAGAACCCCCGCATTTTGAAATCTGGGCGCACCCCGCCCGAAGTCTACACGGAGCTGTGGAGCGTCATCACGGCGGGCGGCGAATGGCGCGGCGAATTTCTGAACAGGAAAAAGAGCGGCGAATTGTTTTGGGAACTGGCCGTGATCGCGCCGGTGCGGGGCGTCGATGGCACAATCACCCACTATGTCGCCGTCAAGGAAGACATTACCTCACGTAAAAGGACCGAACAGGCGCTGCAACTGGCCTACGAACGCCTGGCGATCCTGCGCGAGGTGGACGCCGACCTGACCAGTTCGTTGCAGGTCAGCTATGTCACCATGACCGCACTGGACGCTGCCATGCGCCTGAGTGCAGCCGACGCCGGGTTCATCGGCACCGCCGACGAGAACGAACTGCGCGTGGTCGAAGCCATCGGCGCGTACCCGCCAGGATTTGTTGACTCCAGCATCCCTCTAGACAGGGGTATTCTGAGCCGGGTGGCGCAGCAGGCTGAATTGATTTCCGACGTGACCACCAACCCCGACTACACACCGTTCCTGCCCGGCGCGGCGGCCCAGATCGCCATGCCGCTGGTCTCGCAGCAGCGTTTCGTGGGGGTTTTGAACCTGGAAACCTATACGCCAGAACGTTTCACACAGGAGATTTTCGAGTTCCTCAAGCTGCTCACGGCGCGCATTGGCGTTGCCATCGCCAACGCCCAGATGTTCGAGGAGCGCACTCAACTGGTGGGCGAACTGGAAGCCTTCGCCCACACCGTCGCCCACGACCTCAAAAATCCGCTGAATAACGTCATCGGCTACGCAACCGTGTTGGTGCAGGGCAACATGGAAAAAAGCCCGGAGCGGGCCAAAAACCATTTGCAGGTGATCCTGAATAACAGCCAGAAGATGAACAACATCATCAACGAACTGCTGTTGTTGGCAAGCGTGCGCAAACAGGATCAGGTCCCCTGTGGCCCGCTAGACATGGCCGCCATCGTGGCCGAGGCGCAGGAACGCCTGCGCCTGATGATCGAGCAATCGGGGGCGCACATCACCGTGCCGTCCACCTGGCCGGTCGCTGCCGGCTACCCCGCCTGGGTAGAGGAAGTGTGGGTTAACTACCTGAGCAACGCCATCAAGTATGGCGGCGTGCCGCCGCAAGTGGACCTGGGGGCGGCGGCAGAGGACGGCATGGTGCGCTTCTGGGTACGCGACAACGGCCCAGGGCTTTCGCCAGAGGAACAGGCCCGCCTGTTTAGCCAGTTCACACGACTCGCAGAAGCCCGCGCCGAAGGGCACGGGCTGGGGCTATCTATCGTGCGACGGATTGTGGAGAAGCTCGGCGGCACGGTGGGGGTGCAGAGCACCGTCGGCGAAGGCAGCACCTTCAGCTTCACCCTGCCCGCCGCCGAAGATTAGTCCTTGACAAGCCCTAACTTTCTCAAGCGAGAGCGTATGGCGCTCGGCTGGCGCTGAAACATATCCACCAAATCGCCGATCTTCTTGCCCTGCTGATAAGCCTCCGCAAGGCGCCGGTCTTCATCTTCGGTCCAGGGCAAATACGCTTTCGGATAGAAGCGGCGTATTTCATCAGCAGAGTAAGCCTTTTTAGAGGATTGATCTGTAGCCAACGCTTCCGGTTGTGACCCGGTCTTTCTGCCCAGCAAGTGGGTTAACTGTTTTAAAGCCTCATCGAGTTCAGGAAAGTCAGATTGTTGCTCTTGCTTTCCCGGCTGCCTTTTCTGAGATACGCGCCGATCCTCCACGTCGGTTATCCGGCTTTTCGGTTGGACCGCCTGATCCTCCAATCTGATTGCCCGGATCGCCTGGGCTAGAGTTTCTACAAACAGGGAAAGGTGCTCCTCAAAAATCATGATACATGGCGGGGCCTCACTCGCCTCCTCCCGCTGTTCCTGCCTCACCTCGCTGATAAGCAGGTATCTTGCCTTGTTCCTGGCTTCTTTGACCGTGAAAAAGTATGTTCTACTTCCGGCTTGAACTCCTTTGGAAAACAGGCGCCTGTTCTCACACATCCCCCCCTCCCATTTACCCATCGGCTCTCACCACGGCAGGCCGCACACATCGATCTCGCCGCCCGGCCAGACACGTCCACCAAAGGGCAATACCATCAGGACGGGCAGGTCATCATCCGGCCAGGTGACGCGGCCTCGCTCCGGCTGTGTGAAGAACATCGGCCCCTGCACCACCTGCCAGCCGAGCTGACTGTACAGGCGGACGCGAAACTCCCCACCTGTGATCAAAAAGCCGAACTCGACGCCCAATGTGTCGCGCATAAAGTCGTCCGCCGCCTGCATCGCCTGGCTGGCAAACCCCTTGCGGCGATGTTCCGGCGGCGTGACCACCGTGCCGATCCCGCCCAGTTTCACCGGCTGGCCGTTCACCAGGCCGTCGCGCACAACGATCTCCACCTGGCTGACCGGCGCGCCGTCCTGAAAAGCCACCACGCGCCAGTCCATCGTCGCCCAGGCGTAGCCGCCGCCGTCGCCGAACGCTTCCGGCATCCAGCCCCGAATCACCTGCAACACGTCGGCGGGCCAATCGTCCATGCGCCGGATTTCAACAGTCGTCTGCATGTTGCCCTTTCCTGAGCACAGCCGCGCTGCTGCGCGGTTCCACGCAAAAAAGCCAAACCTGCCTGCTGACCCCATGGGCAAGTTTTTCTGTCTTTCGCCGAACCTCACCCTTCTCCGTAAACAGAGAGGGGGCCAGGGGGTGAGGTTTGCACTCACCCTGACTGCATTCCTGAAACTTGCACATCGCGTCTGCTGGTGGCTATTCCGCTTCCAGCGTATAGCCGTATTGCGCCGCCTGGGTCGTCACCGGGGCGAGCGGGCTGATCGCCAGCAACACGTCCCCCGCCGGACCGCCTACATCGAACGTCCACACGCCAGATACCCCCTCGCCCGGACTGAGCAAGCGCGTCACCTGCACGCCGTCCGTGCCCTGCGTCACCTGCTGCACGATCCACCGCTGGGCCAGCGCGTTATCTGTATAAATCCAGCCTTCGGCGGCCCAACTGCCCGGCCCTTTCTCGAAGTCCTCGAAGTAGCCGATCTCCGGGATGCCCAGGTCGTCGATAACCATGCCGGGCTGGGCAACCGCCTCGTCGGTGATGAGTTCAAAGCGCAGCAAAATCTGCTGCCCGGCGAAAGGCGTCAGGTCCACCTGTTCGTGCAGCCAGCCCACCGGGCCGAGCAGGTCGCTGCCGCTGCTGCCGGTGTAGCCGGGGCCGTAGGCATTGTTGTGCGGATTCTGGTCGCTGGCGTGAGGCGTGCGCAGGATCGACCACGTCGCGCCGCCGTCGGTTGAGACCATCACGTAGGCGTAGTCCCACAGATATTCGATGTCATACCAGGTGTAAAAGTCCAGCGTGGCCGTTTGCACATCCGTTAAGTCGAAAGCATGGGTCAGAGTCGCGTCGCTATTGTCGCCGCGATTGGAATACCACATCC
>CAZGXI010000015.1:91332-104640 GCA_964529715.1 uncultured Anaerolineae bacterium | reverse complement strand
GGGGGGGCCCCCACCCCCCCCCGCTACTCCAAGCCGCCGCTCCCGATCTGGTGGGCGGGAGGTTCGCCTACAGCTTCGACGCATTGACGCCTGCGGCGTTACCACGCGAAGGCTTCGGGCGCGGGGCCGCCGGGACCGGGCCAGATGTCGTCCAGCGCCTTGAGTTGTTCAGCGGTGAACTTGATCTCCGTCGCGCGCAGACTGCCGGTCAGCTGCTCCAGCGTGCGTGGGCCGATGATCGGCGCGGTGACGGCGGGTTGATGCAGCAGCCAGGCCAGCGCCACATTGGCCGGTTCTTCGCCTATATCCTTGCAGAACGCCTCATATTTTTCCAACTGCGGGCGCTTTTCCTCGATGCGCTTCTGCTGGTCTTCGCGGGCGCGGCGGCCTTCAGCAGCCTTTTGCAGCGCGCCGCCGAGCATCCCCCCGGCCAGCGGACTCCAGGGGATCACGCCGAGGCCGTAGTGCTGCGCCGCCGGGAGCACTTCCAGCTCCACCATGCGGTCGTTGAGGTTATACAGGCATTGTTCAGAGACCAAGCCCATGAAGTGCCGCGCTTTGGCCGCCTCGTTCGCGGCGGCGATGTGCCAGCCGGCGAAGTTGCTGCTGCCAACGTAGATCACCTTGCCCGCCTGGACCAATTGCTCCATCGCCTGCCAGATTTCCTCCCAGGGGGTGTCGCGGTCGATGTGATGCATCTGGTATAGGTCGATGTGGTCGGTTTGCAGGCGCTTGAGGCTGGCCTCGCAGGCGCGCCGGATGTGCAGCGCCGAAAGGCGGCTCTCGTTGGGCCAGTCACCCATCAGGCCATAGACTTTGGTGGCGATCACCGTCTTTTCGCGCCGTCCGCCACCCTGTGCAAACCAGCGCCCGATGATCTTTTCTGTGACGCCCTCGCCCTTTTTCCAGCCATAGACATTGGCCGTATCGAAGAAGTTAATGCCCACTTCCAACGCCTTGTCCATGATGGCGAAGGCTTCTGCCTCAGTCGTGTGCGGACCGAAGTTCATCGTACCCAGGCAAAGCGGGCTGACTTTGAGGCCGGTGCGACCCAAACGCACGTATTCCATGTCTATCTCCCCTTTGCAAACAAGCTAATCCGTGCGAATGACTTCAGTCTACAACTTAGAGTACACTCTAAGTCAAGGCCTTGCTGGCTAATGTTATGGGCAAGTTTAAATCTGCTGCCTTTCCCATTGCGACCCGCCCCGGCACGTCTTCGCTCGCGGCTTGCCGCTCTAGTGCTTGCCGCCCTTCTTCTTCTTGCCGTTTTTGTGCGTGTCCAGCGGATCGCGCGGGGTATAGTTCAGCGCGTGGGAGAGGCCCTCGACCAGCGTGGTCAGCGTTTGCACGCGCGCCCACCACTTGTCGTTGCCTGCGATTACGGTCCAGGGTGCAGTGAGGGTGCTGGTCTTGAGCAGCATTTCCTCCACCGCCGCCTCGTAGTCGGCCCATTTGCCCCGGTTGCGCCAGTCCTCGTCGGTTAGCTTCCACGCCTTGTACTCCGTCCGCCGGCGCTCCTCGAAGCGGCGAAGCTGTTCCTCCTGGCTGATGTGAATCCAGAACTTGAACAGGACCGTGCCATAGTCCACCAAGCCGCGCTCGAAGGCGTTGATCTCGCGGTAGGCGCGCTTCCAGGCGTCCTCGCTGCAAAAGCCTTCGACGCGCTCCACGAGCACACGCCCGTACCACGAGCGGTCGAAGATGGCGATCTGGCCGCGCTCCGGCAGCCGTCGCCAGAAGCGATAGAGGTAGTGGTGGGTCTTGTCCTCGCCGACAGGGGCCGCGATGGGGTGCACGACATAGCCGCGTGGGTCGAGCTTTTCCGTCACGCGCTTGATGTTGCCGCCTTTGCCTGCGGCGTCCCAGCCTTCGTAGAGGATGACGACTGGGCGCTTCTGCACATAGACCTGGTAGCCCAGTTCGCGCAGTTGAAGCTGGCGGCGCGTCAGTTCGCGCACGTAGGTATCGTGGTCCAGAGACTGGGTGAGATCAACGGTATCCAACATGGTTCACACTCCCTCCGCCGCGTCCATTGCAGCGCGCACGTCGGAGTCGATCTGGTCGTCGGCGTTGGTCAAGACGGGTGCGGCCTCCGCGCGCGGTGGCGCGTGTTCGCCCAGGCGATCTTCCAGGGCGGCGATGATCGTGTCGAACACCTTGCGTTGGGCATACCAGCGCGATGTGGCTTCGACGATGGTCCAGGGTCCCCACTCAGTGTCAGTGCGCTCCAACATCTCTTCGACGGCGAGCAGATATTCGTCGTACTTGCGGTGGTGTTCCCAGTCCTCTGGCTGGACATGCCAGGCTTCCAGGGGGTCTTTTTCCAACTGCTTAAAGCGCCGTTTCTGCTCGGCTTTGCTGATGTGCAGCCAGAACTTGATAATGACGGCGCCGTCGTCGGCCAGCATCCGCTCGAAGTCCACGATGTCGCGGTAGGCTTTGGACCATTCCTCCGGCGGCGTTAACCCTTCCACACGTTCCACCAGCACGCGCCCATACCACGAGCGGTCGAAGATTGCCATCTCGCCGGCGGCGGGAATCTTGAGCCAGAAGCGCCACAGCCAGGGATGGTTCAGTTCGTAGGTGCGGGGGGCCTGGATGGGATACAGCCGAAAGCCGCGTGGGTCCAGGCGCGAGGTCAGGGTAGCGATGGTGGTGCCCTTGCCCGCCGCGTCCCAGCCTTCAAAGACGATCAGGGAGGGGACGTTGTGTTCCCAGCAGGCTTTTTCCAGGTCATACAGGCGCCGCTGAAGGCCGGGCAACAGGCGGTCGTACTCCTTGTGCGCGAGCTTTTTGTTCAGGTCCACCTTTTCCAACATCGGCGGGTCGTCCCTCCCTTCTAGGAAGATATTTCACCCGCCCAGGACGCCAGGATCGCGGCGATTACCTGGCTCGTAGGGCGTCGCGCAGGCGGGTCAGCAGGTCGCGTAGGTCGCGCTGCTCCTGCTCGTTGAGCACGGACCAGGGCGCATAAAAATAACGTTCGGTGGTGGCTTCAGCTTGCTGGCGCAACGCCACACCTTTTTCTGTAACCTGATAGGTGCCACCGGAGTCTTCTACCCAGTTACGTGCGGCCAGTTCGCGTAAGGCGTCGGCGTAATCCGCCTCGGTGTAGCCGCGATGCGGCAGCTTGTCTGCCAGCGCAGCTGGTGTGGCGGGGCCTTCGCGCCACAGCAGGGTGAAGACTTCCCAGGCATGGCCCGCCACGTTGTACAGCCGCCAGGCTGCCATGTGGGCGTCGTCGCGGAAGTCCCCCAGGTCCGAAAGGGACTGGTCGATGCGCGCCAGTGCCGGGGCCGCCTGGCCCGGATCGATGCGGTGGTTGGCGCGGGTGCACCGTTTGGCCGGCGGTTCGGGCGTCGCCAGGATGGAATCGACCAGGCGTTTTGCCAGCGCAGCCAGCCGCTCCAGGTCCTCCGGTGGCAGCGGCCTGAGTTCGGCCATGCGTGCATAACCGGCCTCCAGGCTGCGACGGATGAGTGCACGTCCTTGCTCCGACAGGCGATAGCCGTCCTCTAGCGGGGTCAACAGCCCGCTCTCTGCCGCACGCTGGAGGCGTTCTTTAAAGACGTGGACGGCGGTATAGGGGGCAAACACCTGCTGCAACTGCGCCGCCGTGATCGGTTCAGGGTCGAACAACAGCGCCCGGTATAGGGTAATCCAGTCGCGCTCCTCAAACCCGGCGTCGGTGAACACCTGCGTCAACACCGGGCCGTAGTGTTCGGCCAGCGCGCTCAGGGCCTCGCGCGCCAGCGGCCAGAGTTCGGTCGTGATCATGGGTTCGCATCCTTTGTGTGAACCTGTGTCTGCCGATCCTGATCAAATTATATGCGTCTTTCGACCCAGCGCCGAACGGCACGCCTTGCCGCTTTTGGGTATCATGGGGAGACACAGATGGTTATCCCGACAGGGACATGCCCAACGGAGCACGGATGGCCTCAGCAACGATCCCTGCCGCGCCGCTTCTCAAGTGGGCGGGCGGCAAGGGGCAGCTCTTAGAACAATACCGGGCGTTTTTCCCGGCGCGTGTGGAGACGTACTACGAGCCGTTTGTCGGCAGCGCGGCGGTGTTTTTTTACCTGCAAGCGCAGGGTTTTGCCCGGCGCTATGTCCTGTCGGACGTCAACGCGGACCTGATCAACGTCTACCATGTCGTGCGCGATGATCTGGAAAACCTGCTCGTGCTGCTGGCCGAGCATCAGGCCAGACACAGCGTGGAGCACTTCTACGCCGTGCGCGCGATGGACCGCGACTCGCGCTGGAAAGATACCCCGGCAGTCGTTCGTGCGGCGCGCATGATCTATCTGAACAAGACCTGCTACAACGGCCTGTGGCGCGTGAACAGCCGGGGATATTTCAACGCGCCGATGGGCCGCTACAAGAACCCGACCATCCTGGACGAGCCGCGCCTGCGGGCGGCGTCGGCGGCGCTGCAATGCGCCGAGGTCGTCGTCTGTGATTTCAAAGCGGCGGTGCAGGAAGCCCAGACCGGGGATTTTGTCTACTTTGACCCGCCGTATCACCCCGTCAGCGCGACGGCCAACTTCACCAGCTACGCGAAGGACGATTTCGGCGTCGAGGATCAGCAGGCGCTGGCGCAGGTGTTCCATGACCTACACGCGCGCGGCTGCCAGGTGATGCTGAGCAATTCGGATACGGCATTGATCAGGGACCTGTACCGGGACTTCCGCATCGAAACCGTGTATGCCCGGCGGCTGATCAACTCGCGGGCCGAGAAGCGCGGCCCGATCACCGAAGTGGTGGTGCTGAATTACAATTAGGGGAGTGAAACAATCGGGGCGCGGTCATGCATCGCGCCCCGACGAACGAACAGCGAACAAACGCGGCGGTCTTACTGCGTCGCCACCGGCACGGTGCGCAGGTCGCCGCTGACACGGGCCGCCATCCCCGTGACGATCCAGCCCGTCTGCCCGTTGTAGGTCACGCGCAGCCAGTTGCTTTGCACTGTGCGGGCATTCGGCTGCACGTCGGTGTTGGCCGGAATGACGGTCAGCACCTGGGCGTTCAGGTTCGGCGTGGCGCGCAGGTTGACGTTCATGCGGGTGCGGTAGACCACGTTCAGGCGCGCCTGGGCGTTCTGCTGCGCCGCCGTCTCGATGAAGGCTGCCGTTTCGCCCGGCCCGACGATCTCCGCCGTGTTCGGGTCGCCGGTCACGTCCACCACGCTGAAGGCCACCCAGCCCTCCTGCCCACCGAAGTCGATGCGCAGCCAGTCGTTTTCTGCGCTGTCGCGCCCGGTGATGTCGGCGCTGCTGCCTGCCGCCAATTGACCGATCACGGTGTAAAGGGTGCCGGGGCCGCTGCGCACGTTCACGCGCTGGCGCGCCTCGACCGTGACGCCGGTGCCTTCCTGGGCCAGGGCAGGCGCGGCAAAGGCGAACACCACCAGGACGGCGATCCATACGCTCAACCATTTCTTGGGGGACATCCTTAACTCTCCTCAGTTGTTTCCCAATTTCACTATTCAGCATACCATATCGTGGGCTGATCGTTGTGGTAAATTAGTCCCGTCCGAGGCAGTCGCAGGGTAAATTCATCCTGGTGATACGGGAAACCCACCGGAGACCGGCAGCGCCAGGGGAATCAAAAGACGAGGCGTGGTTGGCCCGTCCCGATCTGCCCTGACTATGCGCCGCCGGGGGGGAGCAATGCGGTTGGTGCAGGTTAGAAGTCGTCGTCCTCTTCGTCCCACTCCTCTTCGTCGTCGTCCAGAAAATCCTCCTCCTCGTCCTCTTCCAGTTCCTCCAGTTCTTCGTCAAACTCCTCTTCGTCGAAGGGGTCCTCCGGACTCATATCCCAAAAGGATTCCTGACTCATCTCGACGAGGTCTTCGGCTTCCACCTGGCGCAGGAACGATTCCAGGAACGTCCCCACGTCGGAGACGCCCTGTTCTTGCAGGCCCGTGACCAACTGTGCTGGGACTTTGATCGTTACCTTCATGTCAGGCATGGTGTACGTACTCCTTGTGTCCAGTCCAGCGGGGATGAATCAACCGTGAGTGTTATGCTCATTCTCCGGCAAATTTCCGCGCTAATCAAGCTCAAATTTGGTCGGTGGAGGCATGTCGCCGCGCACGCCGACCAAAGATAAGCCATTCTCCGTTGGCGCGCAAGGGTGTGTTGGGACGCTTCAACGCTCCCGGTCGTCTTCGCGCAGGCGGAGCAGCCGTCCGGCCTGTCGCAACGCCACACCGCCGATCAGCAGGGCCAGTGCCAGGATGATGGTCAGGATTAGGCCCACGTTAAGCCAGGCAGCAGCGCCGCCGTCGGGCGTCTCGCCGCCGGTCGCCGGGGCAAGCTGTGGCGCGATGGTGATTTGCACCGGCTGCGACTGCGCCAATACAAGCCCTGCCCCATCCAGCGCCAGCGCCGTGACGGTCGTTTCGCCTTGCAAGGCGGTCAGATCGGCGGTGATGGTCCACACACCGCCTGGCCCGGCGGTCGTCTGCCCCAGGACCATGCCAACCGAATCGACCAGCGCCACCGCCACGCCCACGTGCGGATCGGCCTGACCTGTGAAGGGATACAGCCCGGCGGGGACCATCTCACCGCTGGCCGGTTGAAGAATAACCGGCGGCGCGGGCGTGATCGTCGCCGTCACGGTGGGGATGTCGGTCGGCGTCGATGTGGGCGTATGCGAAGGTGTAGACGTCGGCGTGAATGTGGCTGTGTGGGTCACGGTCGGCGTGGGCGTGCGGGTCAGCGTCGCGGTGGGCGCCGAAGTGAACGTGCGCGTCGGGACAGGCGTGCGGGACGGGGTGGCAGATGGGATGGGCGTGTGCGTGGCTGAGGGAATGGGGGTGTGGGATGACGTCACACGTGGCGTTGTGGTCGGCGCGCGCGTCGGGACGGGCGTATTGGTTATGGTGGAAGTTGCGGAAGGGACGGGTGTGAGGATAAGCGGCTGAAACTCCGCGCCGAGATCGCCACCTGTAACAGTAACGATGGGGGCAAGAGTCGGCGTGACACTTGCCCCTGCTTCCGCTTCCTCAGGGCGCGGGGAGGAGGTGGCCGTCGGCGCGGGCGTGCGGGTAAATGTGGCCGTCGGGACGGGCGTGTAGGTGCGGGTCGGCGCGGGCGTGCGGGATGGCGTCACAGTCGGCGCGGGTGTGTGGGTGAATGTGGCCGTCGGGACGGGCGTGCGGGTAAATGTGGTCGTCGGGACGGGCGTGTAGGTGCGGGTCGGCGCGGGCGTGCGGGATGGCGTCACAGTCGGCGCGGGCGTGCGGGTAAATGTGGCCGTTGGAGTTGCGGTGGGGCGGTGCACGATCAGAAATCCCACCGGCGCGGGATCGCTGGCGGCATCGGCGGGGCTGATCGCCACCACCACCAGGGTGTGTTCGCCGACCGCCAACCCCGGTACGGCGATGGCCCACGTCCCGCGCGGGCCGACCCGGACCGTGCCTAGCAGACGGTCGTTGTCGTAAAGGGCGATGGTGTGGCCGGGAGCGCCCTGCCCCTGCACGGTGAACGGCGTCCCGGCGTAGAGGGTAGTAAAGTTTAGCGGTTCGACGCGCGGTGTGGGGAGCGCCGTCGGCGTGCGGGAGGGCGTAGGCCTCATCCCTGACCCCGCTTCCTCAGGGCGAGGGGAGGAGGTGGCTGTTGGTGTGGGCGTCGCTGTGCGAGAGGGGGTTGTGGTCGGCGGGGCGGGGGAGGCAGTCGCGCTGACGGTGGGCCGGTCAATACGAGCCTCTGCCTGTTCGGGCGGTCGCCCGATCCCGGCCTGGATGAGCAGAAACAGCGCCGCCAGCGCCGAGAAGATCATCAGCGCCAGCAGCGTACCCCAATCCAGCCCGCGCACCAGACGCAGAAAGGGCATATCCGGGCGGCGCGGCGGAACGCTCACAGGGCGGCCTCCGTCTTATCTTTCTGCGAGGCGAACAGCCGGGCCTGCGCGATCCAGCTTTCGGCATCGATGGCGCGCCAGCGCGGTGTATTGACCAGGGCGCGCAGTTCGTCCGGTGTGAGGTCGGCAAGCTGGCGAAAGCTGTGAATGCCACGCTCGTGTAGGATGCCGGAGAAGACCGGGCCGATGCCCTTGATGTCTTGCAGGCGGTCCTGCACGATGATCTTTTCTTCGCGGATGACGGTCTGAATGGGCAGGTCGCGCTGCGACAGGGCTTCCAGCAGCCCGGCCTGCGCCTGCTGGCCCTGCAGGGCGCGTTCCAATTGCTGACGCAGCGCCGTCAGCACATCTTCGTGGTGGGTCAGGCGTGCCTCGGCGCGCGAGAGCGCCGCCAACACAGCCGCCACGTCGGTATTGAGAGTCCGCATCCGTCGGACCAGCACAGTGATCTGTTTACGCAGACGGCGGATGCCATCGAGATCGGACGCGCGGACAGCCTGCTGTGGCTGCGTGGCTGCCTGCGCTTCCTGCCGGGCGACCCGTTCGTCCAGGCTCGCCAGGCGCGTGATGTCGTCCAACTGTGCCGCATTGAAGGCGGCGACCAGCATTTGCATTTCCCCGATGGCCTGGCGCTGTTCGGCCAGTTCGCTGCGTAGCGCGGCCAGATCGCTCCGTAGCGCCTGAAGCGCCGCCGGGTCGCCATCGAGAAGGGGTCGCAGCGCATCCTGACTGGCGATCAGGTCGGCGGTTTGCTGCTCCAACGCCGCCAGGATGTGCTCCTGTCCGGTTAGAGCTGCCTGTAGCGCCGCCCGGATATTGCTCAGGTCGGCGGTCTGCTGCTCGATTGCCAGGCGGATGCCTTCCTGCCCGGCCTGGGCCGCGCCGAGCGTGCCGGCCAGGGTTTCGGACCACAGGCTCAGGCTGGTGTTGACCTTGCGTTCCAGGGCGGCGATCAGGGCGTTCTGGGCGTCCTGGCTGGCGGTCAGGTCGGCAGTCTGCTGCTCGATTGCCAGACGGATGCCTTCCTGCCCGGCCTGGGCCGCGCCGAGCGTGCCGGCCAGGGTTTCGGACCACAGGCTCAGGCTGGTGTTGATCTTCTGTTCCAGGGCGGCGAGCCGGTTGTCATGTTCATGCTGTGCCGCCTGGATTGCCGCCAGGGCGTCGGATACCGATTCCACCGCCGGGCCGCGCACCTCGAAGCTCGTTGGCAGGCGGGAGACGAGCGCGCTGTGCCGGACCAGCGACTCGCTGAGGGTATTGACGGCGTTTTGCAGCCGGTCGCCCAGCGGACTCAGGTCTGGTGTCGGCGGCGGCGAGGTCAGGCGCGCCAGCGCCATCAGGCGGGGCCGCACCGCCTGCCAGTAAAACGCGGCCACCAGCAGCATCGCCAGAAACGCCCCGACGAAGATCAGGGCCAGCGCACCCCAGATGTCCACCTGCCGCCTCCGAGTCGAGTCCGGGTAGCCCAATGGCCTTGATTATAGAGAAAAATCACGCACAAGGGAAAAGCGCAAGGTTAGTCTTCTCTGATGATGACCACATTGGGCAATCGGGAGAACAACCTGCGTGTGCCGGGTCTCCTGTGCATGGGCGACGGATGGGTGTTTCACGTTGGCCTATGGTACACTCTGGCCGTGAGTTTCCCGACGGTGAGGAAGGCGAGGGATGTAATGAGTGCACTGCCGGAAGGCCAACATGTCCTGGTAATCGGCTCGGCAGGGATCGATGTGAAGGCCCGTCCCGCCGAAAAACTCGCGCCGGGCAGCGCCGTGCCCGGCCTGATCCGCGACAGCGTGGGCGGCGTGGCCCGCAACATCGCGGAAAACCTGGCCCGTCTGGAAGTGCCCACCGTCTTGCTGACGGCGGTCGGCGACGACGCGCCGGGCGCGCGTGTGCTGGACCGCTGCCGGGATGCCGGTGTGAATGTCAGCCGCGCCCTGGTGATCCCGGAGGCGCGTACCGGGCATTATGTGGCATTGCTCTCCGCCGAGGGGCGGTTGGACGTGGCGATCAGCGACTACGAGATCACTCGCCAGCTCGATTCCAAATATCTCATCAAGAACCGGGAATACTTTGCCCGCGCTGCCCTGATCGTGATCGACGCCAGCTTGCAAGATACCGCGCTCAAGACCCTCTTCCGGTTGGCGGGCAAATACCGTCGGCGGGTGTGTGCCGACCCGACTTCGCCCGTGCTGGCCGGGCGGCTGGCCCCTTACCTGGACCGAATCGAGATGATCACGCCGAACCTGGTGGAAGCTATCGCCCTGTGCGGCAACCCTTGCCTGGAGACCCTCCCGGTGCAGGACCGCGATACGGCGCTGGCCTCGGCGCAGCGGCTGCTGGAACGCGGCGTGCACGTCGCTGCCGTGACCATCGGCGTGAATGGCGTGGTTTACGCCAGCGGCACCGACCGGGGGCATATCCCGGCTATCCGCACCGAGATCGTGGACGCCACCGGCGCGGGCGACGCCTTTACCAGCGCCGCCATCTTCGGCCTGCTGAACAACATTCCCCTGGACGAGGCGCTGCGGCTGGGCGTGTCGGCAGCCTCGTTGACCCTGCACTCGTCCGAAACGGTGTTGCCAAACCTGAGCCTGGAACTGCTCTATGACCAGTTGATAATTTGACGGACGGCGCTTCCGGCGTTTACGCTGGGGCCGGTTCTATCAGAGCCAGCGCCGTGTCTGCTGTTGGTAGGCTGCGTAAGCCGGCCCGAATTTCTGGGCAAGCCACCGTTCCTCGAAGGGGATATATCCCCAGTTCAGCGCCCCAAAAGCCACCAGTACCACCGCCAGCGGCGAGAGCGACCCCAGCAGCAGCCAGATGCCGGTCAGGTTCAGCACACCGCCCAGATACATCGGGTTGCGGGAGAAGTGATACAGGCCGTCGGTGACGAGTTTACCGGGTTCGTTGAAGGGGTGGATGTTCGTTCCCACCGCCGCGAACTGGTTTGAGCCGGTGACGGTGAGAATCGTGCCCAGGATCAGCGGCAGCGCGCCGAGCCAGTTAAGCGGCGGCGTGAGGATCACCCGGATCGGCAGAAGCCAGTGCAGTAACAGCATCCCGGCCAGGCAGATCATAAACAGCGTTTGCGGTGTGATGCGTCTCATAGCGAATTGTGCCCTCTCTTCTTTTCCGCGCGGCTCTTGGGGAACGAGCGGCCTTCCCTAAGGTATTACGTGCTTTCTGTCCCCGGCGTTTCGCGTCGGGCCGCCCATTGGCGGGGAGGCAGCAAAAGTGCGGAGAAGGGCGCGTTACTCCCCGGCCTGCTGTACCGCGTCCTCGGCGATCAGGCGGCGGAGTTCGGCATCTTCCAGGTCGTCCACATATTGCGTGATCGCCTCGGCCAGATAATCTGGCAGGTCGGGGTGTAGCCGCGTGAAAAAAGCGACAAAGTCAGGATGGGATCGATACCCTTCGCCCAGTCCACGCAGAATATCAGTGGTCGGCTCGTAGAAGTGGCGGAGGTGGTTGTGCCAACGCCTCAGGATGGCCTGCACCTCGGCGCTGTGCGCGCTCTTGCCGGCCTCAAGCGCCTCCGCCAGGTTGGTATATATCTGGCTGCCTTCCGCGCGGATCGCGTCCTTTTGCGCCTGGGTGTAGCCGTTCCAGCGCCGGACCGACTCGTTGACTATCTCCGGCCCCCATTGCAGGCGCGCCACGCGCTCATAGTGCTTCTGCTTTTCGTCGCTGAATGCCTCGAACAGGGCCTTTTTGCTCATGTCTGCCTCTCCGGTCAGGTATAGCAGGGTCGTGTCGATGGTGGCGACCAGCTCGCGCAGATGATCGATCTGCTCCTGAAGCGCCGCGCGGTGTTCGCGCAGCGCCGCCAGCAGGTCGAAATCCGGGCGGTCGAGAATGTCTTTGATCTGCGCCAGTTCCAGCCCGATCTCCCGGTAAAGGAGAATCTGCTGAAGCCGGAACAGCCCCTCGTCGTCGTAGTAACGGTAGCCGTTCGTGCCGACTTTTGTTGGCGCGAGCAGGCCGATCTCGTCGTAATAGTGCAGCGTGCGGACGCTGACGCCCGCTAAATCGGATAGCTGTTTGACGGTATACACGGAACCCCCCTCGTTTACCGGGAGCGATCCTAAACCATGACGTCACGTGAGAGTCAAGAGAGGCCTTGCCGGGGACTTGAGTCCCCGGCTACAGAGACCAAGCCCTCCGGGCTGGGGTGGGGGGATTTAGCTCGAAGGGCTTGCCTTTTTCAGCCGCGGAGTTCACTCCGGGGCGACCCTCACATGGGTTCTCGGCCTCGGCGTTTATGCCGGGGCGGCCCACACTCATCCCCACAGCCGCGCCAAAAAGCGGAGGTTTTCCATGCTCTGAAAGGTCCCGCCGCCCTCGTGTCGGTTATAGGGCCACACCTTGATCTGCTTCGGCCCGGCGTAGTGGTTGTAGGTGGCAAAGATGGTGCGCGGCGGGCTGACGTCGTCCAGCAGTGCCGCCGAGAACAGCGCCTCTGCCTGCGCCCGTGCGGCAAAGTTCACCCCGTCGAAGTACGCCAGCGTGCTGAACACCGCCGCGACCTTGTCGCGGTGCACCTGGCAGTAGCGCGCGATCTCCTGATAGGGCAGGGCGTCGGTAAGCTCGGTCGCTGCGCGGTAGTGGCACAATAGGGGCGCGTCGATCAGGGCAGCAGACACATCCGGGAGCAGCCCGGTGGTTGCCAATGCCAGTCCCCCGCCCTGGCCACATCCGATCACGGCCACGCGCTGTCCATCCACGGCCGGGTGGGCGCGGGCGGCTTCGACGGCCCGTGCCGCATCGGTAAACAGGCGGCGGTAGAAGTAGGTCCAGGGGTCGAGGATGCCGCGCGTCATGAAGCCAGGATATTGGGGGTTGCCGCCGTCCGGCTCAGGATCAGGCGTGTCGCCGGGCAGAGCCATGCTGCCCTGGCCGCGATTGTCCATCACGCAGTGAGCATACCCGGCGCTGCACCACAGCAGCCAATCCGCCGGATGCCCGCGTCCGCGTCCGTAGTCCAGGTATTCCACCACACATGGCAGCGAGTGTGTCCGCTGCCGGGGCAGCAACAGCCAGCCTTTCACAGGCTGACCACCGTAGCCGCTGAAGGTCAGGTCGAATGCCTCGATCAGTGCCAAGCCGGTGTCCACCGGCTCGAAATGTGCGTCCAGGGGAAAGCGTCGCGCTTCCGCCAGGGTGTGCGCCCA
Source organism: uncultured Anaerolineae bacterium (assembly GCA_964529715.1). Taxonomy (GTDB): domain Bacteria; phylum Chloroflexota; class Anaerolineae; order Aggregatilineales; family Ch27; genus CAZGXI01. Next base: position 91,597 of record CAZGXI010000015.1, on the reverse strand, counting down.
AAAAGCGTCGAAGTCCGCCGGCTCGTCGCGCGGCGGGCAATAACTTTGCAATTGGTCGAGCGGCAGGTCAAAGCGCATGGATCGTCCCTTTGCATCCCGGCAGGTCGGGCAGCCTGCCTGTTCATCGGAGAAGTCCACTGTGCCTGTACCATAGCAGAGCAGCGTTCCCCCGGCGTGACAGGGAACGTGACAGGGTGACGGGAAAGGGGAAGATGTGGCGTCGGAAAATACAATTGGGGCACGCTATTGCACGTGCCCCGGCGAA
>CAZGXI010000015.1:0-91322 GCA_964529715.1 uncultured Anaerolineae bacterium | reverse complement strand
GGCAATCCTATCCCTTGACTGCGCCCGCCGTCAGGCCTTCGATGATGCGGCGCTGGAAGATCAACACCAACACCAGCAGCGGCACGGCCACGATCACCGCGCCTGCCACGCGGTCCGCCACCGGAATCTCGTAGCCATAGCCGGAGAAGTTGGCGATGGCGACCGGCACCGTCTGCGCGCTGCGGTTTACCAGCGTAAAGGTCAGCGCGAACAGGTACTCGTTCCAGGCGGAGATGAAAGCCAGCAGGCCCGTCGTCACCAGGGCTGGGGCCGTCAGCGGCAGCAGGATCAGGCGGAAGGTCTGGAACGGCGTCGCGCCGTCCACCAGCGCCGCCTGCTCGATCTCAGCCGGCAGGCCCTGGAAGAAACTCGTGAGCACCCATACGGTGAACGGCAGGGTGAAGATCGGGTAGGTCAGGATCAGCGCAATGGGCGAGCCGTACACCTGCAAATCGGTGACGATGCCGAACAACCCCGACAAGATCGAAATCTGTGGGAACATGGTCATCGCCAGCACCACGTAGAGCACGCCCATGCGCCCCCGGAACTGCACCCGCCCCATTGCATAGGCGGCGAACGATCCTACCACCAACGCCAGCAGCACGGTGATGCTCGACACCAGGGCCGAATTGCCCAGCGTGCGCATAAAGTTCGGGTCGCGCAGCAGGTTTTGGTAGTTGATGATGTTAAGTTCTTCCGGCAGATAGCGCGCCGAGACCAACACCTGCGCGTTGGTGCGGAAGGAAATGCTGATGGCATAGGCGAATGGCAGCAGCGTGTACAGCGCGACGGCGATCACCGCCAGCCAGAACAGCCCGCGCCGGAGATAACCGGCGATGCGCACGCGCGCAGGGACCTGGGGGGGGCGTCGTTGTATCGTCATGGCTGTCCCTAGCCTTCCTGCCGCAGCCCGCTGATGCGGACATAGGCGATCACGAAGATGAAGATCAGGATGAAGATCATCACCCCGACGGCAGAGGCGTAGCCATCCGCCCGGTTCAACACCAACTGGTTGTAGTTGTAGGTTGCCATCGAGGGGCGGGTCGTATCCAGCATCACCTGGAACACGTCGAACACGCGCAGCGCATCCAGCGTGCGGAAGATCAACGCAACGGTGATGGTCGGGCGCAGCAGCGGCAGCGTGATCGAGAAGAATTGACGCAGCTTCGACGCGCCGTCCACGTCGGCGGCCTCGTAGATGTCCGCCGGGATGGTTTGCAGGCCCGCCAGGATCAGCAGCGCCATGAAGGGGGCCGTCTTCCACACGTCCACTGCCACAATCGAGGCCATCCAGGGGCCGCTGGCGGCCAGCCACTGCTGCGGCTGCTGGATCAACCCCAGGTCCATAAACAACTTGTTCAGGATACCGGTCTGGTCGGGTCGCATGATGGCCTGCCACAACACCGCCGAAACGACGGTCGGGATGGCCCAGGGCACCAGCATGGCGGTGCGCATCAGGCCGCGCCCCCGGAAGTTCATATTGACCACCAGCGCAATCGCCAGCCCCAACAGCAGTTCCAGCGCGACGGAGATGATGGTGAACTGGAGCGTGTTGCCGAACGCGCCCAAGAAGGCCGCATCACGGCCCAGCAGGCGCAATCCCCGTCCGCCGCCGATAGAGAGCGTACCTGCGTCGGTGTAGCGCGTGTAAGTGCGGCGTTCTGCCGCAGACATCTCGCGCGCGGCGGCGGCCTCTGCCGCCTCCACGTCGGAGCGTTCCCAGACGATTTGGCCGCTGCCTGTCGTGGCGCATTCGCCGCTGTCGTCGCGGCGGCACTCCACCAGCGTGATCTGGAAATCCAGCAGCCGGCGGTAGTTATCCAGGCCGATGAAGCGCACAGGCCGCGCCGTACCGAACTCGTCATCGGTCAGGCTCTTGATGAAGGTCTGTTCCAACGGGCGGGCCGCCACCAGCGTCAGAACAGCCAGGGTAGGGATGAGCAGACTCCAGGCGAAACGGGTGTTGCGCGAGGTGAGCGATTCGTCGCCTGCGAACAGTTCGTCGATCACGCCGCGCAGCCAGCGATACGCTAGCGCCAGCGGGATAATTGCCAGGACCAGCGGCAGGGCGGCGCTGAGGGCCGCGCCAAAGTCGAACGGCGCCTCGGTGACGATGCCGCCTTTGCCGTTCACCCAAAAGGCCCAGACCGCCGCAAAGCCCAACCCGACGATCAGCCACATTAGGGTGACGACCGACCAGCGGGCTGCGCGCACGTCGAAGCGGCGCAGGCGTGTGCCCAACCAGAAGATCAGGCTGCCCAGCACAATCACCAGCAGCGGCACGACGAAGCCAAACGTCTTGAGATAGGCCACCAGCGGCGTCGGCGCGACGTTCTTCGCCACTGCGCGGGTCTGCTCGCTCAGCGTACCGTTGGGACCGGGGCGCAGCACCGTAATCTGAATGACAAAATCGTCTTGATACAGGTCCATCCCCGGCTCGGTTAGCAGATCCTGGACCTGCTGGAGGGTCATCTCCGGGGTAATGTCGGTGTCGTCGATGCGGATCAGGCGGTCATCTGATAGCAGCCCGGCAGCCGCCGCCGGGCCGGCGGGGATAGGCTCAATTTCATAATAGGGTGTCTGATCGGCAGCGTCGGCAGCAGGCTGAACGCGGCGGACGTTTAGCCCAACGCCGGGGATCGGCGGCCCCTGCACGGCGATACGGATGTTGTCGTTGGTGACGATGGCGTAAAACAGGAGGGCGAATGCCGCCAGGCCGATGATCATCAACAGGCCGCTGACCAGTTCCAGCGAGATCGCTTCCTGTTCGGAAGGCCGCCGCCGCCCGCTAACGGGGGCAAGCAGGGTCATGGGACACCTCCGCAGTGGACTGGGAACCGGTGGAAAGACAGGGAAGAGCCGGGGGCAACAACTGCCCCCGGCTGAGAATACGGGTGGAGACGCGACCTTACGGCAGCTCGAAGCCCAGGTCGCCCAGCGCCAGTTCCAGATCCTCCATCGCTGTGGCCGCGTCGGCGTCGCCGGTCAGGACGGAGTGGACGGCGGTGTAGTACAGTTCCGACACCTGGGCGTAGCCCGCGCCGGAGACGGTCGAGGGCCGCGCCACCGCCGCCGCAATCACGTCGGCGCGCAGGAAGGGCAGTTCTTCCTGAATCTGCGGATCGTCATAGACCGACAGGCGGGTGGGGGCTTCGCCGCGCGCCAGCACGTATTTGATCTGCTGTTCGGTGCTGGTGGCGAAGACGGCGAAGGCTGCTGCCGCATCGGGGTTGGCCGAGTAGCGCGAGACGCCCAATTCCCAGCCGCCCAGCGTCGCGGCGGTCATGCCGGGTTCACCGCCGGGCAGCGGGGCCACGTCGAACAGACCAGCGATGACGCTGTCTTCGGCGTTGCCCAGGGTGTAGGCGTAGCCCCAGTTGCGCATGAAGGCGGCGTTGCCCGCCTGCCAGATGGCGCGCGCGTCCTCTTCCTGGAAGGTCGTCACTGCCGGCGGCACGATGTCACCGATCCAGGAGGCCATCATATCCAGAATCTCGATGAACGCTGGGTTGTTGACATCGACCACACCTTCTGGGGTGATGATCACACCGCCGCCCACCGACGCCTGCCATTCGAGCGCGTCGCAGGTCAGGCCTTCATAGGCGTTGCCCTGATAGACGAAGCCCCAGAAGTCGGGGTTCTCAGCGCGTTCGCCTTCCTGAATGGTGCGGGCCATTTCGCCCAGTTCTTCCCAGGTCTGGGGCGGGGCGTCGTAGCCGTACTTCTCCAGCAGGTCGGTGCGATAGTAGAGCATCCCAGAGCCGGCGAACCAGGGCAGGGCCACCAGACGGCCATCGACCGTGTTGTTGATGATGTTGCCCTGCACGAAGTCGGCCAGGTCTTCCTCGGTCAGGTAGGGCATCAGGTCGATCATGTGCTCGGCCACAATGCCGGGCCAGATCACGTCAAGCTGGTAAACGTCGATCTCGCCGCTTTGGGCATCAAAGAATTGCTGGTACTGTGCCAGCGTGTCGGTGGAGCTGGTCGGGCGGGTAGTGACGTTCACCGTGATGTTGGGGCAGGCTGCCATGAAGTCGTTCGCCACGTTCTGGACGGCTTCCAGTTCCTGGCCGACCTGGCCCGCGATGAGGGTAATAGTCACTTCGTCTTCGGTGCCGCAGTTCACTTCTTCCTGGGCGGGAGCGGTGGCCGGGAACAGGGCCAGCATGACGCTCAAGACTAACGCGAGGGCGAGAATCCGCTTAAACATGAAAATCTCCTTCCTTGATTTTAGAGCCTCATCAATAGTCTAGTGGGGAGGCGTTCCCCAGACGTGACAGAACCCGTGACAAGCACCTGATCTTGCACAGGTTACGTTGTATATTTTACACCACATTTTCCGAAGATGTCTGTCACATTTACCCTGTTTCTTAGATCGTTAATAATTCCGGGCGGCGCGGCCCGCCTGGCAGCGGTATAATTCGCCCCCGGTGTGATCCCTGCGGCTCAAGGAGCAGGCCATGTCCCGGTCGTTCAGACGCCAGGCGGCAGTCCTGGCCTTTTTTGCGCTCGTCAGCGCCCTGGCGCTCTACTATCCGCTGCTGCACAGCGGCACGCACGTCCCCGGCAATTTCGTCACAGACTATTTTCACTTCCACTGGGCCTACTGGTGGATTCGCCACGCCCTGACCACGCCGGGCCTGAGCGTCTACGAGACCAACTTCGTGATGTTCCCCTACACCACCAACCTGGCCTTTCATACGCTGGCCCCGTTCTGGTTCCCGCTATGGGCCGCGCTCGAACCGCTGATCGGCACGCTGGCGGCGGTGAACGTCATCTTCTGGGCGGCTTTCACGCTCAGCGGCTATTTCGGCTACCTGCTGCTGCGTCGGGAAAACGCCCCGGCGGAACTGGCGCTGGTGGGCGGCGTGCTGCTGGCGGTGAACCCGATCATGCTCAACCCGGTGTGGTGGAGCAACACCAACCTGCTGGGGGCGTTCTGGTTCCCGCTGCTGATCCTGATCTGGGGGCGGGTGGCGCGAGGCGTTGCGCACGTTGGTCCTCATCCCCAACCCCTCTCCCTCAGGGCGAGAGGCTTTCTCCCCTCCCTGTTTTTTATGGGAAGGGGGTGGGGTTGGGCGCTGATCCTGGGCATGGCGCTGTACGCGCTGGTCATGATGGACCTGCAATATCCGCTGTTTGCCGTGTGGCTGCTACTGCCCTACGGCCTGCTGACCCTGGTCCAGGCGGGCAATTGGGCGGCGCGGGCGCGGCTGATCGCGCTTGGCGCGCTGGCGCTTGGATTGGCCCTGGCGCTGTTGTGGGTTGCCGGGCCATTACCCTATGTGTTGAAGTACGACCGCGCGCTGCTGGCCCCCACGCCCCTGATCGGTGTGGAGAGCATCCCGTTCCCCGACGGCTACCTGCGCCGCCTGGACGATTACTGGTTCACCTATTCGATGGGCGCTTCCGTCACCGTAATCGCGCTGGCCTCGCTGGCGGCGCACCTGATCCCAGCCGTGCGCGCGCAGGGTCGGGCAGACCGACGGCGCTGGTTCTGGCTGGCGCTGGCTGTACTGCCGTTTTTGCTCACCCTCGGCCCGGACCTGACCATTGGCGGCCTGACCATCCCCATGCCTTACCGCCTGTTGCACGCGGTGTTCGGCGGGATGTTCCGCTTTCCGGCGCGCTTCGGCGTGGTGTACGCCGTCCCGGCCCTGATCTTCGCCGGGCGGACGTGGGGGCCGCTGCTGCGCCGAATGCGCCCCCAGGCGGCCCGGCCCTGGATCGGCGCGGCACTGCTGCTGTTCGCGGCGCTGGACCAGCGGCTCTTTCAGCCGATGCCGGTGCAGCTTCCGCCGCAGCCTTACGCCTTTTATGCGCAGATCGGGGCGGAGCAGGGTGAACCTTATGACCGCGAGGTGGTGGTGGAAATCCCCACCGCCGCCGGGACGGGCGAGGCAGGCGTGGGACGCTTCGAGGACATGGCCTTTCAGTTCTACGGCGTCACGCACGGCAAGCGTATGATCAACGGTCATTTTTCGCGCGCGCCGGTCGATCACTTCTGGTATCTGCGCACCGATGACCCGATGCTGAGCTGGTTCGGGCAGCGCCGCCTGCTCGAACCCGACGTTGTGCGGCGGCAGCTTGAGGAGCGCATTTACGCCTGGCCCATCGGCTACATCATCGTGCATCAGGATGCCATCGGGCGCGAGGGGCCGACGGCGCAGGAGATCATCGGCTACCTGAACCAACTCGACGACCTGCTGTGCCCGGTGGCAGTCGAGCGCGACGCCGTGTTCTACCGCACGGCCTGGCACCCCGACGGCTGTCCGCCGCGCACGCCGCCGGAAGTGTCGCCGGGGGTGTACCAGATCGACATCGGGTCAGAGGGCGACGAACGTTACATCGGCTGGGGCTGGCACTGGCCAGAGCGCGTCTTCGACCTGACGCTGCGCTGGACGGGCGAATATCCCCAGACCGATCTCTACGTAGACCTGCCGCCCGGCGGCTATGCGATCACGCTGGCGGCGCAGGCCTTCTACCGGGATCGTGTGTTGGAACTGCGCGTCAACGGTCAGGCGGCGGGCCTGGTCACGGTGGCGGAAGGCGCACTGGCGGAATACACCTTCGCCGTTCCGCCATCCTATATCGGGGACGGGCAGCACGTGACGCTGACGCTGGTATACGACGGCTGGGATGTGGCGGCGGAGGTAGGCCTCAGCACCGACCAGCGGCGGCTGGCGCTGGCAGTGGACTGGGTGCGGTTTGCGCGGGCGGAATAAGGGGGCGTTTGGCGCTGTGCGTTCCACTGGCGCACGGATGGCACAGATGACGCGGAGGCGCACGGGTTTTCTGGCGCAAAAAAGGCACGGTCGATGCCGCGCCCTTGCAGAAAAAAGTGCAGACCGATTCACGATGACGTGGGTTACGTCAAAAAGCTCTTCAGCCGCCGGGAGCGGCGCGGATGGCGCAGGCGGCGCAGCGCCTTGCCCTCGATCTGGCGGATGCGTTCGCGCGTCAGGCCGAACTTCTGCCCGACCTCTTCCAGCGTGTAGCACTGGCCGTTTTGCAGGCCGAAGCGCAGCCGCAAAATGCGCGCCTCGCGCGGCGTGAGTGTACTCAGCACGGCCTCGACCTCTTCGCGCAGCAAGTTGTTGTGCACCGACTGCGTGGGCGTGGGCGTGGTTTCATCCTCGATGAAGCTGCCCAGTTCAGAATCCTCTTCCTCGCCGACGGGCCGTTCCAGGCTGAGGGGACGCCAGGAGACCTTAAGCATCCACTGGACCTTGCGCGGCTCCATGTCCATTTCCTCGGCGATCTCTTCGGGGGTTGGTTTGCGTCCCTGCTCCTGTTCAAGCTGGCGGGCGGTCTTGTAGAGGCGGCGGATGCGGTCGCTCATGTGGACGGGCACGCGGATGGTGCGGCCCTGGTCGGCGATGGCGCGGGTGATGGTCTGGCGAATCCACCACGTGGCGTAGGTGCTGAAGCGGTAGCCGCGCGTGTAGTCGAACTTTTCCACCGCCTTCATCAGGCCGAGGTTGCCCTCCTGGATCAGGTCCAAAAAGTGCACGCCGCTGCCCATATATTTTTTGGCAATCGAGACCACCAGGCGTGTGTTGGCCTTGATCAGGTGTTCGCGGGCGGCCTTGCCGTCTTCGGCGAGGGCTTCTAGTTCGAGGCGGCGCTGCGGATTGTGCCCGTTCATGCGCGCCAGTTCGCGTTTGGCCCCGATGCCGGCTTCCAGACGTCGGGCCAGCTCCACTTCCTCTTCATTGGTCAGGAGCGGCACGCGCGACATTTCCTTGAGGTACAGCCCGACCGTGTCGTCGGAGGCGATGCCGGAGAGGTCGAGGTCTTCGTCGTCCTCGTCGTCTTCCAGGTCCTCGTCCAGGGCGTCGTCGCGGTCATCGTAGATTTCTACCCCGGCGCTATGCAGCGCCATGTAGACCTCGTCGAGCCGGTCCAGCGAGTCGTCGGTTTCGGAAAGGGACTCGAAGATGTCTTCCGCCATCAGGAAGCCCTGTCGCTCGGCGCGTTCCAGGAGGTCGGCCACGACATCCGTTTCTTTCTCGTCAGTATCGCTATAAGGTTTCAACACCGTTTCCCCTTTGACTATCTACCGCTGACGAAACGGGGCGCGGGTCCCCGACTGGTTCCGATGGGATGCTACCTACTCGTCCACGAATTTGTTCTGGAATTGCAGCAGCGCGGCAAAACGCGGATCGACCTCGTCCAGCTTGCAATCGCAGGGACCCAGGTTGCGGTTATGGCCGCATTGCGGGCACAGCCCGGCGCAGTCGGGCTTGCACAGCGGCGCCAGCGGCGTGGCGAGGATCACTTCTTCGCGCACCAGCGGCGTGAGGTCGAGGATGGCATCTTCGCCTACGACGAATTGCGCGCCGGAGAGGGGCGCGTTGGCGAACAGCTCTTCGATTTTCACACCCAGCGCCAGGTCGATGGGGGACAGGCAGCGGCGGCATTCGCCCTCAATGGCGGTGTCCAGGTGGCCCTGGACGAGAATGCCTTCGTGCGTGCGGCTGAGACGGAACGTGCCGCGCAGGTAGGCCAGATGCAGGTCGTCGGCGACGGCCAGCGCGGGGACATCGAACGTCATATCCCGGCTGGTCCCCACGCTTTCGTTCAGCAGAAAGCCGACATTGAGCCGGAGCACGCGATTGCTCACAAAGCCGTGAGGAGGGTGGTTCACTGGGCGCGACCTTTGTTAATGCATTAAGCGTAAAATCCCCCTAAACCCGCTGATCGCGGCAGCAACACAGCAGAAAATCTAAACCCACCCTGCCTCAAGCGATATTGCTGGCGGGTTGATGCGCGCATTCTGGATTGCGGGCAGATGGGGTTCTGCGAAAATCAATTGATTGTTTTAAGTATTGTAGCTAACTGCCTTTAGTGTGTCAATAGATGCGACAAATCTCACCCCGGAGACGGACTCTTTTATAACGTTCCTCCAACTAAGTCCCCCTTTGTCCGTCTGCCCGGAAGGGGATGAACAAGGGGACACAGCCCCTTGTTCGCCTTCCACTTCCAATACACCGCTTACCGTTGGGATGCCACCTCACGAACCAGCCGTGTTTTCTTAAAAAGTCTCATCGCTTTTTATCTTACTTGAAATTGGGCTGCGATTGATCTGGGAAATGATTCCCATCTGTGGTTAGGAGGTCGTATAGAATACCTCCTGCTGCCCCCCGCTGGGGGCAGGCGGGTTTTGGGGGGCGGGAAATGCTTGCTTCTCACCTGGCTCTCATTTATAATTTAACTAAATTCCCATAGCGGATGAGACTTTTTCCCATATCAACAGGAGTTTGGCAGCGGGCTGTTGTTGTTCACCTGCCAGCCTCCAGAGGGGAGAATGCCGATGCGTCAGAAATGGTTCTTTGGGAGCGCCGCCCTGGGGGCGCTGCTGCTGGCCCTGGGCCTGGTCCTGGTCTTCGGCACGCCGCCTCCGGCAGCCGCGCAAGGAAATCTACCGATCCCCGACTACGTGGGGTCGAACACCTGTGCCGGTTGTCATCGTCGCATTGGCGACCAGCACGAACTGCACGGCCATAACTGGGTGCTCAACCGCGTCGAGGACGGCCAGCCGCCTGACTATCCCTTCGACCAGGCCATTGCGCCGCCAGAAGGCTACACTTGGGCCGATGTCGGCTTCGTCGTCGGCGGCTTTTCCCGCTGGGCCACGTTCCTCGACCTGAACGGCTACTTCATCACCGGCGCGGATGCCAACGCCCATACGCAGTGGAATTTTCCGCTGGTCGATGCGCGCACCGGCGATGTCGTTCTGGAAGGGGAGTGGGTGGCCTATCGGGCCGGAGAGGCGCAGGTCGCCTACGACTGCGCCCGCTGCCACACCACTGCCTATAACCACGATACCAACACGCACATGGACGGCCTGCGCGGTCTGGCGGGGTCCTGGGAAGAAGAGGGCATCCAGTGTGAGGAATGTCACGGCCCCGGCAGCCTGCACGTGGAAGACCCCATCCGCGTCAACATGCTGATCGATCGCAGTGCCGAGGCGTGCGGCGCCTGCCACTATCGCGGCGCGGCGGGCGTCGTCAATGCGGCGGATGGCTTTGTGGATTACCGCGAGCAGTTCGGCGAGATTCAGACCTCCCCGCACGCGGCCCTGGAATGCATCGACTGCCACAACCCGCATCAGAGCGCTCGTTACGCCGACGAAGACGTCAACCCGAACCGGGGCATGGTCAACGCCTGCACCAATTGCCACTTCGACCAGCCCTCGATCCGTCCGCATGACGAGAACGGCGTCACCTGCACCGAGTGTCACATGCCGCCGCTGGCGGCGGGCGGCGCGCGCAGCGCCGACCTGCTGTGGGGCGACGTGCGCTCGCACCTGTTCCAGATCAACGTGAACCCGGATGCGCCGCAGTTCACTGAAGACGGCGCGGCTTCCATGCCGTACATCACCGTCCGCTATGTCTGCACGCGCTGCCACGCCGATTGGTCCGCCGAGACGATGGCCGACCTGGCCGCCGGATACCATGCGGCCCGGCGCTGAGGAACCTGCCTGCATCGCCGGGAGACGCCCGGCGTCCCGGCAGTCGGTTTGGAGAAGGCCGGTAGGCATGAAACGACGGACGTTCTGGCTGACGATCCTGGGGCTGCTGTTGGCGGCGTTGGTGGGCGTGGTCGCGGCGAGCGCGGCTCCGCCCGGTCAGGAAGCGCCGCCCAATCTGGGGGCTGAATACGTCGGCTCCCAGTTGTGTCGCGTCTGTCACAACAGCGGCGACGCGCGCCTGTGGGACGCCTGGCGCGACACCATCCACGCCCTGACGGTCGAACCGGCGCTCCCGGCGTCGATCCTGGGCGACCTGGCCGCCGTTGACCAGTTGACCATCACCTGGCCGGACGGCTCCACACGCCCGATCACGGCGGACGACATCACCTACGTCATTCACGGGCGGCACATCCAGCAGTACATCAGCGTGATGCCGCGCGCTGACGGCGCGGCGGGCTGGTTTGTCTTGCCGGTGGTCTGGAACCTGCCGCAGCAGCCCGGTCAGAGCGGTGCCTGGACGCCTTTCCACCCGGACGACTGGACCGACCCGGCGCGCGACTGGCGCGTCGCCTGCGCGGCCTGCCACACCACTGGCCTGACCGCCGAACGGCTGGCAGGCACGCTTCGCTTCATGACGGCGGCAGACTTCGACCCCCGGCGGCGCGGCGCGGTGGAACTGGGGATCGGCTGTGAAGCCTGTCATGGGCCGGGCGGGGATCACGACGGCGGCAGAAACCCGATGGTTTCCACGCCAGATGCGCAGATATGCGGCCAGTGCCACGCCCAGGGCCACGATGCAGCAGGCGAGCACGCCTTCCCGCTGGACTACGAGCCGGGCCTGTCGCTGGACGAGACGGGCTTTGTCCTGACGCCGCAGGATGACCCGGACGTATGGTGGCCGGGTGGCCAGACCCGCGTCGTGGCGAACCAGTATGCCGAGTGGCTCACCAGCGGTCACGCCAACGCCCTGACCTCCGTGCTGAACAGCTCCGAAGCCCGCGATGGCTGTCTGCGCTGCCACAGCGCCGGTGTGGATACCACCGATCCCACGCCGGAGCGGGCGGTCTTTCTGGCGGACGCAGCCTTCGGCGTCACCTGCGTGGCTTGCCACAATCCGCATCCCGCCGAAAGCCAGCCGCGCTTTTTCGACCTGGAAGGCACGCCGCTGGGCGCGCTCGACTCGCTCAAGCCGTCGGATGTCCTGGCGCGGCCCGCCCATCCGTCGGTCGGATCGCCGTTCTGGCAGGGCAGCGCGCCGCTGACCTTCCCCTATCTGCTGCAACTGGACAGCTACACGCTGTGCATCCGCTGCCACAATAGCCGCACACCGGGCGGCGAGCCGCTGCTCGTCGGTGGGACGCTGCACTACCCCGTGCAGGAGATGTTCGAGGGCTGGACGGTGGTGGAAAACGTGCCGGGGATGCCGTCGGCGCATCTTGAGGCGGAGGATGGCCCGCGCTGTGTGACCTGCCACATGGTCGGCACGGTCCAGATCGGGCCGTTCGCGCAGGGCGGCAGCCACACCTTCCGCCCGGTGCTGCCGGGCGAAGCCGCTCCCGCGCAGCCGGATGCGTGTTCGGCCTGCCATTACGCGGTGGTCACGCGCCAGGACGTGCAGAACCTCATCGACGATACGCAACAGGTTACGCTGGCGCGTTTGCAGGCCGCCCGCGCGTTAACGGGGGCGGATACGGCGGCGTGGGTGGAAACGGTCTTGCAGTTTTTGGAAGGCGACGCCAGTCTGGGCGTGCATAACTTTGCCTACACCGACGCCCTGCTGGACGCGGTCGAGGTCGAATTGGGCCTGGCCCTGCCTGTCGCGCCGACGCCCTCGACCGGACCGTACCTGGGAGATGCGAACGATGCACAACCATAGGGCGCGGGCCGGACTGCTGATCGTCTGCGGCGCGGCGCTGCTGATCGCGGCGCTGCTTGTGGCCGGGAGGCCGTCTGCTCTGGCGCAGGAAGGCGGCGAGACGCCCACCCCGCCCACGCCAACCGGCGACGACGGCTATTGCCTGATCTGCCATGCTCAGCCGACCCAGGCCATGACCCTGGCGAACGGCGCGGCGCTGCCTCTGGCGGTCGATGCGGCGGCGCTGGCGGCCTCGGTGCATGGCATGAGCAGCGAAAACGGCCCGATGGGTTGTCTGGACTGTCATGCCGGGTACACCTATCCGCACCAACAGCCGCCTGCCGCCGACCTGCGCGCCTACCACGTGCAGGCCAGCGCCCTGTGCGTGGACTGCCACCAAGAACAGCGGTCGGTGCAGGATGCCGCCAACCTGTTTCACGGTGTACACCATGAACAGCTTGTGACCAACGATCTCACCGGTCCGGTGTGCGTGGATTGTCACGGCGCGCACGACGTGCAGCCACCGGACGTGACCCTGCCGGAACTCTCGCCGCGCTGCGGCAACTGCCATCAGCCGGAGCAGGACCTGTGCGCCCAATGCCACGAGACGTTGTTCGTCCGTTGGCAGAGCGGTGTGCACGCCATCGCCTTCGTGCGGGAAACTTTCCGCCAGGACTGGGCAGCGCGTGGCCAGCCGGGTGACTGTCTGACCTGCCACACGACCGGCTACCACGCCGACACGGGCACGTATCTGGCCGAGGACGTGACGTGCAGCGCGTGTCACGGCTACTACGCGGCGGGCCATCCCCCGGCGGGGTTGGTCGTCGCGCCGGAGCCGCGCATGTGCGGCGATTGCCACGTGGTCACGTTTGAGGAATGGGGCGCCAGCGCCCACGCCTTTACCGCGGAGATGGGGCCGGTCGGCTGCGCGGTGTGCCACGACCCGCACGGGCAGCAGGTCCGCTTTGAGGACGTGAACACCCTGTGTCTCAATTGCCACCAGACGCCGCTGACCGACTACGCCCACACCTCGCACTTGAACGTGCGGGACATGACGTGTGTCCAGTGCCACATGCACCCGACCACCGAGACGACCAACCAGACGCAGTTGGCGGCGCTGGTTCCGCCGGACCACGACATTGCCGGGCATCGCATGACGGTCGGGCCGGAGGCGTGCAATGCCTGCCACCAGGACCTTCAGGAGCGGCTGTCGGCCTTTGCCGACATCGGCGATACCGGCGCGCTGGTCGCGGAACGGGATGCGCTTCAGGCGCGCGTGAACGAGTTACAGGCCGAGATCGCCGAGCGGCAGGCCCCCCCGCCGGAGCCGTCGCCAACCTACACGCAGTTGACCCAGGGCCTCATCCTCGGCCTGGGCCTCAGCGTCACGGTGGGCCTGGTCTTGCTGCGCCGCGCTAACGGCGGTAAAAAGAACGGCGGCCCGCCGCCGGAGCAGCGATAGCGCCCGGCGGACCGAGAGGCGAGGGTGTTTTGTTGGTCGGGGCTTGTCTCGGCAGAGGGGTTTCAGCCCGCTGAAGCGGGCTTTTCACCCGTAGCCGTCCCCGGCGAGCGCCTATGTAACCTGAAACGGGGGTCGCCATGAAGAGCTTTGCCCGCATGTCTGGCCTGTTTGCTGCCGTGACGATTGCCGTCATCAGTTGCGTCGCGGGCGGTTTGCTGTTCAGTTCGCTGGGTGTCGGCGACTGGATCGACCTGTTGCGTGGCAGTACCCCGCCGCTCAACCAGGCCACGCTGATCTTGCAGCAGGTGCAGGCGCTGTCGCAGCTCACCACCACGCGCTACAACTACTCGGTGATCGTGACTACCGCGCGCGACATGCCGCCGCTGATCGCCGCCCTGTACGGCGAGTCGCTGTCGCTGGTGGCGGTCGGGCACGTGAACGCGGGCATCGACCTGAGCCGCTTGTCGCCGCAGAATGTGGTCGAGCGTGACGGTGTGATCACGATCACGCTGCCGCCCCCGGCACTGCAAGACTGCTTTTTGAACGAAGCGGCCTCTTATGTGGTCCAGCACAACACGGGTATTTTCGCCAGCGCCTCGCCGCAGTTAGATACCGAGGCGCGCCGCTATGCCGTCGAGCAGCTTCGCCGCATGGCGCTGGAAGAGGGCATCCTGGAAGAGACCCAGGAGCAGGCCAGAGGCGTGATCGCGCGGCTGGCCAGGATGTTCTCCGGCGTGGCCGTCGAGGTGATCACCACACCGCCCGACCCGAACGCGCCACTGCCAGAAAGCTGCGGCTGACGCTGCGAGTTTTGAGTTTGAAGTTCTCAGTGTTGAGTTGTACGGCCTGTCGCGCCGCGCGGCCCGCTCGAAATGAAACTCAAAACTCAAAACTCAAAACTCAAAACTTTGAACTTTAAACAGTCTGTCCCATGTTCTCCGATCTGTTTCCCGCGCCACTCGTCCCGATCTACTTCGTCTACGGCTTGGCGTTCTTCACGCTGGGGCTGGCAGTGACGCTGGAGTCCGGGCGGACAGCCATCATCGGCCTGCCCTTCGCGCGGGCGATGGTGCCGCTGGGCATGTTCGGCCTGCTGCACGGCCTGCACGAGTGGCTGGAGATGTTTATCCGCGATGCGGCACTGCATGGGCTGACTTCCACACCGCTGGGAATTGAGGCGGCGCGGGTGATCCTGCTGGCGCTCTCGTTCGGCGCGCTGCTGGCTTTCGGCATCAAGATGCTTCAGCCGCCCGAACAACCCGTGCGACTGGCGTTCTATGCGGCGGGCGGCGTGCTGCTGTTCTGGGTCAGCGCCCTGCTGGTGCTCGGCGAGACGGTGCGGGCCGGGGACCCCATGCGCCTGACCCTCGAATCGTGGCTGTTGATGGGCGACACCCTCAGCCGCTACATGTTGGCGATCCCTGGCGCGCTGCTGAGCGGCTATGGCCTGTGGCAACAGGCGCGCCGTCTGGGGCCGGAGCGTCACCGCTTCGCCCTCGACTTGCAGATAGCCGCTGTCGCGTTTGTGTTGTACGGGGCCATAGGGCAGGTTTTTGTGTCGCAGACCTATCTGTTCCCGTCGAACATCGTCAATGCCGCCCTGTTCGAGCGGCTGACCGGTGCGCCAATCCAGTTGTTCCGCGCCCTGATGGCCGGGGTGTTCGCCCTGACGATGATCCACGCGCTGCACCTGTTCGAGTTGGAACGGCAGCAAGAACTCGCCGCTGCCCAGCGGCGCGCACGCGACGAACTCGCCAAGCGCGAAGCCCTGCGCCGCGAGATGCTGTTGCACACCGTCGCCGCTCAGGAGGAAGAACGGCGGCGTATCGCCCGCGAACTGCACGACGAGATCGGGCAAACCCTCACCGCGCTGTCGTTGGGGATGGGCGGCCTGGCGAATGCTGCCGCCGGCGAGTCGTCCCATCTGCCAGAGCGGATCGAGGACCTGCGGCGGCTGGCAGCAGATGGCGTGGCCCAGTTGCACCATCTGGTCACCGATCTGCGGCCTAGCCAGCTCGATCACCTGGGACTGGCGGCGGCCCTGCGTTCGCTGGTCGAAGAATATCAGGCGCGCTTCGGGTTAGCGGTGGACTTCAAGATCGATGGGCATCGGCGGCGGCTGCCCCCGGAAGTCGAACTGGCCGTCTTTCGCATCGCGCAAGAAGCGCTGACCAACGTCGTGCGCCATGCCGGGGTCACAACGGCGCAAGTGCAGTTGAACTTTGCCCCGGATGGCGTCGAACTGTGCGTCTGCGATCAGGGCGTTGGCTTTCTGCTGGAGGCCACGCCGGGGGCGAATCGCCACTGGGGGCTGCTGGGCATGACCGAGCGCGCGACTCAACTGGGTGGCAGTGTGACCATCGATACCGCGCCGGGGCAGGGGACGCGCGTCACTGCCCGCCTGCCGGAAGAGGACGAAAGCGGGGTGAGGGATGAGCAGCGAGAAGATCAAAATACTCCTGGTTGACGATCACGACATCGTGCGCGCCGGGCTGGAAGCCATCCTGAGCGCCGAGCCGGATTTCCAGATCGTCGGCGTGGCGCGGTCCGGGCAAGAAGCCCTGGCGCTGCTGGAAAAAACTGCCCCCGATGTGGTGCTGATGGACATCACCATGCCGGACATGGACGGCCTGGAAGCCACGCGCCGGATCAAAATGAGCTGCGAACAGGTCAAAGTGCTGGCCCTGACCATCCACGAAGGGCAGGACTACTTTTTCGCCATGCTTCAGGCCGGGGCGTCGGGTTACGTGCCCAAGCGCGCCGCGTCGGAAGACCTGATCAGCGCCATTCGCGCCCTGGCGCACGGCGAAATCTACCTGCACCCGTCTGTCGCCGGGGCGCTGGTGCAGAACTTTTTACGCTCCCATGAGCCGCAGCAGGTAGACGAGAACCAAGCCGCGCTGCAAAAGCTCACCGACCGCGAGCGCGAGGTGCTGATCCTGATCAGCGAGGGGCTGCGCAACCAGGACATCGCGGAAAAGCTGGGCATCAGCCCCAAGACGGTCTCGCGCCACCGTGAGAACATCCTGCAAAAGCTGAACCTGGAGACGCGCGCCGATCTGATCCGCTATGCCATCCAGGTCGGCCTGATCGATTGAGCCGCATACGCACCTCCTGGTAAGGACACGACATGCCGTGTCCCTGCTTGACTTTGAGCGCACTCAAAGTTGTAGACTTCCGATCAGATGTTCACCTGTTTCGGGGAGGTCCACATGGAAAAGCGACGACTGGGCCGCACCGGCCACATGAGCACGCTGGCGATTTTCGGCGCGGCAGCCTTTTACGTGACGGAAGATCAGGCGACGGCAGACGCCACTCTGGACCTGATGGAGCAGCACGGCGTCAATCACATCGACGTCGCGCCGGGCTACCAACTGGCCCAGGCGCGCATCGGCCCCTGGCTGGAATCGCGGCGCGACCGCTTTTTCCTCGGCTGCAAGACGCAGGAACGCCAGCGCGACGCCGCCTGGGCCGACCTGCGTACCTCGCTCAGGCTGCTGCGCACCGACCACTTCGACCTGTACCAGCTTCACGCCGTCACCAACTTGGCGGAACTGGACGCGGCCTTCGCGCCCGGCGGGGCGATGGAGGTGCTGGTCGAGGCGCGGGAGCAAGGTATCACGCGCTGGCTGGGCATCACCGGGCATGGCCTGCAGGCGCCCGCGACTTTTCTGGAGGCGCTGCGCCGTTTCGACTTCGACACGGTGATGTTCCCGCTTAACCCCCGCCTCTATGCCGATCCGAACTATCGCCGCGACGCCGAACGCCTGCTGGCCGAGTGCGCCGCCCGCGACGTGGGTGTGCAGATCATCAAGTCCGTCACCAAAGGCCCCTGGGGCGAGCGTGAGAAGCTCTACAATACCTGGTATCTGCCGTTCGACGATGCGGCGGGCATCACGCAGGGCGTGCGCTTCGCCCTCAGCCAGCCGGTGACGTGCATCGCCACGCCCGCCGAAATGAGTCTGCTGCCGCTGGTCTACGCGGCGGTGGAGAACTTTACGCCGATGAGCGCAGCCGAGCAGGAAGCGGTGATCGCGGCGGCGGGCGCGCTGGAGCCGCTGTTCACGTAGGGGGTGAGGTTCCGCTTACCGGGACGGCGACGGCGCATGTTCTCCGCCCAGGATCGCTTCTAACTGCTCGAACGACGCGATCACGTAGTCCGGCTGCACGCCCGGCGACGGCTGCGCGTTGAACAGACAGGTGTGCACACCCGCGCCCTGCCCAGCTAGGATGTCTAGGTCGCGGTCGCCGATGGCCAACACCTGCTCGCGGGGTAGGGCGTGTTTTTCCACCAGCGCGATAAAGCCCGCCGGGTCGGGTTTGCGCGCGTAGCCGTCCCACGCCGACAGCACATCTGCGAACAGCCCGGTCACGCCGTAGTAATCGAGCAGTTCAAACAGCGACGCCCGCCGCTTGTGCGTGAAGATATAGTTCCCCCCGCCCGCCGCGATCACCTGCCGGCACACGCGGATCGCGCCGGGGAAGGGCGGCTTTTCGTGGATGGGGGTCTGCGCGTGGTAGCGGATCATGTCGGCTTCGAGCGCGGCGGCGTCCAGGTTGTGCCGCCTGCTGAGGGCAGACACGCACTCGTCCATCGTGATGCCCATCAGCCGCGCGATCTCCGCGTAAGATTCAGTCACGCCCCGGTCGGCCAGGGCGCGCAGCATCGCCCGGATCAGCGGCGGGTAGGTGTCGAACAGCGTGCCGTCGAAATCCCACAGCAGGTACAAAAAGCGCATCGTTTCCTCAAATCGGGCAAGGGCCAACACGACGCTCTATTGTAGCGCAGGCCGTGTTAAACCAGGGCCATCTGCACGGCGCTTTTTCGCGGGAGTCTATCGCCTGGACGATCACGCCGGCAGGGTAGGATAGTTTTTTTACCGCCAAGGACGCCAAGAGCGCAAAGGATTCTCCGTGAATCTTTGCGCCCTTTGCGATCTTGGCGGTGAGATGCTTTACCCTTCAGCTTCGGGGCTGCGCGGCTTGACCTTCGGGCGGACATGCTTGCGCCCACGCTGAATCGCCAGCTTGACCTCACCGATGGCCTTTGTCACCTGGATGTCGCGCGGGCAGGCCGGGGTGCAGTTGTAGATCGTGCGGCAGCGCCACACCCCGTCTGGCGCGGCCAGGATGTCCAGGCGCGCCTCGGCGGCGGTATCGCGGCTGTCGAAGATGAAGCGGTGCGCCTGCACGATAGCCGCCGGGCCGATGTAGCGCCCATCTGCCCAAAAGGACGGGCAGCTTGTGGTGCAGCACGCGCACAGGATGCACTTGGTGGTATCGTCGAAGATTTCGCGGTCCTCCGGCGACTGACGGCGCTCCCGACCATCCTCCGGCAGCGGCTCGTCGTTGATCAGGTAAGGCATCACCGCCTTGTACTGGTCGAAGAACGGCTCCATATCGACGATCAAATCCCGGACCACCGGCAGGCCCATGATCGGCGCGACCTCGATTTTGGCGCGGTCGCTGCCGTCGGCCAGGTCCTTGACCAGCGTCTTGCAGGCCAGGCGGTTTTTGCCGTTGATCAGCATGGCGTCGGAGCCGCACACGCCGTGCGCGCAAGAGCGGCGCAGGGCCAGCGTGCCGTCCTGTTCCCACTTGACGCGGTGCAGCAGTTCCAGCACGCGGTCGGTAGGATCGACGTTGTCGAGCGTGAATTCCTGCCAGTACGGTTTGGTGTCTTTGTCCGGGTCAAAGCGCCGGATGCGGAATAGGACTTGCATTCACCTTCTCCTCGGTTTCCTGGTAGAGATACGGCATGCCGTGTCCCTACCGCCGTTTAATAGACCCGTTCCTTCGGCATGTGGCCCAGCGACAGATCGACCTTGCGCGAATGATCCAGGGCCAGCGTGCCATCATCATGGCGACGGGCGAAGGTGTGCACCAGCCAGTGCTCGTCGTCGCGCTTGGGGAAGTCGTCGCGGCTGTGCGCGCCGCGACTCTCCTGGCGCGCCAGTGCGCTGACCGCCGTTACCTCGGCCACGTCCAACAGCGCGCCGAGTTCCCAGGCTTCCAGCAGGTCGGTGTTGAAGCGGTGGCCCCGGTCGTCGATGGTCAGATTGGTGCGGAAGTCTTCCTGCATCTGGTGCAGCGCGTCAATTGCCGTCTGAATGCCCTCGGCGGTGCGGAAGACGCCCACGTGCGCCATCATCACGTCCTGCATCTTCGCCCGGATTTGCGCCGGGCGCACCTTGCCGCTGGCCGTGCGGATGCGCTCCAGTTCGCGCGACACGTCCCCGGTGGGATCAGCGGGCAGGGTGGGCAAGTCCGCGCTGGCGGCGTATTCGGCGGCTTTGCGCCCGGCGATGCGCCCGAACACGATCAGGTCGGTCAGGCTGTTGGTGCCCAGGCGGTTGGCGCCGTGCACGCTCACACAGGCGACCTCGCCCGCCGCGTATAGCCCCGGCACGATTTTCCCGTCCGGCGTGGCCAGCACCTCGGCGTCCACGTTGGTGGGGATGCCACCCATGCCATAGTGCGCGGTCGGCGCGACCGGGATCGGCTCCTTGACCGGGTCCACGCGGGCGTAGACCTGGCAGAAGTCCATGATGTCTGGCAGCTTCTGGTGAATGTAAGCCGCGTCGATGCGGCGCGTTTCGCCCGCCTCGGCCAGGTAGCGGTTGACCGTCTCCGGCGTCACGTCCAGGTTGACATAAGGCTTGCCGTTCACGCCGCGCCCGGCCATGATCTCCATGTAAATGGCGCGGCTGATCACGTCGCGGCTGGCGAGGTCCTTGATGGTCGGGGCATAGCGTTCCATAAAACGCTCGCCGCGCCCGTTGATCAGCACGCCGCCCTCGCCGCGCACGCCCTCGGTGATCAGGATGCCCAGCTTATAGAGGCCGGTCGGGTGGAACTGGAAGAACTCCATGTCTTCCAGCGGCAGGCCGCGCCGCAGAGTAATCGCCGGGCCGTCGCCGGTGAGGCTGTGGGCGTTGCTGGTGGTGGCCCACACGCGCCCCCAGCCGCCCGTCGCCCAGATGACCGCCTTGCTGTGGAAGGTGTGCAGTTCGCCGGTGCCGATCTGCACCGCCACCACGCCCGCCGCGCGCCCGTCGGCGCTGAGCAGTTGATCCACGACGTGGAACTCGTCGAAGAACCTGATCTGGTTCTTGATGCACTGCTGGTACAGCGTTTGCAGGATCATGTGCCCGGTGCGGTCGGCGGCGTGGCAGGCGCGGCGGACGGGCTTTTGGGTCTCGTTGTTGGTGTGACCACCGAAGCGCCGCTGGCTGATTGTGCCGTCAGGGTTGCGGTCGAAAGGCAGGCCCATGTGTTCCAGTTCGATGATCGCGCTGACGGCTTCCTGGGCCAGCACGCGCACGGCGTCCTGATCGGCCAGGTAGTCGCCGCCCTTGACCGTATCGAAGGCGTGCCATTCCCAGCGATCCTCTTCCAGGTTGCCCAGCGCCGCGCCGATGCCGCCCTGGGCCGTGCCGGTGTGCGATCGCGTGGGGTAGAGCTTGCTCACCACACCAACCTTCGCGCCGCCCCTGCTGGCGTAGAGCGCGGCGGTCAGCCCTGCGCCGCCCGCCCCGACGACAATCACGTCGAATTCGTGTGTTGGCATGTGTTTTTTCCTTCAGCAGTTGGCAATTAGCGATTAGCTGTTAGCGAACAGCAGCACACGACTGGTTGCTAACCGTTAAGAGCTAGTGGCTAACAGCTACATTCCCGGCACGCCGCCGATAAGCGCCAGCGCGCCGACGACGATCAGCCCGATGCAGCCGACCAGCGCCACGAACAGGATGCCGCGCCGCAGGGCCGGGTTGTGGGCGTAGTCTCGAACCACGTAGCGGAAGCCGTTGAAGCCGTGAATCAGCGCCAGGGCCAGCAGCGCCGCGTCGTACAGCCGCCAGCCGAGGAAGGCCCACCGCTGCGCCACGAAGGCCGCCGCTGTCGCCGTCTGCCCGGCGTTGATGCTGAACACGCCCTCGATCACGTGCATGATGGCGAAGTGCCCCAACACCAGCGGCAGCAGTGCCACGCCGGAAACGCGCATAAAGGTCCACATGAACTGGTCGAAGCGGCTGCGCTGTTGTAGCGCGGGACCGGCCAAGCCCTGCCGCCCGGTGACGGCCCCGAATCCCACCGACAGCGCCACGCCCGCAAACAGCGCCACGACCATCCCGCCGCCGAAGGGGATCACCACGTCGCGCACCACCGCGTCCAGCCCCAGGTCGAAAGGCCGCCCGCTGTAGAACTCCAATGCGTGCGCGCCCATCATCACAAAGGTCGGCACCAGCACGACGGCGGTCGCCAGGTAGACGAGCTGCCCGGCCAGCGCCTGGTGTTCCCACAGGTCCGGCCTGAAGTCGAACAGCGTGATGCGCAGGCCGTTGAAGGCGTGGTAGACCACGCACGCGGCCAGCCCGAATTCGCCGAGGGTAAACAACGGCGTCTGGTAGATGCGGATGGCGTTTTCGTATAGGTCCGGGAAGAAGTAAACCCACGAGGTATCGATGACATGAATGACCAGGAACAGCAGCGTGCCCAGCCCCGCCAGGCGGTGCAATACCCAACTCCACTGCCCGATCCGGCCCCGGTAGCGCAGCGTTTCGCCGATCGTGGTGACGAGCGTAACCATAGGAGGTCTCCTGAGTGGCGAGGAAACTGTTTGTGAAAAGTCTACAGGATCGGTGAGGATTATAGCATGAAGTTGGCGCATTGCATCCGAAAAGGGCGGTTCAGGATGCGACCACCGGGCCGATTTTGATCTCTAAACAACGACGGTCGGGTTTTCCATCTGTGCAGCCAGCCTGCCGGACTGCATTGATCGGAGTTAAAGAACCTGTTATACTCGCCGCCGACTTTGCTTAAGTCGCCGTCCTGTGATCTTGCATCCCTGTTTTTGACGGCCAGCGTTGATTTTTCGTATCCCCTTATTCAGGTAAGGAGCTTGCTGCCATGACTGCCCCCGCTGCCCCTGTGGTCGCCAAAGGACTGGAAGGCATTATCATCGCCGATACCCGCATCAGCAAGGTGGACGGCCAGGCAGGCCGCCTGACCTACAGCGGGTACGACATCGCCGACCTGGCGACCAACGCCACCTATGAGGAAGTGGTTTATCTGCTGTGGAACGGTAAGTTACCCAACCGTGCGCAGTTGGATGAGTTCAAGCAACAGTTGTTCGCGCAGATGGTCGTCTCATCTGACGTGATGGCGCTGCTCCGGCAGCTTCCCGCCAGCGCGCACCCGATGGCGACCCTGCGCACCGTCGTCAGCATTCTGGGCCTGTTCGATCCCTATGCCGACGACAACAGCCCCGAAGCCAACCGGCGCAAGGCGCTCAGCCTGACCGCCAAGATGCCCACCCTCATCGCTGCCGTCATGCGCCTCCGCGACGGCAAGGAGCCGCTCTCGCCCCGCGCCGACCTCTCATTGGCGCAGAACTTCCTCTACATGGCAACGGGCAAAGACCCCGATCCGACGGCCACGCAGGCGATTGATAAGTACATGATCCTGCTGGCCGATCACGAGATGAACGCCAGCACCTTCACCGCGCGCGCAGTCACCAGCACCGACAGCGACCTGTATTCGGCGATCACGGCGGCGGTCGGCTCGCTCAAAGGCCCCAAGCACGGCGGCGCGAACGAGATGGCAATGCGCATGTTCCTGGAGATCGAACAATCCGGCCTGAGCGTGGAAGACTGGTTCCAGCAGGTGCGCACGGGCCACCGCCGCATCATGGGCATCGGCCATCGCATCTACAAGACCGAAGACCCCCGCGCCGTGATCCTGCGCGATTACGCCCGCACCCTGGCCGAACAGACCGGTCAGGCGCGCATTTATGAGATCGCTTATGACCTGGAGATGATCGCCCGCGCCGACCCGTACTTCAAGGAGCGCAACCTGTATCCCAATGTGGACTACTACAGCGCCATTGTGCTCTACTGCGCGGGCATTCCGGTGGATATGTTCACGCCGCTGTTCGCTATGAGCCGCATCGCCGGCTGGTGCGCGCACGTCATCGAGCAGTGGACCGACAATCGCCTGATGCGGCCCAAGTCGCAGTACGTCGGCGAGATGGGCCTGCCCTGGACACCCATTGACCAGCGGGCGTAGAAGACCGCTCACCGCACAGGACGCAGAGAGCGCAAAGGAAGGTTTGAGTTTTGAGTTCAGAGTGCTGAATTGAAAACCTGATCCACTTCCTCTGTTTCCTCTGTGCTCTCTGCATGAACTGACCTGCTGGACAGACTTTTGTGGCCGGGGACTCGAAGTCCCCGGCTGAAAACCTGCACATTCCGTTTACTGACCGCTGACGGCTGATCGCTAATTACTGGTGGCTAACCGCTATCCCCTATTCCCCCGCCGCCCACAGCAGGCCGTTGACGATCAGCGCCTTTGCCTGCGGCGCGCGGATCACCGCGACGCTGTGCCCTAACGAGCAATAGAACACCCGCCCCTGGCCGTACATGCGCGTCCACGCGACCGGCATGACCACGTCGCCGAAGCGCGTTGTCGCCAGCACCGTGTTGCCCGGATCAACGTGCAGGTAGTACTGCTCAGACGTCACGCTGAAATCGTCCAGGTCGTCGGTGATGGGCGAGGGCGCGCCGTCGATGAACACCGCGTAGGTCGTGCCGTCGCCGCCGGGGTGGGCCACGAATTGCCCGCCGATCAGAAACTGGTAATCCGTCTCGCCGCGAAAAGCGTCGCAGCTTCCGTGCAGCCCGCCGAACCCCACGCCGCCGCGCACGGCGTTCAGCAGCCCATCGAGCTGGTCGCGGGCAATCGTCCCCATCGTCCAGATCGGCACGATCAGGTTGAACCGCCCCAGGTCGGGGTCTTTGAACGAGTCCAGCGTGTCGGAAACTGTGACGTCGAAACCACGCGCCCGCAGTTCCCCGGCCAGGAAATCGGCCACCTGCGCGGGCTGGTGGCCTTCCCAACCGCCCTGGACGATCAATGCCTTCTTCATGGTTGATCCTCTCTGATCTTCACCGTAAAGGCCGCAAAGCAAAATGAAACCCTTTGCGACCTTCGTGCGCTTTGCGGTGAACAGCTTTCAAAGCGCCAGCGACAAAATCTCGTGTAGTTCGTCGGACGTGAGCTTGACCGGGTTGCCCTGCATCGAACTGGCGGCGGCGGCGCTTTCGACCAGCGCGGGGAAGTCCGCCTCGGTGATGCCATAGGCTGCCAGCGGCGGCACATTCAGCGCCGCGCCGAGGTCTTGCACCCACGCCACGCCGTCTGGCGCGGCAGCGCGGGGATTGCCGGTCAGCAGGCGGGCGATCTCGTCGTAGCGGCGCAGGGCGTCGCTTTCCGGCGCGCGCTCCCGCAAGGCGCGCACATTGATCGCCATCACCACCGGCAGCAGCCGCGCACACACCGCCCCGTGCGGCGCGGGGAACCTACCCCCAATCGGCGCGGCAAAGCCATGCACCGCTCCCAGTTTGGCGTTTGCCAGCGCCAGCCCGCCGAACAGACTCGCCAGTGCCATGTCTTCGCGGGCCAACGGGTCGTCGCCGTGTTCGTAAGCCCGCCGCAGCGACCGCGCCGCGCGCACCAGCCCTTCCCGACAGAGCGCATCGGTGAGCGGGTTGGCCTTGTTGGAGACGAACGGCTCCATCACCTGCGTGAGCGCGTCCAGCCCGGTGCTGGCGGTGATCGCCGGGGGCAGGCTGTAGGTCAGTTCGGGATCGACAATCGCCACGCGCGGTAGCATGAAGGGGCTGCGCAGACTTGCCTTGACACGGTGCTCCGGCGAGGCCAGCACGGCGTTCGCGGTCACTTCTGCCCCGGTGCCTGCCGTCGTGGGGATGGCGATGTACGGCGCGGCAGGCTGCCGGAACGTTTGCCCGCGCCCGATCACTTCCAGGTAGTCCAGCGGGTCGCCACCGTTCGCCAGCAGGATCGCAATGGCCTTGCCCGCATCCAATGCGCTGCCGCCGCCGAAGCCGATCACCACGTCGCAGCCGCTTTGCCGCGCCAGATTCACGCCCTGTCGGGCCGTGTCGGTGGTCGGTTCGCCCGCAACGGTGAACACCTCCCGCGCCACGCCGTGCGCGTCGAGCCGGTCCAGCAGCGGGGCGGCGCATCCCAGCGAAACGCCGCACACCACCAGCGCGCGCCGCCCGAAAGATGCCGCCAGCGGCCCGGCCTCCTGGAGCGTTCCCGCGCCGAAGACGATCCGTCCCGCCGTCGCAAAGGTGAAGTTGAGCATCACCTTACCCCCACCCCGCGTCCTCCGGGAAGACGTTCGTGTATTTCACGCTATAGCGCGGCTCGGCCATCATCCCTTCGGCTACAGCGCGCCACGCCTGGTAATGGGCCGTTTCCTTGTGGCGGGCCGGGGCGTCGGCATCGCGGTAGACCTCGATCAGCACGAAGCGGGTGGGATCGTCCTGCTGCTGAATAAAGTCGAAGCGGGCGATGCCTGGCTCCTGCACGCTGTTGCGGGCGTTTTCCGTCGTCGCCGCGATGAAGTCGTTCACGCATTCCGGCTTGACGTGAATGTGCACGAAGACAACCAGCATAGGAATATCTCCTTTTGCAGTCGGAAGTGGAGGATGTGGGGAATTTTACAGAGAAACCGGGCGAAAACCAATCGAATTGAACCGCCAAGTCGCCAGGCGCGCCAAGTTTCTCTTTGTGATTTTCCTGGCGTCCTTCGCGTCTTGGCGGTTGGAAATGTTTGCGAGCGGAAGAGAGAGACCCAATCGAACCGCCAAGTCGCCAGGCGCGCCAAGTTTCTCTTTGTGATTTTCCTGGCGTCCTTCGCGTCTTGGCGGTTGGAAATGTTTGCGAGCGGAAGAGAGAGACCCAATCGAACCGCCAAGTCGCCAGGCGCGCCAAGTTTCTCTTTGTGATTTTCCTGGCGTCCTTCGCGTCTTGGCGGTTGGCGCTTTTTACGCCCAGTCGGGGCGCACGCTGGCCCGCCCAGATAGGTAGCGGTCCGCGCCCATCGCTGCGATCACGCCATCGGCAGCGGCCACCACCGCCTGCTTGATGTGGTTGCATAGCAGGTCGCCCACTGCGAACACGCCGGGGATGGCCGTCTGGTACATCGCGTCCACGACCAGGCAGCCGGTCTCTTTGGTGGGAAGCTGGCCCATCAGAAAGTCCGTGATCGGCTTGCTGCCCTGCAAATAGACGAACGCGCCGCTGACCGGCAGGACCGTCTCTGCGCCATCGCGTGGGGCGATGCGCACGCCCGTCACCAGCCGGTCGCCCACGATCTCGCGCAGCCGTGTGCCCAGATGAATCTCGATGGCGGGCGACTCTTCCAGTTCGCGCCGCAGGTCGCCGCTGACGTTGAGTTCCGGTGTGGGGACCAGCAGGTGCACCTTGCGGGCAAACTTCGCCAGATGCAGGGCTTCTTCTGCCGCCTCGTCGTTGCTGCCCGCGACCGCCACCTCGGCGCCCTTGTAAAAGGCCGCGTCGCAGGTGGCGCAATAGCTCACACCGCGCCCCAGGAATTCCTCTTCGCCCTTGACGCCCTTTGCCCGGCCCATCGATCCGGTTGCCAGGATGATCGCGCGGGCAGTGTATTGGCCGTTGCTGCACCACACCTCGCGCGGTTCGGCAGACAGGTTCACCGAAAGCACTTTGTCCTGCACGAAGGTCGCGCCAAAGGACTCGGCCTGCCTGCGCATCGTCGTTAGTAGTTCCGCGCCGGTCACTTCGCCCGGCACGCCGGGGTAGTTGGCGATCTTGCTCGTCAAACCGAGCGCCCCGGCGGTGAGGCCCTTGTCAATCACCAGGGTGCGCAGGTTGGCGCGCGCGGTGTAAATGGCTGCCGACGCGCCCGCCGGCCCGCCGCCGATGATGATCACGTCGTAGTGGTTATCCGCCGG
Organism: uncultured Anaerolineae bacterium; assembly: GCA_964529715.1. Classification (GTDB taxonomy): domain Bacteria; phylum Chloroflexota; class Anaerolineae; order Aggregatilineales; family Ch27; genus CAZGXI01. The sequence continues at coordinate 63,726 of CAZGXI010000015.1, read as the reverse complement.
ACCGCCTGTGCCGCCCGGCGGCAGATTCAAACTGACCATGATACGCTGCTCCTGTGGTTTCGGCTGTGTTTCCTGCCGGGTTAGACGCGGCAGGCTGCGTCTGGGTCGCAGGGGCGGGCGGATTCTGATGCGGTTCTAACTCCGGCGTGTATCTCAGTCGAGAGGATGCTCCTCCTGCCCGTCGTGCAGCTTACGGCGAAGATTGGTTTTGGTCCGGTCGGTAAATTCGCCCAGCACTTCGACGTGATGTGTGGCCCGGCGAACGGTCCGTTGAGCCGAGGCCGGTCTGGCACCGAGCTGCGCCCGCAGCAGGGCGGCGATTTCGGGCAACGACAGCACGGCCAGCGCCACACCTGACCCCATCAGTCCCTTATGCGCGGCCTGGTCAACCGGATCGACATAGCCGGCCACCGTAAAATAGCGCACCACGCCGCCCCCGGTCGCCTCGACGAGCGGGAGGTAAGCGGGATCGACCTCCGAATCGACGCGGACGTACAGCCAAAGTGGGCGTCCTAGCGCACGGGCAGCATTGGCGTAGTCTTCGATCTGGCTCCACAATTCGTGGTCACTGATCGGCAGGCTCAGGCGGTTCTTCGACTCGGCGATAAAACCGGAGGCGACAAAATCGGGGCGGCGGAAGGTCTGCACCGATGGCAAGGACACAATACAACTGCGGCATTCGCGCGGCGGGGCAACCGCCGACGCGCCGCAGATGCATTGCCGCTGATCGGAATCGTTGTTGTTGGGCAGACGCAAATCTGCTGCCAGAATGCGCTCGGCATCGCCGCCGATGTCCTCGTTACGCCCCTGTCCCGTTGTCAACGGCGTCTGACTGGAATAGCGGCGTCCGGTCGGGTTGGGCGCGGTGGTGTTCAGCAGCAAGACAACGCTGATCACCAGGCCGCCGAGGGCCAGGAGTTGGAGTATGTGGCGTATACGCTTCATGACGCCTCCCTTCCGCCCGCCTCAAGGAATACTGCTCATCGCAATTATACACAGATTATTGTCCAGATTGTTCCTGTTCGCTGCTGAGTCCCCGGCAGGGCGGGCGATTTTGTGCATCTGCGCATTTTCTATTACGATTGTGGCGTAGTCTTGGACTGCCGAACACGTGGAGAGAGTCCCATGCCGCAATCCCTGACCGATAAGGTGGCGCTGGTGACGGGCAGCGCGCGGCGCGTGGGCAAGGCCATCGCCCTGGCCCTGGCCGCCGAAGGCGCGAACCTGGTGATTCACTATTACGGCTCCGACGCGGACATGGCTCAGGACACCGTCCGTGAGGCCAAGAGCTTTGGCGTAGACGCCATCAGCTTCCGTGCGGATCAGGCCGATCCGCCGCAGGTCAATCGCCTGTTTGAGGCTGTGCAGGAGCGTTTTGGGCGGCTGGACATCCTGGTGAACAGCGCCAGCATCTTTGAGCGGGCCGACTTTTTGAGCCTGTCCTACGCGGCGTGGCAGCGCGTGCTGGCCGTCAACCTCACCGGGCCGTTCCTGTGCAGCCAGGCAGCGGCCCACCGGATGCTGGCGCAGACTTCCCCTGGCGGGGTCATCGTCAACATCATCGATAACAGTGCATTTCAGCCCTGGCCGCAGTTCCCGCATCACGGCGTCTCGAAGGCCGGGCTGTGGATGCTGACCCAGGTCATGGCCCGCGCCCTGGCACCGTCTATCCGCGTGAATGCCGTCGCGCCGGGACCGGTGCTCAAGGAGCCGAATCGCAGCGACGAAAGCTGGGCGCGGTTGGCTGAACGTCTGCCCTTGCAGCGCACCGGCTCGCCAGAGGACGTGGCCCGCGCGGTGTTGTTTCTGATCCGTGAGCCGTTCATCACGGGCGTGGTGCTCCATGTGGACGGTGGCGAAGCCCTGACCGATTCGGGCGCCGCCGACAAGCCGCGCGCAGGGGGATAAAAGGCAAGCGGCAGGCGTCCAGAGGTTGCCCTACGACTTCGTGCCGGATGCGTTTGCCGACCGCTGACCGCTGATTGCTGATTGCTGACTGCTGACTGCCGAGGGGATCGATGACCGACTCTCACAAAGCTCCTATTGTCAAACGTCTGGCGAGCGAGGGGTTGAATACGCTGGACTTCTTTCGCGGGCTGCGGCCCTACGAATGGGAACAACAGATTTACATGGCCGGGCCGGGCTGGACGGTACGGGACATCCTGTGCCATCTGCTCGACGCCGAACAAGCCTTTCATCACATCATCACCGATGTGCTGCGCGGCGGCAGCGGCGCGCCGGAAGGGATGGACCTGGACGCTTATAACGAACGACAGGTGCGCGGTATGAGCCGCCTCGCCACCCCAACCCTGCTGGAATCGTTCGCCAGGGCGCGCATGATGACGATTGACATCGTGCAGAAGATGCAGGAGTCCGACCTGGAACGTCAGGGGCGGCATCCGTTTCTGGGCATCACCACCCTGGAGGAAATGCTCAAACTGATTTACCGCCACACCATGATTCACCAGCGCGACATCCGGCGCGCCCTGGAGGCCGACCGCCCGGTCGATGCGCCTGGTCAACCAGAACAAGGAATCGGCTGATGCGTCGCCCACGCCCCCTGGGGCTGACCATTGCGTTGCTGGCCTGCACGCTGTTGTACGGCCTGTATCCGCTGGCCCTGGCCGTTTTTTACCTGGTGTTCGCCCTGCGTCGGCAGTCTTCTGGCGCGGACCTGCGCGCCCTGATGCAGTTGATCCTCAGCGTGGGACTGTTGGCGCTCGTGATTCCGGCCTGGCGAGGCCGCCCGCCGCAGATTCGCCGGATTCTGACGCTGGCCGTGCTCGGCCTGATGGTGTTGAACCTGGCCTTTGCCGCCGCCGACCTGTCTGTTCAGCCCGCCGGCGTGATGGCCGACTCGACCTCCGACGCGCGTCGCGTGGTGGACCTGTGCGCCTTTCCGGTCTATCTTCTGGTGTCGCTCTACATCGCCTGGTATCTCAACCGCTATCCTGCGCGCGCCTTCTATGGGGAGTGAAAGGCGCTCTTGCCGGTGCGGGGAACGGGGGTGGCGGGCAGTGCGGGGGATTCGTGTTATTATCTGGCATGAAAAGTCAATTTTTAGACGACGATGATTGGAGGCCAAGATGCTGAATCCTCAGGTACAAGAGGCTTTGAATGCCCAGGTGAACGCCGAGCTGTATTCGTGGTATCTCTACCTCTCGATGGCCGCATACTTCGAGGCCGAAAGCCTGCCCGGCTTCGCCCACTGGATGCGCATCCAGGCGGGCGAGGAAATGGCGCACGCCATGAAGTTCTACGATTTCATCGTTGCCCGTAACGGGCGTGTGACCCTCAAGCCGATTGACGGCCCGGCCACGACCTGGGCTTCGCCGCTGGTCGTCTTCGAGGAAGCCTACAAGCACGAGCAGAAAGTGACCGGCCTGATCCACAAGATCGCGGACCTGGCCCTCAAGGAGGCCGACCACGCTACGCACAGTTTCCTCAAGTGGTTCGTCGATGAGCAGGTGGAAGAAGAGGCGTCCGCCGACCGCATCGTGCAGGATTTGCGCCGGGCCGAAGGGTCTGCGGTGGCGCTCTTGATGCTGGACCGCGAGATGGCGCAGCGTGCCGCTGCACCGGCAGGGGGCGAAGGCGCGGAGTAACCGCCGCGCCGGCGCTTTTGAGCCATCAGCAAACCGCCATGACGCCAGGAACGCCAGGTTACGGATTTTGCTCTTGTTCCACTTGGCGAACTTGGCGTCTTGGCGGTTGGAATTTTACAGCGCGTGCCAGCAGGTGCGATTCTACGCGAGGTTCCACCTGGCGAACCTGGCGGTTGGAATGCCTTCGGCGCTAGACCTTCTTCGTGACCTTGAACTGGATCGGCATTCCCAACAGCAGCAACGTCTGGCCGTGAATGGCCGGGATCGCCAGAAAGATCAGGCTCAGCACTGCCAGCAGTGGAAAGCTCGCCAGGGTCCAGAATACCTCTCCTACCGACCAGGGGCGCGGACGCGGCGGACGCAGCCGCATGTCGATGATCCAGAAGACGACGCCGAACACCGACACAATCGCTAGCGCCACCTGAAGCAGGATGAAGGACGGCGAATTCCACTCGGTCGTGAGCAGGGTCGGGTAGAGCAGCAGCGCCGCCTGCGGCCCGACCGTCATGATGATCCAGCCTGCCCCCGACATGATGATGTCGTGTGCCACGCGCAGCAGCAGCCGGAAGCCATCCCAAAAGCGCAGTTCTGGGTGTTCGATGATGCGTGCCAGCGTGTAGCCTACTTCCTTAGAACCCCAGGCGTGGCGCAGCGTTTGCTCATAGCGGTTCTTCACCGACTCCCACAGGGTATCCCCTGCCGTCGCCTCGCCGGAAAAAGGCAGATAAACTCGTTCCAGCTTCACCTGCCCATCGCGCTGAAAGTAGGCTTTGATGAACATATGCCATTCGTCGGCGATCACGTCCGAGTCCCAGTAGCCGACGCCTTCCAGCAGGTGCAAGCTGAGCGAGTAGGACGACATCGGCAGCGGAATCCACCACCGCGCCGCCAGATAGGCCAGGTCCCAGGCGGCGGAATAGGCGTGCACCAGCGCCATTGCCGGGTGGACATCCCAGATGTTGCTGTGGTAGCGGATTGCGCCCTGCCAGAAACGCAGATGACGCGCCGGGTTGGTGGCGAACAGCGTGGTCAGACAGGCGAAGTACTGTGGATGCCACAGTGTATCCGAGTCCATCGTCGTCACCAGGATCGTGTCCAGGTCAAAGCCCATTTCGTCCACCAGCCGCCGTTTGATCCAACGCGCAGCCCAGGCTTCGTTGGCAGATTTGCACTGCATCTCGCCGGGCAGACCCTTTGGGTGAATGGTGTAAAAGAGGTGGGCAAAGCGCCCCTGGAACTCCCGGACGAGCGCCTCTGCCGTTGTTTGAGCGGCAGGGTCGGCGGCCTCCATTGCCAGCACGACGATCATCTGCTGCGCGGCGTTTTCCTGACGACTCAGCGCACCCAGCGTGCGGGTCAGCACCGCCTGTGGCTCCTTGTAACTGGGGATGATCACTACGTGGCGCACGGCCTCGCGCGGCAGGCTGTCTGGGCCGCGCAGACGGACATATTCGGCTTGCCAGTCGATCTTTTCCCAGCGGCGGATGTAGCGCAGCCCGACAACGTTGGCAGCGGCAGCTACCACGAATCGCCCTGCCGAATAGAGGCCCAGCAGCGCCGCGACGGCGATCACCAGGCGAGGGTTCAGCACCGCCCCGGCCAGCGTCAATAGCAGCGCCAGCCAGGCCAGGAAGCCAGGAATGCCATCTAGCACCTGTTCGGGGATGGCGGGAGGGGGCGCGCCCGTCCAGATCGAGCGGCCCACGCCGAATTGGACGCTGTTACGCCGCGTGCCGCTAGATCGATAAGGCATGAGGCCCGCTTGTGAGTTGTGCCTGCCGGTTGCTCATGCCGCCGAGTCTAGCGTGATATAATTAGACCCACAAGCGGAACGGAGATTGCCGCATGGCCGTACAGACCACCCTGCTTACCGTCGGCGACTTTGAAGCCTTTATTGCGCTGCCGCAGCACCGCGACCGCCGCTTTGAACTCGTCAACGGGGAGATCGTGGAAAAGATGCCCACGCGCGAACATGGGATCATCGCCGGCAACATCATCACCGAGTTGAATCTCTATCTCCGGCAGAACCCCATCGGGCGCGCGGCGGTTGAAGCGCGCCACCGCCCTGCCGACGATCCGCACAACGACCGGCTGCTGGATGTGTCGTTCGTGGCCGATCCGTCCAGGCCCATCGAGCGCGAGGGCGCGGCGCTGTACATCCCCGATCTGTGCGTGGAGATCAAGTCGCCGGACGATACATACAAGGAAATGCGTGATACGGCGGATTATTACCTGGCGCACGGGGCACGGCTGGTATGGCTGGTCTATCCCGAAAAGCGGATCGTGGAGGTCCACACGCCGGACGGCTTCGACATCCTGACGGACGGCGACACCCTGAGCGGCGGGGATGTGTTGCCAGGCTTCACGCTGCCCGTGCGGGACGTGTTCCCGGCGTAAGGCAGGGCGCTTATCCCTCAAGGCGCTCCAACAGCGCCGCGACCGTGAGGATCGGAATGTCCCGGTAGCTGCCCAGGGCGAGCAGATGGCGATCCCCGGAGACGATGGCGTCTGCGTTCCTGGCAACGGCGCAGGCCAGCACCGCGTCGTCGTCAGGATCGGCGGCGACAACTCGTTCTACGGTTTCGACTGAGGGGATGAAGGCGTGCAGACGGATACGCTCGATCAACCGCCGGGGGCTTTGGTGGGTTGCCTGGAACTGCGCCGCGAACTTACGGCGCGTCAAAACGTCCTCAAGTTCATCCAGCAGTGCCGGTGAGATCACGAGGGTGAGGCGGTCCTGCCACACGTGCAACAGCAGTTGTCCTGGCGGCCCGCCCCACAGCAATCCTGATACCAGCACATTCGTATCAATGACTGCTCTCACGCCCCGCCCGCTTTTCTGCACGGTAGGCTTCGATTTCGGCCTCGATTTCCTCCGGCGTTGGCTTATCCGGGTAGCTTTGCAGCGCCTCTATCGTGGCAATGATCTCCTGGGCGTTGCGCTGCCGTTCGATTTCCTTGAGGATCGAGCGCGTCGCGCCTTCCGGCGTCAGCAGACCCAGCGCCTGCGCTTCGCGGAGTTGTTCTTCCGATAAGTTCACCGTTATGGTCACAGGCCCGGCTACCATTCCAAATACTCCTGGGCTAACTGGATACCGTCTTTGCTATCATACCACACGCCGGACGGCGACGCGCTGCCTGTGCGGGACGTGTTCCCGGCATGATCTTACCGCCGTCGCCCGGCCGTGCCGCCTGTCGCCGTCGCCGTCCTCGGCCTGGGTGGGCGCATCCCGCGATGGTACAGCACCCATTCCAGGGTGAGAACCGCCAGTGCCGCCAGCACAATCAGCGGCCAGAATTCCTGTTGCCCGATCTCCTCGCGCGCCGCTTCTGTCACCGTCGTCTGGCCGATCAGCAGCGTGTCGGCGGGCGCGATGGCGCTTTCCAGCCGGTCGAACAGGTTCACCGCCACCGGCTCGCTCTGGATCAGCTCCGCGCCCCGGTAGGTATCGACCGTGTAAATGCCCGGCAGGGTCGTGTCCGCGAAGATCAGTTGCCTGGATTCCACCGGCAAGGTCGTGATTGCGCCATCGGGCCGGGTGACGCGCACCGTTTCTGCCTCAAACGGCGGGGTAATGACCAGCGTTTCTGCCACCTGCAAACCTTGTGGCACATTGACGGCACGCGCCGGGGTATACCACTGCATCAGGTTCGCCAGCAAGATTGGCCAGGCGATTTGCAGTGGCAGGTCGGAGCGGTGCAGGTCAAAGGTGAAGATCGCCACCTGCCGCCCGTCTACCTCGCCCGCCAGCACTAGCGGCCCGCCCGCGACCGAGATCAGCGGGTCGGCCCAGTCCACGCCGTCGAGCGTCTTAAAGTCCAGCACGTGCACGTTGGCGAAGCTGACATAGGTCGTGCGCGGGTCGTCGCGCGCCACGCGCGGGGTATCCGTTTCGGTGCTGCGCCCGGTCACGGTGAACAGCGGCGTAACCGGCGCTTCGGGCGGATCAATGAGCAGCAGGTCGCCTGCGGGTAGGCTGCCGTCGGGGGGCAACCAGCCGTCGAACACATATAGGTCAAAGGTCTCGTTTTGCGGCAGGCCATGTTCCAGGCTGCCCTGGAAGGCGCTCATGCCCGGCAAACTGGCGAGCGCCTGGCGCAGGTACAGGTTGCCCGGCGTCATCAGTAGCACGCGGCCTGCGCCTGCCGGGTTATAAACGGTCCAGGCGGTGTTATCGGTCGGCAGGTAATCCGGTACAGGCGATTCGATGGCGGGGGTGAGGCTCGCCGACAGCACGGTGAAGTCGGGCGGCAGGTCCGTCACGCTGACGCCGACGGCGGTGGTCGGCGGCACGGTACGGCGGTGGGCCGAGTGCAGGGCATTGTCCAGGTACAGGCTAAAAATGATCTCGGCTTCCTGCTGGCCGAAGTTGGTGACTTCGGCGAACAACTGCGGCGCACCGCCCGCCCGTGCACGGACGGCCAGGGCCGTGAGGCCGACGTTCTCCCCGCTGGCCCCGATGGGCACGTAGCGCACCTCGCCGGGGATGGCGGGTACGTCGCGCGGCAGGCCGCCGTCACTGATGATGACCACGTTGTAGTCTTCCACGCCGACCGCCTTCGCCGCCGCCAAAGTCAGCGCGGCGGACCAATCGGCAGTGCCCTGCGAAGGTCGCGCGTCCCGGATGGCCTGGCGCAGCAGGTTGCGGTCGTCGGTGGCGTTCGCCAGCACTTCCGGCGCGTCGGCCACACGGATGACCGTCATGGCGTCGCCGGCGCTGAGGGTGTTCACGATGTCCAGAGCGGCCTGCTGTGCGGCAGCGAAGCGCGTGGGCTGCACATCGGTGGCGTTCATGCTGGCGGAGGCGTCCAGCAGCACGGTCACGCGCCCGGCGGAGACGGCGGGCGTCTCGACATAGGGGCGCATCAGGGCGAAGGTCAGCAGCGCCAGCAGCAGCAGTTGCAACATGAGCAGCAGGTTGCGGCGCAGGCGTTGCCAGGGCGTGTTGGCCTCGCGGTCGCGCAGGACCTGCACCCACAGGTAGGTGCTGCTGACGGGCGTCTCGCGCCGCCGCAGACGCAGCATGTACAGCAGCAGGATCGGGATCGCCAGCGCGGCGAGCAGCAGGGCCAGGGGCGTGAGGAAGGACATGATTGACACCATGAGAATTGGTGGCGGGGACTGTCGCCTTTAGGCGACAGGGGAAGCCGCCTTGTTCCTTTCGCTAAAATGTACTATTCTTTGAACATACGGTCGGGCAACAGGCGTCCGCAGGATCATCGCCTCAGCGCGCGTCCGCTGCGGCGCTTGAACAACTTCAGGTATCGGGTTGTGTGAGGAAGGCGCACACGTAAAATCTGAACCGTACATAAGAGAGAACCTCTTTCCAGGCCCGGACGGGGCCTTCGGAGCGTAACGTAGACCGCTGGGTCCTGCGTGCTCCGAGAAGCCCCCGCGTTTACGCGGCGGAGTCGTCACTTTCTGTTCGAGTGATATACCACCAGGAAAATCTATGTCACGGTGGTACGGGCTGATTGCTAAAGGTGCTCCTTCAGGCATTTGTTCCTCCCGTTAACTGACTTTTTACTTGCCCACGTACCACTGCGTTCTCAGCCTCGCCGCCGGGGATCGTGATTTTGCCGCGCGGCTTGCGGCAGGTAAAGCCGTCAGGAGCGGTCATGGTGTCATCTTTGCGCCCTCTACGCCCTTCGCGGTGAAATCTTCACCGTACCACGCCCAGCTTGCGCAGTTGATAGAGGATCACCTCTTCCCAGGGGATGGAGGTCTCCACCGCCGCGTAGTGCACGCCGCGCGCCCGGCAGTCCCGCCCGATCTCCTGCTGCCAGGCCAGCAGCCGCCGCGTGTACAGGTCGCGCATGGCGGCGTCGATGGTCACGTCCTGCCCCGCCGCCGATTCCACGTCCACGAGGCGCAGGTCGCCGGTCAGCGGCGGGCTGACCTCGTCCGGCGCGAGGACGTGGATCAGCGTGACCTCGTGGCCACGCCCCAGCAGGGCCGTCACGCCGTCGCGGTAGCCGGAAGGGGAAAAGAAGTCGCTGACCACGATGCACAGCCCGGCCCGCCCGCCGCGCAGGGCATAGTCGCGCAGGGCCTCGTTGAGGTCGGTCACGCCGCCGGGAGTGAACGTTTCCAGCGCGGCGAACAGGTCCAGCGCGCGCCCGCGCCCCCGGCCCGGCCCCCAGGTCTGCGCGCGGCGGTCGGCCAGGGCGCTCACGGTCAGCCGGTCGCCGCTGGAAAGGGAGATGTAAGCCAGCCCGGCCAGCAGCCGCCGGGCAAAGGTGAACTTGTGCTGGTCGCGCGGCGATTCGGAATCGCGCGGCCAGTCCATGCTGGCCGAGGCATCGACCAGCAGATGCACGGCCAGGTCTTCTTCCTCCTCCAGCAGCTTGATGAAGGGGCGCTCCAGCCGGGCGAAGATGTTCCAGTCCACGCGGCGCAGGTCGTCGCCTTTGGTGTAGTCGCGGTAATCGGCGAACTCGATGCTGGTGCCGCGCCGGGTGGAACGGCGCTCGCCCTTGATGGCCCCGGCGCGAATCTTGCTGGCGATCAGGGAAAGCTGTTCCAGCTTGCGCAGGGTCTTGTCGTCAAACAGTTTTTCGGGCACGCAGGCTACTCCTCGGCAAGCTCGTCGGATTCATTGAGCGGCACATCGACTAGGCCAATAAACGATTCCAGGGGGACTTGAGCCAACCTTTGTTCAAGAAAGTCGCCGATTTCGTGCTGCGGCATATCTACCAGCGGGTGCTGGAAACCGAGCGTCCGGTTCAGTTCGCGGGCGACCTGCTGCGGCCAATATCCGGCGCACATCTGGATAACGGTCCCCCCGACACTTTTTGCCAGTTCCTCAATGCGGCTATGTGCGCTAATGCGATCAATGATAATGATGGTTGCCATGAACCAGCGGGAACGCCCAAAAGCGACTTCGCGCTCGAACCGTGTCACCTTGTCCAGTGAAATTTCCGGGTTGCCCCGGCCAATAAATCCAATGTCGAAGCGCACCCCTTTTCCGGCCTGATAGAGTAAAGTCGCATCGCTTTCCCGTTTTTCGCCCTGAGAAGACAACCAGAATTCACGTTCAAACCGGCTGGGTTTGCCCGACGGCACATAGGTAAAGTCTAAAATGTGAAGAAGGAGCGCACCAAGAATCAATTTCTCAAACAGTTTGCCGTAGGCGGATTTTTCCGATCCTCGAATCGTGAGGGTTTGTGCTCCTATGGCGCTTGTGAGACAGACCATGAGCAGCCAGTTGACCTCAGCCCTCAACTGAGGCCCCAGCGTCAACACACCCGTAAGCTCACCTAACGCCTGCCTGTTGCTGGCAACGGCTCTTTGACACGCTTCGATATACCGGTCACGATATTCAACGAGTCCTTCAGTGTTGTCTCGCAGCACGTTTTGGAACGCTTTGTCGGTCAGACCGAGCGCCCAGTACGCCAGCCAACGTTCTGATTTAGAGAGAGATTTTCGTGTGAGAATATCTGCCGCGAGATAGGGTAGCCGGGTTACAAAGTCAGTGGAAACGGCCAGACCCTGCAAGAACAGGTGGACCATGGCGAGGTTGAGTGTTGCCAGACGGCGACGGGTCAGCGTTTCGGTGGAGTCGCGGATATTTCTCCCGCTTAAAATGTCCAAAACCACACCGCGCACAACATCAATACCGATTTCTCGAACAAAAGCTGCGCCGCTGGCCGTGATCAGGTTGATTGCCTGCGGAGACAATAACTCGGTAAGACTTGAAACCGGATAGAGTTGTGGTGGTTCTTGCGGCTGGTCTACCACAGCATATCCTCGACTTCAACAGGCGCGCAGTTGATCGTCAACACGTGTCTGGCATGTTTGCCGAGCCAGGTTTTGGTCTCCTGGCGGATGATCTCGACGTATTCAGGATTCTGCTCGATCAGCACGAACCGGCGCTCCAATTTTGCAGCCGCCCGGCCAACCGTGCCGATCCCGGCGAAAGGATCAAGCACGACATCCTGCTTAAAAGAGTAGTAAGTGATGACCCTTTCGGCCAATTCGACCGGGAAGATGGCAGGATGACGCTTATCGTACGTGGGTTTGATGCGCCAGATGTTAGTGCGTTCGTAATCGTCGCCAATGGCTGAGGCTTTCACCCAGTCGGGCCTGGGATGTGCGCGGATATTCCAATCGATTAATTTATCGGTGTGTTTACGGTACACCAGGATGTACTCGGTTACGGGAACGGGTTTATATTGGAGTGGGTTTCGGTCAGCCGCAAAGCGCCGTCCGCGTCCGGTGGCCCAGCCGGCCCCTTCCGGTTTTTCCCAGAGGATGTCGTCAATAAAATCGTAGCTCTCTTCCACAAACAGACGATGCATATCGAAGGGTACGGCGATTCTCCGAGATGCCTCGCTGCGTTTGGCCCGGCGGATCAGAACGGGGGCGATATTCATGACGAAAAAACGCCCCTCGGCCAGCACCCGATGGATCTGCTGAAGCACTTTGCGCATCTTCAGCAGGTATTCCTCATAAGTCACATAGTCGGTATATTCGGGACGGGCATTGTAGTAAGGGGGAGATGTAAACACCAGGTCCACGCTGCCCGCTGGTAAATCCTGCAAGACTTCCTCGCAATCGCCCAAGGCAATGGTATTGCGCAAGGTCGAGAGCGCATACGGGCCGTTTTCAGGTTGTTCTGCTTTTGTCTCTGTCGGTCGTTTTGTTCTTCCTAGCAGGCGGGCCTCAAGCACTTCCGGGGTTGTGGATTTGTCCGCCAGGATCAGGGATGTGTGTGCGTCGATGACAACCTCGCCGATGCGCTCGTGACTGGCCCTACTGAGCAGCGGCACGCGCCAGACATGATACCGATCATCGATCTCTGGCAAGCCAAATGTCACTGCTCCCTGCAAATCGGCCTGTTCCAGCCAGACGGATGCCACGTGTTTAGCCTGCTGAACATCGAGCACGCGGTACTTACGTTTTTCGGCTACGGTGCGTTTGTCTGCGGTCATTCTGCCTACCCATCCTCATCCCGTGATGTGCAGCACAATGGCCGAGATGTTGTCTGGCCCGCCGTTCATGTTGGCGAGCGCCACCAGGCGGTCGCAGGCTTCCTGCGGCGTGGCCGAGGTCAGGATCACCGGGGCGATGTCGCTTTCGGGCACCATGCCCCACAGCCCGTCGGAGCACAGCAGCAGATACGAATCGGCCACCAGCGGGCGCGCGCCGGTGTCCGGGTCCATCCCGGCGTCCCGGCCCAGGATTTTCCACAGCCGGTTCTTTTCCGGGTGATGCGTCGCTTCCTCCGCCGTGATCTGGCCCGTTTCTTCCAGCCGCCGCGCCACAGAATGATCCCGCGTCAGGCACTCGATCTCGTATTGACCGGTGTCGGTATGGGGGGTGAGCAGATAAGCGCGGCTGTCGCCCACGTGGGCCAGGTAGACCGTGTCACCCATCAACAGGGCGGCGGTGAGCGTGGTGCCGGCGCCGGGTACATCCTGCATCACGGCGCGGTTGGCGGCGCGCACGGCCTCGCTCAGGCTTTCTAGCAGGGGTGGGGAATCGGCGCCCAGCGTGGCGGCGGTATCCAGCAAGGGCAGGTAGATGCGGCGGTTGATTTGCTCGGCGGTCACACGGACGGCGGTGGAGGCAGCTTCTTCGCCGTCGTCATGCCCGCCCGCGCCGTCGGCCACGATGAACAGGCCGAAGTGCGCCAGCCCTCCCGCCGCGACCTGAGTGGCAAGAAAGGAGAGGATGGCGTCCTCGTTGTTGCTGCGCACCAGGCCAATGTCGCTGCACTGGCCGTGCGTGATGTGGAAGTGAGTGCGCGCCAGCCCACCGCCTAGCGCGGCCAACTGCCGGATCGCGGCGACAGGCAGGCCCAACGGCGGCGTTACGTTACCGGTCGGCTGCGGCGCGGGCGGGGTTTCCTGATCTTCCAGTGAAATGGGGTCCGTAGGAGGCGGGTTCGGCTGCGATCCGCCGTTTGGCTGCGCGTTTTCCATATGTAGATTTTCTTTCCAACTGACACTATTTCTCAAGTCGAGCAAGAGCGGTCCGCGCCGGCCCGGTTCTGCGCCACTCAGCGCGGGTTTTCGGGCACGTGTTCCAGCAATGCCGCAATCACATCGTCCGGGCGAACGCCCTCGGCCAACCCCTCAAAGTTGAGCAGCAGGCGGTGGCGCAGCGCCGCCGGGGCGACTGCCCGCACGTCGTCGAAGGCCACGTTATAGCGTCCACTGAGCAGCGCCGTGATCTTGCCGCCTAGGATGAGCGCCTGCGCCCCGCGCGGGCTGGAGCCGTAGCGCACGTAGCGCCGGACCATCTCCGGCGCCGTCGGGCTATCTGGGTGAGTCGCCACTACCAGCCGCGCCACGTAGTCGCTGACGTGCGTGGCAATCGGCGTCTGGAGCGCCAGGTTGCCCATGTCAATGATGCGTGTACCGTCGGCGGCTTTCTGCGGCGTGGGCGTCTCTGCCCCAGTCGTGCGGTCCAGGATGGTGATCAGCTCCGCCGCGCTGGGGAAGGGTACATCCACTTTAAAGAGAAAACGGTCCAACTGCGCTTCTGGCAGCGGGTAGGTGCCTTCCATCTCTAGCGGGTTCTGCGTCGCCAGCACGAAGAACGGCGGCGCCAGGTGGTAGGTGCGGTTGGCGGCGGTGACGGTCTTCTCCTGCATGGCTTCCAGCAGCGCCGACTGTGTCTTGGGTGTGGCGCGGTTGATCTCGTCCGCCAGGATCAGGTTAGCGAACACCGGCCCCGGCTGGAACACGAACTGCCGCCCGCCGGACTCGGTCTCCTGCATGATGTCCGTGCCGGTGATGTCGGCGGGCATCAGGTCCGGCGTGAACTGAATGCGCGAGAATTTGAGGTCCAGCACGTCGGCCAGGGTGCGGATGAGCATCGTCTTGCCCAGGCCGGGCACGCCTTCCAGCAGGGCGTGTCGTCCGGCGATGATGCAGATCAGCACATGGCGGATCACGTCAGCCTGCCCGACGATCACCTTGCTGACCTCGGCCACGATGCGTTCGGCGGTATCGCGGAAGTCGTCTACGCCGAGGGCGGAGGAGGTTGGGGGCGCTGCTACAGTCATCGGAATGCTCCAGTTGGTGAATTTTGAGGTTTTAATTCCAAAATAGCAATGCAAAAGTTTGGATGACGTTTGTGTTCAAGGGATGCCGATCAACGTGAATGTGATGAACAGGATCAGCAGCGGCGCCAGGATGGCAATGGCAACGATCAGCCAGATATATTGGTTTTGTTTACGGGTGGCCTCCTCGTCCACAAACAACAGGATGTTATCACAACTCAGGCAGCGGCGCGTCGTGATGACCTTACCGTAGCCCCAGATCGGGCGGCCTGGCCGGTGCCGCGCCTGGTAGAGCGTGCCCCACTCGAAATCCGTGCCGCCGCACACCGGACAGGGGGCGCCCATGAACTCGTTTTTGTGTTTGATCGGCTCGAACATGTTTTTATTCCTTGCTTTCGGCTTGCTGCGCCCTGTTGATTTGTCCCGGCGTTTTGCGCCCGCGCTCGGTGCGGTCGAAGTCGGCGTCGAAGCTGACGACAGTCAGATTGTACTTCTCGGCAGCGGCGTACTGGTAGGCGTCGTCGAAGTCGAGGCTGAAGCGGTTCATCGCCTCAATCAATACCCGGATGTCCTCAGGAGTCAGGCGGGCCAGTGCGATGCTGCCTTCTATAAATATGTCGGCGACGAACTGCTGCAATAAGATTGCCTGCTTGAGCCGGAGAAAACTCAGGCAGATGGAGTGAAAGGCGAAGTCGGTAATCCAAAGGCGGCGGGAAGGCACGGTATCGAGGAAGTCTTTCACTTCCTCGGAACGTTCTTGTTCTAGCAATCGTTCCAGCCAGGTATTGGTATCTACGAGGTACACGCTCAATCACCTCGCCATTCTTCGACGGCCTTCCTTTGCAGTTCCAGCGAAGTGTATTGATCGCGGAACGCTTTTAATCCGCCTGCCCAGTCCTGGCGTAAATGGCTGCGTTTGGGTTTCTGGATGTGCCTTTCGAGAAGGAAAGCGACGAAGTCTTTGACTTCCTCTCGAAGTTCGGGCGGCAATTCCTGGATCATCTCTACGAGATTGACGTCGAACATTATTCACCTCGCTGTTCTTCCCTTATATTTTAGCCGCGTAAACGCGCCGGGCTGGCGGCTACTCAAAACTCCACTGTCCCACTAGATACCCATACTGGTCGATGCCTGACGCGCGGCGGGGCTGCTGCTGATTGCTCAGGGCCAGGGCGTAACCACCGTTCTGGACGGGCGCGCTGGCGCTGCCGCCGCCCACAAACTCCACCGCGACGACGGTGATCGCCGGGTTGTGCACCACGCCATAAGCCAGCCGGACCGTCGTTCCGGCGGGGTCGGTCAGCGTATCCACGTAGCCGACGCCGACCACTTCCCTTCCTCCTGCGGAAGCGGGGGCAAGGGTGAGGGTTTCGTCGCAGCGGTTGGCCTGGAACACCTCTGCCGTGAAGGTCGCCGCCAGGCAGGGTTGCCCGGCGCCCTGGTAGCGGATCAACAGCAGTGTCCCCGCGCCTACAGGCTGTTGAAGCAGAATTGCCGGGCCGGACGGCGGGGAAAGGGTGGCCCTGGCTTCTGGTTCGGCTGTCTCAGCGGACGGAGAGGTCGGTGGGGGGATTTCCGCTGTTGGCGGCGGGGACGTCTGCGCCTCAAAGGGCAGCACGCATCCGGCCAGAAACAGCGTCAATACAACTAACGGCAGGCGGCGAAGCAACACAGCAGACCGTCCTTATCTCGGCAGGTGCAGCGGCTACCGGCCTGGCTCCAGCGACGAGAAATAATCGTGCACCACGTCGCGCAGGCTGAGCGGGATGTAGTCGCTTTCGAGCGCCTGGTTGGCCGCGTTGGCGTAGTCGCTGAAGACCTCGTTGTAGCCGACGATGGACTGGCCGGCAGGGTTCTCGACCAGTTCGCCCTCATCGGTGACGACGTTGCCCGGCTGGTCCGAACCGCTGATCTGGACCTCTGGGCCGCCTTCACCGCCGATGGACTGCGGGGCGAAGATCGGCTCGTACTCCTCCATGCCCTGGCCGTCGGGGGTGTTGTTCTGGCTGATCGGATTGCCGCTGGCCTGGAATCCGCCTTCCTGCCCTTCGCCGGGGCTGTCGCCCGCGCCGCCACCTGTGCCCTGGGTCTGTTCCATGCCCTGACCGCCCTGGTTGCCGGCGCTCATGCCTTCGCCGGTGCTCTGGCCCTGCTCCCCCTGCCCGCTTTGCCCGCTTTGGCCGGACTGGTTGGAGTCCATGCCCTGGCCCTGACCGCCGCTGATCGGCGAAGGGCTGTTGCCGCCGGAGGTATTGGTCTGCTGCTGCGTGTAGGCCGAGCCGGTCCCCGACTGGGCGATGCGCTGTGCCCCGGCGTTGGCCTGGTGCATGGCCTGGGAGACCATCTGCTGCCCGACATTGTTTGTGCTCTGTGCCAGTTCTTGCTGCTGCTGCTGCAATTGCTCGGCGGCCTGCTCCAGCGCCTGTTGTGCGGCCTCCTGATCGCCCTGCTGGAGCGACTCGGCGGCCTGCTGCATCGACGCGGCCAGATCGGGGTTCGTCTCGGCGAGCGCCTCGGCGGCATTGTCCAATGCCTGGGCCAGGTCTTGCTGTTCGGCCTGGCTCATCTGGCCGAGGTTCTGGGCCAGGTCCTGCATCGCTGCGGCGGCCTGGTCGAGCGCGCCTTCGTCCAGGGCCTGCGAAAGCTCGGTGGACTGCTCGGCGAGTTCCTGCGCGGCCTGGTCGAAAGCCTGCTGCTGTGCCGGGGGGATGTCGGTCTGCGCGGCGATGTCCTGCATGGCCTGGGCCAGGTCAGAGAGGGTGGCGACGGCCTCTTCTTGCGAAAGTTCCTGCTGCTGCAACGTCTCGATGGCGTCGTCGAGTTCTTGCAACATCTCCTGGCGCGTGTTTTCGTCCAGTTCGGTGCTGTTGGCGATCTGCTCGCGCAGGTCTTGCAGTTCGGCGGCCTGCTGGGCGATGGCAGACTGGAGGGCCTGTTCCTGCGCCAGGACGTCGTTTTGCGGGTTCTCGATCAGCAGCAGCGCCGCCAGCGCCAGGAGCAGCGTGGCCAGCACGGCCCAATCGCGCCGCCGAAAGCGCAACGGCAGGTAGGCCCGCGCGTCGATGCGCTCAGCGCGGCTGAGGGTATCGGCTACCTGCCGCGCGGTGATTTCGGCGTTCGGGGAACGGATGCGGCCTGCCGCCAGTTCCAGCGCCGTGCTGACGCGCTCCTTGAGGCCAAAACGACGGTCGAAGGCGCGGGCTGTCTTGATCACATCTCGCCGGACCGCCCACACGATCACCAGCGCCAGGACCAGGCCCAGCAACGCCGCCAACCCGGCCAATGCCACCAGCTCTGCTGGCAGCAGCCAGGGCCGCAGCCGTGCCAGCAGCGCGCCCATCACGCCGATGGCCAGCCCGGCGATAACGCCGCGCGGCCCCCAGATGAAGCTCTGCTGCAAGCGCAGACGGCGATCCCAACGAGCCAACAGCCGCAGGAGTTTGGACGTAATTTCAGGGGGCATGGCACGCGACCTTTGTTTCTTGATCTCTATTCCCAATTATAGAACAGACGGCCCCCCGCGCCCAACAGTTCCCTGGCGGTTGCTTGTGGAGGTTACGTTTCCAGTAGGGGCTTGAGATCGGCGGCCCAGGCGCGGATGGCATCCCAGTCCCGGTGATCGCCCTCCGACCAGACGCCCAGCGCAACGCTCAGGCGGAACTTCAGCTTATCGCCCAACGACTCCACCTGCTTGATGTCCAGCACCCCGGCGAAGTAGCCCTCGCGCAGCGGCTTGACCAGCGCGCGTACTGGCGCCAACCAGTCCGCCACGCCTGCGCGGTATTTCTCGCTGTTCTTCATGGCGAGCGTCATGCATACCGTAAACGTGACGAAGGGCCTCTGGGCCAGGGCCGCCCGGTGAGTTCGCATGAACTGCATGGCCTCCGGCAGCCACTGCGCCCCGCGAATGGCGCTCCCGGCCACCACGGCCCGGTAGGGGGTGAGGTCGGTCACGTCTTGCATGGGGCGCACGTCAACCTGCGCGCCGCTGTTGGTCAGGGTCTGGCCGATAGCCTCAGCCACGCTGGCCGTAGAGCCGTTCCGCGTGGCATAGGCGACAAGGATTTTATCCGACATGGGGGGTTCTCCTGTGGTGTTCTTCATGATCCGATCTGGCGTGTGCGGCCTGGCGCTTACTAGACTTCCTCGATCCGGTTCACGCGCTTGATGGTGAGCACCAGCAGCACCAATGACAGCGCCAGCCCCAGAATCGTGAACACTACCCAGGGCGACACCATCGGGATGAGCGTGCCGTTTTGCAGTGTGACCGAAAAGAAGCCGATCTCCTGTCGGTCGATCAGCAAGATCAACGTGCCGAACAGCGTCCCCAGCGGGTTGGTGGCGATGAGTAGCCCCAGCCCGTAGTACATGGCCGCTTCCAGCACCGGTGAGATGGTGGTTCCTCCACTGCTGAACACGCCGTACAACATGCCGCTGACGACCGGCCCAATGATCAACAGCACCAGCGGCAGCACCAGCATCGAGATCAGCGCGAAGGCATAGCTTAATATACTGGCGGTCAACGTCCGTTGGGTGATGGCGGAGAAGAACACGCCCACCGTACCCAGCAGTAGCGCCGTCACGATCAGGATCACAAACGACAGAATGATCTCCATCTCTGTCACGCCACCAAACAGGAAGGCAATGCCCTGCAGGGGAATCGCCGTCAGCAGCAGCAAGAAGATATACGACAGGGTCGAGATCAGCTTGCCGCTGACCAACGCCCGCGACGGCAGCAGCGTGGCGCGCAGCAGATCGTAGGTCTGCCGTTCGCGTTCGCCGCTGATCGCCCCCGCCGCAAAAGCCGGGGCGATAAACGTCACCAAGAACAGTTCCACGCCCACCACACTCATAAACAGCACACGTCCGATCTGGCCGCCCTGCACACCGCTCGGCATATACGACAGCGACGAAGCGTACAGCACATAGACCAGCGTGGTGAAGCCGCTCATCAGGGCCAGGTAGACCGTGAGCACGATGAAGGCGCGCGCGCCGCGCATCCGCCCACGCAGTTCCTTGAGCGCCACCGGGTTGCCGAACAGCCGCTCGCGCAGGGTGCGGCGGGTGCGCGGGGAAGTACTTTCTGCGACAGTCATCGCCTGCTCCTTGCGAGTTCTCAGTTTTGAGTGGACAGTTCTAAGTTTGAATTCAAGGCGTTTTACCCGTCGTCTTGACGATGGCAGTCAGAATACGAATCAACTCGTCTACCTGATCCAACGCGGAGCTGACATCAATTTTGACAAGCTGGGACTTTTGTAGCAGGCGCAGCCAGTAGCGTGTTTCACGTGCCTCTTTGGATGCAATCGCCACCTTTGCCAGAAAATCCTTGCGACTCTGTCCGGCGCTGGCTTCTTCAACGTTTGCCCCGATGCTTGTTCCACTTCGCAGCACTTGTCTGGAGAGAACGTGCTCGCCTTTGCGCTTTAGTTCCCGATAGAGCCTGATGATTTCCAGGGCGAATGCGAAACTTTTTTGCTGTATGATACTCTCGCCCATGTAGACCGCGCTTCTCTGATAACTCAAAACTGATAACTCAAAACTGCGAACTTAAAACAGCCTCAATTCTGCGATTCTCGCCTTGAGAATCCAGCCGGCCAGCGCATAGTTAATCGCGGCGAAAACCACTCCCGTGACGAGCATAATCGGCGGCGCGATGATCACACTCAGCGCGTTGGCGTCGTGATAGCCCAGAAAGACGTGCGTGGAAAAGTACAGCCTGCCCAACAGCGGCGGCGTGATCAGCGACCCGATGGTGGTCAGCGCCGGCAGGGCGCGCCAGTCGAGCTGGAAAAGCGCCGGGTGGTTCGTAAACGTGACTTCTTCCAGCGTGCTGTGCGCCGCCAGATTCACCATCCAGGCGACTGCCGCCAGGCACCACAACGCCACCAGGATAAGCTGCGCGCTCCATTGCCCCCAGGTTCCCAACCACCAGAAGATCGGCCACAGGATGTGCCAGCTCACAATGACGGTGGCCACTGCGCCGAGGATCACGGCGATCAGTGCGCGCCGCCGCCAGAAGCCATACAACCGCGCCAGAAAGCGCACGCGCACCAACCCCTCCGGCCCCAGCGGCGTGATCGCCAACAGCGCCGTCGCACCGTTTGACCAGCCGCTTGCCAGCGTCAGAGGTGAGCGGTAGCTGCGCCGCCGTCGGAAAAACAGCACCACCGCGATCAGCAGCAGCGCCAACGGCAGCAGGCAGTACCCGATCATCAGCAGGCTCGTCAGCATCCCGATCACCGTCTCCAGAGGGTGACCAATGCGGGTCAGGGGATAGTGGCAGGCGAACCAGTCGCAGGTCACATCCGCTGCCTGCGGGTAGGCGGCCACACCCAGCGCCGTCCCGCCCAGGAACAACCCCCACACCAACCGGGCCGCCGCCGCTTCTAGATGTAGAAAACGGCACGGCGCCGTCTGACCCCGATAATAGGCTGCCAGGGCATGATTCCACGCCGCGCGCCAGGGGGACAGCAGAGCGCCGGGTTTTGAGTGCTGAGTTTTGAGTTCCAGACTCTTCAGAGTCATCGACGTGCGCCCTTACCCAGTCCGGCAGATCAATTGAAAACTCAAAACTCTTAACTCAAAACTACGTCACCAGACCCTTCGTGGCGCGCATAAAGACGGCCTCCAGGTTGCGCTCCTCTTCGCTGAAGCCCAACACGGCGATGCCTTCCTCGCTCAACTTGCGGCTGATCAGGGCCACGCCCTCGTCCTCGCCGCTGAAGTTCACCTGGATGCGTGGGCGGCCCTTGTCACTGGCGGGCAGGTCGATGATCTCGACGATGCCCGGCACGCTCCCGATGGCGGCCCTGGCCCGTTCCACGTCGCCTGCCTCCAGCAGCGTGATCGTGATCTCGCGGTGGGGGATGAGCTGGCGCTGCATCTCCTCCATGCTGCCCTGCGCCACCATCTGCCCGGCTTCGATGATGCCCAGATGGGTGCAGATTTCGCTCACATCGGCCAGGATGTGCGAGGAGAAGAAGATGGTTTTGCCCATGCGCGAGAGTTCGACCAGCAGTTCGCGCACCTCGATGCGCGCGCGCGGGTCCAGGCCCGACGCCGGCTCGTCCAGGATGAGCACCTGCGGGTCGTGGGTCAGGGTGCGGGCCAGGCAGAGCCGCTGCTTCATGCCCCGGCTGAGCTTATCGACCATGTCGTCTTTGCGATGCGAAAGGTCCACCAATTCCAGCAGATCGCTGATCAGCTTGGGGCGCTCACGCTCCGGGATGTCGTAACAGGCGGCGAAAAAGTCCAGGTATTCCCACACCTTCATGTCCTCGTACACGCCGAAGAAGTCTGGCATGTAGCCGATGGCGCGGCGTACGTTGCGTGGGTCCTGGGTAACGGAGTAGCCTGCTACATACGCCTCGCCGGCGGTGGGCTTCATCAGCGTGGTCAGGATGCGCATGGTGGTGGTCTTGCCCGCGCCGTTCGGCCCGACGAAGCCGTATACGGCCCCTTCTGGCACAACCAGGTTCAGGTTGCTCACCGCCTCCAGCTTGCCGTAGCGTTTGACCAGGTTCTTTGTTTCGATGATTGCGGTCATCATGCCCTCAGTTGAAAGTGTTGCGTTCTGAGTTTTGAGTTGTAAGTTTTCCTCTCCTGCGCGCTTACGACGCAGGCGTAACTGAGCACTCAAAACTCAACATTTTGAACTTTTAGAATTCCCCATACCACGTCACATCGACCTGCTGGTACGTGACATACGTGCCCACGACGGTCGGCGTGACGAGCACCTGCACAGCGTTCGCCGGCCCGACGAAGCGCGCCGGGTCCGGCACGGCGATACGGCTTACGCCCGTCGTGTCGATGTCTACCCAGCTTTCCTCGTGCCAGTCCCACAGCGAAATGACCGCCGCGCCGGGGCTGTTCCGCCGCGCCGTGATTTCCAGGCCGGTCACGCGGGCCAGTTGGGCCGTCGGCAGGGGCGTGAAGCGGAAGGCTGCCCGGTCGCCGCCGTTAATCGTCAGCTCGTAGGGCGTGAAGCCAGTCGTTGTGGCCTCGGCGAGGGGAATCCAGGTAGAAAAACCAGGCGAAATCTCCACCGTTCCCGCGGTCGGCGCAACCGTCAGCGGAATCTCGAAGATATACAGTGTCAGATCGTCGGCGACCCAGGGCGCGCCCTCCAGGTCCAGGTTCAGTGGCGAGGAGTGTGTCCACCCGACCACGAACACGCGGTCGCCGCGCCCGCCGCTCAGGTCGCGGTCCAGCGCCAGGGCTGCTACAAAGTCCTGTTGTTGCTGGCGGCGGCGCAACTCCGGCGTCGCGGGCGTGCTGTAGCTGTAGTAATAAGTATCGCCCCGGTAATCTGCCCCCAGGATGTCCTGGACGGTCAGTTCCAGCCCGCCGGTGTAGCCGCTGATCCCGTAGTACGTCCCGTAGTAGGTCGGGGCACTCAGATAGCCGAACGCACTGGCGACCAGCGACAGCGGCGCGCTCTGGCGGCTGGAAAGCGGCAGGTCAAACGTGGCACCGTCGCCCGGCTCCAACGTGCCGAGGTCCTGGCGTGCACCGCGCACCAGCGCCACCGCGTCTTGCAGCACCAGATCGGTGGTGTTGGTGATCGCACCGCTCACGCGCGCTGCCGGGCCTTCGCCGTAAGACAGTGTGGCTGTGCCGTCGATCTGGGGCGCACCATCCACGAATCCGCTGACGGCGAAGCCCGATACGAAGCTGGCGTCCACCAGCACATCTCGTGCGGCGTAGACGCTCCCTTCCTCAATCGTGGTCACGGCCAGGGAGGGGGCCAGCCCATAGCTCTGGTCCTGCGGCAGGTTGCGGATGGTCAGGCCACCGGGCATGGTCAGGTCATAGGTGCTGCGGCGCGGCGACAGCACCCCAATCAGACCGTCGATCTGGGCCCGTTCTGCCCCCGGCCACACCTGCACCACGCTCAACCGGTTGACCGTCGCCTGGGTGCCGCGCAGAGAAAAGCCGGTGAAGTAGGCCATCACCGTGAAGATGATCACCAGCGCCGGGATGGTCAGCCAGGCCAGTTCGCGCCGCCGCAGCACGCGCAACACCAGGTAGTTAAGCGGGCCGATCACGACGATGTATAGCCCCAGCAGGCCGCACATCTGCACCACCGAGGGCAGATCGAAGCCGGGGGACTGCTGCACCACGCGGCTCGCTAGCTCCCAGTTTTGAAAACCGCCCGACCAACTGGGTAGCTGGCGCGGCGTAGCGAGCAACATTTGCCACAGCGTATCCAGCGCCGGCCAGTTGCGCAGTGGGGCCAGGTTCGGGTCCGCTGCCAGATAGTCGATCAGCCCTTCGCCATAGACGCGCCGGGCCAGCAGCGGCGCGCCGTCGGCCTCGACCAACATTTGCGCACCGGGGCGCAGGTTGCCCGTCGCCAGGATGACGTCCGGCTCGCGCAGGTCGTCGGCGTAACGCCCACTGAAATTCGCCAGCGGCGTCAGATCGTCGGTGGTGATCGTGCCCGTGATTTGCAGCGGCAGCAGGTCGGCCACGCCCGCGATGGTCGAGCGGTAGTTCGGCCCGCCGGTGACGATCAGGTGTCCTCCCGCCAGCACCCAATCCGCTAACGCCCGGCGTTGTTCCACCGACAGCCGCCCGCTGTCCACGTCCGACAGCACCAGCGCGTTAAGGCTCAGCAGCGCATCGGCCAGCGGCGGGATATTCTCAACGGACCAATTGGCCTGGTAGGAGTCGCCCTCGCCCAGATCGATGCCGCTCAGGTCCACCGAGCCGCTCGGCGAATCGGTGACGACGGCGGACAGCAGATCGTTCATGCCTACCGGGGTGAGCATTCCGGTCACCACTTCGAGCACCTGGTCGCCGGAGACGAGTTCGACCATCACCTGCCGGGCGATGGACCGCGCCGAGATATATAGGAACACCTGCTTCCGCGACTGGGTGGGCAGGTCGATGGGTGTGCGGTAGGTGGTGGCGTTGAGGCCAGCGGTGGTGTCGGATCGGACGCGCAGTTCAGCGCGCACGTCCGGCCCGTTGTTGCTGACGGTGATCAGCAGCGGAATCCAGCGACCCTCGCGGAAGCGCCCGTCGTAGCCGGCGCTGAGGCTCAGACGGATCAGGCGATCTTGCTGGCGTGGCGGGCCGAAGCCCAACGCCGCCGGAGCCAGCAGGATCAGCAGCAGGGCCAGGGGGATGGTCAGGCGACGGTTCACGAGCTTCTCCACCGCTAAACGTCTGAGCCGGGAACGGGGGCAGCCACCGCCGTTCCTGTAAACCAGCGGGATTGTACCATGCGCGGGAAGCGGCTCACAACAGGCACCCCTGAGATCTCTCGCCAGCCAGTAGCGGCGGCTTCAAGTCGCCGCTACTACTACCGGGCCAGGCTAGGCCGCCTTTGTCGGCGTGAGCGTCGGACGTAGCCCCGGCACGGGCAGGGGCGGGCGAGCCGTCGGCAGGGGGGTGCGCGTCCAGGTGGGCGGCGGCGTGGCAGAAGGCAGCGCGATCGGTGTGGGGGTGCGTGTCCAGGTCGGTGTCATGGTGGACGTAGGGCTGGGCGTCAGGGTCGGCGCCGGCGTGATCGTCGGGGCCGCCGTCGGCGGGGCAGGATCGACCGCCAGCGCCAGCGGATCGAAGTTTGTGCAGCGCAAGGCCGCCAGTTCTAGCCAGGCGCGCTGGTTGTCGCTGGCGAACACGCGCAGCCATTGACCGCTGCCGTCGCGCATGTCTGGCACGACGGCCTGTTCCGCCGCTACATGCGCCAGTTCAGGATGCAGGTGGCTCGGCCCGGCGCGCGCGATGGCGTCGCTTGCCGTGACGATGCAGACCGGGTTTTCTACCCCGATCACCACCACCTCGGTATCTTGCTGCCCGGCCTCGCCCTCGGCGATCAGGGTGATGACTGCCTCGCCAACCGGCGTCACGCGCATGGTGTGCGATCCGGTCGGGCCGTAGACGGTGCCGTCTTCCGCGCCCAGATAAGCGCCCAAACCGTCTAGCCGGACGCGCGTCGCGCCGGGGGCGTCCCAGCTGAAGGTGAGGTCTTGCGCCACATAGCGCACCAGCGTGGCCGGCGTGGCGACGAAGCGCGCGATCACCAGCGGGGCATAGACCCGCACCCGCGCCGACTGGCGCACTTCCTGGTTGCCGCTGACTGCTACCAGGGTGACTTCGTGTTCGCCCGCGTCGTTCATCGGGAGTAGCGCCGTGCCGGCGTCGGGATCGAGGGGCGGCGTGTCCAGGCGCGTGCCGTCCACTTCCAGGTAGAGCGCGTCGGCGTCCTGCACGCTCCATGTCAGCGTGACCGTCTGCCCGGCCACGACCTGCGCGCCGGGCAAGAGGGTAAACGCGGCGATCTGCGGCGGCAGCGGCTGAAAGAGGAGCAGGCCCAGCAGCACCAGCACCAGCACCGCGATCAGGCCCAGGCCACCCGCCGCCAGCAGCAGCGGCAGGCCCGAAAGCACCGGTTGTTCAATGAACGTGCCCGGCAGGGCCGCCTGGAAGCCGGAGGCGTCTTGCGCGCGGGCCACAACCTCGAAGGGACATTCGCGTGGCTTGCCGATCAAAACAGGCCGCCGGGCTTCGACCTGGGCATAAACGGTAAGGCGTTGCCCTGCTGCCAGGGTGGCCGTCGGCGGGATGATGGCCACACGCAGCATCTCGTCCCGGCTGATCCCAGCGAACACTAATGGTAGCGGCGCGCTGCCCTGGTTGTGCACGTGCACCGGCAGGCGCTCCCCGGCGACGATCTGCCGTTTGCCCAGGTCGATGCCGAAGCCGGCGTAGGGCAGCACATGCAGGGTGATGCTCGCGTCCACCGTCTGGTTCGGCCTGGAACGACTGCGCACCCGCACGATGAATGGATAATCGCCTGGCGTGCTGTCGGGCCGTCGCAGCGGCTTGAAGCTCAACACCAGCCGGGTTGTTTCGCCCGGCTCGATGATCGTCTCCATGCGCTCCAGGCGTACCCAGTCTTTGGGCACGCCGTCGATCTCGATGAAAAAGCGGTCTTCTTCATCGCTCAGGTTGGTGATGACCAACAGCGCCTGGACGTGTACACCGGGCGTTACCGGGGCGTCTGGCCCTTCCAGTTCGACGCGGTAGGTGGGCTGCTCGTATTCGATGCGTCGCGTCGCCTCGACGGCCTGGATGGGCTGGGTGGGGCTGTCGTCGGCAGGCCGGAAGCTCAGCACCGCCTCGCCGATCTGGATTTCCTCGCCGCCGGTCAGCAGGTAAGCCTGATGGGGCTTGATCCGCTCGCCGTCTACATAGGTGCCGTTGATCGACTCCAGATCGTGCAGGTAGACCTGCCCATCCCGGAAGCTCAGGGTCGCATGATAGCGCGAAACCGCCGTTGCCTCGATGACGATGTCGTTGCCCGACGAGCGCCCGATGGCGATGTTCGGCTTTTCCAGGTAATAGCTCTCGATGGGGCTGTTGGGCCGGTACACGTCGAGCCGCCCGTAGGTCATGCCTGCCTTCCTCCTGGTCCACTGTGCAATCAGATTGTATTCCGGTGGTGGGCAATCAGCAATTAGCCGTCAGCCGTCAGCAGGCAGCCATCAGCAAACTCCATGTGTAAGTTTTTCTGTCTTTCGCCGAACCTCACCCGTCGCTGCCCTCTCTCGGCCAAAACACCAGGACAGGTCCGCACGCGGAGAGGGGGCCAGGGAGTGAGGTTTGCACTCACGCCGACTGCATTCCTGAAACTTGCATGTGACGTCAACAATCGGCGGTTAGCAGACGGTGTGCCAGGATCGGGGAAACATAAAGCCGGGACCGTGTGAGCAAGCCCCGGCTCTGGGATTTAACAGCTTCATCTCAGCAGCCGCCCTCTCCGCCGATCACCAACCACTGCCTGTTGCCTGCTGATTGCTGACGGCTGCCTGCTGACGGCTTTTTGCTAATCGAACCGAATGCGCGGGTCCAGCCAGGTGTACATGATGTCCACCAGAATGTTGCCGGAAACCAGGAAGATCGAGTAGACCACCGTCAGACCAACCAGCAGGTTATAGTCGCGGCTGCCCACGCATTGCACAAACTCACGGCCCAGCCCCGGAATGTTGAAGATGCGCTCGATGATGAACGTGCCGGTCAGCACGCCGGCCAGCAGCGGGCCGACAATCGTCGCTACCGGGATCAGGGCGTTCTTGAGGGCATGGCCGTAGATCACGACGCGCTCTTTGAGACCCTTCGCCCGCGCCGTGCGGATATAGTCCTCGCGCATGACCTGAAGCAGGCTGGCGCGCGTCAGACGGGCGATCCCGGCGCTCATGCCGGTCCCCAGCGCGAAGACGGGCAGGATCGCCAGGCTGAGGTAATCCCAGCTAAAGATGACGCCGGGATTCTCCAGCGTGCTGCGCCACACGCCGCCCATGTCGGCCACCGGTAGCCAGTTGAGCTTGACCGCGAAGATGATGATCAACACCGGCGCCAGCACCAACGCCGGGATCGACTGGCCCAGTACGGCGAAGAACGTCGCGCCAAAGTCGATGGCCGAGTTGTGATAGATGGCCGCCAGCACGCCGAGCGGCACGCCGATGGCGAAACCGACAATCACCGACATGATGCCGACCTGCATCGACACCGGCAGGCGCATCGCAATGACCTGGTTGACGGACACATCTTCGTCGCGGTACTGCGTACCCAGTGCCGGGCCGAAGTCCAGACGGATCAGGCTGAGCAAATAGTTGCCAAACTGAATCAGCACCGGCTCGTTCAGGCCGTATTGCTGTTCCAGCCGCTCGATGATCCGATCTGGCAGCCGCCGCCCGGTGCTGGTCTGGCTGAACGGCCCGCCGGGGATCGACCGGATCAGCACAAAAGCGACGAAGGTGGTCAGCAGCAGGACCGGAATGGCAGCCAGGATGCGACGGATGATAAATTTACCCATGCCCATCGGCATTTTCTCCTAAACAGTCTGTCCCCGCCGGACGCGCCGCGCGGCGCTGACCGACTGGCGACCAGCGATTGACCGGGTCATTCCACAGGTTCCAGGTAATTTTCAGGAATCCAGCCTTCCAGGATGCAGTCAACGCGATAGAAGATTACCCCGTTGTTTTCGGCAACATCCAGGATTTCGACTTCCTGATTCAAAAAGCAGTTCGACCCCAGCACGTTGTTGCGACCGGTGCTTGGCTCTGGGTTTTGAGTCAGTTGGGTGCTAAAGCCCACACCGACGACCTTCGCCCGGTCGCCAATCTGGAACGCCGTCTCTAGGGTAATAGGGACTGGCGTGGGGGTCAGCGTCGGGGTTGGTGTGCGCGGAATGATCCACTCCTGATCCGACGTGCACGCCAGCGTCGCCAGACTCAGCAACCCCATCACCAGCAACAGCGCCGCAAGTGCCTGTGTGCGATTAACCACGCATCCTTCTCCTGTGGAAAGCTGCCCACCCGCGACGACCGGTCTGCGGCAGTCAGCAATAACCTTCCGCCAGCCGCCAGTAACCTCGAACGGCAGCTGGCGACAGAGCACACAACATGAGGAATGGCCGCGCTTTTTACGTTCCGCGCATCCGCGGGTCTAGCGCATCGCGCAGGCCATCGCCCAAGAAATTGAACGCCAGCGTTGTGACCGTCAGCGCGACCGCCGGGACCAGCAGCAGGTGCTGGCGGAACTGAACGGCCCCTTCCGAAATGGCGTCCTGGATCAGGCCACCCCAGCTTGGCACGGGCGGGTTGACCCCCAGGCCCAGGAAGCTGAGAAAGGCCTCGTAGAAGATGAAGCCGGGGATCGCCATGGTCACCGAGACGATCAGCGGGCCGATGACGTTGGGCAGCAGATGCACGAAGATGATCCGGCGGTCGCTGGCGCCCACAGCGCGCGCCGCTTCCACGAATTCCTTCTGCTTGTACGACAGCACCTGTCCGCGCGCCAGCCGCGACATGCCCAGCCAGCTCAGCAGTCCCAGGGCAATAAACATGAAGAACAGGCCGCCCATGCTGTTGTCGATGTTAACCAGGGTTGCGCCCAGGCCGCCCACCTCGTCGGCGTGCTCGCGCAGGGCGCGGAAGTATACCTGCATCAGGATGACCAGCACCAGGTCCGGTACGCCGTAGAGGAAGTCTACGATGCGCATCATGATCTGGTCGGTACGCCCACCGTAAAAGCCGGAGATGATGCCGTAGACGGTGCCGACCATCAGCGCCACCGAGGCGCCGATCACGCCGACGGCCAGCGAGATGCGCGTGCCGTAGACGGTGCGGCTCAGCAGGTCGCGCCCCAGGCGGTCGGTGCCGAACAGAAAGCAGAACTGCACCGGGTCTGGCACGCCGTCGCCGTTTGCGTCCACGTCTATCGAGCAGCCCAGCGGGGGTTCTAGGCTAGAGCCGCGATGCTGCTTGGCATAGTGGTCGATCCAGCCCCATCCCACCATCGCGTCCGCGCCAATGGCAACGAGGACCATGCCGCCAATCAGGATCATGGCGACGATGGCGGGCTTGTTGCGCAGCAATTGGCGCACCGAGTCTTTCCACAACGGGCGAGGTTTGACGTGTTCTTCTTCGGCCAACCCGACGGGTCTGGCGCTCTGTGCGACGGCCATAGGGATATCCTTATTCCTTCCCCTCAACAGCTTACGAAGCGCGGTAGCAGGCGACCCAATGGCCAGGCCGGATTTCGACCAGTCCAGGGTCCTCACCATGACACACATCCACTGCTACCGGGCAGCGGGTGTTGAAATTGCAGCCGCGCGGCGGGTTGATCGGGCTGGGCACGTCGCCGGTGAGGATGATGCGCTTGCGCTTTTCCTCGACGGTTGGGTCGGGCACCGGCACGGCAGAGAGCAGCGCCTGGGTGTAGGGGTGCAGCGGGTTGGTATAGAGTTCTTCCGTCTCCGCCACTTCGACGATCTTGCCCAGGTACATCACGGCCACGCGGTCGCAGATATGACGCACCATACTCAGGTCGTGGGCGATGAACAGATAGGTCAGCCCCAGTTCGTCCTGGAGTTCTTCCAGCAGGTTAACCACCTGCGCCTGGATCGACACGTCCAGCGCCGAGATCGGCTCATCGCACACGATGAACGACGGTTCCAGGGCCAGGGCGCGCGCGATGCCGATGCGCTGGCGCTGGCCACCGGAGAATTCGTGTGGATAGCGGTTGACGAAGTAGGGGTTCAGCCCTACCTTGTCCATCAGGTATTCCACGCGCTCCTGGCGCTCCCGGTTGCTGTTCATCACGCGGTGCACGATCAGCGGCTCGCTGATGATCCGGCCCACCGTCATGCGCGGATTGAGCGAGGCGTAGGGGTCCTGAAAGATCATCTGCATCCGGCGGCGCGTCCGCCGCAGGTCTTCGCCTTTGAGCGTGCTCAGTTCGATGCCTTCAAATTTCACCGAACCCGCCGTCGGGCGGTACAGCTGGAGTACGGTGCGCCCGGTGGTGCTTTTGCCGCACCCAGATTCGCCCACCAGCCCCAGTGTTTCGCCCTTGTAGACGAAAAAGCTGATGTCATCGACCGCTTTCACGTCCCCCACGTGGCGCTGGATGATAATGCCCGACGTGATGGGAAAATATTTCTTGAGGTTGGTGACTTCCAGCAGGATTTCTCGATTATCGGCTTGGCCGCTGGCTGCGCTCATTGTGCTGCCGCTCCCTCTTGTGTCAATGCTAACGGCTGGTGCATCCCGACCCAACAGGCCACCGTGTGGTTTGGATCGCCGCCGCCCTGGACGGGACCCAGGGGCGGGTTTTCTTCCACGCAGCGGTCGATGCGGAAGTGGCAACGCGGGGCGAAGGGGCAGCCCTTCGGATACACGCGCAGGTCGGGCGGTGCGCCCTCAATAGAAAACAGCTTGCCGCCGCGACGGTCCAGGCGCGGCAGTGAGCCGAGCAACCCCAACGTGTAGGGGTGGCGCGTCTCTTTGAAGACGGCATGCTTGGGGCCGCGCTCGACGATGAACCCGGCGTACATTACCTGCAAGGTGTCGGCCAGGCCGGCCACCACGCCCAGGTCGTGCGTGATCCAGATCATCGCCATGCCGATCTTGTCGCGCAGGCGGCGCACCAGGTCCAAGATTTGCGCCTGGATGGTCACGTCCAACGCGGTGGTCGGCTCGTCGGCGATGAGCAACTGCGGGTTGCACGACAGGGCCATGGCGATCATGGCGCGCTGGCGCATCCCGCCGGAGAACTGGTGGGGGTAATCGTCCAGCCGCTGCGCCGCGCTGGGGATGCCCACCATGGCCAGCAGTTCGGCAGCGCGCTGGCGGGATTGGGCGTTGTCCATGCCCAGGTGCAGCTTAAGCGCCTCGGTGATCTGGTGGCCAATCGTCAGCACCGGGTTCAGCGAGGTCATGGGGTCCTGAAAGACCATCGCAATTTCCGAGCCGCGCAGCATCCGCATCTGGTCGGCGGACAGTTTCATCAGGTCGCGGCCCCGGAACATGACCGATTCGGCTTCGACTTTGCCGGGCGGCTGGGGGATCAACCCCATGATCGACAGGGCGTGTACGCTCTTGCCACAGCCGCTCTCGCCCACCACGCCCAACGTTTCGCCTTCGTCGAGCGTATACGAGACGCCATTGACAGCATACACGATCCCTTCCTGCGTGTGGAATCTTGTTTTGAGGTCCTTGACCTCCATCAAGATGGTCAAAGAGCGGCTCTCCTTACTTGGTTGAGGAACGAAAGCGGCTTCTGTTCATACACACGGCACCCGGTCGGAATCTTGCATACGGCTGCATTGCGTCCATGAACCTGCCGGGATTGGGGGAAAGAAGCACGTCGATTGTAGGGCAAGATGGCGGGGAATGCAACAAATTTCGGGCGCATGTTTAAACGACAGCACGGTGTTGAAATGCAGAGGTTTTTAACCTTAAGCTAATGATAACGGGCGGCGTCAAAATTGCAACAAATCGTGTGCGCAAAACCTTTCCCAAAAGCCCTTTGCAGTGCTCCAAAACACGCTAACTTTGAGTCTGTGCGTGGCAAAGTGTGTTACAATCCCGTAACCGCCCGCGTTTTTCCACCGGTAGCGGCGGCTTCAAGCCGCCGCTACCGCTACATCCGGTTGAATAGGGATTTCGCGTGAAAATGAGGCCCTGGTGTTGCGGCCTAGATCGTCCGCGTGTTCTCGTTCCTATGGGCGTCGGACCTGCTCGACCCGCAGTTCCCAGGTGGCAGCGTCGTAGACGCGCGTGATGGTGTAGGTCGCCGGGCAGCCATCCCAGGTGAAAACGTACTCCTGGTCGCCGTTGCGCACATTCACCTGAAACTCGCCGCTGATCAGCCGGAAGAGCCGTTCGCCGTTTGGCCCTTCGGCCAGCAAGGCGTTGATCGGCGGGAGGCCCACCTGGTCAATGACGCTACGCGGGGCTTCCAGCGCCAGGTAGCCCGGCGCATAGGCGTAGATGCTGTTCGGGCCGCAGTAGACCGCCACCGGCGCCGCCGGTTCCACGTTCAGCCGCCCGTCGTTCGGGTTCCAAAAGGTTATGCTTCCGGCGGCAGCGAGATTGCCCGGCTGGGGGGCGACAGGGGCCGGGTTGTTCACCAATGGGAAGTTGGCGCAGGCCGGTTCGTAGGTGAGAGGGTCGAATGTCGCCACATCGAGCAGCACTCCTGCCAGGGCGAAGGCCAACCCTGCCGCGCTGTTCTCGTTGATCCCGCCAGGGTCGCCCACGTCGTACAGATAGGCGATCACCGGGCGGGCCGCGATCAGGGGGAACGCGCCGTTGCTGCCGGCGTGCACGTCGAACAGCGGCGGTGGGGCAATCGGGGCCGCGCCGACCGGGAAGCCCGCGATGTCTACATCCACCACCGTCCCAAAGCCGTCGGTGTGCACTAGCGCCAGATAGTCTGTGCCGTTGGCGTCGTTGGTGTTGGGGATGAAGGTCGCGGCGAAGTCCGGGTCTGCCTGGGCGCAGTCCCCCACGACGCGGTTGCCGCCGACGGATGTGCCGGTGGCGAACAGGTCGGCGTTGGCGATGGCCCAGACAGGGGCCTCCGTCGCGGTCAGCGCCAGCAACGCCGCGACGAGCACGGGCATCCGAAAGAGATGTTTTTGCATCAGTAACCTCTCCACCAATAGATACACAAGTATCCCCTAGTGTAATCATACAGTCTGCATCCGATTTTCCCAAGCAAAGGCAAGGGAAAATCGACAAAGCCTGACAGTTTTTAGCAAATGGGGGGGGCGTCCCTGCCCTCCACGCGAAGAAGGGAGGGCAGGGAAAAGATAGGCTACGGAATCACCAGCCGCTGCCCGACGTATATGCGCGTCACGTCGGTAATGCCGTTGGCGGCGGCAATCGCCGCGACAGTCCTGCCATAGCGCAGGGCGATGCGGAACAGGTTCTCGCCTGCTTGCACCACGTGCACTCGTGCATTGCCGGGCGGCGCGGGGACGGTCGGCGTTGCGGTGGCGACGGGGGGATTGATCGTCCCCGTGCAGCCGGGGATCACCAGCCGCTGCCCGACGCTCAGGCGGGATAGGTTCACCTGAGGATTCACCTGGCCGAGTTGGGCCAGCGTCACGCCGTAGCGCCGTGCGATGCGGAAGGCCGTCTCGCCGGCCTGGACCACGTAGGTGCAGCTGCCCGCCGGAGGATTGGCCGGGTTAACCGCGCCGGGCGTGCTGGGAGTCGCGGTTGCACCGGGCTGTTGGGCGGGCGGCACGGCGGCGGGTGTGCGCCCGTTGGCGCTGAGGCACGCGCGCAAGCTGAATTCCTTGCTGCCGAAGGCCGGCGCGGCGTTGCCGTTATAGCCGCCGATGGTGATGCTATCATTGCTGCGCGCGATGGTCATCCGGTCGCCGATGTCGAGCGTCGAGCCGGCGGGGTTCATGGTCAGCACGGTGGCGATGGCGATCCGCCGGAGCAGCAATCCGTCGGCGCGGAAGACCGCGATGTTGTCGTCTCGGCAGTAGACCGTGTAGTACTCGGCGGCGTGCGGATTCAACCGCCCATCATAGGTGGGCGAGCCGGGGTTGCCGTTCCAGTAGGCTAACGGGTCTGTGCCGGGCGGCAGTGGCGTGCTCTGCATGGCGGCGGAGCCGCCCAGCGTGCCGCTGGAACTCCCGCCGGCGCTGCTCACCGCGCTGCCGCTGCCCGTGCCGCCGGAACTACCGGAAAAACCGCCTGAACCGCCGCCCGGCGGCGCGGCCAGGTCCATTGTGCAGTAAACGTTGCCCGCCGCCGACGTAGCGCAGGCGATCCCCACGTCCACATAGGCGGGGTTCATCATATTGGCGTTGTGCGGCGGGCTGGCCTGCCACTGGCCGAAGATGCCGCCGGAACTGTCGTCGCCACGCACCAGCACGTTTTCCGCTGCCGTTGTCCAGGTATATCCTGCCGCGCTGATGCGGTCGGTGAACGACGAGCCACCCGCGCCGGTATGCGAGAGCGTCTCGTTGGCTGCCATCCAACTGCTGTGGCCTTGCGCAGCAGCGACGAGCTGGGCGTTCATGGTCAGCGCGCCGGCGCCCACCGAGGCGCGCGCGGTGTTGAGCAATGGCAGCACGCCCGCCGCATCCCCATGAGGGGCGGCCAGGGTCGGCGCGGCCAGGCCCAGTGTGAACAGGACGATGATCGCTGATACCGGCAGGTAAATCCCTTTAAACCAGCGCATGTTTAAAAAACTCCATCACCCCTTGTATCTGTTATTCTCATTCTAAAAGCATTTCGCGGTAGCAATGTTTGAACCCGGTTGGCGTTCGGTCCTAATCTTTTGACGATCCCTTGCCCTGCACGTCTGAGGGGCGAATCGGGTATACTCCGGCGCGGTTAGCAGCATTGTTGGCGTGCGGAGGAAAACAGATGCGCATCCTGATCACCGGGGCGAAGGGGCGTTTGGGCAGGCGGCTGATGGCGGCCCTGTCTACCGATCACGCCGTGATCGGCGTGGACCTGCCCGAACTGGACCTGGCTGATCCGGCTGCCGTCGGGCGTCTGGCCGACCTGCGGCCTGACCTGCTGATCCACTGCGCCGCCTGGACAGACGTGGACGGCTGCGCCCGCGACCCCGACCGCGCCCTGTGGGTCAACGCTTTTGGCGCGCAGACGGCTGCCCTGGCCTGTCAGCGCGTCAACGCCGCCATGCTCTATCTCAGCACCAACGAGGTTTTCGATGGGCGGCGCACAACCCCTTACCTGGAATACGACGCGCCCAACCCGATCAACCCCTACGGCTACAGCAAATGGGTGGGCGAGCAGATGGTGCGCGCCCTGTTGCCCCGCCATTACGTGGTGCGGCTCTCCTGGCTGATCGCGCATGGCGGCGCGAACTTCGTGCAGGCCATTCTCAAGCGCGCGGCAGACGGGTTGCCTCTGCGCGTGGTGACGAACGAGATCGCCGCCCCGACTTACGCCGAGGATTTCGTCCCGGCGCTGGTCGCGCTGATCCAGACGGAGCATTATGGGACGTATCATCTGGTCAACACAGGACAGGCATCGCGCCGGGAACTGGCCCGTTTCGTGCTGGATCACGCCGGATATGCAGATGTGCCCATCGAACCGATCACCCTGGCGCAGTATCCGCGTCCCTCGCGCCCACCGGAATGCGCCGTGTTGCGTAACTTCGCGGCGGCGCGCCTGGGGATTACCCTGCGTCCCTGGCCGGAGGCGGTGATCGCTTTCCTGGAAGCGGAAGGGCTGCGCTAGAATAAGGAAACGTGTTGCGGATGCGTGCACACCTGCGTTACCTGAGCTACATCCTCCGGCATAAGTGGTACGTGTTCGTCCAGTGCTGCAAGCTGGGCATTCCCTGGCTCGGCGTGATCCACGACCTGAGCAAGTTCACCCCGCGCGAGTGGGGCGCATATGCCCGCTCCTACTACGCGCCGGACGGCACCCCTCGCTATGCCTGGACGCCCGAAGCGGAGATGGCGCGTTTTTATCACCAGCGCCGCAACAGGCATCACTGGCAGTGGTGGCTCTACCTGGGCGACACGCCTGCCGATCCCGTCTCGGTGCCCGTGCCCATGCCGGATCGCTATCGCCGCGAACTGCTGGCCGATTGGCGCGGGGCGGCCAGGGCGCTCGGTCGGAGCGAGGCGCAACTTGTCGCGTGGTACGTGGAGAACCGGGAGCGTATCCGGCTGCATCCCGACACGCGCGCCTGGCTGGAGCGGGAATTGGGCGTGGAGGGCGCCGGGGACTCAAGTCCCCGGCTGAGGAGGACAAGCCCTCCGGGCTGAATGTGGCTTAGCCCGAAGGGGGTGATTTTCTCAGCCCCGGAGTTTATTCTGGGGCGCGACAGAGAGGGGGTGATCATGCCGCGCTTCCTGGCCTTCGACATCGGCAATTCGGGCGGGCGGGCCATGCTCGCCGTGCTGGACGCCGACCGCATCACGCTCGAAACGATCCACCGCTTCCCCAACCAGATCGTGCCTGTGCGTGGCACGCTCTATTGGGACATCCTGTTTTTGTGGAGCGGCGTGCTGGCGGGATTGCAGCAGTGGAAGCAGCACGACGGCGGCGCTCTGGACGGGATCGGGCTAGACACGTGGGGCGCGGACTTCGCCCTGCTGGACGAGCACGGTAAGCTGCTGGATAACCCGGTCAGCAACCGCGACGCGCGCACGCACGGCGTGATGGCGCGCGTCTTCGAGCGCGTGCCGCGCGAGGAGATTTATGCCCGCACCGGCATCCAGTTCATGGAATTGAACACCCTTTACCAGCTTTACAGCATGGTGCTGGCCGGGTCCCCCGCGCTGCGTAACGCTGTCCTGTTCCTCACCATTGCCGACCTGCTTAACTACTGGCTGACGGGCCGCGCGGTGGTCGAATTCACCAGCGCCACCTGCACCCAGTTCTACGATCCCCGCGCGGGCGATTGGGCGCGCGATCTGTTGGACCGCCTGAACATCCCCAGCGGCATTTTGCCGGAGGTCGTCCCGGCGGGCGCGGTGTTGGGGCCGCCGGACCTGCCCGGCCTGGGCATCGACGCGCCCGTAATCGCCGTCGCCACGCACGACACCGGCTCGGCGGTGGCGGCGGTCCCGGCAGCAGAGGGGACGCGCTTCGCCTACATCAGTTCGGGCACGTGGTCGCTGATGGGGGCGGAGGTGCGCCAGCCGGTGATCACGCCGGAAAGCCTGCGCTACGACTTCACCAACGAGGGCGGCGCGTGCGGCACCTTCCGGCTGCTCAAGAACATCCTGGGCATGTGGCTGGTGCAGTGCTGCCAGGAGACGTGGGCCGCCAGCGGCAGGACGATCACGAACGCGGACGCCGTGCAGATGGCCGCCGCTGCGCCGCCTTTCGGCCCTGTGATCGATCCGTACCCCAACAGCCCGGACTTCCGCACGCCCGGCGACATGCCCGCGCGCATCCGCGCCTTTTGCGCCCGAACCGGCCAGCCCATCCCACAAGATGAGGGTGCTGTGCTGCGCTGCATCTTCGAGAGCCTGGCGCTCAAGTATCGCCAGGTGTTGGGGCAGCTTGAAATCGTCCAGGGCTTTCCCGCCGAGGTGATCCACATCGTCGGGGGCGGCTCGCGCAACGCCCTGTTGTGCCAGATGACCGCCGACGCGACGGGTCGCCCGGTGATCGCCGGGCCGGACGAGGCTGCCACGCTGGGCAACGTGATCGTCCAGGCGATGGCGACGGGCCACCTGGCCTCGCACGCCGAGGGCCGCGCGCTGATCCGGCGTTCGTCCACGCTGACGCACTACGAGCCGCATTCCTCTGCCGCCTGGGACGACGCCTACGCGCGCTTCCTGCGCATCGCCGGGGGGTAGACCCCACATAGCCCGCCTGAAGCGTTTGCCAGGAACGCGGCGCGCCAGTATAAAGAAAGCAGTGCCCACGCAGGTTCAGGGCGTCTAATGCTGCCCTGCGGTTCTGGATGCAGGAGAAAAGACCATGTATGCGCCGGGATGGATCGCCCGCCTGGGATCGATTCTGCTGATCGCGCTGATCGTGGTCGGGGACGCGGCGACGTTCGCTGCGCCCGCCGTTTTCGCTCAATCCGCTGCGCTCAACGTCCCCCTGCAAGTCCACAATCCGCTGACCCAGGAGCGCGTCCGCGAGCCGGTGACGGCGGGCGTGCCCCTGCCGCGCGCGCTGGGCCTGACCGATGCGGGTCGCCTGCGGCTGGTGGATTCCGCCGGGAACGCCGTGCCCGCCCAGTTTACGCCGCTGGCGCGCTGGGGCGGCGCGCCGGGCGATTCCGCCGCCCCGATCCGTTGGGTGCTGGTTGATTTCCAGGCGTCTGTGCCGCCGGAGGGAACGGCAGTCTTCTATTTGCAGGATGGCGGCCCCGGCCCTGCGCCTGAGCCTCCGCTGGTTATCACAGACGACCCCGACGCGCTGGTGATCGATACCGGTGCGGCGCGCTTCAGCATTAGCAAGGCTGACGGCAGTCTGAGCGCCGATGGGCTGTCTGCGCCGCTGACCGGGCGGGCGCAGGTGGGCGGCGTCACCTACCGCGCCGCCGGGCCGGTTACGGTGCAGATCGCGCAGCCGGGCGCGCTGCGCCTGTCCGTGCGGGTGCAGGGGGCGTTCCGCGCCGCCGACGGCGCTGCTTTGCTGGACTACACCGCCCGCTACTGGTTCTACGCCGGGCTGCCGGCTGTGCGGCTGTTCTACACCGTTGAAAACAACACGCCCTGCCCGCTGCGGGCCGAAGACGGGCAGATCGAATGCCACTACATCGGTTCGGCGGGCAGCGTGGACGTCGATGACCTGTCGTTGGCGCTGGCGGCGAACCTGGGCGCAGACCCGGCCTACACAGTGGGAGGCGAGTCGGGCGGCAGCCGGGGCGCGCTGGCGGGCCGCCTGTTGCTCTACCAGGATTCCAGCGGCGGCGCGCACTGGGACCGCTACCTGACCATGCAGGACTGGGATGGCAATGCGCTGGATGCCCGTCCCCGGATGCAGGCGTATGTGACCTTTGCCGGCTACCGCACGACGCTGGACGGTGCGCCCGTCGAGAGCGGCAGCCGTGCGCCCGGCTGGCTGACGGTCACAGGTAGCGATGGCGCGTGGAGCGTGGGGGTGCGCGATTTCTGGCAGAATTTTCCCAAAGCCCTGCGGGCCGCGCCGGACGGCGCGCTGGAGATCGGGCTGCTGCCGGGCGAGTTCGGGCCGCAGGATTACCGCTTCAATCTGCGCGCCGGGGAGCACAAGACGCACGAAATCTGGCTGTCCCCGTCTGCCGATCTGCCGGCCTTCGATACGCCGCTGTTCGCCCAGGCCCCGGCGGTATGGTACGTGGACAGTGGCGCGTTTGGCTATCTGGCCCTGCCGGACGCGGCAGCCTGGCCGGACTACGAGGATTTCGTCCGCTATCAGTTGGACACTGCGCCGACCTACGATTCCGGCTACATGGACTGGTATCCGAACCTGTACGCCGCCATCGAAGGCGCCGATTTTTATGGCCTGTTCGACTACGGCGACTGGCCGATAGACTACGAGGGGTACGGCGTCGCGCCGCTGAACATCAAGTACGATTATGATTACGGCATGTGGATGCAGTGGGCCAGGGGCGGCGACCCGCGCTGGTTCGCCCTGGCCGAGGCCGCTGACCGCCATACCGCCGACATCGACATCCTGCACACGCTGCACACGCCGCGCCACTGGTCCGACGGCATCGCCTTCGGGCACAGCTACCACGACGAGGACGGCTTCACCAATCCCCATCGCAACGAGGGCGGCACCCACCCCGACGTGGCCTTCGGCCTGCGCGGGATGCTGCTGACCTACTACCTGACCGGCTACGAGAAGGCTTATGAGTCTGCGCTCGAACTGGCGGACTGCATCGCGTATCGTCTGCACAACGACTGGCAGTTGTGCGACCGGTTTCCAACAGGCACATGCAGCGGGGAAGGCTATGCCCTGAACGACCAATTCCCCGGCGGTCCTAGCCGTCCTGCCGCCAACAGCCTGTCGATGGTGGTGGAGGCGTACCGCGCGACCGGCGACCCACGCTATCGGGTTGTCGCGGATGCGCTGGTGAGTAGCGTGCGGCCCGCCGACCAGTCGTACATCAACGGCCCGACCGGGGAGGACGCGGCCATCAAGCCCTGGGTGCTCAACCTGTACTTGCGCGCCCTGGCCGCCTACATCGAGATGCGCGGCGAGTTCGGCCTGCCGGATGACGCCGGGGCGGTGGACTCCTACCTGGGCTTCGCGGACTGGCTGCGCACCTACCCACTGATCCCGCTCGACCCCATCGACACCGGCCCGCGCGCGGCCTATCCTTACGAATGGTGGTTCGACGGGCGCCAGGGCGATCCCGCCGACGAATGGGCCGAAGGGAACAACATCCCGTCAATCAACAACTGGCTGCTGCTGGGGGCCGACGCGATGGCCTACGCCTATCGTCTCAGCGGCAACGCCGACTATCTGGCGCTGGCCGAGCAGTTGTTCCGCACCGGCAGCCGCGATCCTTTTTACCCGGACGACGCCAACACCTACTCCACGACCAAAGAAACGATCAATGGAATCACCTTCGGGCATACCTTCCTGTACGTCTGGGCGCAGCGGCCCGCCCGATGATAGCCACCAGGATCAGCCCTGCCAGCGCGATTCGGAGGTTCATCCTGCCGCCGGGGCTATCGCGCCCAGGCGTGCGCGGCGTCGATGGCGGCCTTGAGGTTTTCCCAGGGCGTATCTGCTGGCACGGTGCAGTCCGCCGCCAAGACAAAGCGATCCGGCGCGGCGCGCAGCACGGCCTCTGCTGCTTCCCGGACCTGCGTCGGCGCGCCGGTAGCGAGCACGCCCGTGCGCTCCAACCCGCCCATGTAGGGCCGCCGGAACAGCCGTGCTGCCTCTGCCGGGGTCAGCGTCTGACCGCCGACCTTCAGGGGGCAGTTGACCACGTGGCCGGGATAATCCAGGAACGGCGTCAGGTCGTCGTAATCGCGCTGGTAGTCGCACACATGCAGGATGTTGAACGGGCAGGCGCGGGCGGCCTCTTCCATCAGAATCAGGTCGTAAGGTTTCACGTACTGCGCGAAGACGCCCGGATCGTCGAAGCGCCCGGCCTCGCCGCCCTGCGTCGAGTGATAGAAGCCGTCTACGCCCAACCGGATGCACGCCCGCACGAACAGCAGCAGGCTATCCGTGATGACCTCCATGCCCCGCCGGACCTTTTCGGGATCGCGGCGCAGATGGTCGGTGAGGATAGCGTCCCCGGCGGTGTGCCCGGCGCTCATGAATGGCGAGTATAGCGTCACCACGACCACCGCCTCGCGTTTGGCCGCCTGAACCAACCCTTCCACCACCGCCAGCGGCTCCGCGTAGAAGTCCAGGCCGTAGCGCGGCATCTGTGCCCAATCCTCCGGCGTGCGGATGGTGGGAATGGGCGGGAAGGGCTTCTCGTACTGGATTTTGACGAAGTCCATCCCGGTGTAGCGGAAGTATTCCAGGTGTTTATCGACGGCGGCCTGCCCGGCGCGGAAAGCCGGGTCGAAATGCAGGAAGAATGCCGCCGGGACGTAAGGCGGCAGGCGGGTATCGTCCAGCAGGCTGAACATCACATCGCGTTTGTTCACAAGAAGGTCCTTTCCAGGCGATGAACCGGGCGTGGCTTACCACTGCTCCCAGTGAACCACCTCCTCAAACGCGCGCCGCCCGGACTTGCCCAGCCCACGACTCTGCGCGCCCTCGGCGGGGTAGCCGAACGAGATCACGATGCGCGCGAATTTGCCCGACGGAAAGCCGAGGATGCCCCGCACCTGCTCCACGTCGTAGATTGTGCCCAGGCACGAGGCGACCCCGATCTCGTAGGCGGCAAGCTGCATGTAGGCGGCGGCCTGCCCGGCATCGAACATGTTCCAGGCGTAGCGTTCGTTGCCTTCTGGCGAGGGCGTGACGATGACGACGCACAGCGCCGCGCCGGCCACATGGCCTATCCATTCCCCCGTTTCTGCCAGCGCCTTGAGCGTGTCGCGGTTCTGGACGGCGATGAAATCCCAGGGCTGGGAGTTCTTGGAACTCTGGGCGCGTCGTCCTGCGTCCAGGATGCGACGCACGGCATCTTCCGGCAGGGGCGTCTCTGCGAACTGGCGGATCGCCCGCTTTCTCTGAATGGCTTCCCACACGTCCATGCCTTGTCCCTCCTGGTGCGAACACAGTACACAGATGCTGCAGATGAAGCAGGATGAATACAGATTATCATCCGGGTTTTATCTGTGCGAATCCGTTTTGATCTGCGACATCTGTGTACCGCTTTACCAGGTCGTCACGGCGTGACCGCGATGACAGGACCAGGGTGAAGAACATCGTGGACGGCGGCTGATCCACGACCAGCGATCCCATCGCCAGGATGAAGCCGCGCCTGTGCTGGAACACGACCGGGAAGTAAATCGTCGGAATCAGCACGGTGCTGATCAGCGAGACGATGGCGCGTCGTTCCTGGTAGGACAGTGGTTCCTTTTACATGTGGAGGGCCAGGGGTCTATCAGGATGGCTCGAAATCCGCGCCAATCCGTTCGTCCGCGTCATCCGCGTGCCGTCTCAATCCCAGGGTTCCGGCGCGCAGACGCCCGGCCTGTGCGCCTCGTAGATTACAACGGGCAGCGGGCTATTTGCCAGCCAGAGGTCGATCACCGGGCGCAGGTAGGGCCATTCGGTGTCGTTTCCCAGGCGCGTGACGGCCAGGCTGCGCAGCCCTTCGCGTTGCCAGTCGCGGGCCAGGCGCTGCATGGCGGTTTCGACGTGGCGCGGGCGCGTCGCGCCGGAAGGGCCGGTCCGCACGGCCAGCAGGACCAGCCAGGGCGCGGCCTCGCGCCAGACCCACACGTCGCCGGGACGGATGCGGCCCGCACGGGCCTGCTTGCGATAGGCCGAAAACGCCGCCGGGTAGCGGTCCAGGAAGGCGGCGGCCAGGGGAGAACTTTCCACCGCGCCCTGCGTGTTCGTGCCGACGCCCAGCGCCAGGGCGCGGCTGAGGAAAATGTCGCCCTGTAGGTAGACGGTGCTCATGCGCAGCAGGATAGCACACGGGCGGCGCAGGGCCAAACGCCCAAAGACGAATTCAAAGTGTTGCATGCTGAGTTTTAGTTCCCCTGTTTTCGCCGACTTTGAAAATTTGAACGTCGGGATGTTCAATTCAGCACTCAAAACTCAACACTCTGAACTCAAAACTTCCCCCGAAAAAGCGGACGCCCCCACTAAGGGGGGACGCCCGACGCTCGTCGCTGCGGTTTCATGGGATAAACCCTTTTGAGGGACTATTTAAAACCTTTCCTGAACCGCATTCCTGTGCCTGCCCAACCCCTGTTTTCCTCTAATGTCCATCCTGATGCCACGAGACTACCCTTACCTTACACCGCTTCGCACTGGGGTACATGGCTTTATCAGGGCGACTTCCTGACGCTTCCCTGACGTTCTCGGTCAGCAAAGCCGTGCACCGCCAGGCGCACAAAGAACGCAAAGGAATCAGAGCATCCCTTTGCGAACTTTGCGTTCTTTGCGGGGAGTTTTCGATTGGGCTTACCAGCGGTATTCGCGCACACGCCTGGGCGGCAGACGCTGGTAGTCGGCGACGATCTGTTCCCGGTAAAACATCTCGTCGGCGGCACGGGCGTAGCGGTGGGCCTGGTTCGCCGGGATCGGGAAGATGCGCTCAGTGAGATCGGACGCCTGCGGTGTGTGGGCGGCGCGGCGGCGCACCTGGAGGCGCTCCCACCACACGATTAGCGGATAGTACCAGGGACGCTGGCGGGGAATGGCGTTCAACATGGTGGGTGCTCCTTAGGGTTGTGCGGCTGTTTTGCGGGCTAAGAACATTTGTTCTATTTGGTTGCTTGCAGTGTAGCACAGAAGTTCTGCCTTGTCCAGTGGAAAAGCCGTAACGTTCGGTTGAGGTTGGGTTTAATTGTCCGGCAGCTTTTCCAGCACGAGCAGGTGGCTGAGGCCGAAGACACGCAGCGGCGTGTGTTCCAGCAGGTGCAGCGTGGCGCGGATCAGGCGACCTAACCGGCCCAGGCGGTGGACGAGGTTATCGTAGCCGCCGAAGATGCGCGTGTGGTAAACCACCCGCACGGGCAGCCCTTCGACCAGGCGCAGCAGCCCCCGGCGTGTGTAGGTGCGTACATGCGGCGCCAGGCGATTGCGCAGTGCATCCGGCAGGTAGTTGATCAGTGGTGTGTTGCCAAAGTGGTATTCGCCGCGCCAGTAGTGCCCGTGCTGCTCGACCGGATACCAGCGGTTGGGGCAGAAGATCACGATCCGCCCGCCGGGCTTGCACACGCGCACCATCTCTGCGACGGCGGCGCGGTCATCTTGCACATGCTCGATGACCTCGTTGCTCAGCACCACGTCGAAGGTATCGGCGGGGTAGGGTGCGCCCTCGGCGGCGGCGACCAGGGCATGCGGCGTCCCGGCGGCGCGCGCCTTCACGATGCGCGGGTATTCAACGT
Organism: uncultured Anaerolineae bacterium; assembly: GCA_964529715.1. Taxonomy (GTDB): domain Bacteria; phylum Chloroflexota; class Anaerolineae; order Aggregatilineales; family Ch27; genus CAZGXI01. Next base: position 18,862 of record CAZGXI010000015.1, on the reverse strand, counting down.
CGAAGCCTTCCACGCGCGGGGTCAAGCGCCGCCCGATCTGGGCGGTGTAGGTGCCCAGGCCGCAGCCAGATTCGAGGACGTGCTTGTCGGCCAGGGGCGCGTGGCGGTTGATCAGCGCCAGCCGTCGTTCTTGTCCGGCGCGCCAGACGTAGCTCGGCTCGCCCCGCGCGGCGGCCAGGGGAGAGGTGGCTGCACCCGAATGGGCCACGTTAGGCACTCCGTTCCACGACGCGGACGCGCGTCCCCAGACGGCCCAGGAATTCCAGAAGCACATGCCAGGTCAGTGGGAAACCGGGGGGATCCGCCGCGCCGAGGTACATCAGGATGTCCATGAGCAGATCAACGTCCTCGTCCGGTTCGAGGTCGGCGAACGCGACCGCATCTTCGGCCCACGCGACGAGCGCAGGCAGCGTGATTTCTTCGTTCAGATAAGCCAGGAGTCGCTCACTGACCTGTTTCCGTGTAATCGTCTGTGTCATGCTCTTCCGCTCCAATGACTTCATGCCCGGTGTCCACCGGGAATTTGGGGTGGCGCTCGACCAGCCGCCCCGCATCATCATAGACTTCCTGTAAGACCAGCAGCGTCCTTTCGTCGGCGTCCACGATCAGGATCATCCGCTGAAAACCCCATTCGCCGCCTCGCCGATCCCGCCAGTAGCGCCCCGACCGTCCGGCAGGTCTTCCCAGTTGGGGAACTTGCGCTCGTTTTTCCTGCGCGATGGCATCTATCCTGCCCCTTCCGACTGTCGCGCCTGCATCTTATCTTACCTCAACCCCGTGCTCCCGCAGCACCGCCAGCGCCTCCGCCGTGCCAAGGCCGAGGTGAGAAAACATCGCCAATACGCTTGGTGGACTACCCGGTAGATTTGTAGTGTTTTCACGTCTCTTTGGTTACTGCTAAAGAGAGTGTAGCGGCGGGATGCATTCCGCCGCTACAGGGCGCGAGGCTTCAAAGATGGCGACGCCCCCTCTCTATGAGGGAGAGGGGGCAAGGGGTGAGGGCCGTTCTTTACACCTGCAGCGCGATCAACTGCCGGATCACATCGCGCAGGGCGGCCTCCGGCGCTGCCCCCGCCGACTGGCCCACGATCTTGCCGTTCTTGACAAACATGAGCGTCGGGATGCTGCGAATCTGGAACTGCTGCGAGAGCATCGGGTTCGCGTCCACATCGACCTTCGCAATGCGCACCTGTCCCGCGAACTCAGCGGCCAGCTTGTCCAGAATCGGCGCAACCATCTTGCACGGTTGGCACCACGCCGCCCAGAAGTCCACGATCACGGGCAGCTTGCTCTTGAGCACCAGATCGGCAAACGTGGCGTCGGTCACGTGGACGGGTTTCCCGGCCTCGACCGGGTGATCTTCGGCGGGCTGCTCCGGTGCATCTGAGGGGACCAGCGCCGCCAATTCCGCCGCGATGCCGGCCACATCTGCGCCCCAGGGACGGCTACGCCGGGCGCGCTCTTCGCCGCCGTGCCAACCGATCAGCAGCGGATGTTTGCCCAGATCGAACCGTTGCGCCAGGTCGGGGTTATGGCTGGTATCCACTTTCAACACGCGCAGTTTGCCGGCGTGCTCTTTGGCCGCCGTCTTGAGGGCGGCCTGCAAATCGCTGCGCAGCGACTCGCCGTTCCAGACGATCATTAACACAGGCAGATCGCCTTGTAATTCGGCGTCGAGTTGGCCGTTGGCGACCAGGATCGGGGTATCGGTGATGGCCGTTTTTGTCATTGCTCACTCCCTGTACTGCTCGACAGACTCATGGTTGTTTAGATGATCTCAAGAAGGTAAATGTTACCCGATTCCGGCCATTGCCGCCGCAGCGGAACGTGTTTTTGTGCACCCTGTCTCAGGCGTGAATCGTCAAGGCCGAAATCGAATCGCCAGGACGCGGGGAAAAGGGCGTGAAAACTTGGCGTACTTGGCATCTTGGCGGTTAGCCTGGCATTGGTGCGTGTCCGACTTGTCGGGGAGTACGGTTAGACCTACAATCCTCATAAGAGATTTCTGATCATTTTGAGGAGAAAAGGGCGATGTTTTCGAGCCTGAGCAGAAGTTGGGAGCTGGTCAAGGCCAGTTTCGCCGTGTTGCGGGCGGATAAGGAACTGGTCATCTTTCCGATCCTCTCTGGGATCGGCCTGCTGTTCGTGGGGGCGGCCTTCATCGTGCCGATGTTTGCGGCGGGCATTTTCGACCGACTGGCGACGGGGCAGGGCGACGTAGACGGCCCGCTGACGATCCTGGTGGCGTTTGTGTTCTACGTCGTGACCTACGCGATCACCTTTTTCGCCAACGCTGCCCTGGTCGGCGCGGCGCTGATGCGTCTGGAAGGCCGCGACCCGACCCTGGCCGACGGCGTGCGCATTGCCCGCGAACACCTGGGGGCGATCCTGGGCTACGCCCTGATCGCCGCGACGGTCGGGATGATCCTGCGCGCCCTTTCAGAGCGCGCCAATGCGTTGGGGCAGCTGGTGGTCAGCCTCATCGGGTTTGCCTGGAGCGTGGGGACTTTCCTGGTGGTGCCGGTGCTGGTAGTGGAGGGCGTCGGGCCGCTAGAGGCGATCCGGCGCAGCGTGGCCCTGCTCAAGCGGACGTGGGGCGAGCAGTTGGTGGGCAATTTCGGCATCGGCCTGGTGTTCTTCTTGCTGTTCTTGGTGGCGATTGTCGTGGGCGTGCTGGCAATCATCGCCGCCGCTTCGACCAAGTCAGCCCTGGTGATCTTCCTGGTGATCGGGGGCTTTGTGCTGGCGCTGATGATCCTGGGCCTGCTCTCCTCGACGCTGAATGGCATCTTCACGGCGGCGGTGTACCGCTACGCCACGACGGGCGAAGCCGGCAATTTCTTTCCGCAGGAACTGGTGAAGGGCGCGTTCAAGCTCAAGCGCGGGTAGGGTGCAAACGGTTGGGGTAGGGCTAAACCCTGCCCCTACGGCGATGGGCTTCGTCGGTCGTACAGGCCGCGCTTGCCCTTCCACCAGATCGCCAGCACGTCGCGCAGCATCTCCAGCGAACTCAGGATCGGGTGGATGCGCGTGTTCGTGCCGTAATACCAGTGGATTGGCACTTCCACGATGGTGTAGCCGCGCCGTTTGGCCGCGTGCAGCAGTTCTACGTCGAAGCTCCAACCGTCGGTCGTCTGGAGCGGGAATAACTCCTCGGCGATCTCGCCGCAGAACATCTTGAAGCCGCACTGGGTATCTTGCAGGCCGGGGATGATCAACACGCGCACAATGGCGTTGAAGACGCGCCCCATCAGGTGGCGATACCAGGGTTCGTCGTAGCGCACCGCGCCGGGCGCCTCCCGCGAGCCGATGGCAATGTCGCAGTCCGGGATGGCGGGCGGCATGAACTTTTCGACCTCTTCGATAGGCATCGACAGGTCGGCGTCGCAGATAAAGCGATATGCGCCTTTCGCCGCCAGCATCCCCGTGCGGACTGCCGCGCCTTTGCCCTGCCGTCCCTCAAACAACACACGGATGTAGGGGTGCTGCGCGGCGTACTCGTCGGCAATGGCGCGTGTGCGGTCACGGCTGTTGTTATCGACGATGATCACTTCCACCGGGTAAGCGCGTCCGTCTACGAAAGCAGTGATCTGGTCAAGGCTGTTGGGTAAACGTGCTTCTTCGTTGTAGGCAGGGACGACAATCGATAGCCGGGGATGATCTCCGGGGTGTTGATTCACACACATTCTCCTGAATGCCAGCCCTCATCTCCGGTCCTGACGCCCTCAGCAGAGACAGCGCCCCTTGTCCTGAGGACCTGTCCTCTGCGCAACCAGCGGGGGAGCAGGCTAGGGTGCAGGCCAGGTGAGGATGGATTCCAAGTAGTCTAACGATGTTCGGCGCAACGCCTGCACAGCCTGGCGCTTGCGCAACATCTTCGGCAGGCCGCACAGCCCGGCGATCATGCCGCGCAGACGGGCACGGGCGGCCTTGCCCCGCCATGCCCGCAGCGCATCCCACGCGATCCGCGCCTGGGCACGTAGCACCTTCGGCCAGTGCCGCCGCCACAGGTCTGCCGGGTAGTCTTTTGCCAGCAGGTACAAGAAGTTACGCCCGTTGTAAAAGCTGGCCGTCACGTCGCCGCCGGTCGCTGCCAAACGGTGATACACTACCGCAGCCGGGGCGTATACGCAACGCCAGCCCGCCAACTGCACCCGCCAGGCGAAGTCCACATCCTCCGCGCTGAAGAAGAAGTCGTCGTCCAGCGGCCCGATGTGCCGCAGCAGCGCGCGCCGGAAAGCCAGCGCCCCGCCGCACGCCCCGAACACGTACTCCTCCCGGTCGTACTGGCCCACATCCCGCTGCCACACGCCGCGATTGCCCGGCAACCCGTCCGGGCGCATAAAGTCGCCCGCCGTGTGGAAGTGATCGCGCCGGTCGAACAGCAACATCTTGCTGGCGACCGTGCCCGCTTCGGGATGGCGCGCGAAGGCAGCCACTACCTGTTCGACCCAATCTGGCGCGACCTCGGTATCGTTGTTGAGCAGGATCAGCACATCGCCGCGCGCCGCCGCGATGCCGGCGTTGTTGCCGCCGGTGAAGCCGCGATTCTCGCCCAGTTCCAGCAGCCGCGTCCAGGGATAGACCTTCGCCAGGAGTTCCTGTGAGCCGTCGGTGCTGCCGTTGTCTACCACGATGACTTCCAGATGCGGGTAGGTCTGGGTGCGCAAGGCGTTGAGGCAGGTGGGGAGGTGTTGCGCGCCGTTCCAATTGACGATGATGACGGACACGAGCGTGTCCGCCGGGTTCTGCGGGTCAAGTTCTGAGTTTTGCGTTGAGTTCTCATCCATCAGCGGTCAGCCGTCAGCTTTCGGGTGCGTCAGGAGCTATTCCCGGTCCTCCGGCGGCGCGAGCGGCTCTAGCTGCGCGATCAGAGCCGGGATAGCCTCCGTAATCGTGCTCCAAACGAGGTCCAGCCGGATGGTTCGATAGCCGTGAATCAGGCGGTGCCGCATCCCGACCATGTCCAACCATGGAATTTCCGGGTGAGCCTTTGAGAAAGTATCCGAGACCTTGCTCGCGGCCTCGCCGATCAGGGCGATCTGCCACATGACGGCGGACTGCTGCAACGCATCTTTGCGGAAACTGGTCTCGTCTGATCCTTCAATAAAACGCGCGATCAGCCTTGCTGCCCTGAGTATGTCTTGCAGGTAGTCCAGATCACGCTGCATGAAGCACCTCTGCCGAGTCGAGAATGGCGCGCTGCCGCCGGGGATTGTCACTCTCCTGAACGGCGCGGCGATCCAGGAGATCGACATCCCGACCAAAGATGGACTTCAGTTCTTCTTCCATGCGGAACACGTCGAACAGGGTCAGCCTGGCGTCCGGCGCAAAATCCACCAGCACGTCCACGTCGCTGTCCACGCGGAAGTCGTCGCGCAGCACCGAACCGAATAGGGCGAACTGGGTGATCTTCCACTTCGCGCAGAAGGCAGCGATCTGCGGCTTGAGGCTCTCGATCCAGGCGCGGCGGGCCTGCATGTCTCGCAGCGCCTCGGCCTGATCGCGGTCGGCGCGGATTTGCGCATCGATCTCGTCGCGGTGGGCGTGGTAGTAGGCCAGCGCGGCGTACACCTGCGCCGGGGAGAGGTTGAGTTCATCGGCGAGTTCGGCGGGCGTCTTGCCCCGGAAGTTCACGGCGGCGGCGATGTCGCTCACCGTGACCACCGTCCCGGCGACGATGGGTCGCCCGCCGCGCACGTCCGGGTCGGCGGCGATGAAGTTGAGCGGCAGCGTTTTCGCGGTCATCGGCGCATCCTTAAGCATTGCCTACACCTCTGATTATACCTGCCAGCCCAACTTACAACTCAAAACTCAGCACTCACAACTTACGTCCGCGCCGCGCCCACAACCCTTCCACCGCTGCGCCCGCGAACAGCCACCACAACGGCTCGGCGGGAAACAGGTAGCGCGGGATGGCCGACAGCAGCGTGTGCACACCCAAAAAGTACAGCAGGGCGGCGTAGAGCGGCCACAGGGCGCGCCAGCGCCGCAGCCCACCCGCCAGCCCGACCGCGCCCAGGATCAACGCAGTATAGTGGAAGGCGTACAGCAGCAGCTTGGGCCAAAAGGCGTCTGCCCCGGTCAGCGCCAGCAGGCCGCCGACCGAGCGGTCCTGGTGCAGCCAGCGCGCTGCTAGCTCGCGGATGCTCTCGCCGGGGTAGTAGATGGTGTTATGCGGCTGGAGCAGCGCCGAGGCCAGTTCTCTCAGACGGCGGGCCAGGTAGCCTAATGGGTCGCTCAGAATAACCTGGGCGATTCCCTGCGCGAATGCCTCCTGCCGCGCGGCGTAATCGGCTTCCGGGTCGGCCTCGCCCGGCTGGTAATCCAACGTGGCGTCCACCTCTGCCGGCCCCTGCCAGCCGACCGCACCCACGTACAGCGTGCCGAGCAGCCCTTCGCCCGCCAGTGCGAAGCGGTTCCACCGCACGGCGTAGTACAGCGTCCAGGGCGTGAACATGAGGAAGAAGGCTGCCAGCAGGATCGCGCCGTCGCTCAGCGCGCGCCGCCAGCCCTGCCGGATCAGCAGGTGCAGCACAAAGACCAGCGGAAACGCCAGAAAGACCGAGCGCGTCATGGCCGCCAACCCGATCAACGCGCCACAGGCGGCCATCAACCGCCAGTCAGGGGCGGCGCTCCGTTCCAGCCACAGGGCCAGCGCCCATGTCATCAAAAAAATGCTGATCGTCTCGGTGGTCAGGTTGCCGGACTCGATCACGAACGCCGGGCCGACCGCCAGCGCCGCCGCCGCGATCAGGCCGGCGCGGTGATTCCACGCCGCGCGCCCGGCGCGGTAGACCATCAGCACGGTTAGCGTACCGAGCAGCGCGTGCAATAGCCGCACGACCTGCCGCCCGCTGCCGACGGCATTAGGGAATATCGTCTCGCCCGCGATCATTCGCCGCAATAACCAGGCGGGTTGAGACCCGGCATAGGCGGATGGGTGAAGCTGTTCGGCGTATCCGGCCACCAGCAGGAACACTGGCCCCGTCGGCGGCGGCCCGAACGTCCAGCCGGTGCGGACCAGCGTGCTGCCGTACTCGGCGTACCAGAAGTAATCGCCGCCGCGAATGGGCGGCCAGGGATCGGCAATCAGGACGTGCGCCAGCCGCAGCGCCAGCGCCAAGATCAACACAACTCCTACCTGGGCGCGCGGCGTTTTGAGCAGCCGGGCGGCCAGGCCGCCGGGATTTTTGTTTGCGGAACCTGTAGGTAACTCGCTCGAAACTTGCATGTTGTTAACCGCGCACGCAGATTCTCCCTCGCCATGAGGGAGAGGGGACAGGGGATGCGGGCAACCGGGCAACGTAAGAATGTGGGCGCATTGGGTCGGTTATTCAGCGGACGGTGTTCCGGTCAGGCCCAGGCTGCGGCGCGCAGCCGCACACAAAGCATCGCCCCCGGCCTGAAGCCAGGCGTCCAATGTGGCGCTCGACGCCAGTCCGGCGGCGGCGTCCTGATAGATGCCGCTGCCCCAGCGATAGTACCACTGCGCCTGAGGATGCCAGTCTGCCAGCGCGTTCACGAACACGCTCGGCCCGCCATTATAGCAGGCCAGCGCCAGCCCGACATCGATCTGCGGGTTGTAGGCGCTGAACAGGCATTCGGTCAGCACGCCCACGCCGCGCGCGACGTTCGTCTCCGGGTCGAGCGGGTTTTCCCCGGCGGCAAAGTGAAACGGCATCACCTGCATCAGGCCCTGCGCCCCGGCAGACGACACGGCGTTCGGGTCGCCGCAGCTTTCGATCTGGATGACGGTGGCGAGCAGATTGGGATCGACGCTGGACTCGCGCGCCCAGCGGAAGATGTCTGCCTGCCAGTGATCGACTTCTGGCGTGAACAGCGGCGCGATGCTGCCCGTGACGGCGCGCGGCGCGCCTTCGTCGATGTACCCGCCGACGGCGATCAGGTGTTCCACAAAGTTGCGCACGTTCGGCGCGCTCAACACCAGCATCCCGCATAGGATCACCCACGCCGGGAATGTGCGGATCAGCAGGCGGCGCAGGCGCTCTGGGTGGGAGAGCGGCCGCTTCGCCGGGCGGTGATCCTGTTGGGAAGACTGCTTTGTCATGGGTCGATTGTGCTCAGTTTTTCCCCGTGCCGATTTTGGCTGCTCTAGGGGGGCGGTTTGCTAAGGGTAAAGTCTTATCCGGGGGGGATTTCATCCCGAATGGCTGCCTATGATCTTTGTGCGCCATTGTAGCGGCGAACGGGGCCTGCCGCTAACGGATTTCCTTTGCAGCGACCGATTTTGTGCCTCGCCCGTGCAGTAACCCACAGACCAGGCGTCCGCATTCTTGCAATCCCGGCGTATCCCTGTTATGTTCGAGCTACGGCGCGCCTGCGTCTGCGCGATCCCCGACGCCGGGATGTAGAAGGGTTTGGCAGATGCCCCGGCGCGTCTGCAAAGGTTCTTTAGCGGCTTTCAGGAGGAGATTCAGATGTCGAGTATTAAACGTCTGGTTTCGCTCGTAGTGGTGATGGTCATGGCGCTGGGCCTGTTTGCGCAGGTCCAGGCGCAGGAGACGGAGCCGGTTATTGCGGCGCAGCCGTGCGATGCGCCCGGCAGCCTGAGCATGTGGGTGTGGGATGAGAACTGGGCCGCCGTCATTGAGCAGGCGCGCGATGCCTGGATCGCGGATTACTGCCCCGGCGCAGAGGTCGAGATTGTGGTCAATCCCTGGGATCAATACTGGGACCTGCTGCGCACAGCTTCGGCCAGCGGCGACCTGCCGGATGTGTTCAACGTGTCGCAGGACCGCTTCTTCTTCTATGCCAGCAACGACGCCTTGCTGGACCTCCAGCCCTACTGGGATGCGTATGGTGTCGATACCGAGCTGTGGGGCAGCGGTATGGTAGACCCCTATCGTTGGGGCGAGGAAGGCGACCTCTACGCCGGGCCAGTGAACTGGGACACCATTGTCGTCTACTACAACAAGGATATGTTCGACGCGGCGGGCCTGGACTACCCGACGGCGGAATGGACCTGGGATGACTTCGCCGCCGCTGCCGCAGCCCTGACCGATCCCGCCAACGATGTGTACGGCGCTGCCGTCTACTCCGAGTACCAGTCGGGCTATCCTAACTGGATTGCTGCCACCGGCGTGACGCCCATCGTCGAGGCCGGGCGCACCGCCTGCACACTGACCGAACCGGGCAGCATCGAGGCGCTGACGTTCCTCAAGGACCTCTATGACGCCGGCTATATGCCCAGCGTAAGCATCATGGGCGGTTCCTCGGCAGACGACAGCTTCGCCTACTGGCTGGCGGGCCGCGTGGCGATGGTCACAAACGGTCCCTGGAAGCTGCCCCAGGCGCTCGAAGAGGCCACCTTCAACTGGGACGTGGTGCAGCTTCCGCGCCACCCGGAGACGGGGCGCAGCCGCTCGATCCTGCACTCGGTCGGCTATGTGGCCGCCGCCAACACGGAAAACCCCGACCTGGCCGCCAACTTCATTCTCTACCTGGTGAGCGATGAGGGACAGCGGTTCTTTGCCGAGGGCGGTGGTGTGGCCCCGGCCAACCCCTCGCCGGCGCTTCAGCAAGTCTGGATCGACTCCTTCGGCGAGACCGACGTGAACATCCAGGCGTTCGTAGATGCGACCATCGACTCGCAGGGTGTGACGGTGTTTGATGAAATCTGGGACGCCATCAACACCGAACTGGTGGTCAACATCTTCGACCTGGGGATGAGCGTCGAGGAAGCGACGCAGCAGGCGTGTGACGTGATCAACGCGCAGCTTCCACAGTAAAGACAGGAAAGACGCCGTTTCTGGCAATAGATTTCTCGCAGGGACACGGCCCGCCGTGTCCCTGGCGTTTGATCAGGAGGACGCAATGCAGCGTTGGGAATACTGCGCGGTCGGCCCGATCAAGGGCAGCGTGTCTGGCGAGTTCGGCTACTATCCGCACCTGTGGCAGTTCACGCTGTCTGGCCTGGTCAAGACGCCCATCGCCGCGAAGGAAGGCATCTCCGAGACGGAGGCGCTCGCCCAGGTGATCGCCCAACTTGGCGACGACGGCTGGGAGATGGTCGGCGCGGGGCCAGTCGAGGGCGGCTACCAGTACTATAACTATCACGTCATCTACTTCAAGCGGGCGCGGTGACTCTCCACCGCCTTGATCGCCGGAAGCTGACCCCCGTAGTAGTAGCGGCAGCTTGAAGCCGCCGCTACAATACACCACACTTTGTCAGGGCGACGGATACGGTCGTCCTGCGATCCGCTTTTTGCATGGGCATGATCTAACGCATGAAGACCGCTTTGCTCAACTGCCTGGGCCGCACGCCGTTGGCCCGGCGCAAGGCGCTGTGGGGCATTGCCCTCATTTTGCCGAACACGTTGGGGCTGTTCTTTTTCTTCGGCATCCCCGTGCTGATGGCGTTCGGCACTTCGCTCCAGCAGTGGAACGCGCTCCAGCCGCCGCAGTACATCGGGACGGCGAATTTCGAGCGGCTGGCGGTGGATGCGAGCTTCTGGCAGGCGCTCGGCAACACGCTCAAACTGCTGGCGATGGCCGTCCCGGCGGAGGTTGCGCTGGCGCTGGGCGTGGCGGCGCTGTTGAACCAGCGACTGCCGGGCCGGGCGGTGTTCCGTGCCATCTACTTTCTACCGGTGGTCACGTCCACCGTCGCCGCCTCGATGGTGTGGACGTGGATTTTCCAGCCGCGCTACGGCCTGATGGGCACGCTGCTGGCTCCGTTCGGCCTGCGCGACCTGAACTGGCTCACCCGCCCGGACCTGGTGCTGATCCCGATTGCGGTGGTGACGGTGTGGCAGCGCCTCGGCTTCGACATGATCATTTTCCTGTCGGGCCTACAGGCCATCCCGCGCGAACTGTACGAGGCGGCCATCATCGACGGGGCCACGCGCCGCGACCGCTTTCTGCGCGTGACCCTGCCGCTGCTCTCCCCGACGACCTTCCTGGTGATCGTGCTGGCGGTGATCAACGCCTTCCAGATTTTCGACCAGGTGTACATCATGACGGCGCGCACCACCCAGGGCGGCGTCGGCGGCAGCGCGACCACGCTATCCTTTTACCTGTACGAAAGCGGCTTCATCCGCTCGGAGTTCGGTTATGCCTCGGCGGTGGCGCTGGCGCTATTCCTGATTATCCTGGGCGTGACGGCTTTCCAACTGCGCTTTCAGCGGCGCTGGGTGTACTACGAGTCGGAGGCGGGGTAGGGTTATGCAGCAGCGTGAACGGATGCCCGCTTACCTGGAACTGGGCCTGGGCCACAAGCTGTTGATCTATATCGCGCTCGGCCTGGGCGCGGTGATCATGGTGCTACCGTTCGTGTGGATGGCCTCGACCGCCTGTAAGCCGTCTGCCGAACTGAACCGCCTGCCGCTGCGCTGGCTGCCGGAAAATCTCGCCTGCGCGGCGAATCTGGCGCAACTCTACGACACGTCGGAGAACTTCAACCGCTACCTGCTGAATACCGCGCTGATGACGGCGGGCCGCACACTGGGCCAGTTGGTGACGTGCTCGCTGGCGGCCTATGGCTTCGCGCGCTTCCGCTTTCCGGGCCGCGATCTTGTTTTCGCGCTGTGCCTGGCCCTGCTGATGATCCCCTTCCAGGCGATCCTGATCCCTGAATACCTGCTCATCCGGCAGTTGGGCTGGCAGAACACCTTCCTGGCGCTGATCGTGCCGGGGACGTTTAGCGCGTTCGCGCTCTTTTTGCTGCGGCAGGCGTTTCTCCAGATTCCCATCGACCTGGAAGAGGCGGCGGAGATCGACGGCGCGAACCCGCTGCAAATCCTGTGGAAGGTCACGCTGCCGCTATCGGTCCCGGCGCTGGCGGCCTTCGCCGTGATCACGGTGCAGGCGGCCTGGAACGACTTCTTGTTCCCGCTGGTGGTCGCCAACACGCCGCAGACGCGCGTCGTGACCATCGGCGTGGCCCTGCTGCAAGGTGAGCGCAGCACGCCCTGGAACTTGCTGATGATGGGATCGCTGCTGGCGACGCTGCCGCTGCTGGCGATGTTTTTGCTTTTGCAGCGTTACTTCATCGAGGGCATTTCGATGTCGGGCCTCAAGCGGTAGGCGCGGTCAGCCGTCCGCATACCCAATGTGCAGGTTTCTTGCCGGGCACCTTGATCGGTCGCTTCGGCCCTCATCCCAACCCCTTCTGAAATGGCCGCGCGGCGAAAACGATTGCGCGCCGGACGTAGTTGTGCGATCATCGGGGTGTGGGCAGCAGACGAGTCGGACTGCCCCAGGCCTCTGAGAGTGGAGCTGCGCCGCGCCCATGCAAAACGACTTCGACGTTGCCCTCATCGGCGAATATTTCTTTGACATGATCTACACCGGCCTGCCGGAATTCCCCGTACTGGGCCGCGAGGTGTATAGCCAGGCCCTCACCACCACCGGCGGGGGGATGTTCATCACGGCGGCGGCCCTGCGCCGCCTGGACGTGCGCGTGGGCTGGCCCGTCACCTTTGGGGACGATCCCTACAGCCAGACGGTGCGCGCGCTGGTCGAGGGGGAAGGCGTGGACCTGTCGCTGGCGCGCGTGCTGGAGCAGCCTTTCCGCCACGTGACCACGTCGATCAACTTCGGCGAAGAGCGCGCCTTTGTGTCGTTCGCCGATCCCGACCCCGACGACCTGTGCGCCTATCGCCTGCGCCGCCTGGAAGAGAGCGACTTTGCCCACCTGCACTTCGGCGGCCTGATTGCCCCGCAGGACAGGCCGCTGCTTGACCTGGCGCGCGCCAGAGGCGTGACGGTCTCGATGGACTGCCAGGACGCGGCGGAACTCTACACCGGCTGCGAGTGGATCGACCTGCTCTCGAAGGTGGACGTCTTCATGCCCAACGCCCGCGAGGCGAAGCTGATCACGCGCAAAGACACGGTGCAGGAGGCGCTTAAACGGTTAATGCGCTGGGTAGATACGGTGATCGTCAAGGACGGCTGTCATGGGGCGTGGGCCGGGCGCGGCGGCGAGGTCGTCTACGCGCCGGTCTGTTCCACTGGGACAGCCATCGACACCACCGGCGCGGGCGACTGCTTCAACGCGGGCTTCCTGCGCGGCTATGTGGTGGAGCGCGCCTCGCTGGACGTATGCCTGCAATATGGCAACATCTGCGGCGCGCGCTCGGTGACGGCGGTCGGCGGCGCGACGGCGGCCCCCACGCTGGACGAACTACGCGGCTGGCTGGATCGCTGCCCGGCGGAAGCAGTGGACGAATCGGATTGAAAGCCGCCTCAATGTGCAAGTTTCAAAGGCGACCGCGTCTGACCCGGTCGCCAGGGGTTCAAACCCCTGGCTAAGTTTGCAAAGTCCGCTGAAGCAGACTGAAAGGCGGGTCGAGACAGAGGCCGTCAGTCCACTTCAGTGGACTTTGCGTCCATAGCCCGGCATTTTAATGCCGGGCGAGCTATTCCACCTGCCGCACCACGTTTCCGCTGGCCGCGTCGTAGACCACCACCGACTCCCCGGCGGCAACAGCGACCTGCGTCCCATCAGGCCGGAAGTCCAGGCTGCGCACTGCCCCCGGCAGCGTAATCACGCCCGGCGTGTAATAGCTTTGCAGGTTCCACAGTTCCATCAGCGCCCCGGCGGCCACCGCCGCCCGCGTCGCATCGGGACTGATTGCGGCGCGGCGCGGGTCCTGCGCGCCGAGCGTGCTTTGCAGCGTGAAGCCCACCGCCAGCGCGTCGCCGTCCCACAGCCACAGGCGGCTACTGAAGCCGATCATGGTCCTGCCATCGGCGGCCCAGTCCACGCTGCTGAACGCCCCCGACGCCAGATAGTCCTGCCGGATCAGGTCGAAGGCGCAGCCGCGCCCCAACACCTGGCAGGAGCGGTCGTAGAAGATGTCGTCCAGCAGCACGTAGCGCCCATTCGGCGTGAAGGCGGCGTGGCGGACCTGCCCGCCCAATGGCCACCAGTACGGCGGCGCAACGGGCGGCGTTCCGCTGCGCAAATCCCACAATGTGGCAGGCGCGCCGTCAGAGGTTGGCCCCAGAATCAGCCATTCGCCATCCGGCGCGGCGGCGGCCCAGGCCGGGTCGTAGGGCGCGTTGAGCAGGGTCGTGCGCGTCTGCCCGCCGGGGACGGACACCAGCCGGATGCCCTCCGAGGCCCACGTCACGGCGTACAGGTCGCTCCCGATGGTCACGAAGTCCAGCGCCGGGCCGGTGGCCTGGATGCCGCGTAGGTTCAGCGCAGCAGCGTCGTAGAGGTGCACACCGTCGTTTGCGCCGACGGCCAGCGCATCCCCCACGTAAGCGGCATGTTTGAGCACGTCCGGCGGCATGGACGGGCGTGGCGTGGCCGGCAGGTCCAACGGCAGGGCAGTCGGGACGACCGTCGGAGTCACACCCAGCACCGGTGTAGGCGGCAGGTTGCCCGGCGTGACCAGCAGGTAGCGCCCGTTGGCCTCTTCGACGGTGTAGAACGCCTGCCCCGTCTCCGTTTGGACCATCCACCAGCGCAGGCCGTCGGCGCAGATTGGCTCGCCCACGATTTGCAGCGGCATCTCCGGGTAGATCAACTGGATGTGAAAGTTGCTGGAAACGGACGGCCCCAGGCGCAGCCGCGCGGGATGGCGGTCGTCGGCGGCGTAGACGGTCACGCCAGGAGCCAGGTAGCTAAACGGCAGGTCCGCCGGGCAGGCCGCCGCGAGCGCGGTCGGCGTGGCGGGCGTTACCCCGGCGGATGGGCGCGGCGTGTTGGTCGGAAAGAGTGCCTGCGGAGACGGGGAGGTCGCCGTCGCAGGGGGAAAGATGGGGATCATCGTGGCGGTAGGGGCCAGCGCCGGGGCCAGATAATAGCTGCCGGGGAAGGCTTCTGCCGCCCAGCCCTCGACGCCCGACGCCTCCACGCGCACATACCACCAGTGGAAGCCATCGTTGCAGGCCGGGCCGTCGATCACGCGGAGCAGGGTTCCGGCGGGCAGCACTTCCACGTTCGCGCCGCTGGTGCGTGGTTCGGCGCGCAGGCGCAGCCCGCCGAGGGCCGTCGTCGTGACCACGTTCGTCACGCTGGCCCATCTGCCGATGGCAAGGCGTGTTTCCGGGGCAGTATCGCACACACCCTCCTGAGCCAGGCCGGGCGTGGCGGCATTCAGCAGCACGGCAATCAGCAGGAGCGCCAGCACGGTAGAGAATCGAGTCCGTCGCCGCATGAGTTCCCCCTTCGGGTGAATGAGGTCTTTGAGTGTGTTTAAAAACCTACGCATTAACCAGAGATGGCGTTGGACAACGGCTGTGGTCCTTATCCCAACCCCTTTCCCTCAGGGTGATGGGCTTGAGCAGCCGGTGCTTCCCCCTCTCCCTCATGGAGAGGGGGGGTAGGGGGTGAGGGTCGTCGGAACACCCTGTCCATGTGGCGGATTTTTAAACACTCTCTTTATGCTGATTTTACCTGAAGTCGCCATCTGTGCAGGCCATCGCTCTCCCTCTTGCCCCGAATTTTCCCCCTTGTGCGATTCTGCTATACTGGCGAACACGGAGTCAGGAGAAGGCACGCTCGATGAACGATCCCATCCGCTTGAATCCCCAGGCGACCCGGCTGGGGTTGGGTTGGGCGCAAAGCTGGACCAACGGGCCGATCCTGTGCGTCATTACGCCGGAGGCCATGCGCTTTACAGTGGTGGGGGAACGGCGCTTCGTCGCCAGTTGGGAATGGACCGAAGACACCCAGGCCGGATACAGCTTTTTCCTGATACCGCCCTTTGTCGCCAGTACCCTTGCCAGCCAGTCTGCCTACGAGATTCGCGGCCTGCGCGTCCGGATCAATCGCACGCATGTGGCGCTCACCGTGCGCGATCCGGGAGGGGAGTACGTCATCCAGTGGCGCTGGCGGGCCACCAGCTTCGAGGCCCCGCCGTTCTTCGACCAGATGGCCGCGCCGCCGACCGAATCGCTGGAAGAAGCCTACGTCGCCGTTGCCGACGCCGTGCACCTGGCGATTGCCAACTTGGGTCGCCTGGAAGCCACCGAACAGGTGGACCGCCAGGACCTCGCCATCATGGTCGATTTCACGCCGGGGCAGTTCAAGATCGATGGCCAGCCGATCACCGCGAGCGACGAGCAGCGTTACTACTTCGATCCGCGCCTGATCGTGCGTGGACTGGAGATCGTGCGCGGGCGGCGCGTGGGCTTTTCGCTGAGCGAGACGCCCGTCCCCGGCCAGGCCATCCTCTACATGGCCAGCCAGCGCGACCGCTGGGGCGTGCACTGCGCGCTGTTAAGCCTGTTGCCAGACGAAAAGATGCGCGTCGTCAGCCAGCGCGTGCGCCCTGTCCCCCAGACTGACCGTCTGTCGCTGCGCGATATTCGCCAGCGCGCGCAGACGGGTTAAAACAACCCCATTCGTGGCCGTTTTCAAACCTCCTGCCACCCCACCCGCCTTGCGCTTTGCTTAAAGCCATAGGATAATGACATTGTGGGGTAAAATCTGCGACAAGTGTCAGCGGCGGCTATGGTAGACATCGGTTTGCGGCAGTACCACAAGGAATTGAAGAACCTGCTCGACCACGAGGCCCTGGAAGAGGTCATCGGTCACTGTCGCCATATTTTGCAATACTATCCCAAACATGTCGAGACGTATCGTCTGCTCGGTCAGGCTCTGCTGGATAAGGGGCGCCTGGCCGAGGCAACCGATGTGTTCCAGCGCATTCTGGGCGTGATCCCCGACGACCTGGTGGCCCACGCTGGCATGTCTACGTACTACACCGACCGCAAGGACTGGCCGCGTGCCATCTGGCACATTGAGCGCGCCTTCGAGCAGAATCCCAACAACCCCGCCCTTCAGCAGGAATTGCGTAACCTCTACACCCGGCAGAATGAGGCCGGGCGCGGACGGCTGCAATTAACGCGCGGCGCGCTGGCCCGCATGTACGTGCGCGGCGGCCTGTACGATAAGGCCATCACCGAGGCCCAGAACGCTCTGCGCCAACACCCAGAACGGGTTGACCTGCAATTGCTGCTGGCCGAGGCCCTGTGGGAGAGCAATCACCCGATTGAGGCCGCCGAGGTGGCTGCCGAGGTGATCAAGACGCTGCCCTATTGCCTGGGCGCGAATCGCCTGCTGGCGCGTCTGTGGCTGGAAAACGGGCGCCCGACCGACGCGCAGGTCTTCTTGGCGCGCGTGGAAGATGTGGACCCTTACGAGGCCCTGGCCCTGGTCGGTAGGCAGCTCCAGCCCAACGAGGACCCCTTCCTGTTGCCGCGTCTAGATTGGAACGCCGCTACCGCACAGTTGCTGGCCGCGCAAACCCCCGCCTGGATGGGCGACATCAGCGGCGTGCTGGAACATCCCGAAACGGTCAGCCTGGCCGGCGATCAGGCCGTGCCGGACTGGTTCAGCGAGCTGGCTGCCCCGCAGGAGCGTGCGCGCGGCGTCGAAGCGGCGCTCCAGTTCAGTATGGCCGACACAGGCGGCGAGGTGCCGGACTGGATGGCCGACCTCGAACAGGCTGCCGCCGGTGCAGACGAACTCGCCGTGACCGGCGGGGCGGATTGGATGGCCGATCTGGGACCAAGCGGGCCTGCCGCCGACCTGGACTGGATGGCGATCAGCGGCGCGTTGGGCAGCACGGAGACCATGCCGCCGGCTGGCGGTGCGCCCCCGGACCTGGACTTTGAAGACCTGGCCGCCAGCACGCCCGCTGCCGCGCCAGATTGGCTCGCCGATGTGCCGGCAGGTGTCCCTGTCGCGCCCGCGTCGGAAGACCTGGACTTTGGCACGCCGCAGACGCCGGATTGGTTCGCCGACGTGCAGGCCGCCGCCCTGGAAGCGGCTCCGCCGGACGAATTTACCGGTTGGTCGTCTGGACAGGACCAGACCAGCCCTCCTTTGGCGCCCGACTGGATGCAAGATACACCAGAGGTTGCCCCACCCGCGCCGGAGCCGTTGCACGTTCCGGTAGAGCCGGGCCAGCGCGTCCCGACCGGGTTCACGGGTTTGTTAAGCGATCTGGTCGCTCCTGAAGAGGACCCCCTCGCCTGGCTGTACAAGACCGAGCCGCCCCCGGCGGTGCCTGAGCCAGGGGCCGCGTTACCCGGCGCGACGGCTCCGCTGCCTGACTTGCAACTCCCGGAGGGTCCCGCGCCCGCCGAAGAGGACGATCCGATGGCCTGGCTGCACCGGATGAGCCAGGAAGAAGCGCCTGAACCCCTTCCTGCGGCACCGCCGCCGTCACGTCCTGCCGTTCCCGCGCCCCCTGAAGAAGACCCCCTGGCCTGGTTGTATGCTCAGGAAGAACCCCTGGCCGAAGCTGCGGCCTTTGAGGTTCCCATCGAGCCGCCGCAGGCCACCTCCGGCACGGACCCGCTGGCCTGGTTGTATACATCGACGCCTGAAGCGGGGCGAGAAGAGGATGTCACCATGCTGCCTCCCGAACCGGACCTGGAACCTGAGGCCGGCTTGCCGCCTGAGGAGCCGCTTCCTGGCGAAGAAGCCTTGCCCGCCGATTGGCTGAGCCAGATTGGGGCAGGCGAGCCTGAGCCAGAAATGCCCGTTTCGCCGGCTGAAGTGCCTCTGGCCTCGGTCGAAATGCCAGATTGGCTGGCAGCGGCGGCGATTACCGAACAGCCTCCCACACCGTCTGAACCCCTTGAAGAGGTTTTGCCGGACGACTGGTTGAGTCAGATCGGCGCAGGCGAACCTGAACCGGAGACGCCCGTCCCACAGGCCGAAATTCCTTCTGTCCCCGGCGAAACGCCCGATTGGATATATACGCTGGGTGGCTCCAAACCCCTGTCGGAAATAGAAGAGGCAGAGACCGTCGAAGAGGCCGCTGCGCCAGGCGAAGTGCCGGATTGGTTAGCAGAGATGGGCAGCGCGGCGGGGATGTTCGAGGAAGCCGGGCCGGAGGGAGAGGCCGAAGCGGAATTGCCTGCCGCCGAA
>CAZGXI010000014.1:0-107422 GCA_964529715.1 uncultured Anaerolineae bacterium | reverse complement strand
GATCTGGACCTCGCCTGGTTTCCCGAAAGAGGAACAGAGCCGGAAATCGACTTTGTCATCACCATCGGGGAACAGCGTATTCCCCTTGAAGTAAAATACCGCCATCGCATTGATGGCCACCGTGATACCCTGGGGTTGCGCGCGTTTATCGAGAAGACAGTCTACAATGCGCCCTTCGGCATCCTGATCACGCTGACCGATGATGTGGTCATTGCCGATCCGCGCATCATTGCCCTGCCGCTTTCGTCTTTACTGCTGCTGAGATAGTGTCGCGCTGACCGGCTGTTTCCGCGCGTGGGATCAATCCCCTGTCGGCCTCCTTTCTCCTGTGCAAAGCGAACAGGTCGGGCGGTTCAACCTGCCGTGTGCGATTCGATGGCTTCGCGCTACAATGGCATCCCGTCGCCGTCGTTGAGGGGGGAGAGGTGTGCTGATGAACCTGGATGACCCGCAAGATTTCCGCGCGCTCGACCCGGAAGACATGCTCGGTTACATCACGGCTCTGCCCGATCAGCTTGAAGCGGCCTGGCTGCGCGCCCGCAGCCTGCCCCTGCCGGACACCTTCCGGCAGGTCCGCCAGATCGTGATCAACGGCATGGGCGGCAGCGCCATCGGCGGTGACCTGCTAGCCGCCTTGATCGCCGACCGCTGCCCGATCCCGATCCTGGTCAACCGCGATTACGTCTTGCCTGCCTTCGCCGCCGGGCCGGAAACACTGGTGATCGCCAGTAGCAAGAGCGGCAACACCGAGGAAACGCTCTCTGCCTTCGACCAGGCCCTGGAACGCGGCGTGCAGGTGCTCGCCATTGCCACCGGCGGGGCGCTGATCGAACGCGCGCGCGCCGCCGGGGTGCCGTACTGGGATTTCACCATCGCCTGCCAGCCGCGCGCCGCTCTGGGTTGGAGCTTCGGCCTGCTGATCGGGCTGGCGGACCGGTTGGGGCTGGCCGTCGGGCTGGACGCCGAGATCGAGGAGGCGGTCGATCTGCTGCGGCAAGGCAACGACACCTACGGCGCCGACGTGCCCCTGGCCGAAAACCCCGCCAAACGACTGGCCGGGCAGTTCTGCGGACGGGTGGGGGTCTTTTATGGTAGCGGCATCTTGGCCCCGGTCGCCCGACGCTGGAAAGCGCAGTTCAACGAGAACGCCAAGTCGTGGGCCGAATACGATGCCCTGCCGGAGATGAACCACAACGGCACCGTCGGGACGGAATTCCCGGCGGCGGTCATGGACAAATGGATGGTGATCTTCCTCCGTTCCGCCTATGACCACCCGCGCGTGCACCTGCGCCACGACCTCACCCGCCGCCTGCTGATGATGCAGGGGATCAACACCGACACCGTGACGGCGCTGGGCGAAACGCGCCTGGCGCAAATGCTCACCGTCACCCAGTACGGGGATTATGCCAGCTACTACCTGGCGATGATGAACGAGGTCGATCCCACGCCCGTCCCGCAGATCGATCTGCTCAAAGAGGGATTGGCGACGCAATAGCCGTCAGCGATCAGCGGTCAGCATTCAGCCGTCAGCAGGTGGCAAGCAGACTCTACGCCCGGTTCTGCGATGGGGTTCTGCCCGGTGGAATAAGCCTGCCCTCGAATCTCGCCCATGCGGTTTGCTGATGGCTGAACGCTGAATGCTGTCTGCTGGCAGTCTGCCGTTCGTTTGGGTGCATAAAAGGAGTCTTCATCCCATGACCGACGATATTTTCGACCACGATGTTCTGTTTATCCCCGGCCCGGTGGAGGTGCGGCGCGAAATCCTGGATGCACAGGGCGGCTGGATGATCGGCCACCGCAGCAAGGCTTTCGCAGACCTGTACGCCCGCCTGCAACCCAAGCTCAAGGAAGCCTTCTTCGTCGGGGATGGTTACCGCGTGTATATCTACACCTCCTCCGGCAGCGGCATCTGGGAGAGCGCCTCGCGCTGCTGTGTACGCGACGATCAGCCGGTGCTGCACCTGGTCAACGGCGCGTTCAGCGAGCGTTGGGCGGGGGTTAGCCGCGAGAACGGCAAGCAGGTGGACGTGCTGGAAGTTCCCTGGGGACAGGCCGTCAAGCCGGAACAACTGGCCGATGCGTTGAAGCAGAAGCACTATGACGCGGTGGCGCTGGTTTACAACGAGACCAGCACCGGCGTGATGAACCCGCTGCCGCAATATGCCGAGATCATGCACGGCTATCCCGATACGCTGTTTCTGGTGGATGCCGTCTCCTGCTGGCTGGGCGCAGAACTCGACACGGCGGCCTGGGGCATCGACCTGGTGGTCACGTCGTCGCAGAAGTGCTTCGCGCTGCCGCCGGGGATTGCCTTCGGCGCGGTGAGTGACCGCGTGTTGGCGCGGGCGAAGGCGATTCCCCATCGTGGCTACTACTTCGACGTGCTGACATTGGAAAAGCACCACGAAAAGAACAACACCCCCGCCACGCCGCCGATCAGCCTGATGTACGCCGCCGACCGACAGTTGGACGCTATCCGCGCCGAAGGGTACGCCAATCGCTTCCGCCGCCACGCCCAGATGGCTGGGATGGTGCGCGCCTGGGTGGAGCGGCAGGGCTTCGCCATGTATAGCGAAGCAGGCTACCACAGCCCGACCGTGAGCACCGTCCGCAACACGCGCGGCATCGACTTCCCCGCCTTACAGGCCCATCTCAAAAAGCAGCACATCACCCTCGGCGGCGGCTACGGCAAGATCAAGGATGAGACCTTCCGCATCGCGCATATGGGCGACGCGCAGCCAGCTCACATCGAAAGGCTGCTCGGCGCGATGGACGCCTTTCTGGCCCAGGCGTGACGCACGCCGCAACCTTGCAATTTATAGACCGGGCAGGAGGATAGTCCCTCCTGCTCGCCTTACAATCTCCTTAAATCCGGCAAAATGCTTGTTTGCTCGCTGGACTTCTGCGCCAATTCCGGCTAGAATCGCATTACAAACCCTTGCACTTTTTTAGAAGCAAAGGCAGATGTGATGATCTGTCAGAGTTGCGGCGCCGAAAATCGCGTTGGCGAGCTGCTTTGCCAGAACTGCGGCGACCTGCTCACCGGGCGACCGATCTCCAGGGTCAACGAGACCCAGCCCATGCCGCCGGATATAGAGGCCAGGCCGTTCGAGCAGGTGCAGGTCAAGGAGGCGCACCTGATCACCTTTGAGATTGCGGACAGCATCTTTCGGGCGACGCTGGAAGCCGGGACGGTGATCCTGGTCGGGCGCGACATCAAGAACCTGGTGGACAACCCGGTGCTGGACCTGGCAAACCTGGAAGCGTTCGAGAGGGGGGTTTCGCGCCGCCACGCGGCCATTCACATCGCGGCAGACGGCATCTACCTGATCGACCTGGGCAGCACCAACGGGACGTTTCTCAACGGCCAGCGGTTGGTCCCCCACCAGCCGGTCCTTCTGCACAACGGCGACACAATCCACCTGGCCCGGCTGAGTGTACGGGTCCGGCTGGTAGGCACCGGCGCGCTGAACAAAGGCCCGATCCAGGTGCAGTTAGGCTGATCGTCGGGGCGCGTTTTTACTACTGGCCCGCCGGTCGGGCGCCTTGCCCTGTCGATTGTGCCCGACTTCCTCTCAAATCCCAACAATTTTTATCAATCATTGTCTTGCTGTAACATTTATCCTATAGACTCGCCCCGGCAATGTGGCTATACTGTCTCTAGCATCGAGCGATCCTAGGGGATGGCTTAGCTTAGAGGTCGGTCAGCGTGACGAGTCGAATCTGTAAAAGCTGCGGCGCCGTAAACCGCCCTGGCGAAATGATCTGCCGTGAATGCGGCGATCTCCTCTTTCTGCCCACACCCTCCAATACGGCTAAACTGCGTCTGGAGACTTATGTGGCCGACGTGTTGGTAGAAGCGCCACACCTACTGCAACTGAAGATCAACGGCCAGGTCTGCCAGACGCCGCTGCGCGATGGCCTCACCGTCCTGATCGGGCGGGACATCAGCGACTTGCGCGGCGAGACGGTCATCGACCTGTTCCCCCTTCAGGCAGCAGAACGGGGCGTCTCGCGTGAACATGCCGCTATCTATGTCGAAGGCGCGTCGGTGTTCGTGACCGACCTGGAAAGCACCAACGGCACCTATCTCAACGGGCGGCTGTTGCGCCCTCACCAGCCGTACATCCTGCGCAGTGGCGACGTGATCCACTTCGGTCGGCTGGAAGCGCGCGTCCAACTCGGCTGACCGGCCCCCTGCCGCTTGGTCGTTGATCCTCCGGGCCGTCTGCCGGGCGATCTACACCGGGTGTTCTGTGCACCAGGCGTTCACTTGTGTGTTGACCACCTGCTCGCTTTCTACATAAGCCATATGTCCCGCGCCGGGCACCGTGACCAGCGATGCCTGCGGCAGGGCTTGCAGCAGCCAGGCGGACTGGCGGTAAGGCACCACGCCATCCTGGTCGCCGTGCACCAGCAAGATCGGCATGGTGGGGCAATGGTGCAGCACCAGTGGGCGCAGATTAGCCGTGCGCAGCGCCAACACGGTGCCCAATACGGCGTCGGTGCTGGTGAGGCGATAATGCGGATAGCCGTAACGCGAGGTGGAGTCCATGCGTGGGTTGCCGTACAGGCCTCGTGTGTCGGAAACGTAGCTGCGCAGCGAGGCGCGAAACAGGCGGTAAGACCAACGGCCCGGCGCCAGAGACGCGCCGATCAACAGGCGGGCCAGCGCGGGGCGCTCTGCCGCCCGCAGCCACAGCCCTACAATGCCGCTCAGTTCGCCCCACACCACCGGGGCCAGCAAGATCAACCGCGCCACCAGTTCTGGCGCGGCTAACGCCACCCCCAGCGCGATCAGCCCACCGGTCGAATGGCCGATCAAGGTCATCGGCTCGCCGTTGTACAGATGGCGCGCGGTGCCCACGCCAACATCGATCAGGTGTTGTGCCGTCCAGCGCAGGTAGTGGGTGCGGGGATGGCGGCGCACCGGGCCATGCCCCGGCAGCCCGGCCAGCGTCACCTGGCCTTGTTCCCAAAAGCTATCCCAATACCAGAAGCGGTTGGTGGCAGTGATGCCGTGCCAGGCGATGAAGCGGTGCCTGCCTTCGCTGCGTTGGCATAGGGCGATTTCCTCTACCCCCAGCGGCGTCGGCACCTCAAGAGTGTACTCGCGTTCCACAGATGATTCCCCCGGAGATTCAGCCGGTCTTGTCTGTTATCTTAAGCCAGAATGAAATTCCGGGGGATAAGGTGGCTTAAAAATCCACGAAAAATTCACATTTGTTTGCCTGTAGGGACACGGCACACCGTGTCCCTGGCAAGAAAGGCGCCCTACCCGCCCGGCGTGTAGCCGGTATCGATCTCGCCGGCGGCCAACCTGGCGGCGATGTCTTGCAATTCGGCCTGCACGTCCGCAGGGATGACCTCTGCGAAGTCGTGGAAGTCTGCCAGCCCCACGCCACCGAAGAAATTCCCGGCGGGTGGCTGCCCGGCCATGACCTGCAACACGATCTGCTCCACCCCTTCCGCAATCTGCTTGACCGCGCTCGATACCAGGCAAGGCCGCGCCTCCGGCACGGTGATCCACTGGTCTACGTCCACGCCGATGCAGTACAGCGGGGCGTCTGTCGTTGTCCGCGTGGCGGTTTCAACCAGCGCGCCGAAGCCCGTCGAGCCGCCCGCCGCGAAGACCACATCCGCGCCCTGGTCGATAGCCTGGGCCGCCGTCGTGGCACCCCATTCGGGGTCGCTAAAGGCCACGCCGAAGCCACCGGGATGATAGGTGGTGATCACCAGGGCATCGGGATTGGCCGCGTGGACGCCGTTTTCAAAGCCGGTGGCAAAGGCGACGATACTCGGCGCGAGCGCGGTGCCGTAGATGCCGCTTACCACCGCGCTGCGCGTCAACCGCCCGGCCAATACGCCCGCCAGGTAGCCGGCCTGGTCCTCGTGAAAGACCAAACCGGTCAGGTTGGGCAGCGGCTCCGGCTGACGCTGGTCTGCGCCGATAAAGTGGATGTCGGGATAAGCGGCGGCAGCGGCGCGGGTGGCGTCGCCCATCGCTACCCCGACGGTGACGATGATGTCGTAGCCGTTCTCGGCGAACTCGGCGATGTTGGTCGCGTAGTCGGTCGAATCCTGGGTTTCGATGTAAGCGGCCTCGGCGCCGAGGCGGGCGGCGGCGGCCTGCACACCCAGCCACACGGCCTGGTTAAAGCTCTGGTCGTCGATCTCGCCGCCCTCGTGGGTCACCAGCCCGATCTGCAAGTCAGACGGGGGCATCAGGGTCGGTACAGGCGTGGGCCGCGCCATCAACTCGGCCTGCGGCGGGACGGGCGACTGCACGCCCAGGAACAGGACACCCGTCCCAAACCCCAGCACGACGGCGATCAACAGAAGGGTAGACAGGCACGATCCGTTATCGACGTTCATGATGTTTAACCTTTCCGTAACAATAAACGTTATAGGCGCACGGCGGGGCAGTATACCCGCTTTCCTCTTTGTTGCAAAATTCTGCAAAAAAGAGGGGGCGACGCTGTTGCGCCGCCCCCCCACGCGGTCGATCCCCGGTTCCGACAGATCGGCGTTAACTGCCGGACGTCTCAGTGGCTTCTTCCGTCGCCTCTTCCGCCGGAGCTTCTTCCTCAGTCGCGCCGCCAGGGTTGTAGCCGGTCGAGACTTCGCCAGAGGTCAACTGCTCGGCCAGCGTGGTCAGTTCTTCCTGGAGGTCCGCCGGGACGACATCCGCGAAGTCGTGGAAATCTGCCAGGCCGACCGGGCCGTAGTAGTTGCCCGCCGGCGGGTTGCCCTCGGCGATCAGGTTGATGATCTCCTGCAGGCCGACCGGGATCAGCTTGACGGCACTGGTGATCAGGCAGGGATGCGCTTCGGGGACGGTCTCCCACTGGTCGGTGTCCACACCGATGCAGTAGAGCGGGTTGTCTTCGGTGGTGCGGTTGGCGACTTCGCCCAGGCCGCCGTTGCCGGTCTTGCCACCAGCGGCGAAGATGATGTCTGCACCCTGGTCAACCGCCTGCGCTGCCGTTGCCGCGCCCCATTCGGGGTCGGTGAAGGCCACGTCGATGCCGCCGGGGTGATAGGTAGTGATTACCTGCACGTCCGGGTTGGCCGCGCGCGCGCCGTTCTCGAAGCCGGTGCCGAAGGCGACCACCGGCGGAACCGTGTCGGTGCCATAGACGCCCGCCACGATGCCGCTGCGGGTCAACTTGCCGGCCAGATAGCCGGCCAGATAGCCCGCCTGATCCTCATGGAAGACCAGACCGGTCAGGTTAGGCAGCGCCTCGGCCTGGAACTGGTCGATGCCGATGAAGTGCACGTCGGGATAGTCATTCGCCGCCTGGATGGTCGCCTCGCCCAGGGCGAAGCCGACGGTCACGATGATGTCGTAGCCGTTCTCGGCGAACTCGGCGATGTTGTTGGCGTAGTCGGTGGAGTCCTGCGTCTCGATGTACTGCGCAACGCCGCCCAGGGCTTCGGCTGCCGCCTGGACGCCTTCCCAGGCGCTCTGGTTAAAGCTGCGGTCGTCTACTTCGCCCACGTCCGTCACCAGGCCGATGGCGATGCCTTCCTCCGGCGCGGCGGCGATGGCCGGCGCCTCTTCGGTCTCCTCGGCGGCGGCTTCCGTCTCTTCTACCGTAGCTTCTGCGGTCGGCTCCTCCGTTGGGGCAGGGGTGGCGGTTGGTTGGCCACAGGCAGATAGCACCAGGGCAAACACGAGCAGCAAAGGCAGGATATAACGCCACTGCTTAGACATGCGAATCTCTCCTTTTTCTTTTGAAATCTGTGTGGATTTGGCCCTGCATCAGGGCAATCCTGACCAAAGAATAAGGCGAACGCAGCAGAACGTCAAGGATGTTGTTCAAGGATGCACAAATACGAGTGCCGGCTGTCGCGTTGTCTTTAGGGTCCACGCACCAGGCGGATCACAGCCTCGCCGCCGACCAGGGTTAGGATGCGCCCTGGCGCGGCCAGGTCAGGGCGCACGAATCCCAGGCCGATCCAGCGCCCATCCGGCAGCGCGGCGGCGCTGGTCAGCTCGCCCTGCCGACGGCCCTCTGCTTCCCACGCCATCCCTGCCGCGACCGGCCCAGACAGCGCCACGCCGACCAGCGTTTTCGCCAGCCGGCCCCGGCTCTCCAACCGGGCGATGATCTCCTGCCCGGTGTAGCAGCCTTTGGAAAAGCTCACGTCGTCCCACAGCCCGGCTTCCAGAGGGATGTACTGCTCGTTCAGTTCCGGCGGGCCAGGCATTCCCGCCTCGATGCGCAACAGGTCATACAGCGTGTCTCCGGCAGCACGCAGGCCACATTCTGCACCAGCCACCAGGGTCGCCTGTTGCAGCGCCGGGGCGTGTTCCACGGGGGCGATCAGCCCGATCCCCGGCGCGGCCAGCGGGTCGAGCCGCAGGATCAGCAGCGGCGCGCCCTGGAACTGAGCTTCGATCACGCCGTGCAGCGGCAAGGAGGCGATCCCCGGCGCGAACGCCGCCGCGACGACGTCGGCCAGGGGGCCGTAAAGGGCAAACTGCGCCAGGGCAGCCGATACATCCTGTACGTGCAGCTTATCCCGGAAAAAGACGTTACGCCGCAGATAGGCGGCAATAGCTTCGGCCCGACCCGGCCCGGTTCGCAGCAAGACGCGCTCTCCGCTCAGGTGATGCGCGATCACGCGGTCGATGGTGCGCCCGATGGGCGTGGTCAGCACAGTGGCGCGCCCCGCGCCTGGGGGTAACTGTTCGACGTCGTTGGTCGAGATGCGGTGCAGGATCGCCAGCCGGTCGCGCTCGGTGAGGATCAGGCGGCCCTCGGCGCTGCGATCCAGCAGCACGGCTGTCTCGTGCGCTGCCGTATAGTCGGCCAGGGAAAGGGCGTTTTCAGAAAGAGGGGGTGCCATTGCTGCTGCTCCTGGCATACAGGCCGGGCTTTGCGGGTGATGATAGCCGGGTTTGGTGATCAATCCAATGTTTGGTTATCATCTCGGCGGGCTGGATTTCCTGATCACAGCCGATTGTCATGTGCGGGACAGGAGAGAGGTTCTTTTGCACCGACCGCTTTTGCTCTATAGTCTTCGCCAGACCACACGACACACCGAGGTGCAAGCATGAACGGATGGATGGGCAAAATCCTGGTGATCGACCTGACCACCGGGACAATCGCAACGCAACCGCTCGATATGAACATGGCGCGGCTGTTTATCGGCGGGCGCGGGCTGGGCGCACGCCTGCTGTGGGACCTGGTCCCGCCGGGCGTGGAGCCGCTTTCGCCGGAAAACGTGCTGATCTTCGCCACTGGCCCCCTAACCGCCACCGGCTTCCAGACCAGCAACCGCTTCTCTGTGAGCACCCTGTCGCCGCTGACCGGCACGGTGTTGGACTCTAACTCCGGCGGCTGGTGGGGGATGCGCCTGAAGAAGGCTGGCTGGGATGCGCTGATCGTCAAGGGGCGTGCCGCAACGCCGGTTTATATCGAGATTAAGACAGACACGGCGGAGATCAAAGATGCTACACACCTGTGGGGCATGACCTCTGCGGAGACGTGCGCCGCGCTCGGCCAGGACAACAACAAACGCAACGTGGTGTGCATCGGCCCGGCGGGGGAGAACCGCGTGCGTTTTGCCGCGATCATGAACGACGTGGCCCGCTCAGCGGCGCGCGGCGGCCCCGGCGCGGTGATGGGCAGCAAGAACCTCAAGGCCATCGTCATCGAGGGCAACGAGAAGGTGGACTTCGAGGACAAGGATCGCTTCCGCTTCGTGCAGTACGAGGCGACCAAGATGCTCAAGGCCAACCCCATCACCTCGCAGGCACTGCCCGAATTCGGCACGGCGGTGATGATGAACATCCTCAATGCCGTCGGCGCGCTGCCCACGCGCAACTTTCAGCAGAGCCACTTCGAGCACGCCGAGGCCATCAGCGGCGAAGCGTTGACGGAAAAATATCTGGTCGAGAACCGCTCCTGCTGGGCCTGTCCTATCGGCTGCACGCGCGTGACCAAAACCTCGCACAAGGAAGGCGAAGGCCCGGAATACGAGACCGCCTGGGCGTTCGGCGCGGCCTGCGGCATCGACGACCTGGAAGCTATCGCCGAGGCCAACTACCTGTGTAACGACCTCGGCCTGGATACGATCTCGTGCGGCGCGACCATCGCCTGCGCGATGGAGCTGAGCGAACGTGGCGCGTTGAAGAGCGAGCTGCGCTTTGGCCGCGCCGATCTGCTGCTTCAAACGGTGGAAGCGATTGCCTATCGCCGGGGCATCGGAAACGAACTGGCCGAGGGCAGCGCCCGGTTGGCGCAGTATTACGAGATGCCGGAACTTTCCATGAGCGTCAAGGGTATGGAGATGCCCGCCTACGACCCGCGTGGGATGCAGGGCCAGGGGCTGCTCTACGCCACCAGCAACCGGGGTGGCTGCCACATGCGCGGCAACATGCTCGGCCTGGAAGTGCTGGGCCTGCCCAAGCTGATCGACCGTTTGCAGGTACAGGGCAAGGCCAGCTACGTGATCCTGCACCAGAACAGCAGCGCCGTGCTCGACTCGCTGGTGGCCTGCAAATTCGCCAATATCGCCGTCGCCGACGAGTACTTCGCCCGCGCCCTGACGGCCCTGACGGGCGTGGAGTATCCAACCGGCGAGATGATCCGCGCCGGGGAACGTATCTGGACCCTGGAACGGCTCTACAACAACCGGGCAGGCTTCACCCGCGCCGACGACACGCTTCCGCCGCGCCTGCTGACCGAACCGGCGACCGGCGCCAGCGCAGGTGAGGTGAGTCACCTGGAGCCGATGCTGGAAGAATACTATCGGGCGCGCGGCTGGGACCCGAACGGCGTTCCTACACCGCGCAAACTGGAAGAACTGGGCCTGGCAGAGTTAGTCGTGAGCAGTCAGTAGGTCGTTTTCGGCGTTGGACGGCAGCCCTGCGGCTTACCGCTTTGACGCATAGGCGCTTCGACGCATAGACGCAAGGAAACACCATGATCGATCCACGTGTTTACGAAATGTTCCGCGACATCGGGCGCGATATGTTCGTGCACAACCTGATCTCTTCGCACGGCGGTAACATCAGCGTGCGCTACGGCGACCGCATCATCATCAAGCGGCGCGGCGCGATGCTGGGCAACCTCAAGCCGCATGACCTGATCGAAACTGGCCTGGATAAGAACGACAGCGGCGTAGCCCTGGCCTCCACCGAACTGATCGTGCATCGCGCTATCTACAAAGCCACGCCTGCCCTGGCGGTGGTGCACGCCCACCCGCGCCGCGCGATTGCCCTCTCGCTGGTGCGCAACGAGATCGTGCCCATCGACAACGAGGGGTCGTATCTGCTCAAGAAGATTCCTGTTGTATCGGTGGAGTTCGCCTCCGGCAGCCCGCAGATGGCGAACACGGTGGCCGAGGCGCTCAAGTCGTACAAGTGCGTCATGCTGCGTGGGCACGGCAGCTTCGCCACCGGCCAGACGCTCGACGAAGCCTTCCAGTGGACCGACGCCTTCGAGGAAGTGTGCGAGATCATCTTCTACGCCAGGCAGTTGGGCGAGGAGATGATCGAGTACCGCAAGATGAGCGACGCCTATACCAAGTGGTGAACCCGATGGCGACGATCAAGCTGTACGGGGCGTTCCGCCGCCATGTGACCGACTGGCGGCAACAGATCGACGCGGCGACGGTGGGCGAGGCGCTGCGCCTGCTCACCGCCGACAATCCACCGTTGCGCGAGAGCATCTTCGCGGGCGAAGGGCTGCGCCCTCACGTGCGCGTGGTGATCAACGGGCGAGACGCAGCCCTGCTCAGCTGCCTGGATACACCCCTTACCGCCGCCGACGAGGTGTCGGTCTTCTCGCCGATGGCCGGGGGGTAAAAGCGGTCAGTCAAGGGCGCGTCTGGGTGTCGCCTTTACGCCACGAGCAAGGCGTAAACGCCACAATCAAGGCGTAAACGCCACAATCAAGGCGTAAACGCCACGAGCATGACGTAAAGGCGATCGTTCCCTGCGCCGATTCTTATGGGAATCGTGACCTGGACAAGGACATGACCCGATGACGTTGCGTACTTACCAATCCTGGGGACGTTATCCCAAAGCCAGATCGCAAACCGTCATCCCCGTTCACTGGCGCGATGCACTGACCGACCTGGCCTCCATCGAGGGTTCGGTTCTACCGTATGGTGTGGGGCGTAGCTACGGAGACGTTTGCCTGAACGACGGCGGCACACTGCTGGATACCGCTCCCCTCAACCGCTTCATCGCCTTTGACGAAGACACCGGTCTACTGCGCTGTGAAGCCGGAGTCACCCTGGCTGATATTTTGAAGCTGATTGTGCCGCGCGGCTGGTTCCTTCCCACCACGCCCGGCACCAAGTTTGTCACCGTCGGGGGCGCGATTGCCAACGACGTGCATGGCAAAAACCATCACAAGGCGGGAACTTTTGGCTGCCACGTCACCCGCTTCGAGCTGCTGCGCTCGGACGGTGAACGACTGATCTGCTCGCCCGACGAAAACGCCGATCTGTTTCGCGCCACCATTGGCGGGTTAGGTCTGACCGGCCTGATCCTGTGGGCAGAAATTCGCGTGCGCCGCGTGGCCGGGCCGTTTATTGCCAAAGAGCAGATTCGTTTTCGCTGCGTGGATGAGTTTTTTGAAATCAGCGCCGATTCTGACGAACGTTTTGAACATACAATGGCCTGGGTAGATTGCCTGGCGACGGGCAGGAATCTGGGACGTGGGCTGTTTATGCGCGGCAACTATACCTGGCCCAGACACATCCCGCGCAAGTCCGTGCAGCCGAAGTCTTTGTTCACCGTGCCGATCCAGCTCCCGGCCTTTGCACTCAACCTGGTGACGGCGAAAGCCTTCAATAACCTGTATTATCGTTCACAACTCCCCAAACACACGTTTCAGACCGTGCCGTATGACCCGTTCTTTTATCCCCTGGATGCCCTTCACGAATGGCACCGGCTTTACGGCCCGCCTGGTTTTCTGCAATACCAGTTCGTAATCCCCTACGCCCAGGATCGCACGGCCATCAAGGACATTCTGACGCAGATCAGCCGTTCTGGTGTGCTGTCGTTTCTGGCCGTGCTCAAAGTGTTCGGGGAAATGCCCTCGCCGGGGCTGTTGTCATTCCCACGACCAGGGGTGACTTTGGCGCTGGACTTTCCGTTTCGTGGCCAGCGTACCCTGTCTTTGCTCAATCGCCTCGATCAGGTGGTGCGGGCCAACGGCGGGGTGCTCTACCCGGCCAAAGACGCGCGCATGTCGGCGGAAACCTTTCAGGCATGTTATCCCCAGTGGCGCGAATTTGCCCGGTATATTGACCCGAAGTTTTCGTCGAGCTTCTGGCGGCGTGTGACACGCAACGGTAATGAGCGAGGATCAGGATGAAGCTGATGATCGTAGGCGCAACGTCGGCCATCGCGCATGAAACGGCCAGGCATTTTGCCGCCGACGGTGCAGCGTTTTTCATCGTCGGACGCAACGCCGAAAAACTGACGGCGGTGCAGCACGACCTGGAAGTGCGCGGCGCAGCGCGCGTCGTACCTTACACGTTCGACCTGAGCGATCTGGCCCGGCATGGCGCGATGATAACCGCCGCCTATGAAGCGCTAGGCAGTCTGGACGCAGTGCTGATCGCGCACGGGACACTGACCGATCAGGCCAAAGCGCAGAACGATGTCGATGCAACCCTGCGTGAACTCCAAACCAACGCCCTGAGTTATATCTCCCTGCTTACGCTCCTGGCCGAACGTTTCGAGCGGCAACGGCGCGGTTGTATTGCGGTGATCGCGTCGGTGGCTGGGGATCGCGGGCGCGGCAGCAATTATATTTATGGCACGGCCAAAGGCGCAGTCAGTCTGTTTACCAGTGGGCTGCGTGCCCGACTGAGCAAGGCAGGCGTTTCCGTTGTTACCATCAAGCCGGGCTTTGTGGATACCCCCATGACGGCTCACCTGAGGAAAAATTTCCTCTATGCCAGGCCCGAAAGCGTCGGTAAGCGCATTTATACGGCCATGCTCAAAGGGGAGGCGGTTGTCTACACCCCCTGGTTTTGGCGATACATCATGCTGGCGATCTGCCACATCCCCGAGTGGCTGTTCAAGCGCCTTTCCCTATAGGATAGGGTCATAATTACCTCTGCGCATGGCTTCTCTGCCGACAGGAAGGAAAGGGCCGTCTTTCGGCAGACTGAAAGATATGCCGACGGCAGGCGGCCCTTTAGGACTGCGCTATTTTGTCCACATCCCGGCAGCGGCGGCTCTGCGCAAGTGTGCCGCCGCTGCCGGGCGTACGTGTATCGTCAGCGCGCCAGGCCGTGCGCGGTGTTCGTCACCGCGCCATCGTCGGCCTGGGCGACCTGCCGGGCGTACTTCGCCATGACGCCATTGGTATAGTGTGGCGCAGGCGGGGTCCAGGCGGCGCGGCGGCGGGCCAGTTCCGCCTCGTCCAGTTCGACGCTGATCCGCCGCGCGTCGATGTCTACGCTGATGATGTCGTCATTCTGCACCAGCGCCAGCGGCCCACCGACCATCGCTTCTGGCGCGATGTGCCCCACGCACAGGCCGTGTGTCGCCCCGGAGAAGCGCCCGTCGGTGATCAACAGCACGTCGCGGCCCAACCCCTGCCCGGTGATCGCCGCCGTGACGCCGAGCATCTCGCGCATCCCCGGTCCGCCGACCGGCCCCTCGTAGCGGATCACCACCACGTCCCCTGCCTTGATCTGGCGGGACTGCACCGCCGCCATGGCGTCTTCCTCGCGGTCGAAAACGCGCGCCGGGCCGCGATGGGTACGCGGCTCATTGCCCTTGAGCTTGATCACGCAGCCGTTGGGCGCCAGGTTGCCCTTGAGGATGTGCAGCCCACCGTGTGTGCTGATCGGGTTGCTTAGCGGGCGGATGACTTCCTGCCCCGGCGTTTCCTGGGCGCTGGCAGCTTCTTCGGCCAGCGTGCGCCCGGTGACGGTCAGCGTATCGCCATGTAGATAGCCGCCTTCCAGCATCCGCTGCGCCAGCAGGCGGATGCCGCCGGCCTTGTGCACGTCTAAGGCAGTGAAGCGACCCGTCGGCTTGAGATCGGCGATGATCGGCGTGCGGGCGCTGATGGCCTCAATGTCATCAAGCGTCAGGGGAATCCCGGCTTCGCGGGCCAGGGCCAGCGAATGCAGCACGATGTTGGTCGAACCGCCGGTGGCGGCAGCGGAGGCGATGGCATTTTCCAGCGCGGCACGGGTGATCACCTTGCTGGGGCGAATGTCCTGCGCGACCATATCCAGAATCAACTCCCCGGCGCGGCGGGCTACATCTTCTTTGGCCGCACCGACTGCCGGAACGTCGGCCATGCCCATCGGACAGATGCCCATGATCTCGACGGCGGTCGCCATCGTGTTGGCGGTGAACTGCCCACCGCACGCGCCGGGGCCGGGACAGGCGTAATCTTCAATGGCTTTGAACTCCTCTGCCGTGATCCGCCCGGCGGCATAGGCGCCTACTGCCTCAAAGACATCCTGCACGGTCAGATCGCGGCCCGCATAGTGGCCGGGGGCAATCGAGCCGCCGTAGAGCATCAGCGCGGGCAGGTCCAGGCGGATAAGCGCCATGATCGTGCCGGGGATGGTCTTGTCGCAGGCAGAGAGGGCGATCAGCCCGTCGAAATAATTGGCGTGCGCGATCAGCTCAATCGAGTCGGCGATCACCTCCCGGCTGATCAGCGAGGCTTTCATGCCCTCGGTGCCCATCGTGATGCCGTCGGAGATGCTCACGGTGTTGAATTCCAGCGGTGTCCCTCCGGCGGCGCGGACGCCTTCCTTGATCTTGGCCGCGAGACGCAGCAGGTGGTAGTTGCACGGGCCGATTTCGGTCCAGGTGTTAGCGATGCCGATCAGCGGTTTGGCCAGGTCTGCGTCGGTGAGGCCGATGGCCTTGAACATGGCGCGCGCGGCGGCGCGGTCTGGGCCTTCTAGCAGCGGACGGCTGCGGCTGTTGAGGGCATGTCTGTTCTGGGTGGGGGCGGTCGTCATGGCGAAAACTCCTTTTGCGCATAAGCAGGGAAAGAATTCGCCAAATTGTAACGCAGGGGCCAGGCGCGGGGGATTTTTTGCCTGCCTGCCGCAACCCTGCATGGGGAACCACGTAATCTATGCTGGCAATCAACATCATCTTGACCTGGACCTTATTCGGAGGTTCTCACCGTTCGACGACGCCGACTCGGCGGTGCGTGCGCTAAAAGAGGCACACGTGCCAAGCCCAGGTGTCGCCGCGGGGGATAGAGAAATGTTTGCACACATGGTTAAGGATGGGCCGTCGGCGTTGGCGGCTTCGATCACCAAAGCTGCCAGCCGGCAGACCTACTACACCATCCGTTTCCTGGTAGACCGGGACCGCGTCGCCGACGCTTATCTGGCCTATGCATATTTTCGCTGGGTAGACGATTGGCTCGATGGAGACGTGGAAAAGGCGGCGCGAGTTGCCTTCGTCGCCCGCCAGCAGGAGCTTGTGGAGTGTTGCTGCCGCGGGGAATGGCCGTTGGACGTGACGCGCGAAGAGGCCATGCTGGTGCAGTTAGTGCAGAACGCTCGTGGATTGCGCAACGGACTCGAATCCTACATCCGGCACATGATGGCGGTCATGACCTTCGATGTGGACCGACGCGGGCGGTTCATTTCGCAGGATGAGCTGGCCGAATATACCCGCCACCTGGCGGTTGCCGTGACGGAGGCGCTGCACTACTTCATCGGCCACGATCATCCCGGCCCGCAATGCCCGGCGCGCTATTTCGCCGTCACCGCCGCGCACATCACCCATATGCTGCGTGACGCCTGCGAGGACATCACGGTGGGCTACTTCAACATCCCCGGCGAAGTCCTGGAGCGTGGTCGGCTCGATCCCGGCGATGTCGGGAACAGCCTTTACCGGGCCTGGGTCGAAAGCCGCGTTTGCCTGGCGCGCGACTACTTCGCTGCCGGCAAAGACTACCTGGCAAAGATCGCCAACTGGCGCTGCCGACTGGCCGGCTATGCTTACATCGCCCGTTTCGAGCGGGTGTTGAACGCCATCGAGTGCGAAGGTTATCGTCTCCGGGGGGCCTACCCTGAATGTAAGGGCTGGCGGACGGGATTAAGGATGGGGTGGTCGGTACTCGCGCAGGCGCTGTGGGGACATCGGTCGGCTTCTTACTACCTGCAAAAAGCCTGAAACGGACGTAGAGAAGATAGGTATCACCTGATTAAAGGAAAGATCATGAAACCAGCATCCGTACTCGTCATCGGCGCCGGGATCGGTGGCATCGCTGCGGCGGCGCACCTGGCGCGGCGCGGCGTCCATGTCACCGTCATCGAAAAAAACCGCCAGCCTGGCGGGCGCTGCAACTACTTCGAGCGCGACGGCCATCACTTCGACACCGGCCCCACGCTGCTCGTCATGCCCCTGCTCTACGAGGCCGAATTCGCGGCGCTGGGCGCGTCACTGCGCGAGATGTTGGATTTGCAGCGCGTCGACCCGACGTACCACCTGATCTTCGACGATGGCCGCCGCCTGACCCTGACCTCAGACTTGAAGGCGATGCAGGATCAACTGGAAGCCATCGAACCGGGTAGCTTTGCGGCCTTTCTGCGCTACCTGGAAGAAGGCCATCGCCATTACACCCTGGGCGTGGAACGGCTGGTGCAGCGCGATTTTCGCACGGCTGCCCAGTTCTTCTCCCCCGCTAACCTACCGCTGGTGTACCAGTTGAAGCCGCTGATCCCGCACTACCGCCACATGGCGGCCTACTTCGACGAGCCGCGCCTCAAGGCCGCCTTCACCTTCCAGGACGTCTACATGGGCCTGAGTCCCTTCGAGGCGCCGGCGACGTTCTCGATGATGCCTTACACCGAACTGGCGCATGGGGTGTGGTATCCCAAAGGCGGGATGTACCGCATCGTCGAGGCCCTGATGGAGATCGCCCGCCAGGCGGGGGTCGAATTCGTCTTCGACGCCCCGGTTGCGCGCATCGACGTGAACAAGACGCACGCCCATGGGGTGACACTGGAGGACGGCGCGCGCCTGACCGCCGACGCCGTCGTCGCCAACGCCGACCTGCCCTACGTGTACACGCATTTGCTTCCAGACAACGATCTGGCCGAGCGCCTGAGCCACAAACGCTATTCCTGCTCAACCATCAGCTTCTTTTGGGGGGTAGACAAGACCTACCCGGCGCTGGGACCGCACACGTTGTTCCTGGCAGACGACTATCGGGAAAACTTCGAGAGCATCATCCGCTATCTGGGTCTGCCGGACAACCCCAGCCTGTATATTCACGCCCCGGCGCGTCTGGACCCCTCTCACGCGCCGCAAGGCCAGGACACGCTGATCGCCATCGTCCCGGTTGGGCATCTGGACGAAAGCGGCGAGCAAAACTGGCGGGCCATCCGGGACCGTGCGCGGCAGGCGGTTTTTGAGCGGTTGGCGCTGCTGGGCATTACCGACTTGCAGGCGCACCTGAAGTTTGAGGTGGACTACACCCCGCTGTCCTGGCAGAAGCGCTACAACCTCATGAAGGGCGCCACGCACGGCCTCAGCCACACGCTGACCCAACTGGCCTACTTCCGCCCGCATAACCGGCACCCGCGCTACACCAACCTATACTTTGTGGGGGCCAGCACCCATCCGGGCACCGGCGTGCCGAGTTCTCTCATCGCAGCGCGGCTGGTGGCGAACCGGATCGTGGAATAGATCGGGCGAATCTCAACAGGGGCCGGGCATACCCGGCCCCATGATGGCGGGTCAGAATTCCTCCGGCTTGGTAGAAACCGTGCCCTCTTCCGGCGTGTAGGTCTCCAAAATGCAGCCGCCGATGAATTCCCGCAGCAGCGAGTTATCCGGCACCAGTTCATCGGTGAGCGGGCGCACCCAGCGCAAGAACGACAGCAGCCGCTTGGCCTCGATATGCTGTAACGTGTCGGGATCGACTTGCAGCAGCAGCGGTTCGGCCTTTGGGCGTAGCACCGAAAGCTCGTACATCAGCGCCGAGTTGAACATCACGTCGGCGTTTTCTTGAAACGGGAAAATCCAGCGTTTCTCGCCGCGTCGCACACTGGCCCAGCGGGTGATGGTGGACGTGGCGCTGTAACCGCGATAGGTTGCATCCCGCACGATGCGCCGCAGCAGCCGCACGTCCGTTGTCGGGACGCGGTTGTGGCGGTCGATATTCAACTGCGTCAGCGCCGACACATAGATGCGGAAAATCCGATCCGGCGGCACGTCGGGCACCAGAGCCGGGTTGAGGCCGTGAATCCCTTCGATCAACAGCACGTGATCGGGGGTCAACTGCACACGCGGGCCGACCATTGATTTTCCAGAGATAAAGTCATAGTGTGGCAGTGTCACTGCCCGACCCGACGTGAGGGCAACCAACTGCTCATTGAACAGCGGCAGGTTCAGTGCGCCGAGGGCCTCGAAGTCATATTCGCCGGCCTCGTCGCGCGGCGTGGCCTCCCGATCTACGAAGTAATGGTCCAGCGCCAGCGGGTAAGGCCGCAACCCCTGGGCTAGCAGTTGCACCGCCAGCCGCTTGGAAAAGGTCGTCTTGCCGGAAGAGGACGGCCCGGCGATCAACACCAAACGCATCCCGTCCGCGTGTCGCCGCCGGATGGCAGAGGCGATCTCGGCGATGTGCTGCTCGTGCAGCGCCTCGGCCACCAGGATCAATTCCCGCGCGCGCCCGCTCTGCACCGCGCGGTTAAGATGGCCGATGTCCTCCACGCCCAACCGTTCCAACCACTGCGCCGCCTGGGAAAAGACCCTGGCGATCTGGACAGAGGGCGTGTAGGGCAGAATGCGGTCCGGCGCTTCGGCGCGCGGATACAGCAGGATAAAGCCATCCGGCGCTTCGTCCACCAGCCGCAGTTCAAACAGGTGGAGGTAGCCGGTCGAAGGGACCATGTAGCCGTAGAAGTAATCGGCGTTGTTGCGCAGCGTGTAGAGGACCAGGTAATCCTTCTGGCGGTTCTCCAGCAGACGCAGCTTGTCGTCGTCGCCGCGCTGCCGGAACAGGTCGATAGCCTCTTGCAGTGGCGTAACCTTCCGGCGGATGGGCGCGTCTGCCTGGACGATGGTGCGCATGTGCACTTCCAGGCCG
The DNA here is from genome assembly GCA_964529715.1 of uncultured Anaerolineae bacterium. Taxonomy (GTDB): domain Bacteria; phylum Chloroflexota; class Anaerolineae; order Aggregatilineales; family Ch27; genus CAZGXI01. The sequence continues at coordinate 87,353 of CAZGXI010000014.1, read as the reverse complement.
GTCAGTTCCTCGGCGCTGAAGTTGGGCCGTCCGCGCAGACGGCAGAAGAACGCCCCGCCCGGCAGGGAGTGATCGATCACGACCTGCACGCCCGGATAGAGTTCGGCGGCAGCGGTGGTAAGCAGGAAGATCAGCGAGCGACGGTAGATGCGCCCGCCATCGCTGTGTTCCATGCCGATAGGTGCAGCGGTGACATCATGGGTCACAGGATAGGTCAGTTCGCGCAGGCGGCCATCGACAATCGCCGCCACTGCCGTGCGCCCGTTGTCCTTCAGCCACACCTTGAAATATGCCTCCAGCGGTGTGCCGACTGGCGCAGACAGCACTCGTCCGTCGGGGAAGGTCACCAGCGCGTCGGCGCGCGGCTGCGCCGGCATGACCGCCCTTTCGCTCACCGGCATAGCGAAAACATTTGCCGCTTCGTCCAGACCGTTAAAATCGCCGTCATCCGGCGGGTACACGGCGCGCATATTCGCCGGGGCGCGCCGTGTCTGACGTTGTTCACCAGACATCTCACACCACCACTATTCCGCTTCTAGCCGGAACAACTACCTGAACGTTATCTGCTTTGATCGCGCATTGCGGCGACGCGCCGAAGGCCAGCCGCGACAGGCCACCAACCGGCAGCGCCACCAACGCCGGTTCCTGCCCGGCGTTCAATATCACCAGCACCGTTGCGCCGTCGAGCGCGCGCGTATAGGCCAGCAGGTCGCCCTCGGCCAGGACGGTTGCATACGTCCCGCGCCGCAGTGCAGGATGGGCCTTTCGCAGGGCGATAGCCTGCTGCGTGTAGCGCCACAGGTCGCCGCGCGCCTCCGCCTGCGCCCAGGGCATCGCGCCGCGACAGCCGGGATCAGGGCCGCCGGGCAGCCCCAGTTCGTCGCCGTAGTAGAGATTCGGCGCGCCGGGCATGGTCAGCAGGCACAGCAACGCCAGCCGCAGGGCGCTCTCGTCGCCGCCGACCAGCGACAGGAAGCGCGGTGTGTCGTGACTGTTGAGCAGGTTCAACTGCGCCAGCGTGATCTCCCAGGGATAGCGGGCCAGCACCGCCTCGATCGCGCGAGCAAAGCCGGGCGCATCCAGCGGCAGAACCGATGCCTGTAGGTGGCCCTGCTTCACATAATCGTCCAGCGTCCGTGCCCCAAAGAAGCCTACCGCCGGGCGCATGAACAGGTAGTTGGTGACGCCGTCGAACTGGTCGCCTTGCAGGTAGCGTTCCGCTGGGAACCAGATCTCCCCGACGATGTACGCCTCCGGGTTGACCGCCTTGACGCGCTGCCGGAATTCCTGCCAGAAGCCGTCGGCCTCGATCTGTTCGGCGGCGTCCAGCCGCCAGCCGTCCACGCCGAAGCGAATCCAGTGCTCCGCCACATCGAAGATGTACTTGCGCACGACCGGGTTGTGCAGGTTCAGTTTGGGCAGGGCGCGGCTGCCGAACCAGCCGACGTAGTTCAGGTCGGCGTGACGGTCGTAGGCGCTCAGCGGGAAGTTCTGTGCCGTGAACCAGTCCACATAGGGCGATGCCCCGCCGCATTCCAGCAGGTGGTTGAACTGAAAAAACCCCCGCCCGACATGGTTGAACACGCCATCCAGCACCACGCGCATCCCGCGCGCATGGGCGGCGTCTACCAGAGCGCGCAGGGCCGCGTTCCCGCCCAGGATCGGATCGACCTCGTAGTAGTCGTGGGTGTTGTAGCGGTGGTTAGAAGCCGCCCGGAAGATCGGATTCAGGTAGAGGGCCGTCACGCCCAGGTCGGCCAGATAATCCAGACGCTCAACCACGCCCAACAGATCGCCGCCCTTGAAGCCGTAGCGCGTCGGCGGGGAATCCCACGCCTCCAGGTTCGACGGTTTAGGCACGTCCCGGCTCTGCGCGAAGCGATCTGGGAATATCTGGTAAAAGACGGCGTCCTTGACCCAATCGGGGGTAGACACGTTCATGTTTACCATTCCAAAAGATTGAACCGCCAAGACGCAAAGACGCTAAGACAACCCCAGGTAAATCCAACAAACCTGGCGCGCCTGGTGTCTTGGCGGTTAGCTTGCTATATCACGACGATCCCGCTGCGGCCCGGCAGCACCAGGCTCACGCCGCGCTCGGCGAACGACACCTGTTCCGGCTGACCGAACGCAACCTCACGCAGACCGCCCACCGGCAGCGCCACGCTCGCGGCGGCCTGCCCGGCGTTGAAGGCGACCAATGCCTGCGTCCCGTCGAGGGTGCGGGTGAAAGCGAACACATCGCCCTGGGCGTGGATCACCGCGAACAGGCCGCGTCGCAGCGCCGGGATGCGCTTGCGCAGCGCAATGGCGTCCCGGATAGAGCGCCACAGGTCATTCTTGAGTTCGTCCAGGCGATCCCAGGGGATCGTGCCGCGCGAGGCAGGTTCCGGGCCACCGGTCAGGCCCAGTTCGTCGCCGTAGTAGATGCATGGCGCGCCGGGCATGGTCATCTGGAACAGCGTCGCCAGCTGGAGCGCAGTCCGGTCTTCGCCGACGATGCTCAGGAAGCGGGCCGTGTCGTGGCTGCCGAGCAGGTTCAGCTGTGCCAGCGTCACCTGCCAGTCGTACAGGCTGAGCGAGGTGGTGATCGCCTGGGCAAAGGCAGCAGCGTCATGCGCGTCCAATGCAAAGGGGCCATGTCGGAGACCGGTCAGCGTCTTGCCGCCGAAGAACCCGATGGCCGCGCGGGCAAAAACGTAGTTCATCACGGCGTCGAACTGGTCGCCTTGCAGCCAACGCTGTGCTGGTTCCCAGATTTCGCCGACGATATACGCCTCCGCATTGATGCGCTTGACGCGCCGTCGGAACTCTTGCCAGAAGGCGTCGTCGTCGATCTCGGCGGGTACGTCCAGCCGCCAGCCATCGATGCCGAACCGCACCCAATGCTCGGCCACACCCCAGATGAATTCGCGCACGGCGGGCGTGTCGGTGTTGAACTTGGGCAGGGCGGGCAGGTTCCACCAGCACTTATAGTTGGGCTTTTTAGCCCTGCGGTCGTAGGCATTCACCGGGAACTGTTCTACTGTGAACCAGTCGATGTATGGGGAATGTTCGCCGCATTCCAACAGGTGATTGAACTGGAAAAAGCCCCGACTGGCGTGGTTGAACACGCCATCCAGCACAACGCGGATGCCGCGCCGGTGCGCCTCATCCAGCAGCGTGCGCAGGGTGTCGTTTGTCCCCAGGATTGGATCAACCCGGTAGTAATCGTGGGTGTGATAGCGGTGATTGGAGGCCGACTGGAAGATCGGCGTGAAGTAAATCGCGCTGATGCCCAGGTCGGCCAGATAGTCCAGATGCTCCACCACGCCCATCAGATCGCCGCCCTTGAAGCCGTAAGGCGTCGGCGGGGAGTCCCAGGGTTCCAGGTTCGTGGGCTTGGGCACGGCCTCGCTCCGGGCGAAGCGGTCTGGAAAAATCTGGTAAAAGACGGCATCCTTGACCCATTCTGGCGTAACGACGGTGGTCATCAGCGTATGTGTCTCCTGAACCAGGCGCGCCGCGCGCGCCGCGATGATGCGATCTGCTGCTGCCTTGCGCCATGCCCGGCGCAGAGGGCAACATCTCAGTATACCGCGAACACCCTGCCCCAGTGTAGCGGAAAAACGGCAGTTCGCGTATGATTCATCCTTGTTCCCCCAGTCTCCCCCCACAACGTTCAGGCGAAGGCTGCTCGCAGGCAGCCGGATCGCAAGGAGACTACCCATGTTCGACCCGGCTACGCCTTCGTCCCCCGACGAAGCGGCACTTCGGCTCAGAGAGCAGATCGATGCTCTGAACCGACAGGCGCGTGCGCTGATCTACCGGGACAAGCTCAAAGCGCCGTTGCTGGCTCAACAAGCCCAAGAACTGGCCCAGAGCGGCATTTTTGCCGAACAACCATACCTGCTGGGTGTGGCAGATAGCCTGGCGGTGCTGGCGGAACTCTATCCCTGGAGCGGCAAACCGGTGGAAGGGCTTGATCTGGCAAACCGGGCGTTGGCGCTGTATCAGCAGTTGCAGGTGCGCGACCGGCAGACCATTGCCCTATTCGCGCGTGGGACGGCCTACCGTGTCATGGGAGACTACGTGCCGGCGCTGGAAACCTTTATGGAGATGCAGCGCCTGGCTCAAGAGACCGGCCAGCAGCGCGAAGAAGCCCGCGCCATGCGGCAGATCGGCGTGATCCTGAATTTGCAGGGCGACGATACACGCGCCCTGGAATACACCGACCGGGCTATGGCGATCTGCCGGGAACTCAACGACGCAGAGGGCATGGCCGCGCTATATAACAACTACTGCTTGTTCTACACCAACATGGGCATGTTTACCCAGGCTCTGGAGGCAGGATTTCGGGCGTTGGAATTGTTTGAGAAAACGCGGCACATCAACGGCCAGGCCAACATTCACATGCTGCTGGCCGAAACTTATCGGAAACTGGGACAGATCGAGCAGGGCATCGACCATGTGCAGAAATCGCTGCGGTTTTGCGATCAGACCGGCAGCGAAGGCACGCAGGGCCGGGCGTTAATGCTGCTAGGCGACCTGCGCCGCCAGCAGCAGAATTTTGAGCAGGCGATAGCCCTGTACGATCAGGCTGTGCAGGTGTTCGACCGCGCCAACCATATACATGGCCTCGCGTTGTGCCACGAGTCGTTGGCGCAGCTCTACAAGCAGCTAGGCGACTATCGCCGGGCGCTGGAGCACTATGAGCAATTCCACGCGCTCCGGGAACAGCAGAGCAACGAGAATATCCGGCACAGGGTGAGCAGCCTGGAAGTCCTCCACCGCACCCAGCAGGCACAACAGGAAGCAACCCGGCAGGCCGAACTGCGGGAGCAGGAACGGCAGTACTACGAACGGCTCAGCCGCCTGAAGGATGAAATGCTCCACACCACGTCGCATGACCTCAAAGGGCCGCTGGCCGTGATGAAAACCGCCACCTACCTGCTGCGCCGCCGCCTGTCCGCCGACCCCGAAGGGCGCCAGATCGTGGGCCGTATCGACGATCAGATCGCCCGGATGCAGCAGTTGATCAGCGACCTGCTCGACCTGGCGCGTCTGGAAACCGGCTACGTCCTGCATTGTCAGACCGTTGCCATCACGCCGCTGGTGGAGAAAGTGGTCCAGCAGTTCGAGCTGCTAGCCCAGCAGCACAACCTGGTCCTGCGCTTCGAGAGCGGCAACCCCACACTAAGCGTTTCGGCAGACCCCGGCCAGTTGGAACGGGTCATCGCCAATCTGCTGTCCAACGCGGTCAAATATACGCCGGCAGGCGAGGTGTCCGTGAGCATCACATTGGTTGATCAGGAGTGTGTGGTCTGTGTGGCCGATACCGGCATCGGCATCGCGCCCGAAGACCTGCCGCACATCTTCCGCCCGTTCTTCCGCAGCGAAGGGCAGCTTACCGAAGGGTCGGGCCTGGGCCTGACCATCGCCAGGACCATCGTTGAGCAGCACGGCGGGCGCATCTGGGCCGAAAGCGAAATGGGTAAGGGCAGCGTGTTCAGTTTTGCCATTCCTCTTTCCCCGTCGGCATCTGTCGCCCAGAACCGGTCCGGCGCGGCGGCATGAAGGGCTTCTGCGCCGGGCGGCGAGAAAAGGTGTGGCCTTGCCACAAATCATCGCGGCTCTGTATCAACGACTGTCGCCTAAAGGCGACAGCTTGGGCCTCGCAGCATCGGCGGACCCGTTCAGCCGGGACGATAGCTAACCCGGCCTAGTCGATCCAACGACCGGCTGGTTGACCGCAGCCCGCCGCCCGGAGACGGCGCGTGTGCGGAGGGTATCCGACGTTGAAGTTTACGCAGACGACGTTTTCCCGCCTGCAACCTGCTATCTTCAGTTGGTCAGGTGCTGCAAACCGTTGCTCCGCAAGCGGAGTGCCTTGAGGTCAAGTATACCGTTCAACAAGCAAGAAAGGAGCAAGGCGCATTCCTCTGCCAGCAGTCAGCGGTCAGTGGAGAGCGACTTGCTGAAAGCTGAAGGCGGCAGTCTCCTGCGCCAATGCTGATGCATCGCAACCGGGGCATGGCTGCCTGGCAAAACACCGTCCATGCCCCGGCGCAAGCGATTTCTTTTCGTGGTTACAGATGCGCCAGGCGCCACTCTCCGGCAGCCGAAGTGCCTAAGTCCCACGCTGCCGGATAAAGCGCAGCACCGCCAGAAAGATGACCGCGCCGATGAATGCCGTCAAAATGCTGGCAATGTTGAGACCGGTGACGCCGCCGCCGACCCCCAGCAAGTTCAGAACAAACCCGCCGATGAAGCCGCCGACCACGCCCACGATGATGTCTTGCAGGAGGCCCTGCTCGCGGTTGGTTTTCATCACGATGCTGGCGAGCCAGCCCGCGATACCACCGACAATGATCCAGACAATAATGTTAATAAGGTCCATGCTCTCTCACCCCTAAACTATTTGTCAGCCATGCCTACACTTCAACTATTATAAACCTTTTCGCACAAGAGGTATACTGTTGTTCGTTTGTTCTGTACAAAATCAGGGACAACGCGGCAGACGACAACCTGGGTCTGCCGCGTCTGCTTGCCTGCGCGAACCGTCTAGGGGTAATTGCGGCTCAACATGCGCGGATAGGGAATGGTCTCGCGGATGTGCGGCAGGCCGCAAATCCACGCCACCACGCGCTCTACGCCCAATCCGAAGCCCGCGTGTGGCACGCTGCCGAAGCGTCGCAGGTCCAGATACCAGGCATACGCCTCGCGCGGGATGCTCATCGTCTTGACGCGCTCCTCCAGCAAGGCGGCATCGAAGATGCGCTCGCTGCCGCCCGTGATCTCGCCGTAGCCTTCCGGCGCGAGCAAGTCCGTGCAGTTGACCACCTTGGGGTCGTCTTTGTTCGGCTGCATATAGAAGGCTTTAGCTTCTGCTGGGTAGTGCGTCACAAACACAGGGCGGTCGAACATCTCGGCGATGGCGGTTTCGTGCGGCGCGCCGAAATCTTCGCCCCAGGTGATGTTCAGCAGGGCCTTTTGTTCCGGGTCGTCGGTCTGGGCGGCGCGTTCTTGCAGCCGTTTCACCGCCTCAGTGTAGGTGATGCGCGGGAAGGGCGGCGCAATGTTCTCCAGGCGTGCCGTGTCGCGTTCCAGGATGGCAAGTTCCTGGCGGCGCTTCGCCAGCACGGTCTGCACAATGGTCGAGACGAAATCCTGCTCCATCTCGATCAGGGCGTCCAGGTCGAAGAAGGCCATCTCCGGCTCGACCATCCAGAATTCCATCAGGTGGCGGCGCGTCTTGGATTTTTCCGCGCGGAAGGTCGGGCCGAAGCAGTAGACCTTGCCGTGTGCAGCCATGTTGGCTTCGTTGTAAAGTTGCCCGGTTTGCGCCAGGAAAGCCGGCTCGCCGAAGTAGTCGATCTGGAACAGCGTAGTGGTGTTCTCGCCGGCGGCAGGCGTGAGGATGGGCGTATCAACCAGCAGATAGCCGTGATCGTCCAGCCAGTCGCGGATGGCCTTGATGATCGTGGCGCGGATGCGCAGGATGGCCCACTGGCGTGTGGAGCGCAGCCACAAGTGGCGGTGGTCCATCAGGAATTCGGTGCCGTGCTCCTTGGGGGTGATCGGGTATTCGTCTGCTACCTGGATCACCTCCAGCGATTTGATCCCGATCTCGTAGCCGCCGGGATAGCCGGGGGCGCGATCGTCCTTGCGGACGACGCCCGTGACAACCAGGGACGATTCCTGGGACAGCGCAATAGCAGTCTCGAACTGTGCCGGGTCCATTTCTTTCTGAAAGGCCACGCACTGCGCGATGCCGCTGCCGTCGCGCACCTTGAGGAAGGCCAGTTTGCCCTTGTGGGTCTTGTCGTACAGCCAGCCACGCACGGTCACATCCTGGCCGTCGTACCGTGCAATGTCCTGGATCAGGATCGGCGTTGCCATGGGAAGATTATCCTTCTCGTTCAACGGGTGAAGTGTGTCGCAGGTTGTGGGCGTATTGTAGCGCGGCGGGCACGCCCGGCAAGCCGATTTGCAGCCCGCCGACCGGTAAGCAAAGCCTATACGCCCACCTTTCTGACAACCTTCTATAACGTAATGCTGAAATCCTCCGCGAACTGTTTTTTGGGGTAAAATCGACCGGTAAGTGGTATACGAGGACAATTCTTATGGTCGCCCCGATCACCTTTCGGGCGGAAGTAGACAAGAGCCGCCGTCTTACGCTGCCCGACGATGTGTCCCTTGGCCCCGTCGAGGTAATCATCCTCCGCTGGCAGTCACTTTCGACGACGAACGGGAGGCTTTCCGCCGAAGGGTTCTCAGTGGACGATCCCAGCGACCATCCTTAAGCGACTGTCATGTCTCAACTCACTCCACCCGCCACCTTCGACGTGCACTTTTTGCTGTTCGCGCCTGGCCTGAACGAGGCGTGGTTCTTCCGCGCCGCCCGCACGTACTGGATCACCTTCCGCCCGGTCGTCTACAGCATGAGCGTGCCAGACGACCTGGCGCTGGTCGGCTATGCGGTCGAAAAGCAAAAAATCGTGGCCGTGACGCTGATCATGCGGCGCGACACGGCCTTCGTCGTGCGGAGCGCCTTCACCAGCCGCTACCCAGATGTGTTCTTCGACCCGCTGGTGTACGACGCACCAGACGACCTGGCCCTCACGCTCGACGGGCGGGCGCGGCTTGGCCAGCGGTTCGGCGTGCCCACGCTCCTCCCTACCGACTCTTCTCTCCCCGGAGCGGAGCCGGGGGCTACCCGCACGCCCGGCCCGGTCATGCCGTCGTCCTGATCGGATTTTCCTCTCACTTTGCGAACCAGGGGTGAGGGCCTATGCGCCTGGACGAGTACGAATGGTCGCGCAACCCGCGCGGCATCCATAACACCAACGTTTACATCTACCACCTGGACCGCTACCAGCAGATTCGATCCGGCTGGGTGAAGTTGGTTTCTGCCGAGGACGAGTTCGCCAACAACGTCCCAGAACTGCTGCGGGCGGGCATCACGCCGATCATCCGCATCTACCGGCCCGGCTCATGTGGCCAGCCCGCCGATGCCCGCGCCTACGCCGACATCCGCCGTTATGTGCAGGCCGGGGCGCGCTGGTTCGAACTGTGGAACGAGCCCAACCTGGGCAACGAGTGGCCCGGCGGGCTGCCCTTCGCCATCGATCCCACCGACCGCGAGAACGTGATCGCGCCGCTGATGACCCACTGGCTCGACTGGGCCGAGCGGGTGATCGACCTGGGCGGCTATCCGGGCTTCATCCCGCTGGCCGAAAGCACCTCGCCGCCCCACGCAGCGATCCCCTGGCTGGAGGCGATGATCGGCTACCTGCGGGAGGCGCACAACCAGCGTTTCCGGGCGGTGATCGGCAGCGGCCTGTGGTGCGCCACGCACCCCTACATTTACAATCACTTTTACCAGGAGATGCCCGGTCGCGGGCCGCTCAGCGCCCGCCCGCCGGATCAGCAAAACGCCGCCGAGGGCGGCTGGCACTTCGAGTATCCCTACGATCCCATCTGCCAGGGCCACGACCCCGGACGCACGGTATGGGGCGGCACGGCGCTAACCCCCCTGGGCGACCCGGTGGGCCTGACGGCGATGGGGCGCGCCTTTAACGAACTGCTGGGCCGCGACTTCGGCGCGGGAGCGGTCCCCGTGATCGGCACCGAGGGCGGCATCTGGCCCTGGCCAGGACCCGGTGAGGCTCCTCGCGCCGACGACACGCGCTATCCCGGCGTCACCTGGGCCAGCCACGCCGAGGCCACGACGGCCTTGTTTAACTGGATCGCCAGCGACGCCGCGCCGCCCTGGTTCTTCGGCCTGACGCTGTGGAAAGAGAACGACTACTGGGAAAATCCCGCCGGGGCAGTGCCCACCGTCACCCGGCTGGCGGGCACCGCCGCGCCGGTGAAGAACGTCCCGGCGCTGAGCATCCTGGAAGGGATCGAGATTCCCAGCCTGGAAGAAATGCCCGAAGGCCCCGGCCCGGTGCACGGTTCGCCGGATTACCACTTCGTCATCCTCACGCCGGGGCTGGACCCAGACTGGTTCTTCCAGACGGCGGAGGCATACTGGGCGCGCTTTCGCCCGGCGGTGATGGACACCGACGCGCTGATCGCCGTGCTGCCCTATACCCGGAGCGTGGCCGTCACGGTCATCGCGCGCCCGGATCAAGTGGCCCAGGTGAACGCCCAGATTCGGGACCGCTGGCCAAACGTCTGGTATGACCTGGTCATCGCGCAAACGTCCGCCGATCTGTCCGGCGTGTTCGCGCAGCGCCTCGCCGCCGGGAGGCCGTTCGGATGAGCAAAAAAGCGGGCGCGGGCGGCGCGTATGCGGCGACCAGGCCCCAAAAGAAAAAGAGCCGCCTGCGGCAGGTCCTGGCGCTGCCGGTGTGGCTGCTCAGGTTGCCGTTTCGCCTGCCGAGGTTGCTGAGAAACGTTCTGCAAAAGGCGGCCCGGTTGATCGCCCGGCTGCGGTTGGCCCTGCGGACGGCCCGCCACTGGCGACAGGTGAACCTGTCGCGCGCGCGCCTGCGCCGCTGGTATAACCTCTACCTGCATCCGGCGCGGCTGCGACACTGGGGATGCTGCCTGCGCATCCGTCTGCGCGGCAGGCGCGCCTGGAATGCTTCTCCGGCGCTGGAAATCGTCCACAAAGCGATACGCTGGGGACGCGCCTACCACCGCCACGCTGCGCGTTTTGCAGCTATCGAGGCCCTGCGCTCACGCATCGCGGCTGATCCGACGCCCCTCGACGCCCTGCCGGGCAGGCCGACGCTGGGCGAAGTGGCTCGCCGCGATGGCTTCCGTCCGCGTTGGGGGGCGCTGTTGCACGGGCTGGTCTTTCACGCCCAGGTCCAGCGCGCGTTGGAGATCAACACCGGCTGCGGCCTCGGCACGCTCTACCTGGCGCGCGGCCTGCTGGACGCCTATCCGGTGCGCACCTGCATGTTGATCACGCTGGACGAGAACACTCCCTACACGAAGATCGCTCGCAAACACATCGCGCAGCTTGCCTACACCGACTTCGTGGCCTTCCGCGAAGGCCCGCCAGCAGATAGCCTGCCTGACGCGCTGGAGACGCTCAAGCTGCCTGACCTGATCTTCGTCGCCAGGCCGCCGGGCAGCTTTGCCCACGTCATGAGCCAGCGCGACTTCGCCCGCCTGAAAGCGCGCGCCCATCCGGGCACCTTGATCGTGATCGAAGACATTCACGCCTCGCCGGGGATGAGGCGCGCCTGGGAATCGATCCGGGCGGCAAGCCGGGTCGCGGCGACGGTGGACCTGTGGCGCTGGGGAATCGTGGTGATCGGCGACGGCCCGGCGCAGCATCTGTGCGCGCAACTTTAGTCGCCGGAGAATCTTCCCAGTCCGGCGCGATTTCCTGCGACCTGGCCTGTGTTATAATCGAATTATGTATACAGGCCCATCAGAAACTCTTTCGACTCCCCCTGCTGTCTGGCTGGCGGTTTTTATTCTCCCGCCGCCAGGACACATTCTGGCCGAACAGGGCGGTTTCCTGATCGGCTATGATGTCTGGTCGCAAGAAGTCTTTGCAGATAGAGACGCCAACTGGCCGGGCTTTTCCGTCGGGGATGTGAGCCGCATTCGCGCCCCGGTACGGCCCTATGGTGTTCATATCACCGTCGGTGACGCCCTGGATTACCCGTTCCGGTCGCTGGTGCACGTCGTCGAGCGGCTGGACGCCATCACCGGCCAGCTCCCAGCATTTCAACTGCGCGGCGCGTCTTACGTACAGGACTTCGGCGGCTCGCTCTTGGCGCTGCAATGGCAGGAAGGCTCAGATCACGTACACCGGCTGGCCGTCGCCACCGCCGTGCACATCAACACCCTGCGGCAGCGGCCCCCGCGCGTGACCGTGCCCATGACCACCTATCCCGATATGCTGCGCGATTGGGCCATCGAGGCGACCTTCGGCTACTTCTGGACCATCGAGAAGTTCCGACCCTACCTGGCCCTGGCAGGCGCACTGAATGGCCGCGCCGAGCGCGACAAGCTGCGCGCTGCCTGGCAGAAAGCCGGTCTGCTGCGCGCCGACACCAGCAGCTACACCCTGGACGTCGATCGGGTCTACCTGATGCTGCGGCCTAAGGAGCAGGAATTCTGGCGGGTGCACCCCGAATTCCCGGACGGTTTCCCCCTGCGTGGGCGATAGTCTGTCGGTTTTGAATTTACCGATCCACTCGTAGCAGCGGCTTGAAGCCGCCGCTACTTCCCGGATGGCTTTTCCCTGCGCGGGCGATAGCCGTTGCGGCGCAGCGTGACCAGCGAGCTACTAGCCAGACTCCGCGTGCAAGTTTGGGAAAGGGCCGCCCCGGAGTGAACTCCGGGGCTAAAAAGGACAAGCCCTCTGGGCTGAAATAGCTGTAGCCCGGAGGGCTTGTTTTTCTCAGCCGGGGACTTGAGTCCCCGGCGAGAAAACTTGCACATTGGGTTAGCCAGATAGGAATAATCATCGTATCCTATGATCGGATACGATTTCTTTTTCGGTGCAGGGAGGAAATTTCTTCAATAATGAGTAACGAAGACGAACCCAAGATCAATATTACTCAGTCGGCGACGGGCAGCAAGAACGTAACACAGATCGGCGTCGCCAAAGGCGATATACACATCGACCAAAGCGATCACAGCACGCATATCGAGGGCGGTATTCACGGGTCGAATGTCAATATTGCCTCGACCCTGACGAACGTCAACCAGAACATTGGCGCGATTCCGAACGCAGACGACACCGTCAAAGAGTCACTCAAGCAGTTATTCGAGCAATTGAAGCGAGAACTAGAAAAAGTTCCCCCGGCGCAGGCGGAAGAGGCAGAAGCAGTCGCCGGAATTGCGAGACAGATGGTCGAACAAGTCGGCAGCGCCAAGTGCAACAAAACCATGTTAAAGATCACAGGCGACAGCCTCAAAGCGGCAGCAGAAAACCTTGCCGCCGTTGTGCCAGCCGTCGTCGGTATTGCCGTGCAGATTGTCAAGACGATTTTAAGTCTGGGTGGATGATACGACTGGGTAGCAGCGGCTTGAAGCCGCCGCTACGGCATCTGGGGGAAAAGTGCCCCCGGCAGTTCCGCCGCCGCCGCCCGATCCACCAGCCACAGCACACGTCCGTCTGCAGGCCAGACGATCTGCGCGGGCAGCGTGTCCGGTTGATACGGCCCGGCCAGGACTTCCCGCAGGCAGACAGCCTTGCCTGCCCCGACAACGAGAAACGTCGCCTGCCGCGCCGCGTTGAGGACCGGCGGCGTCAGCGTGACGCGCCACGCGCCCACCTTTTCCACGTACACCGCCAGTGTCCACCGTTCACGTTCGTGAATCGCCGCCGCACCTGGAAAGAGCGAGGCGGTGTGGCCGTCGTCGCCCAGGCCGAGCAGCACCAGATCAAAGCGCGGCGCTTCCCCGAAGAAATCCCGCAGCGCGCGCTCATAGGCTTCGGCGGCGCGGACAGGCTCCTGTTCGGCAGGGATGCGGTGCACGTTTTCGGGCGGGATGGGCACGCGGTCCAGCAGCGTTTCCCGCGCCATGCGGGCGTTGCTGTCCGGGTGATCGGGCGGCACGCAACGCTCGTCGCCCCAAAAGACGTGTACGCGCGCCCAATCGACCTGCCCGGCGAGATCGTCCTGTGCTAGCCGGACGTAGGTCGCGCCGGGAGTCGCTCCACCGGACAGGGCCAGGACGAACCTGCCCCGCGCCTCGACGGCTTCCCGCGCGAGCCTGACGATGTGTGCCGCTGCCGCATCCGCCAGCGCGCCCGGATTGGCATAGACTGTGACTTCGGCCATCGCGTTCCGCCCGGTCATTCCATGTCGTCGCGCTACGGAATGACCAGCACCTGCCCCGGATAGATCAGGTTGACGTTGGCGAGGTTGTTGGCGGCCATGATCGCCCACACTGTCGTGCCGTAGCGCGCCGCGATCAGCGCCAGGTAGTCGCCCCACTGCACGGTGTAGGTATAGCGTGGCGACGGCTGTGGCTGTGGAAGCTGCGCGACCGGGATGATCAACTGCTGCCCGGCGTAGATGTAGCGGGTGTTGTAGATAGCGTTCGCCTGGGCGATGGCCTGCACGCTCACGCCGTAGCGCAGCGCGATGCGGAACAGGTTTTCGCCCCACTGGACGACGTGCACCACCCGCCCGCCCGTATTCGGATAGGGATACACCGGCCCGCCCGTGCCGTACAGCGGGATGGTGAGCACCTGGCCGGGATAGATCAGATTCGCGTTGGCGATGTTGTTGGCGGCCATGATCGCCTGCACGGTGGTGCCGTAGCGCGCCGCAATCGACGACAGATAATCGCCCCACTGCACCACATAGGCCACCGTCCCGCCGCCCTGCGCCGAGGCGGTCAGCACGCCCAGGCCCAGACTCGACACCAGCACACCAGCCAGCAACAGGATGCGTAACCCACGAAACATTTTAGAATTCCCCCTGATTTTTCTATTAACACTCGCTTTATCGATAATTATACACTAAGTTACTAAAAACGGCGGGAAATCAACAGGCGGCGGAACCCCTTCCGCCGCCTGGGCCTGTTTCAGCGCAAACCCGCCCCAACTCAAAACTCAGCACTCCAAACTCCAAACTTTGCCCTACCCCTTCACGCTCCCGGCCAGCAGCCCCCGGATAAAGTAGCGCCCCAGGAAGATGTAGACCAGCAACGTGGGCAGCCCGGCCAGGAACGCGCCCGCCATCTGCACGTTCCACTCGACGATCTGGCTGCCCGCCAGGTTTTGCAGCGCCACCGTGATCGGCTGCGACTCCGGCCCGGTGATGGTCACGCCGAACAGGAACTCGTTCCAGATTTGCGTGAACTGCCAGATGATCACCACCACGAAGCCTGGCAGCGAGATCGGGAAGATGATGTAGCGGTACAGCTTCCAGAAGCCCGCCCCGTCGATCTGCCCGGCCTCCAGCATTTCGTTCGGCACCTCGGCATAGTAGTTGCGGAAGATCAGCGTCGTGATCGGGATGCCGTACACCACGTGCACCAGGATCAGCCCCGGCAGCCCGCCATACAGCCCGATAGAGCGCAAGAACTGCACCAGCGGGATCAGAATCGCCTGGTAAGGGATGAACATGCCGAACAGCATCAGCGGGAACAGGATGTTTGCGCCGGGGAAGCGCCACTTTGCTAGCACATAGCCGTTCATCGAGCCGAGCATCGAGGAGATCAGCGTCGCCCAAAAGACCAGCACGGTGCTGTTAAGAAAGTTCGGGGCCAGCCGGTCCAGCGCGCGGGCGAAGCTCTCCAGCGTGAAGCGCGTGGGGAACTGCCACATCGTCGGCAGGCTTACTTGGTCGATGCTCTTGAAGCTGGTGACAAGCACCATGTACACCGGGACCAGAAAGAGGATCGACATGCCGATTAACAGCCCATAGATCAACACGCGGGAAATCGTGCGGCGCACACCCCACAGCGTGATTGTCGGGCCGCGCCGGGGCATGGCGCGTGTGGGGGAAGCGGTCGTGGTGCTGGTCATAGCTGAGTCTCCGTCCGCAGGCTGTTCACCAGGTAGGGCACAATCACCACCGCCACCATGATCAGCATGACGATGGCGATGGCCGCCCCGCGCGCGAATTCGTTCGAGCGGAAGGTGGTAAAGAACATGTTGATGCCCGGCATGTCGATGTAGAGATTGTCGCCGCCGCCCAGGGTATATACCAGGTCGAAGATTTTGAGCGAGATGTGTCCCAGCACGATCATCGCGCTCAGGGTAATCGGCTGAAGCAGCGGCAGCACCACATGGCGATACACGCCCCATTCCCCCGCGCCATCTACACGGGCGGCCTCACGCAGTTCTTCCGAAATGCCGCGCAGCCCGGCCAGGTACATCGCCATTGTGTAGCCAGACATCTGCCACCCAGCCGCTACCACCACCGCGATCAGCGCCACGTTGAAGCCGTGTGTCTCCGGGCGCGCCAGGGCCGAAATCTGCTTGGGGCCTTCCAGCAAAATCCAGTTCATCAGCAGTAACGCCAGCCCCGTGACCAGGGCAGCGGCCTGGGTGCGCTTTTTGCTCCAATACCACAGCGCCGCGATGATCACCACGTCCAGCAACACCACCGCCAGGATTTGCCCGATATTCTGCCAGTTGAATTCCAACCAGCGTTCTTCACTGATGAACCAGCGGAACGTCCCGGCGGGCTGGCCGAAGTAGGTCGGCAGGACGTTGATCCCACTGCTGGGGTTGAACAACCACTTCCACACCACCCCCGTCACCACGAAGGACAGCGCCATCGGGAACAAGAAAATCGTGCGGAAGAACGACTCACCCCGCACCCGCTGGTCGAGCAAAATTGCCAGCCCTAAGCCCAAAATCAGACAGACCGCAATAAACATCACCGTGAAAAAGACCGTGTTCACCACGTCGATGCGAAAGCGCGTGTTCAGCGCCCCGGTGAACAGGTCGGCGTAATTTTGCAGGCCAACCGACTGGGCCGGCTGACCACTGAGTTGCTGCATGGCGTTAGAATTGGTCGTGGATGTGTAAGCGGTCCAGCCGATGAAGCCGTAAACAAACACGGCAATCAGGATCAGCGATGGCAGCAGCACCAGAAAGGCCATCACGCGGTCACGGTTGAGCCGAGATAAGCGGGCCAACATAGGCAACGCTCCGGAGACTGGGAAAACAGGATGGGGCAAGGGTGAGGCGCAGCCGCCCCTCAGGAACAGGCCGCACCTCACCCCAACGAACAGTTCAGTCACCCCGGTCCCTCAGACCAGGCCGGGGTTGCGACCGAGATTGACCGGCGCAGGACTTACATCCCGCCGCCGATCATGCCGGTCTGGATGGCGAGCGCGCCGGCGTTGGCCGCAGCCGTCGTCGCGTCGCGGTCGCCCTGGAACTGCGCGATGATGTTCAGGAAGCCGCTGTCAAACGCCTGCGGAGCCACCGCGCCGTGCCGCTGCGAGCCGACGATCACGTTGGTCGTCCAGTCCTCATAGGCACTCTGGAAGTAGGCGTTGTACAGTTCGGCATTGCCGATGTCGGCGGTGGTGTTCGCCGGCAGCGACCCCTTGAGCGGGTTGAAGATGTCCTGCGCTTCGGCGCTGCCCAGGAAGCTCAACCAGGCGCGGGCTGCTTCGGGGTTCGGCGCGCCAATCGGCATAGCGAACGTGTCCGACAGCATCATGAACACGCCGTCCGTGCCGGGGCTGGCCGCCCAGGCGAAGTCAACATTCGGCTCCAGGGCCAGGTCCACCAGGAAGTAGCCCGCCGCCCAGTCGCCCATGATGTTGAAGGCCGCCGCGCCGTCCGCCACCATGCGGGAAGCGTCCTGCCAGGTGAGGGCGTTCATGTCCTCATTGGCGCAGTCGAGAATCTGGCCGTAGGTCTCCCACACCGAGATCGCTTCGGGGCTGGTCCAGTTGGTCGTGCCGTCCCACAGGCCGTTGTAGCCATCGACGCCGAGCACCGCCAGCGCGACGCTTTCCCACAGGTGAGACTGCGTCCAGTTTTCGCCCACGGCCAGCGGTACCACCCCCGCTTCTTGCAGCGCCGGGCAGGTGACGGTCAGGAATTCATTCCAGTCCGCCGGGACGGTGACGCCCCACTGCTCCAGGTTGCCGGGCACATACCACAGCACGTTCGAGCGGTGGATGTTGACCGGAACGGAGTAGATGTTGCCCGCGTCGTCGCTGATCAAGTCCAGCAGGCCCTGCGGGAACTGATCCATCCAGCCGTTTTCTTCATAGATGTCGTTCAGGGCTTCCACGCGGCCCGCTGCCACCCATAGCGCGTTCAGTTCGGCCCCAGCATGGACCTGGAACACATCAGGTGGGTCGCCGCCGAGCATCCGGGTGACGAGCACAGCCTTAGCGTTGACACCGGAGCCGCCCGCGACAGCGGAGTTGATCACGTTCACGTCGGGATACAGTTCCGCGAACCGCGCGATCAGGGCGTTCAACCCTGCTTCCTCACCGCCGCCGGTCCACCAGGAGAAGATCTCCAGATCGCCGGACGGGGCGCCCTGCGCCGCTGCCGGAGCCAGAGCCACCAGCGCAAGCGCCAGCACCAAACCCAGGATCAACAGCTTCTTCATTGTTTTTCTCCTCACTTACGGATACTGAAAATATAAGAGGATATGGGTGGGAAAGCGTAGCAGTTACACTTCCCTACACCACTTGTGAATTATATCATGGTTTGTCTGTCAATAGCGCACGATTGTGCAATCTTTTATCTCAAATATTTTCCCCGGCCTGCGCCAGCTCTGCCGGTGTGTTCACATTGATGAACGAGCGCAGTTCGGGGTCAAACTGACGTATCTCCTCTTCCTCCACGTAGCGGACGTTTACCTGATGATAAAACCCGATGATCTTCAGCCGATCCTGCTGGATCAGGGTACGCATCGGCTCCAGGCACGCCTTGCTGTAGACGGCGTGCAGGGCTTCGGGGAATCCGTCAATACGCGGTACAATCACATCGTAGCCGTCGCGCAGGTCGATCAGGTGTTGCAGCAGAGGCGGGCTGAGAAACGGCATGTCGCAGGCGACGCAGAGGGTATGTCCGGTGGGACTGTAGGTGAGAGCGGTGTACAGCCCGCCCAGCGATCCTTTGCCGGGGAACACGTCGGCGAACATGGGCAGCGACAGCCCGGCGTAGTCGGCAGGGCGGTTCGTGATCAGCATGGTATAGGCCCCCAGCGGTTCGACGCGCTCCAACACATGTTCAATCAAGGGGCGGCCTTGTAGGAGCGTGAAGCTCTTGTCCGTCCCCATGCGTTTCGAGCGGCCTCCGGCCAGCACGGCGACGGTAATCGGTTCAGGCATAGATCGTCTCCAACGCTGTTCGCTCTTGGCGATTGGCGGTCAGCTGTGAGGGTTCACCTTCCAGGATCATCAGGTCAACGGCTAACAGCTCATCGCTAACAGTTCATTGTGGTTCGCCGATAGCTTAGCACAGAAGTGACCAATCGCGGATAGGACAAAGTGGCTGAATTTTTCAACGTTCTTCCCCCCGACGAAGCCCGCACGCGCTGGCTGGCTGCCGTAACCCATCGTACCGATTTGGGCGAATCGGATGAGGTCGTGCGGCGGGCTATCCTGGGCGAGCCGGTCGTGATAGGCGGCATCGCCAGCCCAGAGGATTTACCCGCCTTTCCCCGTTCGACGGTAGACGGCTACGCCGTGCGTGCGGCAGATACCTTCGGCGCGGGCGAATCGCTGCCTGCGTACCTGGCAGTGGTGGGTGAGGCGCGCATGGGCGAGACACCGACCGTCACTGTCGGCGCCGGGCAGGCCGTCTTGATCCACACCGGGGCGATGATCCCCGCCGGGGCGGACGCGGTGGTGATGGTCGAACACACCCAGCGCGCCGCCGAAGGCCAGATCGAGGTGCTGCGTCGGGTCGCGCCAGGAGAAAACGTGCTGCAAATTGGGGAGGATGTGCGCCGGGAGGACCCGGTTCTGCCGCCGGGCGCGCGTCTGCGCCCGCAGGACGTCGGGGCGCTGCTGGCCCTCGGCCTGACCGGCGCGCTGCCGGTGCGCCTGCCGCCGCATGTGGTGATCTTCGCCACCGGCGATGAGGTGATCCCGCCCGACCAGACGCCCCGCCCCGGCCAGATTCGGGACATCAACAGCTACACCATCGGCGCGCTGGCGGCCCAGGCAGGCGCGCTGGTCGCCTGGGGCGGCATCGTGCCGGACCAGCCCGACGCGCTGCGCTCGGCGCTGCGGCTGGCGCTGGCTCCGCCCGGCGCGGCGGATATGCTCGTCGTTACGGCGGGGAGTAGCGTCAGCGCCCGCGACATGACCGCCGACGTGATCGGATCGCTGGTGGGCGAGTTCGGCGGGCCGGGCGTGATCGTACACGGCGTGGCGGTACGGCCCGGCAAACCGACCATCCTGGCCGTCCTGGGCGGCAAGCCGATCATCGGCCTGCCGGGCAACCCGGTCAGCGCGATGGTGGTGTTCTGGCTGCTGGGCGTCCCGGCGATTTACCACCTGTTAAGTGCGCGGATGCCCGTTCGTCCGCGCGTGCGCGCCGCGCTGACCGCCAATGTCGCCAGCGCCGCCGGGCGCGAGGATTATGTGCCCGTCGCGCTGCGAGAACAGGACGGCGCGGTGTACGCCGAGCCGATCTTCGGCAAGAGCAACCTGATCTTCACCCTGGTCCGCGCCGACGGCCTGCTCAAAATCCCATTGGACGCCACCGGCCTGCGCGCGGGCGACGCCGGGGACGTCTATCTCTTTTAACCGATGCCCGAAACTGCCGTTCGCCTGCAAGAAGTTGCCTTTGCCTATCCCCCCGTGCTGCCGGGCGGGCCGCCCGTGCGCGTGTTCGACGGCCTCTCGCTGGATGTCGCGCCGGGCGAGTGTGTGGGCCTGATCGGGCCGAACGGCTCCGGCAAGACCACACTGCTGCTGCTGTTAGCCGGGCTGGCTCCGCGCATGACCGGCGGCAGGCTGACCGGCGCGGTCGCCGTGCAGGGTCGGGTGGGGATGGTCTTCCAGGAGATCGAAGGCCAGCTTTTCAACCCGACCGTCGAAGCGGAGGTCGCCTGGGGGTTGGAAAACCTGGGCCTGCCGGTCGCGGAGATCGAGCGGCGCATCACCTGGGCGCTGGCGGCCATGCAGATCGCTGACCTGCGCGACTCCTCGCCGGGGATGCTGTCCGGCGGGCAGCAGAAGCGGGTTGCGCTGGCGGCGGCGCTGGCGATGCAGCCGGACGTGTTGCTGTTGGACGAGCCGACTTCGGGCCTCGACCCTGCCGGGCGCGCCGACGTGCTGGCTGCCCTGGCAGACCTGCGCCGCGCCCATCCTGTGACGGTGATCATGGCCGAAAACGACGTGGAAGTGACGGTCGAGTTTGCCGCGCGGGTGGTGGTGCTGCACGCAGGCCGGGTCGCCCGCGACGCGCCGCCCCATGAGATTTTCCGCGAGATCGCCTGGCTGGACGAGATCGGCGCGCCGATTCCGCCTGCGGCGCGGTTGGCGGCCATGCTGCGCGCCGAGGGCCGCGACGTGGAGTTCCTCACTCTGGCGCAGGCATTGGCAGCCCTGGGCGATTCGCCGGGTGCGTAAGCGCGCTGTTTTTACACCCTCTCCTTCATCTCTCCACCACTTCTCCACAGTCTTTTGCCATACTGCCAGCGTGATGCAGTGTGCAAGTTTCTTGCAGAGCATCCTGAGCGGTCGCTTCGGCCCTCACCCCAAACCCCTCTCCCCGGCCAACGGGACCCTCAGAGCGAGGGGCTTCCAGGCGCGGAACTTCCCCGGCCAGGGGGTGAGGGCAAACGGGCAGCACAAGAAAACTTGCACATTGGGTCAGCGTGATTCGTACATAGATGTCCAGTTGGAGGTGCTATGCGGCGCTGGAAGATACTTAAGGTTGTGGTTGTGTTGAGTGTGGCGGCAGGCGTGTTCAGCGGTGTGGGCGGGGTGTTTGCCCAGGGCGGGCCGGATCGCATTACGATCCAGGCGACGGATGTTTTCCCCACCGACCTGGCTTACGATCAGGCCAGGGATCGCTTCCTGATCGCGGATGCGACGGACGGGGCCATCTACGCCGTCGCCGCCGACGGCGCGCTGACGTCGCTGGTCAGCGGCGAGGCGTTGGGGTTTGTCCAGAGCATGACGGTCGATGCCGCCACCGACAGCCTGATCGTGGTCGCCAGCGATCAGCAGATCGGCGGCGGGCAGTTCGGCTTCGGGCCGGGAGGTCCAGGCGGCGCACCGGCCCCCGGTGAGACGCCTGTCGCGCCGCCGGCGGGTCAGGGCGCGCCGGGCGAAGCGCCGCAGGCGGGCCAACTCCCGGCGGAGATGCCGACGCTCGACCCCAACTTCAACCCCTCGACGGTGGTGCTGGTCTATAACCTGGCGACCGGCGCGCAGACCCGCTCCGTCGATCTGACCGGCGTCGCGCCGGGCAGCCTGCACCTGGGCGGGGCCGTCGCGCTGGATGCCAGCGGAAACATCTACGTCGCCGACAGGCTGGGCGGCGTCGTCTACATGGTCGATCCCTCCAACGGCGTTTACTACCTGGAAAATGCGGCCTTGAGCAGCCAGGGGATGGCCGGGCTGAACGACCTCGTCTATCTCCCGGCGGCGAACTGCCTGCTGGTGACGCAAACCGGGTCGGGGACACTGTGGAAGGTGCCGCTGGATAACCCCGCCAACGTGACCCAGGTCACGCTGCCCGAAGGGACAGCGGCGCTCCGTAGCATCATGGTCGATGCGGCGGGCAATCTCGTGGCCCTGACCGGTGGCCGGGGCATGGGCGGCCCGCAGGCCGGGGGCAATCCTGGGGCCGCGCCGGAAGCGGGGGCTGCGCCCGATCCGGCCATGCTGACCGCCAGCCTGGTCACGCTCAGCAGCGGCGATAACTGGGCCTCCGCCGCCGTGCTCTCTCAGGTGGAGGTCGAAGGCGGCCTGTCTTCTGGCGCTGTCCTGCGCGGCAGCGAGGTCTACGTCTTGCGCGGAGGCTTTCGCGGCGTGCCGGATGGCAGCGCGGACGCTGCGGCCAACCCGGTGGAGATCGTGCGGCTCAGCCCCGGCGCGTAGTCTACCGGGTGCATGTTTAAAAAACCGCGCGTCGGCCAGGGATGGCGTTAGGCAGCGGCTGTAGCTCTCACCCCTATCCCTTACCCTTTAGGGGAAGAAGTTTCTGGGTGCAGAAATTCCCCCTCTTCGTGAGGGCCTGCCCCGGCGTCGTTGGCCGGGAAGAAGGGGCCAGGGGGTGAGGACAGACAGGCAAGGTCAGAAAACCTGCACGTGCATAAGCGGACTGAAAATGCAGGTCGAAACGGCGGCAGTCAGTCCGCTTCAGTGGACTTTACATCCGTAGCCGGGGACTTCAGTCCCCGGCGTTGAACACCTGCCCATCGCGTCTGCTGGCAGCGAGCGCAATGACCGCCTCGATCTCCGCCTTCGCCTGCGCCAGGGTGCCGTCTACAAAGGCGATGGTCGGGATGTACAGCGGCAAGTTGGGCGTGCGCCGATAGGCCGCGTAGCCGGACTCGAACACGCCCGTGCTGCCCCGACTAGGATCGCCCTCGCAGATGTGGCCGATCAGCCGGATGTAGCGCCCGGCCCAGGCCGGCACCTGCCGCCATGCGCCCGAATTCTGGAAGATGGGGAAGATCGGCAGCAGGCCATCCCACCAATCCTCGCCTGTCACCAGCAGGTCAGGCCGCCCTTCGCGCAGCCGGGCGACCAGCGCACGGTAGCCTTCGCGCAGGTTGAAGTCGGGATCGTTGGTCCACACCTCGACCGTATCCAGAAACACCGCGTCAAAGCCGTAGCGGTCGGCCAGGGTATGAATCTGGCGGGTCAGTTCGCACTGCCAGGCGGGCGCACCGGGGTTCAGCCAGGCCTGCCAGCCGGTATCGTGGGCGCGGGCCAGGTCCCAATCTGGCTGGTTGCCCAAAAAGACATTGCGCGTGGGCGACTTCATGTAAGAGGAGGGGCCGAACTCGTGGAAGTTGGGGAACCAGGCGTTGGCGCAGTTGCCGCCGAACATCGGCATCACGTGGACGCCCAGCGCCCGCGCGCCGTTGCATAACCGGGCGAAACCTCCCTCGCCGCCGAGCCGGGGTTCAGGCCGGAAGTCGCCGTATTGCCAGTAGTAGCGCCCTTCCCAACCGGGCAGGTAGGCCAGGATATGTCGCCCGTCGATGCGCTCCGCCGCAAAGCGGATGGCATCTAGCATCTGGTCATAGGTGTTGAAGAGATAGCCCGACCAGTGCATCCCGTGCAGCGTCAGGCACAGGCGGATGTCGCGCGCCCAGGCGGGCAGGTCGGCCCGCTGCTCCCAGGGCACCAGGTTAAGCGCGACTTCCTCGAAGGCAAGCTGCTCCTGCCGAAAGGAATCCACACTCACGCCCCGGTCGATGATCCATGCCGGCGCGTCGATGCGGGTGTCGAACCAGCGCGCGTCTTCCTCGTGGATGCACTCGACGGTATAGTGGCCCGCCAGCGGCCCCATGCGCTCCTGGTACACGGCGAAACGCTTGGCGCGCGCGTGGTGATCTTCACAGCGCAGGCCCAACGTATCTCCGCCCGGCGCGCGCAGAAACAGCAACGGCAGCCGCAGACTGTTGGGGTAGCGTTCGATCAACCCGTCCGGCGGGACGACCCGCTCGGCGTCCAGCAGGTCGAGGGGAGACAGCGGCGGCAGGTCGCGCAACAGGATTTTGACGGCGCGGATTTTGTGCGGCGCGGCGGCGCGCACGTCCAGACGCAGCCGGCCCCCCGGCCCGCTTTCTGCGCGCACGCTGACCATCCCCGGCGCGTGCTGCTGCTGGCCTGCCCAGCTCAATTGGCTACATTCCAGCAGCCAGGTTGTCCCTTCATGCTCGACGGATGTGCGTACCGGGTCCAGGCTGTAGACGTTTTCCAACGTGATGACCTGAAAGCTCAGTTTCCACCCGTTCACCTCAAAGATCGGATCGCGGAGATCGAAACTGTAGAAGTGCATGGCGCTCTCCCCTTGCAGGCAGCACACGGCGACGCGCTATCAGCCTACCGCGCCCACGCGCGGGCGTCAACGCCATCTGGTTTGAAGCGCGACTGGTGGTTCTCTGGCGAAACGCGCCGGGGCGTATTATGCTTTGCCATGCGAAGCAATGATGCGAACCCGGACGGATGCAAGTGGCTTTGACTGAACCGAACGTGCACTGGCGGCTGCGTGGCCTGCGGCGCATGGCAATCGACGTGTACGCCTGGCTGATCCCGTTGGCCATGGTCAACCTGATCTGGTTTTTGCTGTGCCTGACCGTGATTCTCATCCCGCCGGCCACCGCCGCGCTATATGAAGTTGCCTACGATGCCACCAAAGGCTATAGCCCCGGCGTGGGGGATTACCTGGGTGCGGTGCGGCGTTGGTTGTTCAAAAGCTGGCTGTGGGGCGCTGCGACGGCGCTGTTCATCGTGGCAGCGGTGGTGGCGCTGAACTTCTACGCCGGGCAGCAAAGCCCTATCGGCGACCTGCTGTTCGCCATCACCGGCGGCTTCGTCATCCTGATCTGGATGATCCAATTCTTCTTTTGGCCCTACGTGGTGCTCCAGCAAGAAGCGCGCCTGCTGCTGGCGGCGCGCAACGCGCTCTTTACCGTGCTGGGCGATCCGTTGTTGGCGCTGCTGAACGGCGGACTGGCGCTGGTTCTGCTGGCGGTGAGCGTGATTCTCGTCGCGCCGCTGGCCCTGATCACCCCGGCGGCGATGGCGCTCCTGGGCACCTACAGCCTGCGTGAATGGCTGCTGCACCACCACCTGCTCGAAGGGCCGCCCGATGGGTAAGGTTGCGCGAAAAAACTGTCGCTGGGGAGGAAATTAGAGTAAGGTAGTGGCAACCACGCCCTTCTATTTGTGGAGTGTTGGCCCATGACTCGCCCGCAGCGTCTTTGGAATACGCTGACCGCGCCGCGCGCCAGCGACGAAGATGAGGCCCGACGCGAGTACATGACGAAGGTCAACCTGGTTGTTCTGAGCGGCCTCGTCCACTGCTTTACCCTGATCGCGTTTGCTGCCTGCGCGTTTGGGATGCTCCCCCTGGATACGCCGGTCCTGCTGGCGTTGATGGGCGTCGTGTTGATTGTCGGCTGGTGGCTGGCGCGGCGGGGGCGCTGGCGCATCGCCGGTTACATCCCTCCCCTGCTGTTTTTCGCCGCAGCGGTTTATGGCAACTTCATCGGCGGCGTAGACGCTCCGGCCATGCTGCTGTACGCCCTGGCAATCGTCCTTGCGGCGACGCTCCAGGACCGCCGGGGGCAGGTCGTGATCCTGGCGCTTTGCTTGGCCTTTTACATCGGCCTGGGCCTGGCGCACGCTGCGGGCCTGCTGGTCGCGCTGCGCTCCGCCCAGACGGCCTTCCTGAACCGGGTTTCCATTGCGGTGGGGGCCATCGTTGGAATCACCGGCTCGGTGTGGTTCCTGAGCGACCAGTTCCAACTGGCGCTGCGGCGGGCGCGTGCCCTGGCGCAGGAGGCCCGTGCGAATGCCGAGAACGCCGCCACCTTCAAGACTCTGGTGGAGAACGCCGTCAACGGCATCGCCATATGCGACCGCGCCGGGCGGCTGACGGTGGTCAACCGGGCCGGCTACACCCTGTTCGGTTACGATCAGGCCGCGCAAGAAATGACCGGCCTGGCACAGGCCGCGCTTTGGGCTGGCGAGGATGGCGCCTCCCTGGCAGAAATGGCTTTCGCCCTGGCGCTGGCGGGCGGCTGGACCGGCGAGGCCCGACTGCGGCGCAAAGATGGCTCCATCTTTGATGGCCACCTGGTCCTGTTTCCGGTCTACGAGAAGCCGGGCGATGTGGCCTACCTGGGCATGATCTTCGAGGACATCACCGCGCGTAAACAGGCCGAGCGCGCCTTGCGGGATAGTCAGGAAGAACTGCGCGTCCTGGTCGAAACCCTGCCTGCCGCCTTTTACCGCTGCGAGGTCAACTTCCCCTGGAAGATGCATTACGTCAACAGCGGCATCTTTTCGTTTACCGGTAGGCAGGCCAGCGAATTTACCGAGGACGGGCTGAATTACGGCGACATCGTCTTTGCCGAGGACTTGCCTGAGTTGGGCCGGGTGGTGGCCGAGGCCATCGCGCAGCAACAGCAGTACGAGCGCCAGTACCGCGTCTGCCACGCCGACGGCAGCCTCCACTGGGTGTACGAGAAAGGCGAGGCCGTCTACAGCGAGGATGGCGAGCCGCTTTATCTACACGGGATCATCATCGACGTGACCGAGCGCGAGCAGATGGAGCGGCGCGCTCAGCTTCAGGAACGGCTGGCGGTGGTGGGTCAGTTGGCCGCCGGGATCGCCCACGACTTCAACAACATCATGGCGACCATCACCCTGTACAGCGACCTGCTCGCCCGCGAGACGGCGCTCTCGGCGGCAGGGCAGCAACGCGCCCAAACGGTGCAGCAACAGGCCCACCGCGCCGCCGATCTGATCGGTCAGCTCCTGGATTTCAGCCGTTGGTCGGTCATGGAAAAACGGACTCTGCCATTGCTGCCGTTCCTTAAGGAATTTGTCAACCTGCTGGTGCGCATCCTGCCGGAGAACATCGACCTGTCCCTGGAATATGACGCGACGGACTATCTGATCGCCGCCGATCCCACCCGGATGCAGCAGGTGTTGATGAACCTGGCGCTCAACGCGCGGGACGCCATGCCAGGCGGGGGAAAATTACGGTTCGCCGTGTCACGCCTGACCGTCAAAGCCGGGGAATCGGCACCGTTCCCTGACCTGACGCCCGGCGCATGGCTCCGCATCATGGTCGCCGACACCGGGACGGGCATTCCTCCCGACGTTTTGCCGCGCATCTTCGAACCGTTTTTCACCACCAAGCGTCCTGGCGAGGGGACCGGCCTGGGCCTGTCGCAGGTCTACGGAATCGTCAGTCAGCACGGCGGCAGGATAGACGTTTCCAGCCAGGTCGGCGCAGGCACGCAGTTCACACTGTACTTCCCGGCGTTAGAGACCCCCCCGCTGGCCGAAGCATCGGATGCCACCGACCTGCTCAGCGGTACCGGCGAGACCATCCTGGTGGTGGAGGATGACATCTCGACGCGAGATGCCCTGGTTACAGGGATCAAGGACCTGGGTTACATGGTCCTGATGGCTGGCGACGGGCGGGAGGCATTGACCGTATGCCAATCTCAGGCTATTGATCTGGTGCTGAGCGACCTGGTGATGCCGGTGTTGGGTGGCCAGGCGCTTTATGAGGCTTTGAAGGTCGCCCATCCGGGCGTGCGGATGATCCTGATGACCGGTTATCCTCTGACCGGGGAGATCAGGGCTTTTTTGGAACGGGAGCGCATTCCCTGGTTGCAGAAGCCGATCAGCCTGCGTGCCATCGCGCAGCTGATCCGCGAGACATTGGACGGGTAGTAATCCCCGAATGTTTCTCATACCGCCGTGCGCCTCTTTCGGGGCGTGCGACGACCTGCGAGGAGCGTTTTCTGATGAAACTCGGCATGATCGGCCTGGGACGGATGGGCGGCAACATGACGGCGCGCCTGCTCAACGGTGGGCACACGCTGGTCGTCTATGACCCGAACCCACAGGCGGTGCAGGCTGCCACTGCTGCGGGTGCCATGCCCGCCGACTCGATCCCGGCGTTGGTAAAACAACTGGCACCACCGCGCGCCGTGTGGATCATGGTTCCGGCAGGCGAGCCGACCGAGAGCACGATCCAAACCTTGCTCGGCCTGCTCGCCCCCGGCGATAGCGTCATTGACGGCGGCAACAGCAACTACAAGGACTCGATCCGCCGCGCCGCCCTGCTCAAGGAACACGGCCTATCCTTTGTGGACGTAGGCACCAGCGGCGGCATCTGGGGCCTGGCAGAAGGCTACAGTCTGATGATCGGCGGCGAGAAAGAAAGCGTGGACCGGCTGCGTCCGATCTTCGAGACGCTCGCGCCGGGGCCGGAGCGCGGCTGGGGCCATGTCGGGCCGAGCGGCGCGGGCCATTTCGTCAAGATGGTGCACAACGGCATCGAGTACGGCCTGATGCAGGCTTATGCCGAGGGGTTCGAGATTCTGCGCGCCAAGCAGGAGTTCGGCCTGGACCTGTATCAGGTGGCGGAAATCTGGCGCTATGGAAGTGTGGTCCGTTCCTGGTTGCTGGACCTGGCTGCCGCCGCCCTTAAGGATGATCCCAATCTCACCGGGCTAAAGGGCTGGGTGGCCGATTCGGGCGAAGGGCGCTGGACGGTGGCCGAGGCCATCGACCAGGACGTGCCCGCCCCCGTGATCACACTCTCGCTGCTGATGCGCTTTGTCAGCCGCCAGGACGAAAGCTACGCCGCCAGGCTGTTGGCTGCGCTGCGCAACCAGTTCGGCGGCCATGCGGTCAGGCGGGAGGAAGAGTAATTCTTGCTGCGCCGAGAACTTGAGTTCCCAGCACCTGATAGATCGGATAGGTTCATGGCCGACATTTGCACGATTGTCATCTTCGGCGCGTCCGGCGACCTGACCCAGCGTAAGCTGGCCCCGGCGCTTTACAACCTGTATCGCAAAGGGCGGCTGCGGGATGGTATCCGCATTGTGGGCACGGCGCGCACGCCCTACAGCAGCCAGGAATTCCGCGACCGCCTGCGCGAAGGCACGCTCCAATTCGACCGGGAGATGTTCGATGCCGACGCCTGGGATGCCTTTGCACCGCGCATCGCCTACTGGCCCGGCAGCCTCAAGGAGCCGGGTGACTTCGAGCGGTTGGACATCTTCCTCAAGAAGCTGGAAGGCGGCGCGGCCAACCGGCTGTACTACCTGGCTGTCGCGCCGGACCTGTACCCCGCCGCCATCGAGAACCTGCACGCGGCGCGGATGGCCGTCGAAGACGAGGGCTGGCGGCGCATCGTTATCGAGAAGCCCTTCGGACGCGACCTGGAATCCGCGCGGGCGCTTAACCGGGCGGTGCATACAGCCTTTGACGAACAGCAGGTCTATCGCATCGATCACTATCTGGGCAAAGAGACGGCGCAAAACATCCTGTTCTTTCGCTTCGCCAACACGATCTTCGAGCCGGTGTGGAACCGCCGCTACGTCGATCACGTGCAGATTACCGTGGCCGAGACCGTCGATGTGGCCCATCGCGCCGCATACTACGATACCTCCGGCGTGTTGCGCGATATGTTCCAGAACCACCTGCTGCAATTGCTCTGCCTGGTGGCGATGGAACCGCCGGCGTCCTTTAACGCCGACGCCGTGCGCAACGAGAAGATCAAGGTGCTCGGCGCGATCCGGCCTATCGCGCTGGCCGATACCGCGCGTGGGCAGTACCAGGGGTATGCCGAAGCGCCGGGCGTTGCACCAGGGTCGCAGACGGCTACCTTCGCCGCGCTCAAACTTTACATCGATAACTGGCGCTGGCAGGGCGTGCCATTCTACCTGCGCTCCGGCAAGGCGATGGCCGCCCGTTGCACCGAGATCGTGGTGCAGTTCCAGCGCCCGCCGCACGTGATGTTTAACCTGCCGCCCGGCCATATGCTCACGCCTAACATCCTTTCGTTGTGCATCCAGCCGGACGAGGGGATTCAACTCAAGTTTGAGACGAAAGTGCCCGACTCGGCGCAGGAGACGCGCTCGGTGGACATGGCCTTCAACTACCGCACATCCTTTGTGGACCGCAAGCTGCCGGACGCCTACGAGCGTCTGCTGCTGGATGCGCTCAACGGCGATGCCGCGCTGTTCACGCGCAACGACGAGATCGAGCGCGCGTGGCAGTTGATCGATCCCCTGATCCGGGGCTGGGAAACGCCCGATGCCCCACCGCTGGAGACCTACGCGCCGGGCACGTGGGGGACAGAGCGCGGCGAACAGATCATCTCCCGCGATGGCCGCGCGTGGCGTTGGAGCTGTGCGCAAAGGTAGCCACCAGCGATAAAAAGCAGGGCAAAACCTGCCACATAGACGTAATGTGCGTGCAGGTCTTGAGCGCCGGGGACTTCAGTCCCCGGCTACGGATGCAAAGTCCACTTCAGTGGACTGACGTGCATACCCGCACAACGCGCCACCCCCATCCCAGACCGGCTGGACGGTGGGCCTCGAACGCACGGACCGCTGTGGGTACAATAGCGGTATATTTTAAACCCTGTTTGAAAAATCCTGGTGTTCGAGGCACCCCATGAATCAATGGCATAATGACCTGGCGGAACGGATTTTGCTGGATGGAAGTTGGGAATTTTCACTGGCCGGGCAGCACGGCGCGATTCAGACGCCCGGCTGCTGGGAGGCGCAGGGCTATCCCCGCCGCGTTGACGGACCGGCCATTTACCGCCGGACGGTGAGCATCCCGGCAGAATGGGCCGGGCGCATCGTGCAGCTTCAGTTCGACGCGGTGAGCTACCACGTTGAAGTCGAAGTAAACGGCGTCCCGGTGGGCAGCCATACCGGCTCGTGGTCGCCCTTTGCCCTGGACGTGAGCCATGCTCTCCGTCCTGGCCAGGAGAACGAAATCCGCCTGACCGTCTACAAACAGGGCGAGCGATTCCCCTTGCGCGAGTCGCTGGCGGGCTTTCTGCCGGATGTGTGCCTGATGTTCGGCGGGGTGTGGCAGAGCGCGCGGCTGGTGGCTTTCGACCGCCCGGCCCTGAGCGAGATCGCCCTGCGCGCCGATGTGCACACGGGCGAGGTCCGCGTGGCGGCCAGGGTGCATCAGTGCGTCGGCGCGTCGATTGCCGTCGAGGTGTGCGCGCCAGACGGCGCCACCGTTGCGATCCGCCGTCCGACCCTTTCTGGCGACATGATCCTGGCGGCCCTGACCATTCCCAACCCGCAGCTTTGGAGTCCAGACAGCCCGGCGCTGTACAGCATTGAAGTGCGACTGGAAGGCGCAGGCGGCCTGCTGGCGTCGGTGCGGCGGATCTTCGGCTTTCGCAACCTGACGCGCCAGGGCGACCAACTCCTGTTTAACGGCGCGCCGGTCTGCCTGCGGGGCGTGCTGAACTGGGGCTGGTATCCTGACCTGCTGTGCCCCGCGCCGGGCGACGAGGCCATCCGCGACGAGTTCCGCCGTGTGCGCGCGCTGGGTTACAACATGGTCAAGCTGTGTCTCTACGTGCCGTCGCCGCGCTACTTCGAGATCGCCGACGAGGAGGGCATGTTCCTGTGGCTGGAACTGCCCATGTGGTTGCCGCAGGTGACGCCCCGGCTGCGCCAACAGGCCCCCACCGAGTACGCCGACATCCTGGCCGCCGTGCACCACCATCCCTCGGTGGTCATCTATAGCCTGGGCTGCGAGCTTGGGCAAAATGTGGACGCGGCTTTCGTCGCGCAGTTAGATGCCATCGCCCGCGAGCATGTGGGCGGCGTGTTGTTCTGCGATAACAGTGGTTCCGGCGAGGCTTACGGCGGCGCGTTCGACTTCGCCGATTTCAACGACTACCACTTCTACGCCGATATTCAGTTCTTCGATCCGCTGGTCGATCACTTCAGCCGCGATTGGAAGCCGCCGCGCCCCTGGATTTTTGGCGAGTTCTGCGACGCCGACGACTACCGCGATCTAGACGAGATCGCGGCGCACTATGGCGGCGAACTGCCCTGGTGGGCGACGGAGCAAAATCCGCTCCACCCGACGGACTTCGTCGCCTATCAGGAGCAGCGGGCGCGCATGGCGAAGGTGGACACCGGCCTGGACGATCAGGCGCTGATGCAACTGTCGCGGCGGCAGTCGTTCGCCGTGCGCAAGACGATCCTGGAAAAGGTCCGGGCGCGCGCCGGGATGGGCGGCTATGTCGTCACCAGCATCCGCGACACGCCGCTGGCCTCGTCCAGTATGTTTGATGACCTGAACCGCTCTAAGTACGCCCCGGAGGCGTTCCGCGCCTTCAACGCCGACACGGTGCTGCTGCTAGGACGCGGACGTGCGCGCACCTGGACTCGTGGCGGCGACCGGCCTGCCCCGTTCGAGCCGTACTGTGTGCCGGCGGGCAGGCCCGTGTCGTTCGAGATCATCCTGTCGCACGCCGGCGCGCCGTTGCCGGGCGGGCGGCTTTCCTGGCAGGTGTTCGACGAAAGCGGGCGACCCTATGCCGGGGACGGCCAGACGGTGAGTGGCCCGCTGGCGGGCGGGCGTCCGCAGGTTGTGGGGCGGATGGCTTTCCAGACGCCGGGGACGGAAAAGGCCCTCACCTACCGCGTCGAAGCGACCCTCGATCTGGGCGACGGGCGGCAGGTCAGCAATCGCTGGTCCCTGTGGATTTTCCCGGAAGTGACGGCCTGGCCGGAGGAGGTGGCCCTGCGCGACCCGGCGGGCGTCCTGGTCGGGTTAGACGACCTGTGGGCGGCGGCGGGCAAAAAGCGGGTCGGAGAAAGCTCGATTTTGCTGACGAGCGTGCTGGACGAGGGGGTACTGGGGCATCTGCGGCGGGGCGGCGCGGCGTTGCTGCTCCAGCAGGGAGATCGCCCGCTGCCGGCGCTGGCGCTGCCCTTCTGGCGCGAGGGGATCAAGATCGTCGCCGATCACCCGGCCATGAGCGCCTTCCCACACGCGGGGTTTGTAGACATGCAGTTCTACGGGCTGGCGACGGATTGGGCCTTCCAGACGGACCGGCTGAACACGGTCCTGCCGGATGTGAGCGAGATCACGCCTGCGCTGCGGCGGCTGGACGCGCGGCGCTTCTTCCTGACCGACTACCTGCTCGACCTGCGCGTGGGGCGGGGCTGGCTGATCGCCTCGACGCTGCGCTTCCAGGGCGGATTGGGCGATCAACCCGCCGGGCTGCGCTTCAACCTGGCCGGGCGCTGGCTGCTGCTGAATCTGCTCAACGCGCTGAAGGAAGAGGGTGAGTAGGGACGATTTAAATGGTACACAAGCGCACATTCGATGTGCTGAGAATCTTTTGTCAAAAAGGATAGCTTTTGCAGGAGTAAACGACCATGCCCACCGTGCCGGACGTACCCGCCTTCAAACACGAACCCGATTCCGGCAACCTGGCCTTTCTGGCGGCGCAGGCGGCGCTCAAGGCGCTCGGCCTCGACCGCAGCCTGGCGGAACTGGCCGGGGTCGGCGGCGACGCCTTCAAATTTGTCTACGACGACGCGCCCGTCTTCGAGCCGCTGCGCGACCTGCGTCCCTGGGACTCGCTGGCGCGGGCTTTTGCCGCCTGCGGCTTGCGTGCAGAATGGGTGCCTGACGCCACGTCGGACCACGTGCGCGGGCAGGTCGAGGCGCAGGCGAAGGTCGGGCGGCCCGTGCTCACCAGCTTTGTGCCGGACGCGGACTATCACGGCTTCTGCCTGCTCACCGGTTACGACGAGGCCAGCGACACCTTGTTCTACCGACAGGCCGAACGGTCGCCGCGAGCAGGCGCACCTTACCGCAGTTTCAAGCTGGATGCGGCGAACTGGAACGGCCCGATCACGGGCGGGGCGGGCTGGGTGGATTACCCCCTGCTGGTCATACGCGGCGAGCTGTACGATCCGCCGGACGAGCGGACATCCCGTCGAGTCGCGCTCGAACTGGCACTCCAGGTGGCGCAGGGCGAACCCATTCCCTACCCAGTTCACCCCGGCGCACAGGCGTTCGCCCGCGTGCCGCTGGCAGGCCGGTCTGCGCCACAAGGCCTGGCCGCGCTGGAAGCCCTGGCCTCGGACCTGGGACAGGCCGACCTGAGCGCCTTCTCGACCATCTGGCGGCTGGACGCGCAGTTGATGCAACTGGCCTGGGATCGGACGCTGGCGGCGCTGTACCTGGAATCGTGGGGGAACGACGCGCCCGCCGACTTGATCGCGCAGTACCGCGCCAACGCGCACACAGCCCGCACGCTGGCTTCTCGCAACTGGGAACAGCGCAGCGCCGCGCTCAGCTGCCTGGATGACCTGCGCCTGCTCATCCAGGGAACGGCAGCCTATCTTTACGCCCTGGCGCCCGACCCGCGCATTCGGAGCAGTGTGGGCGACCTGGGCCGCGTGATCGAGACGCCCTGGGGCGCAGCTCTGCTGGTCGAGACCCCTGCCCGGCGGCAGGGCGCGGTCCAGGTGGCGGGCCGTCTCTTGGACGGCGAGCAAAAGGGCGCGCATCTGCTCGAAAAGGCGCTGGCAGGGCTATAATAGTTCTAAGTTTTGAGTGGTGAGTTTGGAGTTCTGAGTTACGTTCGCAGTTCTCAATTGGGGGAAGGTGCGATGTCGGCACGACAATTCAAGACTCTGGCCGGGTTCGGTCCCTGGCGGCGTGGACAGAGCCTGCTTGAGGCGCTGGAAAAACACGGCGTGGAGTCGTTCAACCGCGCCCGCGCGCAGGACCCGCGTTGGTTGCCCGATCTGCGCAACACCAACCTCGACGGGCTAGACCTGTCGCGCGCCAACCTGCAGGGCGTCAAGCTGGCCGGGGCGCTCATCGACGGGATCATCATCGACGGGCTGAAGCTGACGGGCGAACGGGCGCAGGCGGCGCTGCAACGGCGCGGGGCGGCGCTGAGCTAAGGGCCACCTTTGTGAAAAACGTCGGGGCGACACCCAGGTCGCCCCGATAAGCCCGCGCCGCAGATAGAGGGCGGGTTACTTGATCTCGACCACCGCGCCTTCGGCTTCCAGTTTGCCTTTGGCATCTTCGGCGGCTTCCTTGCTGACGGCCTCCAGCACCTTGCAGGGCGCGCTCTCGACCAGGCTCTTGGCTTCTGCCAGGCCCAGGTTGGTGAAGGAGCGCACGGCCTTGATGACGTTGATCTTCTTGGGGCCGACGTCCTTGAGCAGCACGTCAAACTCGGTCTTTTCTTCGACTTCCTCAGCGGCGGCGGCGGCAGGCGCAGCAGCGCCCATTGGCATCGCGCCCATCATCATGGGCATCCCGGCGGCGGCCTTGACGCCCCACTTCTCTTCCAGCAGGGTCTTGAGCTGCGCCGCTTCGACGACGGTGAGTTTGCCAAGCTCTTCGACGAGCTTTTCCAGGTCAGCCATGGTGTTTGTTCCTTTCAGGGGTCAGATCGTTTCACAAATCTATCGGGTTTACAGAGATCATGCGGACCGCTAGGCAGCGGCTTCGGTTTTGCTGGCATAGGCCGCAACGACGCCGACCAGTTGGTTGGCGCCGGCTTCCAGCACGCCGACCAGGTCTTGGGCGGGCGCGGTCAGCAGCGACAGCAGGTTGGCTGCCGGGGCGATAATCAGGCCGACGATTTCACCGCGAATCTGTTCAATCGGCGGCAGGGTCGCCAGCGCCTCGATCTGGGCTTCGTTTGGAAATACCGAACTGCCGGCCAGCGCGCCCTTGACGCGGAAAATCTCCACGTTCTTGCGGTAATCCAGCACGGCCTGCGCGGTTTTTGCCAGATCGTTATGCGCGAACGCCACCGCCACCGGCCCGTTAAGCAGGTCTGTCGAGATCGCCAGCCCGGCCTGCTTCAGGGCCAGCAGCAGCAGGGTGTTTTTGATCACCATGTAGGTGCTGCCGAGTTCGCGCATTTTGGCGCGCAGTTCGTTGAACTGCGCCATGTTCATGCCGCGATACTCGGTGACGATCACGCCCTGCGAGCGGTTCAGCAGGTCCACATAAGTCTGGACCAGCTCGCTTTTGCGCTCTTTGGAGATAGCCAAATGCCTTTCCTCCTTTCCGCTGAGGGTGAGGTTGGCAAACAAAACGGCCTTTGCAGACACAAGCAAAGGCCGACCACATTCTCTAAATACTGATGAAGAGAAGATGGGTCAATGGCCTTCGCCTCGGCAGGAAATTAAGCGCCTTGTGAATGCGCGCCTGCGGTCTGCGGCAAAGCGCCGATTGCCAAACCGATACAAAAGAGAATTATAATCGGGGAAGTGAGGGGCGTCAAGGATGCGGTTTTGAACGAGGCGGGCTGATGATCGTAGTGAGAGGTGTTCCTGCGCCTGCAAGCCGAAGACAGTGCCGGTCAGTAGGGGTGGAGGTGGTGGCCCGAACATGAGCCTTCCAGAAGCCATCGCCCTGGCCGCCGACCTGATCGGCGGGAGTAAACGGCTGGCCGTGCTCACCGGGTCGGGCATCAGCCAGGAGAGCGGCGTGCCGACCTTCCGGGATGCGCAAACCGGCCTGTGGGCGCGTTACGACCCGCAGCAACTCGCCACACAGGAAGCATTCCGCCGCGACCCGAAGCTCGTGTGGGACTGGTACGAGTATCGCCGCCAGATGGTCCGGCAGGCCGAACCCAACCCCGGCCACCGCGCTCTGGCCGACCTGGAAGCTCTGCTGCCGCAGGTGGCGGTCATCACGCAGAACGTAGATGACCTGCATCAGCGCGCCGGGAGCAGCGACATCATTCCCCTGCACGGCGCGATCCTGCGCAGCAAGTGCTTCGCGGACTGCCGGGGCGCCCCGACCATCATCGACGCGGCGGCGCTGCCGGACCACGATCCGCAGGCCGGCCCGCCGCGCTGCCCATACTGCGGCGGCTGGGTGCGGCCCGACGTGGTCTGGTTCGGCGAGACGCTGTCGCGGGAACTGCTGGATCGTGCCCTAATGGCGGCAGAAAGCGCCGACGTGATGCTCGTCGTGGGCACGTCCGGCGTGGTGCAGCCTGCCGCCAGCCTGCCCTTCGTCGCCAAACAACACGGCGCGCACATCGTGGAGGTGAACCCGACGCCAGGCATGATTACATCCATCGCCGACCTGTGGCTGGGCGGCCCTGCCGGCGTTATCCTGCCGCAGATCGTCGCCGCCATCCGCGCCCGTCGCTGACCCCGGAGCGTATGCATGAAAGCAATTTTTCACCGCCAAGGACGCACAGGAAAATTGAATATCTTGGCGCTCTTGGTGGTTAGTTCTTTGGGTTTTTTGCCTGTGGCGCTGGCGCAGCGGAACTACAACGCGCCCATCGAAGTCTACGTCTTACGCGCGCTGCCGAATGCCGAGGCCGGGGCCGCGCGTCTGTTCTTCGTCGATCCGGTTACGGGCGAGGCGGTGACAGCAGACGTGCGCGGCGACCGCTTCACCGTCGTGGGCGGCTATGTGCTGTTCCAGAACGCCGAAGACGGGACGCTCTCCCGCGCTTGGCCGGATGGCCGCGTCGAGCCACACCCGTTCATCCAGCCGATTCCGGAGACGGCGCGGATCGATTGGGTCGTGTCGCCGGACGGGCAGTGGATCGCCTGGACGCGCACCGACCGCACGGCAGATGGGCAGTTAACCACCCTCACGACGCTGGCGCGCCCCGACGGGGGCGATCAGCGCGTGCTGTTGCAAGATGGCCCAGACGCCTTTTTGCACATCGTGCCGCTGGCGCTCACGGACAACAGCACATTCTTCTTCGACCGGCAGCCGGGCGGCCTGGGCGGGTTCTTCTTCTACCCCCAATACGCCGACGTGCACCGCCTGCGTCCCGAACAACCCGCGCCGGAACGCCTGCCCTTCGAGCCGAACTGCTTCTGCGCGGCGGCGCTCTCGGCAGATGGGCAATACTTTGTTCGGCTGGAACAGGCCAGTGACTCCGGCGGCTTCGACGCGCGCGTGTGGGACCTGGCGGCGAACATAGATACCTTTGCCCCGACCATCGCGCCGCCTTACGCCCTGGCAGGCGCGGCACTGGTATCGCCAGAAGGCGAGCGGGTCGTGTATAGCCTGGCAAATAACGTCACGCTAGACAGCGCCGGAAGCGGACGGGAGCGGTTTATGCTGGTGGTGGTGGAGGCCAAACAGGGCGAGCAGCGTCCCCTGCTAGAAACGCCGCTCGACCGCCCCCTGCTGCCACTGGCCTGGACCGACGACGAACACGGTGTGCTGCTTTATAACCCGCGCCGCGACGGGACGTGGAAACTAAGCCTGGATACGGGCGAGATACGCCAGGTCGCGTCGGCGACGCTGGTGGGCGTAATCCGGACAACATGAGGTCCGCCGATAGTGCAATCTGGCCAAAACGTTGTATGCTATGTGCAAACGCCCCCGCTTCTCTGTTGAAAGGAACAGCGCGCTATGAACTCCCGTGAACGGGTCAAACTGGCCCTTAATCACAAGGAACCCGACCGCATCCCCTTCGATCTAGGCGGCACGGTGCTGACCAGTATGCACCACATCACGTATAAACGGCTGCGCGAGAAACTGGGGCTGCCCCCGGTCGAGCCGCGCCTGATGGACATCAACCAGCAGATCGTGTTCATCGACGACGACCTGCGCGCGCTGTGGCCGACCGACGTGACGAACGTCGCGCCGCGTTCTTCGGCTACCTTCCACATTGAGGTTAACACAACCGACGATCCCGCCTATGACTTCTTCTACGATGAGTTCGGCATCGGCTGGCGCAAGCCCAAAGACGGCGGCTTTTTCTTCGACATGTTCCGGCA
Source organism: uncultured Anaerolineae bacterium (assembly GCA_964529715.1). Taxonomy (GTDB): domain Bacteria; phylum Chloroflexota; class Anaerolineae; order Aggregatilineales; family Ch27; genus CAZGXI01. The sequence goes on along the minus strand of CAZGXI010000014.1, from coordinate 48,696 downwards.
TCCCCTGGCCGGCCCGATCACGCGGGAGACCATCGATCACTATCCCTGGCCCGACCCGGTTGATCCGGCGCGCTTTGAAGGGCTGGCTGAGGCTGCGAAGGCGGTTGCCGACTCCGGGCAGGCGGTCGTCCTGGGTGGTCTGACGGCAGGCTTTATGGAGATCACAGCCTGGATGCGCGGCTTTGCCGATTACTACGCCGACCTGGCCGGCGACCCCGACCTGATCGGCTACCTGATGGACAAGGTCATCGACCTCAAGCTGCAATATTGGGAAAAGGCCCTGCCGCTGGTGGGCGACTACGTGGACGTGGTGCAGGAAGCCGACGACTTTGCCGGGCAATTCGACCTGCTCTTCTCACCCGCTACCTTCCGCCGCCTGATGACCCCGCGCCAGAAGTACCTGTTCGGGCGCATCCACGAGCTGACCAACGCCAAGCTGTTCTTCCACTCGTGCGGCGCAGTCCGCAAGGTTATCCCAGACCTGATCGAGAACGGCGTGGACATCCTCAACCCGGTGCAGCTCAGCGCGACCGGCATGGACCCCTATGAACTCAAGCGCGAGTACGGCAAGGACCTGACCTTCTGGGGCGGTGGTGTAGATACGCAGCGCGTACTAGGCGTCGGCACGCCGCAGCAGGTGCGCGACGACGTGCGTCGCAACATCGATGCACTGGCGAAAGACGGCGGCTTCGTCTTCGCCGCCGTACACAATATTCAGGCGAATGTGCCGCCAGAAAACGTGATTGCCATGGTCGAGGCGCTGCGGGAATACGGTAACTATTGATCCCCCAAATCAGGTAACGTCGGCCCAGTGCGCTGGGCCGACGCTATGGCTATCGGGCGTATTCCCGGCGTCGTTGGCAGCACGCAGCCGGGTGCCAGGGCCGTTCTATTCTCGGAACGCTGTTTCGCAGTGCGCAACAACTGCTTGACAAGCATCCTTTTCTAAAGTTACAATGACGTTATTATAACGTCATTGACATCAAAAAAGTAAAGTTTCGCGTAACGCTACACAACAGCAATGAGTGCAGCCGGATGCGCGCGATTGTTCAGGCTCATTCTTTCACACGCGCCCCAGAGTCTGTACGCCAGATGCCAGCTTCACCGGGTGAATGACGACACGCCCGGAGTCGAAGGGCAGGATTTTCGTCGTTCAGGGGTGGTCCGGGGGCGTTCCCGGCAGCGGCGTTGCGGAATCGGGGGAGTCGGACGGGACGGCGGGTCGGTGTGTTGGCGCGACCAGATAGGCCACCCCCAGGGTTGCCAGCGCCAGACCCATGAACATCACCCCTTCAAAGCGGCGTGTTCCGGCACGGTCACGGTCGCGCAGCAGCAGGGCGAAGGCGTGATTGCTGGCGTCATTGGGATCGGTGGGCGGCCCCAATCGCTCAACGACGGCGCTCAACTCGGTGTATTTGCTGTGCGCTTCCAGAAAGGTGTAAATGCCAAACACCAACGCCAACACCCCTAGCGTTGCAATCACCAGCGCCAGATAGCGCCGCCGCTGGTCATTCGCCGCCAGAGCGCGCAGGGGGGCAAGCAAACGGTCAATGACAGACATCGGGAAACCCTCGCGTCAAGACAATAGTTAACAGGCCCGTAGTGTAGCGCCCAGAGCGCATTTGATCCACAGGGAAACGCCCCGGCGAAAGAATGGACCATTTGCATTTCTTTGAAAAAGGTATATAACATTCTATGTACACCTTGTTTACCGGCCACTTGCGGCCAGTCATCCGTACTGCAACGATATTATCCCATCCGGCCCGGAAGGTTTCCTTCGCACGGAAAGGAGCGTAGTATCGACGATTGCAGTCCGCCTACTCGCCCGATAGTTACGTCTCTTGTTCGCATATCCATCCATATCCATACCTTTTTAGGAGGAGAAATGCTGCGCAAGCGTAACCTGACTATTCTGCTGGTCGTGGTGGGTCTGCTGCTGGCCCTGGTCGGCGGTGCTTCGGCGCAGGCGGATCGCCTGCAATTCTTCCTGATCGCGCACGGCGGCCCCGGCAACGTCTTCTGGACTACCGTCATCAAGGGTATGACCGACGCTGCGGCGTTCCTGGACGTGGACGCAACCTGGCTGGGCGCCGACACCGCCTCCAACGAGGCGATGGTGGGCTTCTGGGATGACGCGCTGGCCGCCGAGCCGGATGGCGTCGGCACCACCGAGCCGGTCCCGGCCCTGATCCAGGATGCAGTCGTGCGCGCGCGCGATGCCGGCATCCCGGTGATCGCTTTCAACACCCAGGACACCCGTCCTGAGGGCGAGCGCCTGCCGCACCTGATGTATATCGGCTCCAGCGAATTCCTGGGTGGTCAGACGGTGGCGCGCCGCCTGCTGGCGGATCGTGAGATCACTGGCGTGCTGTGCCCGATCCAGGAAGTCGGCCACACCGGCCTTGAGGCGCGCTGCAACGGCGTCGAGAGCGTGATGGCAGAAGAGGGCATCCCGGTCGTGCGCTTCACCATCGACTACAATGTGTCCGGCTCGGCGGGTCTGATCGGCGACGCCTTCGCCGCGAATGAAGGCTTCAACGCCATCGTGACGCTCGGCCCTGGCCCGGCGGAATCGTACTATCAGTACGCCGAAGAAAATGGCGTGACCCCTGACGAGGTGGTGCACGCGACATTCGACACCAGCCCGGCCATCTTCCAGGCCATCCAGGACGGCGTGACGCTGCTGTGCATCGACCAGCAGCCGTATGTCCAGGGCTTCGAGACGGTCGTCTGGCTGTACCTGAATAGCCAGTTCCTGCTGCTGCCGGCGAACGACATCTTCACCGGCCCGAACGTGGTGGACGCCAGCAATGTCGCCCGCGTGATCGAACTCAACAGCATGGGTTATCGTTAGACCCGGTGAAGCATCGTTGAACCCGCTGAGAGGGGCCGCCCGGCCCCTCTCATGCCAATCCCCGCGTAAACTGCCACACTAACCTAAGGAGTACCGGCCTTGGCAAGAGAAATTTCCTTTACCGAGCGGAGGGGCGCCGGAGTCCTGTGGGAGCAGATTCGGGAATACATTGGCCGCACTCCTGAAATCGGCGTCCTGATCGGCTTCTTCGCCGTCTTCCTCTTCTTTATCGTCGGAACCAGCATCCAGGTGGCCCCCGACGGCACCACCACCTTCCGGTCACCGCAAATCCTGACCCCCGACTCGATCTCCTCGGTTGCCACCAACGCCACGTCGCAGGGCATCCTGGCCGTCGGAATCACCGTGCTGATGATCTCCGGCGAGTTCGACCTGTCGGTCGGTTCGACGCTGGGCCTGACGGCGCTGATCTTCATCATCGCCGCCGACAGCGGCCTGGGCGGGCTGGTCGGGATGTTCCTGAGCGACGAGACGGTGCGGTCGCTGGGCATTTCCTTTGCGCCCCTGCCCGGCCTGGTGGCCGTCTTGGTGGCCCTATGTTCGGGGGCGCTGCTGGGGCTGGTCAACGGCCTGCTGTTGATCTGGACGCGCATCCCCTCCTTCATTGTCACACTGGGCACGCTATATCTCTATCGTTCGATCATGCTCAACATCATCCCCGGCGGCACGATTGCGCGCTATTTACAGCCACCAATCATCGCCCAATTTCATCCTTTGGTGATTATTTTATTCAGTATTGGCCTTGTCGCGGTGATCGCGTTCTTCTCGCGCCCGGCCATCCAGTTCAACCTGAACCGCCTGCGCCAGAACGGCGGCGGCCTCAAGATCGGCCCGGTCATCCGGCTGCTGCTGATCGCAGCGGTGCTGGTGGCGGGCGTCATCCTGGCGATCCAGTCGATCATCAGCTATATCGGCGACCTGAACAGACTGGTAGAGGTGCCGTTCTTCACCATCCTCAACGGACGACTGGAGTTCTTGCCCGGCAACTTCCGCGCGTCGATTGTATGGTGGTTCGTCCTGGCCGGGATATTCACCGTGATCATGAACCAGACGCGCTATGGGAACTCCGTCTTTGCTGTCGGCGGCAACCCCGGCGCGGCGCGCGCGCAGGGGGTCAACGTCAACCGGGTGAAGGTGCTCAATTTCATGCTCTCCGGAACGATGGCCGCCGTCGGGGGGATCATGGAAGCGGCGCGCTTTGAAGTGGTCGAACCGCTGCGCGGCCAGGGCTATGAACTGGACGTGATCGCGGCAGCGGTCATCGGCGGCACGCTGCTCTCCGGCGGCTATGGCAGCATCGTCGGCGCGTTGCTGGGCGTGCTGCTCAGCGGGATGCTCAAGACCGGGCTGGTGCTGATCGGCGTCGATGCCAGCTGGTTTCGGGGCGTCCTGGGCGTGATCATGATCGCCGCCGTCATCATCAACACCAACGTCCGCAGGCAGAGATAGGGGAATGCCATGTCCAGCATGAACGGCGACCAAATACCCCTGGTCTATATGGAAAATATTACCCAGCGTTTCGGGCTGATCGAGGCGCTGTGTAAGGTCAATTTCGTCGTCCACCACCGGGAGATCGTCGGCCTGTTGGGCGACAACGGCGCAGGCAAATCCACGCTGATTAAGGTGCTGACCGGCATTCACACCCCTAGCGAAGGGCAAATCTACTTTGAAGGCCGGCCCGTCACCATCGACTCGCCCAAGACGGCCCGCGCAATGGGCATCGAGACGGTGTACCAGGACCTGGCGCTGGTTAACCTGATGAGCATTTCGCGCAACTTCTACCTGGGGCGCGAGCCGCACCGTTACATCGGGCCATTGCCGATGTTGGACAAGCAGACCATGAGCGTCAACACGGTCATGGCGTTGGCGAAGATCGGTATCGAAATCCGCCGCCCAGAAGAGGAAGTGCTGCGACTGTCCGGCGGCGAGCGCCAGTCTATTGCCATTGGCCGCGCGGTGCACTTTGGCTCCAAGCTACTGATCCTGGACGAGCCGACCTCGGCCCTCTCGGTCGGCGAAACGCAGAAGGTGCTCGATTACACGCGCCAGGCGAAGGAGCATGGGCTGTCGGTGATTTTCATCACCCACAACATCGGCCACGTGTACCAGGTGGCCGACCGCTTCACGATCATCAGTCACGGGCACAAAATCGGCGACTTCTTTAAGGATGAAGTGAGCCAGCAGGAGATCGCCGAGATGATCATGGCCGGCCCGGTGCCGGAGCGTTTGCGGCCACAGCAAGAACAACGCGCCATCGAGATTCAGGAGATCGGCAGGAAGATGGCCGCCGAAGCCGCTCCCAGCCAGGAGGCCGCACGGCAGGCCAACGTCCGCACGCGCAATCTGGCGCTGGGGTTGGTCGCCGCCGTGATTGTGATCTTGCTGCTGCTGGCAGGCACAGGGGTGTTCAGCCCGCCGCCGCCCACGCCAACCCCCACGCCAACGCCGATGGCCGAGGTCGAACTGACCGAGGAAGTCCAGGCCCTGATCACCCAACTGCTCGAAGACACTGATCCCAGCCGCCGGGCCATTGCCGCCTCGTATCTGGGGCGACAGCCTTACCCACAGGTCATCACGGCGCTGACCCAGGCGTTGAGCCAGGATGGCGACCCTGGCGTGCGCGAGCGCGCCGCAGTGGCGCTGGGCCGGATCGGGAGAACGCTCGGCGTGGGCACGCTCGGACGGCCTGCTTACGAGGCGCTGGTGGCCTCTCTGCGCGATAACTATTCCACCGTGCGCAACGCTGCCGGCGACGCGCTCCAGCAGGCTTATGGCGTCTCCTGCTCAGACGCCAATGGCTGTCCCACTGCCGTGCCTTAACTTCAAGATCAGGTAGGGGCGCAACATGTTGCGCCCCTGCGGCGTCTTACCTCATCAACGGCCAGATTGCAGCCGCCCTACCTATCCCCTACTGGTTTTTTTCAAATTGCCGTCTCGTCCAACAGCCGCTCCTGGCCGTCGGCGGTAGCAACCACAACCAGCCGCGCTGCCGCTGCGCCCGTCAACGGCAACAACACGTCCACCGTGAGCACGGTTAACGGATCGACCTCGCCCAACGCCCGTTGGCGGATCACGCGCCCCTGGCTGTCCAACAGTTGTAGGACAGCCTGCCCCGCGTCGAAGACGCCGAACACCCCTTGCAGGTGCACGTGGTCGCCGTCGTGGGCGGCAGAGAGTTTCCGCGCAGCCACACCCGCCGCCGCCGCGCCTACAACCTTGCTCGGACAGCGACATACGCCCCATGCAATCGTGAAGGTATGCGATTGGCCGGGCGCAAAGTCGAACAACGGGCTGAGCACCTCGGTCTCCATTAAGTAGATACTGCTGCCCGCGTAGTTCAGCTTGAGGCCGGGCACCTCTCCCAGGCCCACCGTCCAGCACTCCACTGTCGAGCCGTTATCGGGATATTCGGCCCCCGGCTGCGGCGTGAACTGCGCGGCGAAGGCATAGCCCTGCGCCGCGTCGCTAAAAGCGATCCAGCCGCCCAGCGAGTCCAGCCCGACCTTGCCGACGCGGTATAGATAGCGCGCCACGAACAGCCCATCCTCGACTTGCCATTGTGGGTTGGCCGGGTCGGCGAACATGACCTGATACCCTTTGGGATGGCGGCTGGCCGGGTTGAGCGGCGTGGTGACGGCGCAGGCGTCTTGGTGGGTGAGCGTACCGTCCGGCAGGATTTTCTCTGCCCGATGCTGAAACACGTCCCAGATGCTCCAGCGGCGCGGACGGTCAGATGTGTTGGTGAAGGTGAGCGCCAGCGTGACGCGCGAGCCGCCATGGTGCAGCGTGGCCTGGCGCGTGATCTGCATCCCAGTTTGCGGATCGGCAGGGCTGGTCATGCGCACCGTTGCCGACATCTCATCCGCTTCCAACAGGTCCAGGGTATAACGCCCGCCGTCCAGCACCGGATCGGGCGGGCCGTGCCACTGGTCGTCGTTGTCCCAACCTTGAGGGGCCGGCCAGGTCTTGTCGCCGCCGTAGTTGATCCAGGCGTCCATCGAACCATCGCCGAGGTGCTCTTCCGGCGTAAACAACTTTCCCAAATACCGTTTATTCAGCCACAGGCATTCATACGGACCGAGACGATACCCGACGACGCGCCCGCCGATGTCTGGCACGGCGCGCAGCGTGACCCAGGCATTGCGCAGTTCCACGCCCTGCCAGCCGTACACCTCCGTCCTGACGGCGTCCACGTTTTCCTCCTTAATGCCTTGCCACAGCTATTCTTCCCTGATCCCGCTGCGCACCGATCAGGGTGGGAGAAAACCGACGGCAGGAACGTCGCACTGCACGTCCCTGCCGCAAAACGCGCCCCAGATGGCGCAGAAAATCCAGCGCGGAAAACCGTCTAGGCGGCGCCGACCAGGGAACGGGCCAGGCGGGCAGCGGAGGAAGCGTCGGGGCTGTAGCCGTCCGCGCCGATCTCAGCCGCATAGGCTTGCGTCACCGGCGCGCCGCCCACCATCACCTTGACCTGCCCGCGCAGCCCAGCCTCGTTCAGCGCCGCAATCGTCGTCTTCATGCCTGGCATGGTCGTCGTCAGCAGCGCCGACATCGCCACGATCTGCGCTCCCTCACGCGCCGCCTGCACAAACTTCTCCGGCGCCACGTCCACCCCCAGGTCGCGGATGGCGAACCCTGCCCCCTCTAGCATCATCGCCACCAGGTTCTTGCCGATGTCGTGCAGGTCGCCCTTGACCGTCCCGATGGCGACCGTCCCCAGTGGCTGCGCCCCTGCCTCCACCAGCTTTGGCTTGAGCAGACTTAACCCCGCCTGCATCGCCCGTGCTGCAATCAGCATCTCCGGCACATAGTACTCGTTGCGCTCGAAGCGCGCCCCCACCTCGGTCATCGCCGCGATCAGGGCCTGGTTCAAGATGACGTTGGCCTCGATGCCCTCGGCCAATGCCTGTTCCACCCCGGCGGTCGTCCCTGCCCGATTGCCCGTGATCACGGCCTCGCGGATGTCATCCAGGATAGACACGGTTTTCCTCCCTCCGAAAGATACCCGGTGAACGGAGAGGCTTTTCCAACGAAAAGCCCGCATTTCCCCACATTTTCGCACGGATTTCCCAAAACGCGCCAGTGCTGAACGTCGGAGCGACCGCCGCTGCATGTAACCGCCTCAGGTTGGCGGCACACAGGCAAGACCGCCGCCCGCGCTGCACCAGATGCCAGGCCGAGAGGATTCTTCCGGCGCATAAGACATGTTCTGAAAAGCTACACGATGTGCAAGCATTTGAGCGTTGTCAGACCGGCTCAGCGGTACTGGAAAACTCCTCAGCCGAAGTCAACGGGAGCGGTCGGCGCCGCGCTGCCAGCCGATTGGCAACGAACACGACCACGATCACACCGACCATCAGCGCGGCGATGATCCCATAAGCGCCCTGAATGCCGATCCGGTCGGCGGCGGCCCCCAAAAGCTGCGGCCCGGTCAGCATGGCGACCCCTGCCGCCAGCGACACGCGCGCGCCGACCAGGGTTGTGTGTTCCGGCGCGGCGTTCGAGGCCGATGAGAGCGTCATCGGATACATGTTCGCCACGCCCAGCCCGGCGATGAACAGCCCGGCGATGTTGAGTGCCGGCGTTTGCGCCAGCCAGAAGATCGGGAACCCCACCAACACAATCGCCACCGCGCCGATCAGCAGGCGGTTCGGCGGAAAGAAGCGGGTCAGGCGGCTGCCGGTGAACCGTCCGATGACCATTGCCAGGAAAAAGGCGCTCACCAGCGTGGAGGCGGTCACTTTGGGCAGCCCTACGACGCGCTCCAGAAAGGCCGCGCTCCAATAGATCATGCCCCACTCCACCGCTACCCCCAGTACCACCACCAGCCAGTAAGCCCAGAATGCCGCCGGGAGCGAACGTCTGGGCGTGACGTCAGCAGGCTTCGGCGCGGCGGGCATGGCGGGAAACTTCGCCGTCCAGAAGACGATCAGCATCAGCACCCAGACCAGGCCGCCCACAACCAGGCTGCTCCGCCAGCCTAGCCCAACCTGTGCCAGTCCCCCAACGGCCAGCGGGGCCAGCATCGCGCCGACGCTGGCGACCGTGTTCGCCTCGGTCAGGCCGGTCGCGCGGCGCTCGCCGAAGCGGTCCGCGACGGTGGCGTAACACAGCGCCATCAGCGTCGTGCCGATGGCGCCCATCAGCAGCGCGGCAGGGATGGTCACGACGACCTGGCGGCCCGCAATCAGCAACAACCCGGCTAGCGCCATGCCGCCGCCGCCGCCCCAGAACACCGCCTTGCGCCCCCAACGCGCAGCAGCCCGGTCGGTGAACAGGCCCGCCAGGACCATGCCGAACGACATGGCGGTGAAGTGCAGGGCAGAGACTGAGTAGTTGAGGCCCAACTCGGCGCGGATGAACGGCTCGGCAGGGCTGAGCGTCGCCTGCTGGTAGGAGTAGTAGCCGAGCATCAGATAAGCCAGCCAGGTGAAGCGGTCGCGGTTGAGGAACGTCATGGGAGCTATTCCGTCGATTCAGGAAAGCACTAAAGGCGAGGGGCGATTATAGCGCAAGGATCGCATTCTGGAAGAGCACAACCGGATTGCAGCACAGGCAACACCGCTATAGGATGTTCCAAAAGCGTGTTAAAACTGCCCTCACAGACGCGGCTTGTGCTGTCAACTCGGTGTGGCTGGCGCGCACGGAGCAGAAAGATCGACGCGATGAATCTTCGTTCCTAACCAGGCCCGGCGATGTGGTGATGGTCTGCTTCACGCCCGTGTATCCCGACGCCGGGCTGCTTCATGCGCCATCGGCGGGCGCGTCGTCGTCCTCTTTCTCTTTCGAGAGCAGGTCTTCAGGGCGGGCAGGTAGGGTCACGCCCTCCTCTTCGTCCAGCGTCAGGGCAGGGATTTCCTCGGTAGTGATGGCGCGCATGGCCGTGCGCCGGGTGATCAGGGTATCTTCGTCGTCGATGTCCGGGTTGAGCAGGCGATCAGACTCATCCGGCTGTGGCTCGACGAGCGTCCTTTCGGTATCGCTTGGTTTGGTAGGAACAAACGTGACCTCGGTGTCACTGGCGGTCGTGGTCATCCAGGGGATGGGGGTGGGCAGGCCGTCGTCCTGGGCAGCGTCAGAGGCATCTGCCGGCAACACGGGCGCCTGCTCGATCATGAGCACGATCACGGTCAGGTTGTCCTCACCGCCGCGCTCGTTGCCCAGGTCGATGATGCGCTGCGTGACCGCTGCCGGGTCGTCCTCGGCCAGCACCAGACGCGCCATATCTTGCGAGGTGATGTGCCGGGTCACACCGTCCGAACAGATCACGATGCGATCCCCGGCTTTCAGGGAGCGTTCGTACAGGTCCACCGGGGTATCGGGCACCTGGCCGAGGGCGCGATACAGGACGTTCTTCATCGGGTGATGCTGGGCCTGTTCTTCGGTGATATGCCCGGCCCCCACCAGCGCCTCAACAAAACTGTGGTCCGAGGTGATCTGACCGATCCACTGCTGTTGCGAATCCAGCAGATAGGCGCGGCTGTCGCCCACATGGGCGATCAGGGCCTGCTTGCCCCGGACAAACACCAGGGTTGCGGTGGTGCCCATGCCCTTAAGGGCCGGGTTCAACTGCACGCGCTCGATCACGGCCAGGTTGGCCGCCTGGATCGCGGCGCGCAGCCGTTCGGCTACGGCGCGGATGTCCAACGTGTGCAGGTCGGCGCTGCCGCGCGCTTCACCCAGAAAGTGCGCCTGGACGGCTTCTACCACCAGGCGGCTGGCCTCTTCGCCGCCCACCGCGCCACCCATCCCGTCGGCTACCAGCCCCATGACGACGCCGTTCAGCGCCCACAAAGCAACCGAATCCTCGTTATTCTCGCGCACGCGCCCGATACTGGAACGCGCGCTAACGCGAACCCGCAGGCGCGACTCCGCGTCAGGCACCAGCAGCGGCGACTGGCAGTTTGCGCATTCGAACGCTGTCGGCAGGTTAAGCGTGCCGCAGTTCAGGCAGGTGGCAGGCTGTTCCAGAGGTAGCCGTCCCAGCGCCTCGGTATCTCCCTCTCTGGCAAGGCGACCGGTCGGGCTGCCGGGATCGAGCTGTTGCATCAGCCGGAGGATACGTTGGCTACGTCGGGGCAAGCGTCGCCGGGGCGTTTCTGGGCTGCCCTCCAGGAGACTGCCGCATTGAAAGCAGGTCACGGCAGGGGAGAGGTTGTCGTAGCCACAGTGGGGACATTTGCGGCGGGGGGCCATACCTCACCTCATCCAGGCTAGGTCTTATGTTCATTCTATGCGCCCCAGGCGCGACGGGCAAATCTGGGGAACTACCCTTCTGCAGCGACCTGCACCCACTGTGCGCCGTCGAACAGGCTCAGGCGATTTGCGCAGCCGTCCTGGCTTTTGCGCAGCCGTATGGTCGCCTGTACGCCGGGCTGGTATTCCACGAGCACATAGTGACCGGTCAGCCGACAGGCATTGTCCGTCACGCGGGCGTTGGTCAGGCCAAGCAGGCCGTTCTGGTACTGATAGCGGCCTAACATCGCCGGGCTGTCGAACAGGGTATCGAAGTTGCTCCCGGCGCGGAATTCGCCATTGTCCAAAAAAATGATGTAAAAGGTCTGCCCGCTGCCCGTGCTGGACCATGCCCCGATCAGGGACGCTGGGGCATTCGCAGCGGGGGTCGGCGTTTCCCCGGCGCAGCCTGCCAGCAGCAACGCCAGCAGCCCGACCCCGGCCAGACGTGCAATGTAGCGTAGCAGCATAAACTCGGCTTCTCCTGACTGCCGCCGCACAGAACGGCTTGCTCAATACTAGGCGGGACATAAAAAGACGGCGCAAACGTCAGCCGCCTATCAACGAAAAGTTTATCCTGCCGGCGGCAGGAACGCAAATACGCGCGCCGGGCTGCCCGATCCACCCCGCACCGGCAGCCCGCCGATCACCAGTGTTGCGCCGACGGGTGGCAGGTTATCTAACCCGGCCAGGCATTCCAGGATCAGGCCATTGGCCTCGTACATGGCAAAGCTGGCGGCGAAGGCCTCGTCGTTGCCGGGATCGGCTCCGTGCGTGTCGGTGCCGATGCCGCTAATGCCGCGTTCGGACGTGAGGAAAGCGACCGCTTCTCCACTGAAACCCGGCCAGTGCAGCACGCCGTCGGCATCCGCGCCGAAGAAGGCTTCTGGGTCGGTCCAGCGGTCTTGCCAGCCGGTGTAGAGGATGACCACACTCCCGGCGGGGATCGGCCCGTTGGCCGCTTCCCACGCCTGTACATCTTCGACCGTCAGGCGGTAATCGGGGTCGGCGGCGGCCTGCGCGCGGATGTCGATCACGGCGGCGGGCAGCACCAACTCCTGCGCGGTGAAGCCATCTGCGCCGCGCGCCCCTGCGATAAAGGTGTTCGGCGTGCCCCAATGCGTGCCGCTGTGCTCGCCGATGGCGATCCGGTTGATGAAGTAGCCGTCGTTCTCATAGGAGGCCCATGCCTCGACCTCGAAGGCCGGGTCGCCCGGCCAGATGGGGATGTCTGGCGTGAGCGGTTGGGTCAGGTCGAGCACGCGCCAGTCGGTCAGCGCGGGCGGCGGAGTCTGGGCGCTGGCGGCAGGCGGGACGCGCGCGGCGAACAGGGCGATCAGCCCGCCACCTCCCAGCGCGATCAGGGTAGCTATGATCCAGGCAAAGCGAGTCATCGGTGGTCTCCTTTGGATACCTGTCCGTCTATAAGAATCGGCGCAGGGGCCTGTCGCGTTTAGCTTTCAGCAATCAGCCTTCAGCAGTCAGTGGGAGCGAATCGCTGACGGCTGGCTGCGTCTTGCTCCCTTCACGGACACATGTTATCCTATGAACATACGGTCGGGCAACAGGCGTCAACAGTCGTTTAGCCTCAGCGCGTTGCGGTTCTTGAATAACTTCAGGTCGCCGGTTGTGCTGGGAAGGCTTGTATAGTTTAAGTGTAGAGAGTAATAGGAGAAATAAGATGAAAAAAGTAGAAGAGATTGCACAGAGCACCAGGAAGTCCGGGGGATTCACGGACGAGGAACGCGCCGCGATGAAGGAGCGCGCCCAGGAGTTGAAGGCGGAGGCGCGCCGCGCGCGCGCGAAGAAGGGCAAGGCAGATGGGGAAAGCGACGTGCTCGCCAAGATCGCCGAGATGTCGGAACCGGATCGCAGTATGGCCCAGCGCATCCACGCGATCATCAAAGCCAACGCGCCAGACCTCTCGCCGAAAACCTGGTATGGGATGCCCGCGTATGCCAGGGATGGCAAGGTCGTCTGCTTCTTCCAAAGCGCGCAGAAGTTCAACGCCAGGTACGCAACGTTGGGTTTCAATGACGCAGCGAACCTCGACGAAGGCGCCCTATGGCCGGTCGCCTTCGCGCTGAAGGAGTTGACCGACGCCGAAGAGGCAAGGATCGTCGCGCTCGTGAAGAAAGCGGTGAGTTGAGAGCTGATCTCGCCCTGGCTCTGTCCTGGGCGGGAGCCTTGGTGGTCACAGTTTCATTTTGGACACTTTTTAAGAAGGAGTAAATCTAAGATAGACGCCAAACCGGCGTCTATTTTCGTGGATAATTGAAGCGCCGCGTTCCCGTTCGCCACGCTTCTAATCCGCCGCCCGGGTTTCGTCACCTGCGAACCCAATCTCGCCCTTTAGTTTAGGCCAAGCAAAGAGTAGAATAGTCTGGCTTGCTTTTTTGCATCGAGCGCATCATGAACGAAAAGACGTTTGAAGTCTTGGAACTGCCGAAAATCCTGGCGCGGCTGGCGGAACACACCAGCTTCAGCGGCGGGCGCGACCTGGCTTTGGCCTTGCGCCCGGCGATCAGCCTGGCCGAGGCGCGCGATCTCCAGCAGGAGACCGCCGAAGCACGCTTGCTGTTGGAACTTAAGACGAACGTGTCGTTGGGCGGCGTGCGCGACGTGCGTCAGCCGGCCCTGGCCGCCGTACACGGTGTGCTGGTCGAGCCGACCACCTTGCTGGACATCCTGGGCACCCTCCGCCGCGCCACGACGGTCCGCCGCACCCTTACCCGGATGCGCGGGCAGCTTCCGCGCCTGGCCGACATCGCCGACCTGCTGGAAGAATGTTCTGCCTTACAGGGCGAGATCGGGCGCATCGTCAACGAGCGCGGCGAGATCAACGACAATGCCAGCCCGGAATTGGCGCGTATCCGCCGGGAACTGCGCCTCGCCTTCGACCGCCTGCAGGCCAAACTGCAAAACATCATCAGCAGTTCCAGCAATGCGCCCTACTTGCAGGAGGCCCTAATCACCCAGCGCAACGGCCGCTACGTCATCCCGCTGCGGGCAGAGTTCAAGGGGCGCATCCCCGGCATCGTGCACGATCAATCTGCCAGTGGCGCCACCCTGTGGATCGAGCCGCTGGCAACAGTCGAGCAGAACAATCACTGGCGCGAACTGCAACTGGCCGAGGAAGACGAAATCCGGCGCATCCTGGCCGAGATCACCGACATGGTCGGTCACGAAGCGCCCTACATCGTCCGCACGGTCGAAACTCTGGCCCGCCTGGACCTAATTTTCGCCAAAGCGCTGTATGCCGAGGCCACCGGCGCGAATGCCCCGACCCTGGTGGGTTTTCGTGAGATCCAAGGCCGCGACGCCGACTTCAACCACCCCGGCAGCACACTTAACCTGCCCGGCGCGCGCCATCCCTTGCTGAACCCGGACACGGTCGTGCCGATTGATGTGCATCTGGATGACGAGACGTATGTGCTTGTGATCACCGGGCCGAACACGGGCGGCAAGACCGTCGCGCTCAAGACCGTCGGGCTGCTGGCGCTGATGGCGCAGTGCGGCCTGCATCTGCCCACCGAACCCGGCGCGGAACTGAGCGTCTTTGAGGGCATCTACGCCGACATCGGGGATGAACAGAGCATCGAACAGTCGCTCAGCACCTTCAGTGCCCACATGACCAACACCATCGCCATCCTGCAACAGTGCGACAACCGCTCTCTGGTCGTGTTGGACGAGGTCGGCGCAGGCACCGATCCGGCAGAAGGTTCGGCGCTGGCGCGGGCGATCCTCAGCGCGCTGCTACGACGCGGCAGCACCACGCTGGTCACGACTCATCACCCCGAACTCAAAATCTGGAGCCACGAGCGGCGTGGCGTGCGCAACGCCTCGGTTGTCTTCGACCTGGCGACGCTGGCCCCGACCTATCAACTGGTGATCGGCCTGCCGGGGCGCTCCAACGCTCTGGCGATTGCCGCCCGGCTTGGCCTGGACCCCGCCATCATCGCGGAAGCACGCGGCATGGTCGCCACCGAAAATCTGATCGCCGACGACCTGTTGGACGAAATCCACAAGACGCGCGCCGAGATCGTGCGAGAAAGAGCTGCCGCGCTGCAAGCCCGCCATGAGGCCGACCGCCTGCGCGACGAACTGCAAAGCCGCCTCAACGCCATTGAGGCTGAGCGGCGCGCGGTGTTGGCCGAGGCGCGCGCCGAGGCCGAACGCGAACTGGACGACTTGCGCACCGAGATGAGCAGGCTGCGTCGCCAACTTCAGGTGGCTGGGCAGCCGCTGGACGCGCTGCGGCAGGCCCAAAACGCCCTGCGCGGCCTGGAAGACCAGGTCGAAGCGCCCGTCAGCGGCAATGTGACCGAGCCGGTCGGCGATCCAGCCGAGCACACCTTCCGTCTGGGCGATCTGGTGTGGGTGAACACCCTCAACGCCGAGGGCCAGATCATCGAACTGAGCGCCGAGGAGGCCGAACTGCAAATCGGGCGGTTGCGCCTGCGTGCCCGCCTGGATGACCTGTCGCCACGCAGCAAAGGGGAAAGCAAACGCGCGGCGAAGACGCCCGCCCGCAAGCGCGAACCCCGCCCCACCGCCGATGTGGTCGCGCCCGCGCCACGCTCCCCCGGCCTGGAACTGGACATCCGGGGCGCGCGTGTAGAAGACGCCCTGCCGCGCCTGGAACAATACCTGGACGCGGCCTACATGTCGGGGATGCCGTTTGTGCGCATCATTCACGGCAAGGGCACCGGCGCGTTGCGCCAGGCCGTGCAGCAGATGGTCAAGGATCACCCGCTGGTGCGCAGTTGGGAGCGCGGCGGCGAGAAAGAGGGCGGCGACGGCGTGACGGTGGTGCGGTTTGTGCCGCAGACGTAAGGCAGCGGTCAGCACTCAGCTGTCAGCAATCCGGGGGCGTCTGTCGGGCGGCCCCGGATTTATCTCTGCTTACCCTCGTTTGACGGCAAACTGCCGCAATGTCATAATTTCTCCACATTACCCCTGCATCCTTCCACCCGTACAGCCCGCCGCCTCGCAGGAGCCAGACATGTGTTCTCCGCGTATTTTCATCAGTTATTCACGGCGAGACATCGGGGCGGCGGCTTACCTTGCTTCCGAACTCTCCCGGCGCGGCGCGCGCGTCTTCATCGACTTCGCCGGACTCGACGCCGGGCAGCAGTGGGACGAACGCCTGGGCAGCGAGATCGAACAGTGCGACTATTTCGTCCTGCTCAAGAGTCCGAACGCCGTCGCGTCGGAGTGGGTCAGGCGCGAGATCGATTGGGCCAGGCAAAAGGGCAAGGCCATTGTCCCGGTGCTGCTCGAACCCACCGCGATTCCCTTCCCGTTATCCTTCCTCAACAGCATCCAGCACGAGGATTTTACCGACCCGGTCAAAAAGCTGGCGCAGGTGCTCAACCTGCCCGAAGCGCCGCTTGCCCCGCTGGATCAAGGATTGTTCGGCAACCTGCGGCAGGTATTCGGTTCGTTCAGGTTGCCCAACCCACTGTTCAAGCTCCTTGCCCTGGCATTGGGAATGGCCCTGCTGGCCCTGGTCGCGGCAGCCCTGCTCGCCCTGGTTGCCGTCACGCGCGGAGGAGCGCCCACGTCCGCGCCTTCCGCCGCCTGTGCGCCATCGCTCACTCTAAACGACGCCGACGCGCCCGTGCAGATCGCGCGCCGGGGCGGCAGCCGGGCTTTCTGGTTCGAGGCCAGCGGCATGTTCGAGTTGTGTGGTCAGCAGGGCATGGCGCTGGTCTTCGTCACGGAGATCGCGGGACGCGCGCGCGCCGCCGCCATACAGCCGGAGACGACCGCCGGCTCATGGGGTCTTTCTATCCCGGTCGGCGACCTCTCCAGCTATCCGGGCGGCGCCTCGTTCGACCTGCGCGTTTACCTGACCCCGGCAGATGCGGCGCGCGCCCTGCCGTCCGACGAAGCCTGGGCGTGGGAACATACTGCCGAGCTTGAACAGCAGCTTCTTGCGGGGGGCCGCGTCCTCTTCGGCGCGGCGCTGGCGGTGGGTTCCATACCTGAATAACGCTGTAGAGTATCACAGAAAGGGTACAGCCATGCACGAATCGCGCAGCGCCTCCATCGCCATGCTGATCGTCGCTCTGGCGGCACTGATCGTCGCCCTGGCAACCCTGATCGTGGCCGTGACCGCCGTGATCGCCATGCTGCGGCTCACCGATTTTGTCGGCGGGGTAGGCATCCAGGCAGCAGTACCGACGCCCACCCTGACCGACGGCCTCACGCCGACGCTCGCCCTGACCGCCACCCCCACACCGACGCCCTCTCCCAACGTCGGGATCAGCATCACCTGTCCTGCCGCCGACGGCGTCTTGCCTTACAACGCGCAGGGTGCGGCCAGCGACCCGAACCGCTCCTGGACTTACACGCTCGGCGGCTGGATCGCGCCGACGGATGCGGTGCTCCCGCCCAACGCCCGGCTGTACGTGATCTACCACCGCCCCAACCACCCGGCCAGCCCGAACGACTGGACTCTGGCCGGCAGTGGAACGCTCTTCCCGGACGGTGGCTGGATGGCGCAGGGCTGGATCGGGGACACGGCCTATCCGCCCATCGACGGCGAGATCATCGAGGCGGCGGTGGCGCTCATGGATCCGGCCAACGCCGTAGATGGGGCCGTCAGGCCGAACCTCGGCGACTTTACGGCCTACAGTTTTTCCTACCCGGTGCGCTTACCGCTCAAGCCGTTCGCGCAGGGAGACATGACCTGCAGCGGGCCGCTGCCGCCCGAAACCGCTGCGTCCGCGCCTGAGACGGCCTGGCAGCCGACCGCCTTCGACGCCGCCGCCTGGCAGGACCTGTGCTGGGTCTCCTATGGCCCGACGCACCAGAACCCGCTCACCAGCCCGGCCCTCATCCCCTCTTCCGACTCGATCCTGGAAGACCTGCGCGTGCTTCACGCAGCGGGCTTCGACGGCCTGATCACCTATTCGGCCTACGGCGACCTGCACACGCTGGCAGAGCAGGCCGGGTTCCAGGGAGTCATCCTGGGGGTGAACCTGGTGAGGATGGCGACCGACCGGATCAATCCTCAAGAGGTCGAGGTTGCCATCGACGCCGCCGAATCGCCCATCGTCTGGGGCTACGCCATCGGCAACGAAGGGCTGCATAACGAGACTTACACCCTGGACGAACTGCGCGCCTTTATGCAAACGGTCGCGCAGCAGACGGGCCGCCCGGTGGCGACCAATGAGGACGTGCGGTACTACACCCCCGAACTGCTGGCTCTGGGCGACTGGATATTCCCTGGCGTGCACCCGTACCACGTGGGATACACCGATCCTGCCGGAGCCGCCGCGTGGACGGCGCAGCAGTACGCCGATCTCGTGGCGCTGGCGGGAGGACGGCCCGTGTTTTTCCGGGAAGTCGGCCTGCCGAGCGGAGGCGAGCCGGATCTCAGCCCTGAAGGACAGGCGGCGTACTATCAGGCATTGGCCCAGACGCCGGTCTTCTTCTCCTACTTTGAAGCCTTCGACCAGCCCTGGAAAGACTGGTCGCCCGTCGAGCCGTACTGGGGGCTGTTCGACGCGCAGCGCAGCCCCAAGCCCGTCGTCGAGTTCGTCTGTCCCCGTCCATCCTGAGCGGTCCCGCGGCGGCATGACCGCTGTTGATTCTGCTGAAGGACATGACAATGAAAAAGTTGCTTCTGTTCTCCCTTTTACTCGCGCTCGTTATTCTCTCAGCAGGTGCAGACATCCCGGCGCTGGCCCAGGGCGGTGGGCGCGAAGACACGACGGCGATCCTGGCGCGGCTGGGCGGCTATCCCTGCCCGAACAGTGACTTCACCTGCATCAACCTGACCGCGCCCCTGGATCACTTCGACCCGGCCAGCGGTGAGACGATGGAGGTGGTGTTCGCCGTCCTGCCGGCCAGCGGCGAACGCAAGGGCATGTTCGTGACCGTCGTCGGCGGGCCGGGCGGGTCCGGGCTGGCCGTCGCCGACTCGTATACTGCCGCGTTCGATCCGCGCATCCCGGAGCACTTTGACATCGTCTTCTTCGACCAGCGCGGCGTGGGCGCTTCCGGCGAACTGGCATGCCCCGACGCCGCCGCCACGTATTACCGCGCCGACTGGCAGGCCCGCACACCGCAGCAGGAGGCCGCGCTGGTCGCGGCGGCGCGGACCTTCGCCCAGGACTGTGTGCGCGAGATGGGCCTCCCCCCGGAGCGATTGCGCTTCTACGGCACGGAACAGGCCATCGAGGACCTGGAAGCGTTCCGCGCGGCGCTGGGCGATGCGCAGTTCTGGCTGTACGGCGAGAGCTACGGCACGCAGTTCGCGCAGACCTACGCCGCCGCTCACCCAGATCGGCTGGCCGGGCTGATCCTGGACGGCACGGTGGACCTGACCCTCTCCGGGCCGGATTACTATCGGGAGCAGGCGCAGGCATTCAGCGATGTGCTGGCGATGACCCTGCAAGCCTGCGACGCCGACCCGGACTGTGCGGCGGACTTCGGCGGCAGCGCGTTGGCCTTCTACGACGACGCGGCGGCAGAACTGGCCTCGGCCCCGGCGGTGTTTCGCTTCCCGCTGCCCTCCGGCGGCCTGAGCCAGGAACGCGCCTTCACGCTGACCGACCTCGAAACGGCGGCAGCCAATTACCTGTATTCCGAAGGGGCGCGCATGATCCTTCAGCGTGCACTGGCGGCTGCTGCGCGCAACGACCTGGTGCCGCTGGCCCGGATGCTCTACGATGCGCTGAGCCTGGACCCCGAAACGCTGGCTGCCATCCCCGACCCGACGTTCTCGGATGCCGCCTTCTACGCGGTGGAATGCCGCGACTACACTTTCTTCAGCGGTACACCCGATGAGCGCGCCGAAGCCTATCTGCGCGCGGGCGACGCGGTGGAGGCCGCCCTGCCGCGCCTGGCGTCGATCTTCTATGGCGACCTGCCGTGCGTCTTCTGGCCCGGCGGGACCGAAGATGTTCCCCGCCCAGCGCCGCTGATCGCTGAGGGCATCCCGACGCTGGTGCTGGGCGCGACGGCAGACCCGGCCACGCCGGTCGGCAACGGGGAACAGGTGTACCGCCGCCTCGCCGACGGCTACCTGGTGACGACCGAGGGCGGCGCGCACGTGATCTTCGGGCGCGGCGACGCCTGCCCGGACGATCTCGTGACGGCCTTTCTGGTGGACGATCAGCGGCCTGCGCAGCGCGAAACCCGCTGTGAGGGCGTGGTCGCCACCCCCTATGTGCCGCCGATCCCGGTCAGCGCCGCCGACTTCGCCGATCCGCTGGACGCCCTGTCGTGGGTGGACGACGAGATTTACTACCTGCCGGAGTATTACTATTGGGACCTGGAAACGCCCACCTCGGTCGGCTGCCCTTACGGCGGCACGCTCTCGTTTGCGCCGTCGGACGTGGGAGAAACGCTGACGCTGGACGGCTGCGCCTTCTCCGCCGGGTTCGTCATGGCCGGGAGCGGAACTTACGACTACGGCGCAGGCCGCTTTTCGCTCGACGTGACCGTGACCGGGCTGGCCAACGGCAGCCTGATCTACACACGGGAAGACGACGGCGCGATCCAGGTGAAGGGGATGTATGCGGGCCAGGCGGTGGACCTGTCGTCCTGACCTGCGCTGCGGCAAAAATCACAGCGGCGGAGAACATCCCGCCACGCCGGGGCAATTACCGACCCAATGTACAGCTTTCAGCGCCGGGGACTGAAGTCCCCGGCTACACATGTAAAGTCCACTGAAGTGGACTGACGGCCACAGTCTCGACCCGCGTTTCAGTCCGCTAAAGCGGACTTTGCGGACTTAGCCAGGGGGGGGAACTCCTGGCGACCAGCCAGATACGGCCGTTTTTTGAAATGGCACATTGGGTTTACCGATTGTGGTCTTCGTGCGGCGTTCCCTGCGCTGGTTGAGGGGCGCAACATGTTGCGCCCCTACGAGTTACCCACCCTGATCAACTCAAAACTCAGCACTCAAAACTCTCTCTCTACCCGCCCTGCTGCATGGCGTTCACCGTCGGGATGACGCCCGTATCCAGGCCGGGGAAGCTGCCCACCCACTCGTAGAAGAAGGCGTCCCACGACTGCCCGGTGACATCCTCGAAGACGGCCAGCATATCGCCGATGGTCGCCACCTCGTAGCGGTAGCGGCGGAAGTACTCTTGCAGCACGGCGTAAAGCTGCTCCCGCCCGATGGTTTCGGCGATCTCGTTGAAGAAAAGCGGCCCTTTGGTATAGATGATCATCACGTAGGCGCGTTCGGCGTAGCTGGCGACCGGCAGGCCCAGCGGCAGGTTCGGGTTGCCCTGGCCGACATAGGTGTTGTACCAGGCCTGATCGCCGCGCACGTAGTCCTCGGCGTCCTCGACCTCGCGCGGAGTCTGGGCCGTTTCCCAGAAGTAAACGTACTCGCAAAAGCTGGTCAGGCTTTCGTCCACAAACGGCTGCTCAACCTGGTTATTGCCCACCAGACTGTACCACCACTGGTGGGCCGTTTCGTGGGCGATCACGACCTCGAAGAAACTGTCGCCTGTGTCCCAGTAGTTGTCGGCGACAACGATCAGGCCGGGGTACTCGATCCCACCCGCATCGGTGTCCGTCTGCACCACGTCGAACTCGGCAAAGGGATACTGCCCGAAGACGCGGTTAAATACGTCCAGCGAATCGATGGTCATCTGCAAGCCGGCGCGGGCGGCGCGTTCATTGTGCACGGCGCGCTCGTCGTTCCAATAGTAGATGTTGACCGTGATACCATCCGTCTCGCCGCTGACGCGACCCAGTTCGCGGCTGGCGATCAGGATGCTGTCGCGCATCGGGCCGCTGACGACATGATGCGTCACCGTGCCGTCGCCGTTGGTCGTCGCACCGATCTCGCTGCCACTGAGGACGATGGTCATGTCTTCGGCAGCCGTCACGCGCACGTCGTAGAGGCCGGTTTCCATGTAGCTGGGGTCGCCTTGCAGGGGCGAGCGCCCGGTCCACCAGCCGCGTCCTTCCTCGTAGACGCTCAGGGCAGGATACCACTGTGGCGCGGCGAAGATGCCCTGCTGGTAGCTGTACTCGCCATAGTTGGCGGCGAAGCCCTTTTCAATGGCGCTGTTGAACCCGACCGTCAGTTCGACGCTCTCCTGTGGCGCCAGCGGCTCAGCCAGCGGCACCACCATCACCGAGCGACGGTCCTCGAAGCGGACGATGACCGGCTCGCCGTTCACCGTCACTTCGGTGATGTTCATCTGGCCGGAATAAGCGTCCAGGTTGGGGTACAGGCGAAACACGATCTCGGAGAGCGTGTCGGCACTGCGGTTGGTGTAGCGCACCCGCTCCGCGCCGTAGATCGCCGCTACGTCGGTCAGCTCGACCGTTGCCTCGATGACGTAGCGGTTGCGGTTGGCGAAAGCGTCCACATCCCCGGCGAAGGCTGGGCGCATGGCCTGGCGGAACATGCCCACGTCGCTCCAATCGACGGCGGCGGGCGGTTCGACCTCCGGCGCGGGGACGGCGGTCGGGGTGGTGTGCGGGACGGCAGTCGGGGTCGGCGGCAGGGTTGGCATCGTGCGACCGGATATCCCGCCGCTGCACGCCGTCAGGAACAACGCGATCAACACCACAACGGTGTTCAAAGCCGGTCGAAAGCACCCCACGGCTGCCCGACATTTACCATTCATCTGCTTCCATGCCTTCGCTTTCCGCATCAATGCCCTGGTCCAGGCACGTCCAATCCACCTCATCCGGGGAGACCGCAGCCTGCGGTGGCGTCTCCTTATTCGGCGCAACGCCTGCCAGTGCACAGATGAACTCCAGCACCTGCCGCTGTTGATCCTCGTCCAGACGGTCCAATTGCTCCAGGATGGCTGCTTTCAACATGGTTGCCCCCAACCTGTGCACAACATATCCTCGCCGCGTGGGGCATCCACCCAGGGGGGAGAGTATAACACGAAAAGGGAACGACAGGCGGAGCGTTCGCTTAACGCGCGCCGGGTGGAAGCCAGGCCCGCACCTGTTCGGTGTGATGGCGCAGGTCGCCGGTCAGCCCGCGCAGCCATTCAGCATAACGCGGTTCGGCGACAGCCTGCTGTTCGGTCAGCTCGCGCGCCTGCGCCCGCAGGATGTCGGTCACTTCACGCAAATCGTCCAGGGTTTGCTCCCAGGTCAGGTGGGCGCGCGCCTCCACCTGAAGCGCGTTGAAGCTGTCTTCGTCGTACTGGCGGTTGAGGGGGTCGCCGACGGCGATTTCGGCGTAGCGGCGGACGGCCTCGTAATGCCAGCCGGCCAGGTGAGCTACAACTTGGCGCGCGTTCCACACGCCACAAATGCCGGGCGTCTCGCGTTTATCGGCAGGCAGGGCATGGACGGCGGCCAGGAAAGTCTCATAAGCGGCCTGCCACTCGGCGATCAGGTCCCGGAAGGTGATCGTGATCATCGGCTACCTCCCCGGTCGATCTGCTTTGCGCTCAGTGTAACACAGTTTGGCAATCCGCAATCAGTCAACGCAATGTGCAGGTTTTCAGCGCCGGGGACTCAAGTCCCCGGCTACGAAGGTAAAGTCCACTTTAGTGGACTGACATCCGCCGTCTCGACCTGCATTTTTAGTCCGCTTCAGCGGACTTTGCGGATTTAGCCAGGGGTTTGAACCCCTGGCGACCGGGGCAGACACAGGCGTTTTTGAAACCTGCACATTCCGTCAGCCACCAGCAGGCTCAGTGGTTCACCGAAGCCGTTACCCCTCGATCTGAACGACGCCATGCTCGATTAGCCACGTCACAGACTCGTAAATGCCTTGCAGCGAGGTATAGCGCGGCTGGTAGTCCAGCAGCCGCCGCGCCTTGTCGATGCTGGCGTTGGGGCTGCGCGCGATGTGATCCCAGGTGGCGTTGGCCTCGTCTTCGGCCACCGTCGCGCGCCACTCGTCCCAGGGCAAAAAGCGCAGGTTGGCCTCCCGCCCGAACCAGGCCGCGACCGCCTCGGCATAGCCGCGCAGGGTCAGCGCCGCCGGGGAAACCGTGTGAAAGCTCTCGCCGACCGCGCTGCTCCAGTGGTTGAGCGCCTGCATGAACGCCTGGGCCACATCGTCGGCATGGACATGGTGCACCGTCTCCATGCCGAAGTTCGGCAGGGTGACTTCCTCGCCGCGCGCCAGCTTAGCAAACACCTGCGGGTTAAAGTGGCCCTGCGGGTTAAGCGGCGCCCAGCCCGGCCCGACGATGTGCCCCGGATGCAGCGCCGTCGCGGGGAAGCCGTTCTGCCGCGCCTCGTCCAGCAGATAGGCCTCGATGGCGGCTTTCTGGGTGCCATAGTCGCCGAAGGGGCGGCGCGGCTGCGATTCGCGGGCGGGCACTTCCACGCTGTGCCCGTAAATCCAGATCGTACCGCAGTGCAAAAAGTGCTGTACCTGCCCGCGCAGCGCCTCCACCAGGTGACGGGCGCTGTCGAGCGTAAAGCAGATCATGTCTACGACGGCATCTGGCTTCAGGTCACGCACACGCGGGCCGAACGTGCCGGCGGCTTCTTCCGCCGGACGGTCGATCTGGACCTGCCGCACCGACTTCCAGGCGGCGTGCGGTGTGTATGGCTGGCGCTGCCCCCGGCTGAGGGCCACGACCTCATGCCCGGCCTCGACCAACCGGGGCACCAGGTACGTCCCGACGTGGCCGGTCGCTCCGATGACGACAACGCGCATGATTGGCCTCCTTTGTTCGGGTCAAGTGGTCCTATTGCGCCAGGCGGATCGCCTCCGCCAGGTCGATGATGCCTTCGTAAAGCGCCGTGCCCAGGATGGCCCCGGCCACGTGCCCACTATCCCGCAGAGCGATCACATCCTGTAAAGACGCGACGCCGCCGGACGCGATCACCTGCAAACCCGTCGCGTCAGCCAGCCGCACCGTCGCCTCGATATTCACGCCTTCCAGACCGCCGTCGCGCAGCACATCGGTGTACAGCGCGTGCACCACGCCCCGCCGGGCGAATTCCTTGCCGAGGTCGAGAGGCGTCCATTCAGAAACCGCCTGCCAGCCGTGCGTCGCCACGCGCCCGCCGCGTGCATCCAGGGCAACCACCACATGCTCCGCACCGTAGCGGGCGACGATCTCCGAGACCAGGTCGGGGTTCTGCACGGCAGCCGTGCCCACCACCACGCGCGCCGCGCCCAGGCCCAACACGCGCTCCACATCGTCCAGGGAGCGCACGCCGCCGCCGAACTGCACGGACAGGTCCAATCTGGCGAGGTCCGGCAGCAACGACAAGGTGTCGTTGGCCGCGTCGAGTGCGCCGTCCAGGTTGACAACGTGCAGCCAGTCCGCGCCCGCATCATCCCAGCGCCGGGCCACATCCAGCGGGTCGTCGCTGTAGACGGTCTGCTGGTTGGGGTCGCCCTGCCGCAGCCGGACGACCTTTCCCCCACGTAAGTCAATCGCCGGGTAGATGATCAAAGCACCCTCTCCACGAAGTTCTGCAAGATGCGCAGGCCAACCTGCTGGCTTTTTTCTGGGTGGAACTGCACGCCGAACACGTTCCCACGTCCCACTACCGAGGGGAAATCCAGGCCGTAATCGGTCTGCGCTAGCACGTCTTCGGGCCGCCCCGGCTGGACGTAGTAGCTGTGCACAAAGTAGGCATAGCCGCCGTCGGGCACACCATCCAGCAGCGGGGAGTCTTGCAGCCGGTGAAGCTGGTTCCAGCCCATATGCGGCACCTTGAGCGCCCCGACGGGAAAGCGCACTACCCGCCCCGGCAGCAGCCCCAGCCCGCGATGTTCGCCCATCTCTTCACTGATGTCGAACAGGAACTGCATCCCCAGGCAGATGCCCAGCAGCGGCACGCCCTCGGCTGCCAGGCGGCGAAGCGGCTCCTCGAAACCTGCCGCGCGCAGTTGATCCATGCCTGCGCCGAACGCGCCCACGCCCGGCAGCAGGATCGCGCGCAGGCCGTCCAGTTCGCCCGGCGCGCGCACCAATCGCGCTTCTACATGCAGGTGAGCCAGGGCGTGCGCCACACTTTGCAGGTTGCTGGCTCCGTAGTCGATGACGCCGATCATGCCGGGTTACTCCCCAATCCCTTCATTTATGCCTGTGACAGGGCGCAGCACGCTGCGCCTCTACAGCGGCTAAAAATGCGCCGTCTCGATGCGGTAATCGACGATTTCCACGTCGGGACGGTTGCGCTCCAGCCAGGAAACCACGTTTTCGAGCATCTGCTCGGCGTGCGCCGCCGCCGTCGTGACCACCGCCACGCCGACCGTGCTCGACTGCCACACGTCGTTCAGGCCTACTTCTGCTGCTGAGACGTTGAACTCGCGGTTCAGGCGCGCCGTGACCGACTTGATCACACTGCGCTTGTCCTTGAGCGAATTCATGCCCGGCAGGTACAGTTCAAGCGTGCATATGCCGATGACCATGCAGGGGATTTTAACGCATGTTCCGCCCCGGCGTAAACTCCGGGGCTAAGAAAGCCAAGCCCTCCGGGCCACCTGACCGATTTCAGCCCGGAAGGCTTGGCGTTCTCAGCCGGGGATTTTAATCCCCGGCAGCAGGACGGCTTACACCTTCAACCCGTATGCGTCGCGCAACGTGCGCGTGACCGTCTCCCAGTCCGGTGCGATCTCCGGCGCGGTGTCTCGCCCGATGCCCCAGTCCTTGAAGCCGCTGGACGTGCTGACGCATACCACCGGGCCATCAAAACGATGGCCCTGCGCCAGGGCCAACCGGAGACCGGCCACGCTCGACACCGACGAGAGTTCTGCCCACAGCCCGGTGCGGCCCGCCGCCGCCTGCGCCTCGACCATCTGCGCGTCTGTCGGCGCGACGGCCAGGCCCTCGCTCTGCCGCACAGTCAGCACGCCCCGGTAGCCATTGGCGTTGACCGCGACGGAGTAGGCGTCGGTGGGCGCAAGGGGCACTTCCACCACCGGCCTGTTTTCGGCCAGCGCCTTCGCCAGCGGCGCGCGCGAGGCCGGTTCGCAGGCGACCATCTGCGGCGTGCGGTCCACCATCCCCAGACGGCGCAGTTCGCGGAAGCCCTTCCAGACGCCGTAGAACAACTCCGCGTAGCCGGTCGGGACGAACATCGCCGCCGGGACGCGCCGCCCAAGCTGCAAAAAGACTTCGTAAGCCAGCGTCTTGTAGCCCTCCGGGCCGAAGGGATGACCGGTGTGAGTCGGGGTGGTGCTGCTCACGGGATGATAACCCAGCCGCGCAACGATCTGGCGCAGCAGCGGCACGCGCGCCTCGCGCGGCACGGCCAACACCGCCGCGCCATAGGAACGCACATAGTGCTGAATGACCGGCGACCCCCCGGCGGTGATCAGGACAATGCAGGGCAGCCCGGCCCGCGCCGCATACGCCGCCGCCGCCGCGCCGTGATTGCCCGACGACGACACCACTACGCCCGCCGCCCCAACCTGCACCGCCGCGCTGACGGCGCAAAGCTGCAAGCGATCCTTGTGACTCCAGGTCGGGTTGCGGCTCTCATCTTTGATGAACAGCTCCCCGTCGAAGCCCATCCAGGTGGCCAGTTTGGGCGCAGGGATCAGCGGCGTGCCGCCTTCGCCCATCGAGAGGCCCGCTGCCAACGGCGGCAGCAGCGGCGACCAGCGTTCCAGCCCCGGCAGCGGAGGCTGGTCGAACAGGGCCGCATCGACGTGCGCATAGTCGTAATCCAGTTCTAGCGGATATTGCAGGTCCGCCGTGCTGGTGCGCGGGCAGCCTTCCAGCAACGGCGGGAACAGCGGATACGTCAGAGAGGGATCGCCCAGCGAACGCTGGGCAACAGCAAGGGAAGGGTTCATGGCGTGTTTATCTTTCAATACAGGCGAAAGTTCGCCGCCCGGCATACCTAGACAGGTCGTCTCTGCGGCGAATGTTTACCCGGCGTCGCCCCGGCGGGGATGGCGGGTATGACTCAGGAACCAGGCGTACAGTTCGGGATTGTCGTAGGTTTCTGTCCACGAGTCGTGTTCGGCTTCCGGGTAAACGGTGAAGCGCACATCGCCGCCGCACGCCTGGAGCGTTTCCACTAACACGGCAGATTCGCGTAGGGGGACGGTGTCGTCCTTCGCGCCGTGAAAGGCCCACACCGGCACCTGTTTGAGCGCACACACGCGCTCCGGGTAGCCATACATAAACATCCCGCCGCCGCAGATCGGCGCAACAGCGGCGAAGCGGTCGGGATGCTCGGTAGCCAGATGCCACGCGCCGAAGCCGCCCATGCTCAGCCCGGTCAGGTAGATGCGGTCAGGATCGACGGCGTGCGTCGCACTGACCGTGTCTAGCAGCCGGACCAGCGCATCGACGTAATCGATCCACCAGCTGCGCTCTGGGCACTGCGGCGATACGGCGACAAAAGGAAAATCCTCCCGCTGCTCGACGACTCTGGGGATGCCATGCCGTTTCACGATCTCCACATTATCGCCGCGCTCACCTGCGCCGTGCAAAAACAGGATCAGCGGCCAGCGAACCCCCGGCTCGAGGCCATAGGATTTGGGCAAAAAAAGTAGATAGTTGAGATGCACAGACTTCGTGATCTGGGTTTCAAAGGCAAAGGCTTGCTGCGGCATACGCTATCCCCCGGAATCCGGTCTGCCTCAAGGTGCTGTTGCCTCATTGTAGAGGCAGTTGCCATTCCGCGCGAACCCGCTACTGCCCATTTGGGGATTGTTCAATCTGCATCAAGAGCGGGATGCAAAAAGCAATCGTTTGCGTAGGTATCACGAAAAGGTTTGTGCATCTTGACAAACGGTACAGACTTCGTTACAGTAAAAGCAGATTTGGGAGCGCTCCCAAATCGGCGCTGCGCCAGCAGTTCGACTGGTAGTTCCGATGAGCCGAAAACTGGAAGACATCGCAAAACTGGCCGGTGTTTCGCGCTCGACAGTATCGCGCGTGATTAACAACGATCCTCACGTCAGCACACGCACCCGGCAGCGGGTCCAGCGGGTCATCCAGGAGCAAAACTTTCGGCCCAACATGGCGGCGCGAGCGTTGGTCACACGGCAGGCGCATGTGTTGAGCCTGGTGATCCCGCAAGCGGTTGCTTCGACCTTTACCGACCCGTACTTTCCACTTCTGATGCAGGGAATTACCCTGGAGGCCAACCAGCGCGATTACGCCGTGATGTTATGGATCGGCAGTAGCACCGAGGAAGAAGAGCGGTTTGCCCAGCGCATCTTGAACAACAGCCTGTTCGATGGGGTGTTAATCGCCTCGGTGATCAACGGTGATGTGTTGGTGGGCAAACTGGCCCAGGCAGGCTTTCCCTTCGTGCTGATCGGTCCGCCGTTTTTGGATGGACTGAACTACGTGGACACGAACAACATCGCCGGCGCGCAATCCGCTGTTGAGCACCTGGTCCGGCTGGGCTACCGGCGCATCGGCACGATTGCCGGGCCGCAGAACCAGGGCGCGGCGCAAGACCGTCTGAAAGGCTATTGCCGGGGGTTGAGTCAGCATGGACAGGCCTTTGACCCGGCGCTGGTCGTTGAAGCGGAATATAGCGAGGAGGCCGGCCACGCGGCCATGCGGGTTCTGTTGGAACGCGGGGTAGACGCTGTGTTCGCTGCCAGTGACATGATCGCCTTCGGTGCGCTGCGCGCCGTGCGTGAATGCGGCCTGCGCGTCCCAGATGACGTGGCCATCGTTGGGTTCGACGACATCCCCGCCGCCGCCGCCGCCCAGCCGCCCCTGACGACCGTCCGCCAGCCGATCCGCGACCTGGGCGCACACGCCACGCGGGCACTGATCGGCCTGCTGGAAGGCACCTTAGAACGCCCATACCAGGAATCACTTTCTGCGCATTTGATCGTCCGGGAGAGCTGCGGCGCTGTTCGCAGACGAGTGCCCGACAGGGGAGGAGGATAGTTATCGACTGAACGCCTATCGTTTCGCCCAACTGCAAGTTTCGCGCATGTTACACAGTTTTCCTGGAGAGGAAAAGGACATGTCCAAGAAGTTTGCTTTTCTGGCACTGGCGCTGGTCGTGATTCTGGGGCTTGGCCTCAGCTCGGCAGCGGCCCAGGGCGGCCCGGTGCGTGGTGGCACGTTCATCGTGTCCGAGGGCCAGCAGTCGGCTTTCCCGCGCAACTTCAACCCCTATGCCCCCGACCCCACCCGGTGGGTGCAGGGCACGATGTATGAGCTGCTGACGCTCTACAACCCGGTCGAAGGCGGCGCGCCCACCCCCTGGCTGGCAACCGGCTTCGAGTGGAGCGACGACCTGATGACGCTGACCTACACGCTGCGGCAGGGCGTGCAGTGGAGCGACGGCGAGGAGTTCAACGCCGACGACGTGGTCTTCACCTTCAACATGCTCCAGGAATTCCCGGCGATGGACCGTGGTGCCGTGTTTGAATTCATCGAGAGCGTTGAGAAGATCGATGACTACACCGTCGCCGTGCACATGAGCAAGGTCTACACACTGGCCCCCGAAACCATCGGCGGCAATGTGTATATCGTTCCGGAGCATATCTGGAGCCAGGTCGAAGACCCGGTGACCTTCACCAACGACAATCCGGTTGCCACCGGCATGCTGACGGAAGTGCGCCAGCTCACCGACCAGGTGCTCGAACTCTGCCGCAACGACAACTACTGGCAGATGGGCGAGGATGGCCAGCCGCTGCCGTATGTCAACTGCATGCGGATGCCCGTGTACCAGGGCAATGACCCGGCCAACATGGCCGCGGCCAACGGCGAACTGGACTGGATCGGCAACTTCATCCCGGACATCGAGAACGTCTTCGTGGCTGCCGACCCGGAGCACCACTTCTATTACTTCTGGCCGGGCGGTGGCCCCGTCCATCTGTATATGAACACCACCATCGCACCGTTCAGCGATGTGGCCTTCCGCCGCGCCATCAGCATGGCGATTGACTACGAGTCTGTGACCAACATCGGCATGTACGGCTACACCTCGCCGATCAGCCCGACCGGCCTCGGCCCACGTTATGCCGATTGGGTCAACCCCGAAGCCGAAGCCCTGGCCGCCGAATACGGCATGGGCGTTTACAATCCTGAGGCTGCTGCTGCCGCCCTCGACGCCGCCGGCTATGTGGACGCGGACGGCGACGGCTGGCGCGACAACCTCGACGGCTCGCCGCTGACCTTCCAGATGCAGGTCGTGACCGGCTGGACCGACTGGGTGACCAGCGTGGACATCATGAGCCGCAACCTGCAGGACATCGGCCTCAACTGCACGATGAACTCGCTGGACTTCGGCGTCTGGCTGAACAACCTCCAGACCGGCACGTTTACCACCTCCATCGGCTGGGGTACCGCCGGCAACACGCCGTATGACCACTTTAAGAACCTGATGTACAGCGGTCTGATCGGCGAAGACGGCCTGGCGAACGCCCAACTGTGGGGCCGCTGGACCAGCGAAGAGGCCGACGCCCTGATCGATGCCTTCACGGCGACCGCCGACGTGGACGAGTGGCACAACATCATCAACCAGCTCCAGATGATCTACGTTGAGAACGTCGTGAGCATCCCGCTCTTCCCTGGACCGACGTGGTATGAGTACACCACGCACCGCTTCACCGGCTTCCCGACCGAAGAAGACTACTACACCCAGGGCAGCCCGTGGAACATTCAGGGACGCACCATCACCCTGACGCGGCTCCACTGCGTGGACGAAGCCGCCTGCGAAGCGGCCCAGTAATCGGTTGTCGCGGTAGGGACACGGCCCAGGCGGTGTCCCTACCCTGTTGAGGGTGGGCCGGTTCGCCGGCCCGCCCCATCTCCTGCGTATGTGTGTGCCGCCAGTGACCGTACCCTTTCCATGCTCAGCCGGGAATGTCTGATCTTTTCCAGATCAACGGGTATAATGCCTAGAACCTATCACGATTGGTCCCTCATAACACCCCGCTTAACCGCCGGAAGAGGTCAACCATTCCCGGCGCGACCATGAGGATTCAACCATGCGCTTTCTGCTACGCCGTCTGCTGTTTTACCTGGCCGCCGCCTTCGCGGCCCTGACGATCAACTTCTTCATTCCCCGACTCATGGCCGGCGATCCGGTGCAGGTGATGTTCGCGCAGTTCCAGGGCCGCCTGGACCCGCGCGCAATGGAATCGCTGCGCGAGACGTTTGGCTTTGTGCAGGGGCCGCTGCTGGAACAGTACGTCACCTATCTGCGCAACCTGGCCCAGGGTAACCTGGGGCTGTCGGTGTCGTACTTCCCCGTCCCGGTGATCGATATGCTCGCCCCGGCGCTGCTGTGGACGCTGCGCCTGATCGGGTTTGCCACCATCCTGTCCTACACCATCGGGATGCTGACCGGTATCTTCGCCGCCTGGCGGCGTGGACGCTTCCTGGATAACTTTGTGCTCCCAGCAGCCGGGCTGATCGGGGCGTTCCCCTTCTTCTGGGTCGCGCTGGTGGTGCTCTATGTCTTCGCCTTCCAGTTGGGCTGGTTTCCCACCAGTCATTCCTACGATGTCTCGATGAATATCGATTGGGGGAACACCGCCTTTCTGGCCAGTTTCATCCAGCACTCTATCCTGCCGGCAATCACCATCGTGGTCACGTCGGTGGCGGGCTGGATGTACGGGATGCGCAACAACATGATCGGCGTCCTGGGCGAGGATTACGTTGTTCTGGCGCAGGCGAAGGGGCTTTCGGATCGGCGCGTGATGCTGACCTATGCGGCACGTAACGCGCTGCTGCCCAGCCTCACCGGCTTTGCCATGTCGCTGGGCTATGTGGTGGGCGGCGCGCTGGTGGTGGAGATCGTGTTCTCCTATCCCGGTATGGGGTTCACCCTGCTGCGCGCTGTGGGCGGGCGCGACTACCCGCTGATGCAGAGCGTGTTCATGGTGATCGTCATTTCTGTGCTGTGCGCCAATTTCGTGGCCGACATGATTTATGTCCTGCTGGACCCGCGCGCCCGTTAGGGAGCCGCCAGGCGAAAGTGAACCTACTGCGAGTGGCAACATGACTCAAAACACAACCGTACCTCAAACCGCCATCCCGTCGCTGAGCGTGCGCCCCAGGCCCCGACGTCTCCGCCTCCCCAGCTTTTTGCAGAGTATCCTGCGCAACCGCAAGGCAACGATTGGCCTGTCGATCCTCACCTTCTTCGTGCTGGTTGCCATCTTTGCCCCGGTAATTTACCCCGGCGATCCCAACCGCATGGTCGGCAGACCGCATGAAGCCCCTTCCGCTGCGCATCCTTTCGGCACCTCGCGCCAAGGACAGGATATTTTCGGTCAGACGGTGCACGGCACGCGCACGACCCTGTTGGTCGGGTTTATCACCGGCACGGTGATTATCTCGCTGTGCATTCTCATAGGCATCACGGCAGGCTACGTCGGCGGCCTGGTGGACGAAGTGCTGTCGTTGCTGATGAACATCTTCCTGGTGCTGCCAGGCTTGCCCCTGATCATTGTGGTGGCAGGCTGGATTCAACAGCCCGGCCCGCTGACGGTCGTGCTGGTGCTGAGCGTCACCAGCTGGGCCTATGGCGCGCGCGTGCTGCGCTCCCAAACCTTAATCCTGCGCAACAGTGAATTCGTGGCTGCTGCCCGCGTGGTGGGCGAGCCAACCTGGCGCATTATCCTGCTGGAGATTCTGCCTAACATGACCTCCCTGGTCGTTTCCAGCTGGATCGGCGCGGTGCTGTTCGTCATCCTCACTGAAGCGACCCTGTCTTACATCGGCCTGGGCAACCCCACCGCCGTCTCCTGGGGCAACACGCTCTACTGGGCGCAGAACAACCAGGCGCTGCTGACGAAAGCCTGGTGGACCTTCATCCCGCCGGGTACATGCATCGCCCTGGTCGGCATCAGCCTGACCCTGATCAACTACGGCATCGACGAAGTTACGAACCCGCGCCTGCGGACGGAAGGAGCCAAGTAGAGATGGTCGCCGCAACCAAAGTTCAATCTGCCCCTACCACCGTCTCGACGCCAACGGCCCAGAAGCCACTGCTCTCGGTGCGCAACCTGGAAGTGGAATACAAGACCGGGCGTGGCGCGGTGCGCGCCGTAGACAAGGTGTCGTTTGAAATCCTGCCGAACGAGGTCTTCGGATTGGCAGGCGAATCTGGCAGCGGCAAATCGACGATTGCCCACGCCATCACCCGCCTGCTGCGCCCACCGGCCTTCATCACCGGCGGCGAGATCATGTTCAAGGACAACGACCTGCTGAAGATGGACGACCGCACGCTGCGCGACTTCCGCTGGCGTCACCTGTCCATCGTGTTTCAGAGCGCCATGAACGCGCTGAACCCGGTGCTGTCTATCGGCACCCAGATTATCGACGCCATCCAGGCGCACAGTTACGCCACCAAAGCCGAGGCCCGCGCCCGCGCCCTGGAACTGCTGAAGGTGGTGGGCATCGACAGCGACCGCATCGACAGCTACCCACACCAGCTTTCCGGCGGGATGCGCCAGCGCGCTGTGATCGCCATCGCCCTGGCCCTGAACCCGGAGATGATCATCCTGGACGAGCCGACGACCGCGCTGGACGTGGTGGTGCAGAAGGAGATCATGCAGGAAATCCAGCGTCTCAAGGACCAGTTCGGCTTCTCCATTCTGTTCATCACCCACGACATGTCGCTGCTGGTGGAGTTCGCCGACCGGATCGGGATCATGTACGCAGGCGAACTGGTCGAGGTCGCCCCGGCGACGCAGTTGTTCAGTGATCCCAAACACCCCTACACCTACAAGTTGATGAATTCGTTCCCGACCATCAGCGGCCCACGCCGCGAACTGTCGGGCATTCCCGGCTCACCGCCGGACTTGATTACGCCGCCGCCGGGTTGCCGCTTCCACCCGCGCTGCGACCGCATGATCGCCGGGAAGTGCGATGTCGTTAACCCGCCGCTGGTCGAAATTTCGCCGGGCCGCCTCGCCGCGTGTCACCTGCTGGAGCAGGAAGGTGCACTATGAGCAGCAATTCACAACCGATTATCGAAGTCCGCAACCTGACCAAGCACTTCCTGACCGGCAATGCACTCTCGCGCCGGGTCGTGCGGGCAGTGCAGGAGGTCTCCTTCGACCTGACGCCGGGGAAGGTGGTCGCACTGGTGGGCGAAAGCGGTAGCGGCAAAAGCACCACCGCCCGGATGCTGGCGCGACTCTATGAACCGACCAGTGGCGAAATCCTGTACAAGGGCCGCAATACCCTGAAGGATCGGGGGCGCCGGGCCATGCTGCAATATCGCCGCGAAGTGCAGATGATCTTCCAGGACCCGTTTAGCTCGCTCAACCCGGTGCACCGCATCAAGTACCATCTGGAACGCCCGTTGCGCATTCACGGCAAGGCCAGACGCGGCAACATTCAGGAGCAGGTCTATGCCTTGCTGGACCGCGTTTCCCTGACACCGGTCGAAGAGATCGCGGAGAAGTACCCGCACCAACTCAGCGGCGGGCAGCGCCAGCGCGTCGCCATTGCCCGCGCCCTGGCGGTCGAACCGGAAGTGATCCTGGCCGACGAGCCGATCTCGATGCTAGACGTGTCGATCCGCATGGGCATCCTGAACCTGATGGCGAAACTGCGCGACGAGCAGAACATCGCCTTCCTCTACGTGACGCATGACCTGGCGAGCGCGCGTTACTTTGCCGATGAAACGCTGGTGATGTACGCCGGGCATATGGTGGAGGGTGCGCCGAGCGAGGAATTGGTCACGCAGCCGCAGCACCCCTATACCCAACTGTTGCTCTCGGCCTGCCCAGACCCTGCCAGGGGGCTGCGCACGGATACGACCTTCGAGGCGCGCGGCGAAGTGCCTAACCTCAGCGAACTGGGCGTAGGCTGTCCTTTTGCGCCGCGCTGCCGCCACGCCATGACCAAATGCAGCCAGGCCATGCCGCCCATCACGCACCTGTCGGACACCCGTTGGACGCGCTGCTTCCTGTTCGACGGCCACTGAGAGCGGCCCGCCGGTCGGCCTTGATCGCCCCGGCTGATTTCCCAACAGCAAACCGGTTTGGTCAGTAGCGGCGGATATGTCCGCCGCTACGTTCTCAGAATCATGTAGCTTGAAGGAGTACAACCGTGACGGATTACCGCTGGCTGGCCTTTCCGCCGGAATTTCGGTGGGGAGCAGCAACTGCTTCTTACCAGGTCGAAGGGGGAACCAATGCCGACGGGCGCGGCATTTCGATCTGGGATACCTTCTGCGATAGGCCGGGCAAAGTGGCCAACGGCGACAGCGGCGACGTCGCCTGCGACCACTATCACCGCTATGCCGAAGATGTGGCGCTGATGGCTGCCCTGGGCCTCAATGCCTACCGCTTCTCCATCGCCTGGCCGCGTGTCCTGCCGCAAGGCGTCGGTGCGGTCAATGCGAAGGGATTGGATTTCTACGACCGGCTGGTGGATGCGCTGCTGGCCCAGGGCATCGAACCCTTTGCCACGCTGTACCACTGGGACCTGCCCCAGCCACTTCAGGACCGGGGTGGCTGGCCGGAGCGGAGTATCATCGACGCCTTCGTTAACTATGCCGACGTGGTTTCGCGCCGCCTGGGCGACCGCGTCCACCACTGGATGACGCACAACGAACCCTGGGTCGTCGCCTTTGTCGGCTATGCGGCGGGGGTGCACGCCCCCGGTCTTCAAGACCCGGCGGCGGCGCTGCGGGCGGCGCATCATCTGCTGGTGTCGCATGGGCAGGCGGTTGCCGTGCTGCGGACCAACGTCGGCACGCAGGCGCGCGTCGGCATGGTGCTGAACCTGTCGTGGGTAGATGCTGCTAGTGACTCGCCGACAGATCAGACCGCCGCGCGCCGCCACGATGGGCAATTGAATCGCTGGTTCCTGGACCCGCTCTACAAGGGCGAATACCCTGCCGACATGCTGGAATTCTACGGCCCGCTGGTGCCTGAATTTCCGGCAGACGACCTCAAGATCGCGGCTACGCCGACGGACTTTCTGGGCATCAACAACTACAGCCGTTCGTTCATCGGCGCGGGCGAGGTCACGCCGCAGAACCCGCTGGGCATTCGCTATGTGCGCCCAGAAGGCAGCGAATATACCGACATGGGCTGGGAAGTGCACGCGCCGAGCCTATACAAGCTGCTGATGCGCGTCCACCAAGATTACGCCCCCGCCACGCTATACATCACCGAAAACGGCGCGGCCTGCGCCGACGAAATCGCCTTCGACGGGGTGCACGTCCACGACCCACGCCGCCTGGCCTATCTCCAGGCGCATCTGACCCAGGCGCACCGTGCCGTTCAGGAGGGCGTGCCTCTGAAAGGCTACTTCGTTTGGTCGCTGATGGACAACTTCGAGTGGTCATACGGCTACACCAAACGTTTCGGCATCGTCTACGTGGACTATCCCACGCAGCGCCGCCTCCTCAAGGATAGCGCCTTGTGGTATGCCGGGGTCACGCGCAGCGGTGGCCTGATCGCCGCGCCATAACGCCGGACGGCTATCTCCTCACATCTCGGTAGGGGCGACGTATGCGTCGCCTCTACGAACCCTTCAACCCTAAACGGCCCACAGACAATCGTCCGTCTCCACGTCAGGGCAAGCGCATGGCGACATCGGTGCGCCTTTGGTAGGGACACGGCAGCTGTGTCCCTACTACCGATGTCCACCTCGCAGTAACCCACATACAATCGCCCCACTTCGGCGTTTTCCCTCTTGACAGCTTCCTAAATCAGGCTTACCATTTAACTCGTCAGTAAAAAATGTTGACGTATGAGTAAAAGATACGAACAACAATGGCCGATCCGCCCAAATCCTCCTACAAAGCGCGCGAACGCCAGCGCCGCGAAGATGACATCATCCGAGCAGCGGCGCGGTTGCTGCACGAGCGCGGTTACGCCAGCCTGAACATGGACGAATTGGCCGAGACGGTGGGCATCTCCAAACCGACGCTGTATGCGCACTTCAAGAGCAAGGACGACCTGGTGGTGCAGGTAATCGTGCGCAACTTCCACACCGTAGACGATTACCTGGCCCAACCGCCGCAGGGCACAACCCTGGATCGGCTGGGAGAAGTGTTGCGGCGGCTGATCAAGACGAGGCGCACGCCGGGGCACTTTTTGGGCATGCCCAACCCGGAACTGATGCGGATGTTACATGCCCACCCGCTTTTGGAGGCCAGCCGACGACGTATCGACAGTGCACTGTTCGCGCTGGTCGAAGAGGGCAAGGCCAACGGCGAGATTACGCCGGACCTGCCCACCGACATGATCGTGCGCGCGCTGTTCTGCTTGCAAGGGGTGGTCTTCGGTCGTCCACCGGAGGTGTGCCTGATCCTCGACGACGAAGAGGCCCTTGATCAGGCTATCGACCACCTGATCCGGCTGTTCTTGCACGGCATCGCGCGCAACAAGTCTGGACCGGAAGACGTATACCCCTAGGGCCAGACGTGGAAAATAGCGCCGTTCGATTTCCCAGCCTGGTTGTTGGGAACAACTGCATCTGTGTATCGGTCGAATAAGAAGAAGCGAGGAAACGTTGCAAGCACAAACCATGCCGGTCTCACGTACAAACCGCCGGGCACGCGGCGGCGGGGGCGGCGGGGCGAGCTTCGCCAGCCTGGGACGTGCGCTCCGCTACCTGGGCAGACAACGCCGTTCGGCATTGCTGGCCTATAGCGCGCTGTTCGTTGCGTCGATTGCCCAGTTGGCCGTGCCGCAGCTCACCCAAAACATGATCAACGCCGTCACCTCCGGCGCGATTGCCAACACCATCCTGGCGCTGCCGTCCTTCATGCAGAGCCTGGCAGCGACCCAGGCAGGCAAGACGCTCGATCAACTTCGCCTGGACCAGGCCAACGCTGAAACGCTGCTGATCAACGCTGCCCTGCTCATCGTCGCCTTTGCCGTCATGCGCGGCCTGTTCTCGTTTGTGCAGGCGTACATGGCCGAAAAGACCTCACAGGGTATCGCCTTCGATCTGCGCAACGAGATTTTCGCCAAGATTCAGCGCCTTTCGTTCAGTTATCACGACCGCAACCAGACCGGCCAGTTGATGATCCGCGCCACCGACGACGTGGAAAAAGTGCGCATGTTCATCGCGCAAGGGCTGGTGATGGTGGCGCAGACGATCATCCTGCTGGTGTGCGCGCTGGCCCTGCTGCTGACGACCAACTGGCAACTGACGCTGGTAGTGCTGCCCATTCTGCCTATCGCCCTGATCCTGTTCATCGCCTTCGGGAGTATCGCGCAGCCGCTGTTCGTCCAGGTGCAGCAGCGCATCTCGGCGCTGAACACGATCCTGCAAGAGAGCCTGGCCGGGATTCGCGTGGTCAAGGCATTCACGCGCGAGCCATATGAACAGGCGCGCTTTAATCGTTCTGCCGATGACCTGCTGGCGCAGCAGTTGAAGGTCGCCCGGACTTTCTCCTTCCTGTTCCCGCTCGTCTTCCTGATCGCGCAGGTGGGCCAGGCGGCGATCCTGTACTTCGGCGGCAAGCAGATCATCGAGGGCACGCTGCTGCTGGGTGAGTACCAGAAGTT
Organism: uncultured Anaerolineae bacterium; assembly: GCA_964529715.1. GTDB lineage: Bacteria > Chloroflexota > Anaerolineae > Aggregatilineales > Ch27 > CAZGXI01. The sequence goes on along the minus strand of CAZGXI010000014.1, from coordinate 9,235 downwards.
CAGCATGTACCTGATGTATGTCTTCTTCCCCATCGGCATGTTGGGCTTCATCATCACCATGATGGCCCAGGCAGGCGCCTCGGCCACGCGCATCTTTGAGATTCTGGACGCCAGGAGCGATGTCTCGGACGCACCGGATGCGGTGGACCTGCCCCCTATCGAAGGGCGCGTCGAGTTCCGCGACGTGACCTTCCGCTACTTTGACAGCAGCGATCCGGTGCTGGACGGCGTCAGCTTCGTCGCCGAGCCGGGCCAGACGGTGGCGCTGTTGGGCGCGACCGGCAGCGGCAAGACAACCATCATTAACCTGATCCCACGCTTCTATGACCCCAGCGCGGGCGCCATCCTGATCGACGGTTACGATGTGCGCCAGGTGAAGCTGGAAAGCCTGCGCAGTCAGATCGGGATTGTCTTGCAGGAGACGACCCTGTTCAGCGGCACAATCCGCGACAACATTGCCTTTGGGCGGCCCGACGCCAGCATGGACGAGATCATCGCCGCTGCGCAGGCCGCCGCCGCGCATGACTTCATCATGGACTTCCCTCAGGGCTACGACACACCGGTGGGCGAGCGTGGCACGACGCTCTCCGGCGGACAAAAGCAACGCATCGCCATCGCGCGCGCCCTGTTGCTTGATCCGCGCCTGCTGATCCTGGACGACTCGACCAGCAGTGTAGACCTGGTGACGGAATATCGTATTCAAAAGGCGCTGGACCATCTGATGAAAGGCCGCACCAGCTTCGTGATCGCGCAGCGCATCAGCACGGTGCTCAACGCCGATCAGATTTTGGTGCTGGACAAGGGCCGCATCGTGGCGCGCGGCAAGCACGAGGACCTGATGGAAAACAGCGCCATTTACGCCGAAATCTATCACTCGCAACTGGTCGGCGATACCGAACTTGACGCCGCCGAGGTCGCACTCGCACCGGCAGCGCAGGAGGCTTAGAAAACACCATGTTTGGAGGTCCCGGTGGCGGTCCGCGCCACCTGCTGCAACAAGATACCAGCCGGCCCCAAAACCTGGGCGCGACGCTGGCCCGCTTCGGCCACTATTTTCGCCCTTACCTGCTCGCCCTGCTGATCGTGCTGATACTGATGATTGTCCAGGCGTGGACGCAGGTCGTGACCCCAGACCTGACCGGGCAGGCGGTGGACTGTTTCCTGTTCCCCAGCCAGGGCAGCACGTCCTGCTGGTATACGACCCTCCCGCCCGACGCCTCGCTGGACGCCAAGATCGGCGGTCTGGCTGGGCTGGTCGGCACGCTGTTGCTGCTGTATATTGGCGGGTCGATCACCAGCGGCCTGATGTTCTATGCGATGAGTTGGGCCGGGCAGCACGCCCTGCGCAAGATGCGCGTGGACCTGTTCGCCCACCTGCACCGTCTGTCGTTAGGGTTCTACGCCGAACGTGAGGCGGGCGACCTGATGAGCCGCATCACCAATGACTCGGAGGCGATCCAGCAGGCCTTTAGCAACACCCTGGTGCAGGTGCTCAGCAGCCTGCTGCTGCTGGGATGGATCGTCGTCAAGATGCTTCAGACGAACCTGCCCTACGCCCTGCTGAGCATGGCCGTCTTGCCGCTGATGATCGCCGCGACGGTGTACTTCTCCGGGCAGGCGCGCCGCGCCTTCCGCAAGAGCCGCCAGCAGATGGGCAGCGTCAACGCCGATTTGCAGGAGAGCATCGCGGGCGTGCGCGAGGCGCAGGCGTTCAGCCGGGAGGACGAAAACATCGAGCAGTTCCGCCAGACCAATGCGGCCAACCGCGACGCCGCTGTGCGCGCGGCCAGCTTCACCAGCGCCCTTCATCCCACGCTGGAAGCCCTGGGCTACCTGGCGCTGGGAATTGTGGTGGTGGCAGGCGGGCTGTCGGCATTGCGCAACGAGCCACTGCTGGGCACGTCGATCATCTCGTTGGGCACGGTCTTCGCCTTCATGCAGTACACCCAGCGGTTCAACCAGCCGATCCAGCAGATCGCGGTGATGTGGACCAATATCCAAAACGCCATCGCGGGCGGGGAGCGCATCTTCGGGCTGTTGGACCAACAGCCGGACATCACCGATAAGCCCGGCGCGCCGGATATGCCGCCCATTCAGGGGCGCGTCGAATTCACCAACGTGCGCGCCGAATATAAGCCGGGCGAGCCGGTGTTGTGCGACATTAACCTGACCGCCGAACCGGGCCAGACCATCGCCATCGTCGGCCCGACCGGCGCGGGTAAAACGACCATCATCAACCTGATCCCGCGCTTCTATGATGTGACGGCGGGCGCCGTGAAGATCGATGGTATCGATGTGCGCGACGTGACCGCTGCCAGTCTGCGCAGCCAGATCGGGATCGTGCTGCAAGACACGTTCCTGTTCTCCGACACGGTGATGAACAACATCCGCTACGGGCGGCTGGACGCCAGCGACGAGGAAGTAATCGCCGCAGCGAAGCTCGTCTCGGCGGATACCTTTATCGAGCGGTTGCCCGACGGCTATCAGACCGTGCTGGGCGAGCGCGGGGCGGGCCTGAGCCAGGGCCAGCGCCAGTTGATCGCCATCGCCCGCGCGGCACTGGCAAACCCGCGCATCCTGATCCTGGACGAGGCTACGTCGAGCGTGGATACGCGCACCGAGCGCCTGATCCAGAAGGCGCTGGAGCAGCTTTTACACGGGCGGACGAGCTTCATCATCGCCCACCGCCTGAGCACCATCCGCAACGCCACGCAAGTCTTGATGCTGGTAGACGGGGAAATCATCGAGCGGGGCACGCACGCCGAACTGCTGGCGCGGCGCGGCGCATACTACGACCTGTACATGAGTCAGTTCCGGCGGGAAGAGACGGTCGCCTCCCCTTCCGGCAACGGCAAATCTGTCCCGGTGCCGCAAGAGGCCAGATAGCTCCTCGCAGTTTTTGGGCGACTTCCAGTCGGGACACGGCGCATCGTGTCCCGACGCAATCCTTCTTCTCGAATCGCAGGGGCGCAACATGTTGCGCCCCTCCTGCATTGCACCCAGCAGCAACCACCGGGCGTGCGCTCAGTCTCGGCTGCCGCCACCCATCAGGCGCAGCAGGAACAGGAACAGGTTGATGAAGTCCAGGTACAGCGTCAGCGCGCCGATGAGGCTCAGTTTCATGGCGATGCTGCCGTCGGCCTGGATCGACGGGTCGGCAGCGATGTGCTTGATCTTCTGTGTGTCGTAGGCCGTGAGCGCGGTGAAGATCAACACGCCCACGATGCTGATGATCAGGTCCAGGCCGCCGCTGCCCAGGAAGAGGTTAACCACCATCGCAATCAGCAGCCCGATCAGGCCCATCATCAGGTATGTGCCGAAACGGGTCAGGTCAAGCTGGGTGGTGAAGCCGACGATGGTCATCGCGCCGAAGAGCGCGCCCGTCGCCACGAAGGCCGAGACAATCGAGCCGACCTCAAAGTAGGCCAGGACGATGGACAGCGTAAAGCCGTTTAGCCCGGCGTAGACGAAGAACATCGTCGCCGCCGCCGCCGGAGACAGTCGCCGCAGCGCCGCGCTGAGCACCAGCACCAGCACCAGTTCGCCGATGATCGCGCCGAACAGGACGATGGGGTTGCGCGCCAGGGCATTCAGCACCGGATTCGTCACGGTCAAAAAGGCCACGCCCGCCGTCACGAGCGCGCCGAGCGCCATCCACAGGTAGACCCGCTGCAGCACGGTCTGGACGCTGACGCGCGCCGCCGGCGCGGGAGTAACTTCGCCGCTCCAGGGGTTGTTGTAATATGACATCACACCCTCCTTTGAATCTCAAGCCCCAGGTTCTACTCAGATTATACGCATAATCCCGCGCAAAGACGCGGCTGCTGGCTTAACCTTTGCTGAGAGGGCCATCAGAGGCGCATCAGAACAGCTGTCGCCGGCCATCAGATGGCAACACAACCTATAACTACCACATCTATTACGAAAGGCGCTATCCGCCAGGAGATAATGCCGTATAATAAAAATGTGTCCTGCCTCGATTCCGGTATTCCTGCATTGCCGCGTCGGGCAGACCCAGCCAGACACCGCACGCTGCCTGGCCGTAGGATGTCTATCGACCGGCCCGCCAGAGACCGGAGGACAAAACAGATGACCGACTCACCGGCAGCTCCGGCAACACCCATCCAACGCCTGCCGCCCCTCCGCATCGTTGGCGCGTACCTGCTGGTTGGCATCCTGTGGATGCTGCTTACCGACCGGTTGCTGGGCGCCGTTGCCGAAGCGGAGGCATATCCCCTGCTCGACGCGATCAAGGACGCTTTTTTCTTCGTCATGACATCGATCCTGCTGTACGTCCTGATCCGCGCTTCCGAGCGGGCGCTGCGCCGGGCCAACCGCGCCTTCCGCGTGCTCAGCAATGCCAACCAGGCGATCATCCGCGCCGGCGACGAAACAACCCTGTTGCAAGCCGTGTGCAGGGTTGCTGTCGAAGCTGGAGGGTATCGCACCGCCTGGATCGGTTTTGTTGAACAAGGTGAGCCGCCGACGGTGCGCCCCGTCGCCGCCGATGGAGTGGCGGCCCAGGCCATTGAGCAGCTTTACTTAACCCAGGGAAAAGAAGCATTTAACGGCGTCGCACCGGACATGGCCGTGCGCACGGGCACACTCCGTCTGATCCAGCACATCCCGACGGACCCGGCCTACGCCGGTCTGCGCGAGGTGATGCAGAAGTACGGCCATGTCTCCGTTTGCGCGGTTCCCTTGCGCATCGAAGGGCAGGTCCTGGGCGTACTGGTCGTCTACGCCGACGAGGCCGATGCCTTTGATGCGCAGGAAACAGCCTTGCTCGAAGAGCTGGCCGGCGACCTGGCCTACGGCATCACGGCGCTGCGGATGCGCCGCAAGCATGAGGAGGCAGAACGCAAAATCCGCCATCTGGCCTCCTTTCCGCAACTGAACCCCAACCCGGTGATCGAAATCGACGCGGACGGGCAGGTCATGTATGCCAACGCTGCCACCATAGAAGCCCTTCAGGCACATGGATTAACGGACGTACGCGCCTTCTTCCCGCCGGACATGGGCGAAATCCTGGCCGCCCTGCCCGTGCGCGAACGGCAGACCTTCAGCCGCGAGGTCGAACTCAATGGCAATGTGTTCGCCGAGGCCATCAGCCTGAACGCTGAGTTCAACACGGCGCGCATCTACGCCATCGACATCACAGCGCGCAAGCAGGCCGAGACGGCGCTGCGGCACAGCGAAAGCACCTTGAGTAGCATTCTCCGGGCCACGACGGCTGGCATCGGCCTGGTCGTCAACCGGGTGTTTCATTGGGTCAACGATCAGATGTGTCGCATGACCGGCTATACCGCCGCCGAACTGATCGGGCAAAGCGCGCGCATGATCTACCCGGATGACGCTGAATTCGACTATGTCGGGCAGGTCAAATACGCCCAGATCAGGGAGACAGGCGTCGGTACGGTAGAAACCCGTTGGCAGTGCAAAGACGGGCGCATCATCGATGTGCTGCTCAGTTCTGCCGCCCTCGACCCCACCGATCTCTCGGCGGGCGTCACCTTTACCGCTCTGGACATCACCGAACGCAAGCAGGCCGAAAAAGCCCTGCGCCAGCGCGAAGAACTGCTGCGCCAGGTGCTGGAGATGTTGCCCGTCGGCGTATGGCTTGTCGATGCGGAGGGAAATGTCGCCTATGGCAACCCGGCCGGTCAGCAGATCTGGGCCGGGGCCAAATATGTAGGGATCGAGGAGTACGGCCAGTACAAGGCCTGGTGGCTTAGCACAGGCGAACGGGTTCGGCCAGAGGAATGGGCCGGCGCGCGCGCCATTACGCGGGGTGAGGCTTCTCTGAACGAGGAGCTTGAGATCGAGTGCTTCGATGGGACGCGCAAGATCATGCTCAACTCGGCGGTGCCGCTGCGCGACCCGGATGGGCGCATCACCGGCGCAGTCGTGGTTAACGAGGACATCACGGCGCGTAAGCTGGCCGAGCGCCGGTTGCAAGAGAGTGAAGCTCGCTACCGCAGCCTGTTCGAGGACTCGCCCATTTCGCTGTGGGAAGAGGATTTCTCGCAAGTCAGGCAGTACCTCGACAGCCTGCGCGCGGCAGGCGTGGACGATCTGCGGACCTACTTCCAGGACCACCCAGAGGCCGTGTCCCACTGCGCCGCTCTGGTCCAGGTGGTCGATGTCAACCAGGCAACGGTTGCCATGCAGCAGGCTGCCGATAGGTCAGAAATGTTGGGCAATCTGGCAAAGTTGCTCGGTCCCAATGCCATTCGGGCCTTTCAAGAGGAGCTAATCGCCTTTAGCGCGGGCCAAACCCACTTCAGGACCGAAGTTTCCAGCCAGACAATGCAAGGCGATCCGTTGGAGACCCTGGTCTCGGTGTCTATTGCGCCAGGCCATACCGAGACCTGGGCCAAAGTGTTCGTGTCGATCATGGACATCACCGCCCGTCGCCGCGCCGAAGAGGCCGAGCGTGAACAACGTGCCCTGGCCGAGGCCCTGCGCGATAGCGCCGCTGCCCTCACCAGCGTGCTGGACTTTGACGAAGTGATGAACCGCATCCTGACAAATGTGGGCCGTGTTGTGCCTCATGATGCGGCCAACATCATGCTCGTCGAAGGCAACCGGGCGCATGTGGCCTACTGGCGCGGCTATCCGGCCAAGATGCGATCATACGTCGAAAAGTTCAGCCTGCCGCTGGACACGCCGAACCTGTGGGAGATGTTCGCCAACGGCACGCCTTGCGTCGTCAGCGACACGGCGACCTTTCCGAGCTGGGTCATCATGCCGGCGACGGCCTGGATACGATCTTATGCCGCCGCGCCGATCCGGTCGCACGGCCAGGTGATCGGCTTCATCAATCTGGACAGCGCGACGCCGGGCTTCTTTAACGCCGGCCACGCCGAACGGTTACAAATGTTTGCCGATCAGGCCGCCATTGCCCTGGAAAACGCGCAGTTCTACCAGGCGCTTCAACGCCACACCGCTGTGCTCGAACGCCTGAACGCCGACCTGGAACGGCGCAACCGCGAACTGCTGGCCCTGTATGAGATCGAGCACACCCTGACAACCACGTTGGATGTGCGTGAAATCTGTCGGGTGATGTTCCGGGAGATCGTCCAGCACATCCTGGCTGCGCCATACTTTATCCTGGCCCTCTATGACGCGACAGCCCAACTGCTCACCTGTGCCTTTGCTGTCATCGACGACGAGGAAATAGACCCGGCCACTTTCCCGCCCAGACCACTGGGCGAAGGGCCGAACAGCCAGGCTATCCGCGCCCGCCAGCCGTTGACCGTCGATGACGAGGTGCTGCTGTCGGACCAGAACGCCGGGGCGAAATTCATGAAGGTCGGCGAAGGCCCCACCCCCCGCTCGGCGGTCTACGTGCCGCTGATCAGCGGCGACCAGGTTGTCGGCGTGATGACCTTGCAAAGCTACGAGCCGAACGCCTTCAGCGAGGCCGACGTGAAGCTGCTGTCGATCTTGGCCGGCCAGGCTGCCGCCGCCCTGCAAAACGCCCAGTTGTTCGCCCAGGTGCAGCGCCACGCCGCCGAATTGAGCCAGCGCGTGGAGGAGCGCACGGCGGAACTGGTCGCCATCCTGGAAGCGATGGGCGAGGGCGTGATCTACATCGACCAGAACCAGGTCCGCTACGTGAACCAGGCCTTCACCAACCTGACCGGCTACGGGATCGGCGTCCTGCTGGCCGAATCCGTCCGCTCGCCGCTGGCGATGATCGTGCCTGCCGAAAACGGCGAACAGGTCACCCAAGACATTATCCAGGCCTGGGAGCGCGGTGAACCCTGGCAGGGTGAGTTGAAGATTCGCAGGCAGGATGGCAGCATCTTTGACGCCGGTATGACGATGACCGCTGTCACCTTATCGAACGGCCAACTGCTGGGCAGCGTCGCCCTCATCCACGACATCAGCCAGCGCAAGGCGCTCCAGGCCCAACGCGAGCGATTCATCGCCAACGCCTCGCACGAATTACGCACGCCCATCACCAACATGCTTCTGCGGCTGGCCCTGATCCGCCGCCAGCCCGAAAAGCTGGAGGAGCACCTGCGGGTCATGGACCTGGTGACGGGCCGCATGAGGCGGCTGGTCGATGATCTGCTGGACCTGTCGCGCTTCGAGCGCGGCGTGATCACGCTGGAGCGCCAGGATGTGGTGTTGCAAAGCCTGCTGACCGACGTGATCGAGGTGCAGCGGCCCGAAGCTGAATCCAAGCACATCCGGTTGATCGGCGACCTGCCACCCGACCCGCTCCACGCCGAGGTCGATCTCGACCGCCTGACGCAGGTGATCACCAACCTGGTCGTCAACGCCATCAACTACACGCCCGCCGGCGGGCAGATCACGGTGGCGCTGGAGGCCCGGCAGGATGCCGCGCTGATCCGCGTGCAGGATACCGGCGTGGGCATCGCCCCAGATATGCTGGGCAAAATCTTTGAGCCGTTCTTCCGCGTCGAGGAAAGCGGCGTGCGCGGGACGGGCCTGGGCCTGACCATTGCGAAGGAGATCGTCGAACTGCACGGCGGCACCCTGAGCGTCGAAAGCGAGGTCGGGCGCGGCAGCGTGTTTACCATCACCCTGCCGCTGCCGTCTTTCGCCGCGCCGGCAGGCTGAGGGTCAACTGGCGTTGGGCGGTGTACAGACGGTGATACAACCCGCCGGCGGCAATCAGGTCATCGTGGGTGCCCATCTCCGCGATGCGAGCGCCTTCCAACACCACGATCTGGTCTGCGTTCCGCACGGTAGACAGCCGGTGCGCGATGATCACAGTCGTCCGCCCGACCATCAGGCGTTCTAACGCTTCCTGAATGAGCAATTCCGTCTCGGTATCCACCGATGAGGTAGCCTCGTCCAGGATCAGGATCGGCGCATCTTTGAGCACCGCGCGCGCAATCGAAATGCGCTGTTTCTGCCCGCCAGACAGCTTGACGCCGCGCTCGCCGATCAGGGTATCGTAGCCGTTCGGCAGATCGCAGATAAAGGCGTGCGCGTTGGCTACTTCCGCCGCCCGCACGATGTCGGCCTCGCTGGCGTCGGGGTTGCCGAAGCGGATGTTCTCACGCACCGTGCCGGTGAACAAGAAAACGTCTTGCAGCACAATGCTAACCTGCCGCCGCAGGCTTTCCAGTTCTAGCGTGCGCGTATCGACGCCGTCCAGCAGCACCCGCCCGGCGACGGGGTCGTAAAAGCGCGGGATCAGGCTGACCAGCGTGGACTTGCCGACCCCGGTCGGGCCGACCAGCGCCACCATCTG
>CAZGXI010000013.1:0-116058 GCA_964529715.1 uncultured Anaerolineae bacterium | reverse complement strand
GTGGTGCTCGTGCGCAAAACGCGCAAGTGGTACGTCAACCTGCAACTGGACCTGCCCGATCCGCCCGCGCGCTCTGCCGAGGGTCCGGTGGTCGGGATTGACGTGGGGCTGAAGAGCCTGCTGGCCCTCAGCGCACATGATGCGGGGCTGGCTCAGTTCCGTCAGATGCTTGCAGACCCAATGTGCAAGTTCAAACTGTTAGTATCTCAGCGAAACGGAGTGGCGAGTCCAAACCGAGACGCTGAGCAAAGAAGACGGCAAAGGTATGGCTGAGAATCTTGCGCAGCCAGCGGGAACAACAGTGCCAGGTATCATGCGCCCAGACCTTTTTGGCATGGAACCGTTCGGTCAACTGACTGATGACGGTTTCGACCCGGCGACGGACCTGGATAAGCCAGCGCGGCCAGGGATGGCCGTGGGTCCAGGGCGAGCGGGTGGGCGAGAGCAGGGTTACCTCCGCCTGGGACAGGTCGTGCTGAAGCAGGGGGCTGGTGTAGTTGCGGTCGCCCAAGACCCAACCGGGCAGGGGGTCAGCCAGCAGGTCGTCCGCCGCCCAGCGGTCGTGCACACTGGCCGGGTAGAGGACCAGACCGACGATGACGCCTGGCCAGCAGACCCGGACATGTGCCCGCAGGCCGAAGAAAGGCCGCTGGTCCATATCGTCATAGCCCCAATCGGCCCATTCATGCAGCTTGCGACAGCGATGCGCGTGCAAAGCGCGCCAGCGGCACGGGGAAGCTGTCTACCAGCACGATGGCCGGGTCATAGGACACCTGGGCCAGCAGGCGCTGCCACAGGCTCTCCTTGACGTGCCACAAGTTGGCCGCCTGTCGCGCAAACGTCGTCCGGTCGAGCCGGCACAGCGCCGGAAACCAGTCCGCCCAACTCTGCCGGAAGTAGTCGTACAACTCCCGGTCTGTGTCCATGCCCAAAAACTCGCCTACCACTTCCATCGTCAACACTTCACTATCCCGCAGCAGCGGCGCTGGTCCATGCTGCCGGAGCTGCCTGTGCTGCAACGCATCGTCGATCCAGCAGAACACTTCGATGATGAATGTGGTAAGATCCATGTCCGGAGACCTCCGTGGGCTTTTGGTCGTTTTGCTCAACCTCCAAGCCTACTAAGGTCTCCTCTCGTTTTCAATGTGCTGCCCAATTCAACTTGCACATTGGGTTTGCAATCTGGCGGAGATGCTCCCGATCATGATTGCTGATGAACATTGTTTCCTGTAGCAGTGTTGCCGTGCCGTAAACGGGATGCCGCGCAGGGCGTTCCCACACTGCGGCAGGCAGGCTTTCCAAAAATGCCAGCGTTGTGGCCCGCTCCACTGCGAAGGCGTCGGCAGGATCGGGTTCGTTTTCGGCAGATGACGTTAGTGGCGGGCCGGATGGCTCAACAAAGTGCAAGTCTACGTTACTGACGAGTTGTTCCAGGCGTGGGCGCAGGACCAGCCGCTCGGCGTCGCGCAGGTGGCGGGCCACTTCCGACGGCGACCATTCGTCCGGCGTGGGGCGCTGCCGCCAGTCTTCCGGCCCGATCTCCTGCCGCAGGCCGAGCAGCGCCGCGACGTTGGCCGACAGGCGGGGGATCATCATGGCAGGTCGGGGCGGACGCGGGGTCAGTGTTTCCAGCCAGCCTTCTGCGCAGACTTGCCGTGCGAAGTCGTCCAGCGTGCCCTGCCCGTCGGGGTGTGCCCCATCGGCGGTAGGCTGATCGCCTGCCGGGCGAATCCAAAAGGTATTCAACCCGGCCTGCTCGGCGGGGACGATGTCGTTCTGCCAGTCATCGCCGACCATCAGGGCTTCTTCGGCGTTCGCACCGACGCGCGCCAGGATTTCTTCGTAATAATGCGGATGTGGCTTGGTAAAGTGCATGTTCGCCATATGGGTGACAAAGGCGTAGGCTGCCGGCTCGTCAGGCAGGCCCGCCCAGGCTAATCGCTGCGTGACGGCTTCGGCGGTGAAGATCGGGTTGGTAGCGATCACGACACGATAGCCTGCCTCGGTCAGCCAGTGAACTAACCCCGGCGCGGCGGCGCGCGGCTGGACGATTTTTCGCAGCCGAGGAAACACCTCTTGATAGAAAGCTGCGAAACAGGCTAACTTTTTCGCCGTTGGCAGCGACCAGCTTTTTTCCAGCCCGGCCAGAAATACATCCAGGTTGGAAAGTAACGGATCGCCGTTTTCCATCACGGCCCGCAGCGCCGCCGTGATGGAGTTGCGCGAGTCGCGCCATCCGGCCTGCTCTGTCAGGAAGGCGTCCAGGGCCGCGATCATATGGCGGGCAAACGGCTCAGTCGGGTTATCCAGTAGCGTGTCGTCCAGGTCCAGTAGCACGACCTTAATCATCGCTGTTCTCCAGGGCGCGGATGAAGGCGTCGAGGCCAGGGCGTTCGGCGTTGCACTGCGGACAGCCGACGTAGGCATCCTCGACCGGGACACGATGCTTTTTGCAGCGAGCTTCGACGGCCAGCCGTCGGCCCAAGCCCAGCAGCACCGAGACGACTGTCAGATGCAGGTCCAGGTTTGGGCTGGCGTTGGCCTGCCGGATGTCCGGCACGGGGCAGCGGGTGCAGTCGCCAGGCTTCCAGCGCAGCGAATCCGGATTCTCTTTAATCAGGCGGCATTCCTGTGTGTTGCGTCCCCGATGAAAATCGGCGTAGTAGTGGGGACATTCCTTGCCGGCTGGAGTTCGCATACGGTTGCTCCGCATAAATCTGGTGCCGGGTGGTTTTAGCACACAGCCCGCGCGAGGCGGGCTGTGCAGCGAGGCGCGAAGAACTTCTAAACGCGAGTGAGGTAACTGCCGTCACGCGTATCCACACGGATCGTGTCGCCGACATTGACGAACAGCGGCGTTGTGACTTGCAGGCCCGTCTCGACGGTCACTTTCTTGGTGGCACCGGTGGCGGTATCTCCGGCGACGGCCATCTCCGAGTCTACGACCTGGTATTCGACCGTGTTCGGCAGTTCGTAGTCGATCACTTCGCCTTCGTAGTTCAGCAGCTTGAGCTGAAGGTTTTCCTTTAGGTAAAGGAAATCGTCCCCAAAGATGGCGCGCGGCAGTTCCGGCTGTTCGAAGGTTTCCACATCCATGAAATACAGCGTGTCGCCGTCGGCGTAGAGGTATTCCACAACGCGGGTTTCCAGACGGATGTCTTGCACACGGTCGCCGGAGGTGAAGGTGCGCTGAATGGTCGCGCCGGTGCGCAGGTTGCGTAGCGTAGTGCGGATGGTCGCGTTACCGCGTCCGGGTTTATTGTGCGAGTATTCCAGAACTTTGTATAACTCGCCGTCGATGGTAAAGGTAACGCCTTTGCGGAGATCGTTTACATCGATCATGACTGCGGTCCTTGAGGTTGGTGCGGTCGGTCTAAAATCTGATCTATTATAGCGGAGGCGTCTTGCGCTGTCACGGCTTTTGTTGTGCGGATTGGAGAAGTGGCGAGGGTGTCTAAAGGATACGGATGGGTCAGGATAGCACGCCGGCGCGCACTTCTTCCAGTGCCAGCAGCGCCGCGCCGACCAGCACCGCCCGCCCGCCCAGTTCCGCGCGGCGCAGTGCCACCTTCGCCGGGCCGGGATTGGCGTTGTTCCGCAGCGCCGCCTCGAACGGCTCCCACCACAATTCGCCCAGGTCTGGCACGCCCCCGCCGATGATCACGGCCTCCGTGTCGATCACGTTCAGCAGGCCGCCCACCGCCAACCCCAGGATGCGCGCGCCCTCGGCAATCGCCTCCACCGCTGGCGGGTCGCCCGCGTAGGCTTTCTCGGCGACCGCGCGCAGGTCACAGGGCGGACTGGTGATCCCGGCCAGTTCGCCATAACGGGTGGCCATCGCTGGTCCGGCAGCGTAGGCTTCCAGGTGGCCGTACTGCCCGCAGGTGCAGCGTCGTTTACCTTCGATGTCTACCAGCAGGTGGCAGATCTCTCCGGCGGTCCAGGTCGCGCCGCGCCACAGTTTGCCGTCGATCACCACCGCGCCGCCCACGCCCGTCCCGACGGCGACGTACAGCGCGCTGGAAAAACCGCGTCCCGCGCCGAACCGCCCTTCGCCCAGCGCCAGGGCGTTCACGTCATTTTCCACCGACACGGGCAGCCCCAGCGCCGCGCCGAGTTCGTCTGCCAATGGCATCCCGGTCCAGCCAGGCAGGTTTTCCCCTGCGAAGATGATAACCCCGCGTGCGTGATCCACCTGTCCTGCCGTGCCGACGCCCACTGCGCTGATCGTCACTTCCTCGCGGCGGGCCGCGTCTAGCAGGTCGTGGACCAGCCCGACAATGGCGCGCAAAATTCCCGGCGCACGTTCCGTTGCCGGGGTAGGGATGGTTTGCGGGTGAGCGACCTGTCCATCTGGGCCAACGATGCCGCCCGCGATCTTCGTACCGCCGATGTCGATGCCGATGACACGTGTGCTCATAAATCTCTTTCTGCGATGCGCCAGAGCGTTATCCCTTCACCGCTCCGGCCAGCCCGCGAATGAACTGCTTTTGGAAGATGGCGAACACGATAATGATCGGCAAGGTAGCGATGACCACGCCGGCGGCGATGGTGCGTAGATTGCCGCTGAAAAACCCGCGCAGATAAGCCAGACCAACCGGTAGCGTAAACAGCGCCCGATTGCGGATCATCAGCAGCGGCCACAGAAAACTGTTCCACGAACCGACGAACGTGAAGATCGCCAGTGTCGCCAGGCCGGGCCGGATCAGCGGCAACAGCACATGCCACCAGATTTGCAGTTCGTTGGCCCCGTCCAACCGCGCTGCCTCCAGCAGCTCGTCGGGAATCGACTGGTAGGTTTGCCGTAGCAGGAAGATGCCGAATGAACTTGTGCCAAAAGGCAGGATCAGTCCCAGCAGGTTGTCTTGAAAACCCAGGTAATTGACCGCCATGATGTATAGCGGGATCAGCGTCAACTGTTCCGGGAAAATCAGTGTGCTCAGGATCAGGTAGAAGACGGTGTTACGGCCCTTGAACCGCATCTTTGCCAGCGGGTAGGCCGCCAGTGAGCAGGTCAGTAGCACCAGCGCGACCACTGCCAGCGCGACCAGGATGCTATTGGCGAAGTAGCGCGGCAGGTCTACATCGTGCCAGACTTTATAATAGTTCATCGTCGTGGCCGGGTACATGTACGGGGCCAGGGGAGAACCTTCCAATCCGGCCTCGATGCCCGGCCCGTAGTCACGCCACCAGCCTGCCGGCCTGTCTGCCGTAGCTTCCCAGGGCATCACGGTATATTCGCCAGTCTGCTGTGCAATCTGCAATCCCTCGCCCCAGCCGATCAGACCGGGATAGGGGATGAGTTCTGGTGGCCTGTTGGGGCGAAAGACATTGCCGGAATTGTCGCGCGAACTCATCAGCGCCGTCCACAAGAACGGCAGCGCCGTGACCAGCGCCATCAGGAGCATGATGGCATACCAGCCGCTGTTGGCTGCCCAGCGCCGGGCGCGCAGGCGCACGGGTTTATGGTGCACAATGTGGACAGCATTAGCTGACATCGGTCGTTCCCCGTTCCATGAACCGCAGGTTGATGATCGACAAGGTAAGGGTGATCAGCGTAAAGACCACTGCAATCGCGGCAGCATAACCCAGGTTCAAATACTCGAAACCCTGACGATACAGATAGAACACGGCAGTCACGGCGCTGTCCAGCAGGCCGCCGGAGCCACCGGTCATGATGTAGATTTCATCGAAGACCTTGAGCGCAGCAATCGAGGAGATGATCGCCACGAAGGTGATCGCCGGGCGCAGCAGGGGGACGGTGATCTGGAGATGCTGCTGAAATGGCGTTGCGCCGTCAATAGCTGCCGCCTCATATAATTCCTCAGGGATCGATTGCAGGGCTGCCAGGAAGATCACCATGTAATAGCCCACACCGCGCCAGATGGTGACGACCATGATCGATGCCAGGATCGAACTGGGCGATGTCAGAAAGTGAATCGGGGTATCGATTAGGTTCAAGGCGCGTAGCACGCCGTTGATCAGGCCGGCTGGCTCGGCAAACACAAAGTCGAAGATCATGCCGATGGCGACCACCGAGGTCACAGCGGGCATGTAATACAGGGCGCGAAAAAACGCCACCCCTGGCAGTTTGCGATTGACCACAATCGCCAGGGCGATGGACAGCACGATCAGGATCGGGGTGACGATCAGGTAGATGAAGGAGTTTTTCAGGCTATGCCAGAATAGCGGGTCGTTGAACAGATTAGTGAAGTTCGCCAGTCCGATCCACTGCGGCGGGTTCAGCAAGTCGTAGCGGGTAAAGCTGAGATAGACCGCCTGGACGAGCGGCAGAAATAGGAAAATAGCGAGAAAGGCCAGCGCGGGAGTCAAGAACAGGTAGGCGACAAGAGTGCGTCGCCGCTCCTGAGGGGAGACTCGCGCTCTTGGGCGAAGCCGCGTCCGCGACGCTTCGGCGGTCAGATTCATGGCAATATGTCCTCCGCCTGAAAATCATTGGATGGGCCGGGAGGAGTCGGCGTGGCCCCTCCCGGTCGAACGGGCGGCTAAGTCAGGCGCTTTATTGCGCGGCTGCCAGCACTTGGTTGATGCGATTCTGCATGTCGGTGATGGCTTCCTGCGCGGTCTTTACACCCAGCAAGGCTGCCTGGGTTTCACCGCGAATGATCGCCTCGATCTCGGCACTGTTGGGGAAGCTCAGCGGGCGGTTCTCAGCGTTTACCACGTAGTCGTAAGCCAGCGGGCGGATGGCGGATTGGATATTACCCTCTTCAATTTCCTGGAAGAACGGGTCCTGGTAGCTTAACAGGTTAGAGGGGTAAATGCCCACTTCCTTGCTAAAAGCGGCCTGAGTCTGCGGGTTGGTCACAAAGACGGCCAGCGCCAGCGCCGCATTGGGGTAGGGGGTTTGCACCGGGATAACCAGTGATTGCACATCCACGCCGTTGACGCCGCTCGTGCCGGTGATGCCGGGGGCGATGCCCAGGTTGGCGAACACCTCAGGGTTGTTTTCCTCGACCAGACGCAGCATATGCGGGGCCATCCGCAGGACGGCGATCTCGCCTTCGCTGAAGCGGTCGATCATCTCACGGTGGTCATCCGTCAGGCTTTCGCGCGGGATCAGGTCGTTGTTGAGCGCGTCCATCCACGACTGGAGCAACGCCACTGCTTCCGGCGTGTCGAAGACTACCTGCGTGTGGTCCTCGTTCCACACCGGGATGTCATTATAGGGAAAGTCACCCACGATGCCCAGGCCGCTTGGTTCGCCCCAGCTTTCCGAAAAGGCGTAATAGTCGCTGTTCTCGCGGACGTAGCGAGCGAACTCAAGCAGGCCATCCCAGGTGGTCGGCAGATCAGCAGGGTCATAGCCGATCTCGTCCAGGATGGCGCGGTTGTAGGCTAGGAAATTGCGCAGTGCCAGATACCAGGGAATCTGGTAGCTCACACCGTCGTAGTTGCCCTCGACCCACGCGCCATCGACGTACTGCTCGCGGATTTCGGGATAGGGCGCCAGGGCCTCGTCCATGTTCATCAACGAGCCTGCTTCGGCCAGTTCGGAAATCCAGGCCGGATTGATGTTGATTACGTCCGCCGGGTTGCCCGCCGCAATCGTGTTGCGCACGTTGTCGCGCAGGCTGTCCCAGGGCTGGTCTTCCCAGATCACATCTACTTCAGGATAGGTCGCCTCAAAATTCTCCACGATCTTATTGATGTAATCGTTGAAGGTCGGGGAGAGCGACATGGTCCAGAAACGGATTTGCGCGCCCTCTTCCACACCGTCGATGACGCGCCATTCCTCGATCAACTCCGGTGTCGGATTCCAGAAGGGATCGGTTTCGCGGTGACCGCCCTGGGCCAGAACGCTCAGCGGCGCAGCGAGCACTGCCAGGATGACCAGCAACACAACAAAGCGTTTCATGGAAAAGCCTCCTGAGTTATGTAGAACGAAGGGCTAACTCTTGCGTGCCGAAAGAATGAGGATGTCGGTTACCGGAGGTAGAGAACTCCTTTCTGTCCGGTTTGTATGACAGGCGAACTCAAACGTTGACCAGGTGTAAAAGCGACGTTTAAGCACTGCCCGGCATGCGGAGGGTCGCGTGGAAGTAGAAACGGCAGCGGTCTCCGCGCACAATCGATTTGGAAAACTCAATCGGAATCCCCTCAGCAGCGTAAGCGATGATGTGCACCAGCATGGCAGGCTGACCACTTTTGAGTCCAAACAGATCGGCCTCTTCGGGGTGCAACAGTGTGGGTTCCAAGGTTTGCTCGGTTTCGTAGACGTGGGTGTGGTAGCGGCGGGCCAGCAGATCATACAGGCTTTGCGTCTCGAAGTTTTCCTGTTCCAGGCCGGGAAAACGCTCGTGGGGCAGGTAAGCTGTTTCCAACATAAACGGCTCGCCATCGGCCAGGCGCAGGCGTTCCAGGCAAACAACCGGCACATCTGGTAGCAGGCGCAGGCGCCCGGCGATCACCGGCGCAGCCGGGATCACCTCCAGGCGCAGCACCTGGCTGGACGCATGATGCCCGGCGGTGCGCATTCGCTCGGTAAACCCGGCAACATTCGGAACGACCTGAGTGACCTGGGGACGGCTGACCATCGTGCCAACCCCCTGTACGGGCTGTACTAACCCGGCGCTGGTCAGCGCGCTGATGGCCTGTCGGACCGTCATGCGACTGACGCCATAAATCTCGCTCAGTTCGCGCTCTGAAGGCAGCATTTCCCCGACGGGCAACACACCTGCCTCGATCAGGTCCCGCAGATTTTGTTGAATCTGGTAGTAACGTGGTGCCGGACTGCTGTGATCGATTTTGAAGTACACCTGCTGCCCGGACACAGCACCCTCTCTTTGAGCAAATGAAGGCGAACTGGTATAGACCTCTATACCACAGGTTATCCTTTTTTTGTTGCCCTGTCAAGAGGGTGACACTAAAAAAGCGGAGGCAGCCCCACTGCCTCCGTTGTAAATTACTGCCGCAAAATCAGATTGCGAATGATCCGGCAGTCTGTCCGGTCATCCGACGTTTCCTCGTGCCAGCCCGCTGCCGGTCAGATAGTTATAGCTTGCGTTAACGGCCTCTAGGACGTCCGTAGCGCACTGGTCCAGTTCGACGACCAACCATTCCACCGTCGTCTCCGCAGCTGCGATGATGGCCGGAAAGTCCATGCTCCCTGCGCCGACGGCGACCATCGGCTGCTCGCGGACACATGGGCCATCCTTGATATGCAGCAGCGGCGCGCGGCAGCCCAGTTCCCGCACGACTTCGACCGGGTCGCAGCCGGCCGTCTTGACCCAGTAAGTATCAACTTCAAACAGCACCTCTGGATCGAGATGGTCTAGCATGTACTGATAGGCCAGACGACCTGCGACGGGCTGGTATTCGAACCAGTGATTGTGATAGGCCAGGATCAGCCCGTTTGCGCGGGCGACGGCGCTGGCTTCGTTCAGCAGGTCGCACGCCTGCCTGATCTGATCAGGTGTGCCGAAGTAGCGGTTGGGATCGAGCCAGGCACAGATAAGATAGCGGCAGCCGAGGGCGTCCATCGTCTCTAAAACCTCGGCTTTTTTGTCGCCCAGCGGTAGAGGGACGTGCGCGCCGGACACCTGTAGTCCCATTTCTCTGAAGAGCCGTGCCGCCTCGGTACACGTCGTACCGGGAAAGCCCGCCGTTTCCACGCCGATGTAGCCCATGTCGGCGACCCGGCGGATGACACCCGCGAAATCCTGGGCCAGGGCATCGCGCAGCGTATAGAGCTGCAAACTAATCGGAGCAACCATAGAAGCCTCCGGGAACAAAGAACAGAAAGGTCCGTTACCGGGTAAAGCGGTGTGTATTCTACCGCCCCGAAAATGCTTTCAGGAAAAGACATGAATAGGCTTGCGCCAATTCTGCTGCGGCCTCGAAGGGCATAACGGATGTGGTTGTCGCTGTGCTGCTTGATTTCTCGATTCCTTCGATGTACACTACCGCACATTCGGCGGATTCCATCTCTGTGCGTTGTCTTTGGCGTTTGTCACCATGACGGCGGAATCGCTTGCCGAATATCCAGCTCATATATATAATAAATATCATCAAAATTATGCATGAAGCGCCGGACGATCTCCAATCACTTTACTGGGAAGCATCCTATGAGATTGTCTTGCAGTTGATACGGCGTTACCCGGCCCTCAATCTGGACACGCTTGGCTTACATGAACTTTACGAACTGATTGTCGCACTCCCCGGCTTTGCCGATGACCCGATCCTGGCGAACGATGACCTGCTGGCCGCCATTTTCCAGGAGTATTACGAGGAGGCAACCCATCTATGACCAAAGGTCAGGCAGATGTGAACGAATTGCACAACCCTGACATCCCCCTGCCGGAAGAACTGAAGTCAAATGTCGCTGTCACTAGCCTGGATCGCATCTACAACTGGAGCCGAAGCGTTTCCACGTGGCCGCTGTTTTTTGGTCTGGCATGTTGCGCTTTCGAGATGATCTGCACGGCGGCTTCGCGCTATGACCTGTCGCGCTTCGGCATGGATGTGATGCGTGCCAGTCCGCGCCAGGCCGACCTGCTGATCGTCTCCGGCACAGTGACGAAGAAGATGATTGTGCCCATCGTGCGTATCTATAATCAGATGGCTGAACCCAAATATGTCCTGGCAATGGGCGCGTGTGCCAGTGGCGGCGGCCCTTTCAAGGAGGGTTATAACGTTGTGTCGGGCATCGACAAATATATCCCGGTCGATGTTTATACGCCCGGCTGCCCGCCCACGCCACAGGCATTGATCTATGGGGTGATGGCACTGCACCGTAAGATTCGACAGCAGTCGATCCGTACGGTGCCCTGGTATCGCAGCGGGCCAAGCGAGGGCATTCCCATCCCCATTCTTGGCCCCGACATCATCGATCCTCGCCAGGCCGATTTGATCCGCCGCCAGGCCGAACAGGCCGCTCAGGCCCGGACCGCACCGGCCCAGCCGGAAGCATAGGAGCGTGGCGTGACCGAACAACCTATAGAGACGCGGCAAGCTGTAGCTGCCGATCCAATTGCTGAAGCGATTGCCGTGCTCAAGGCGCGCTATCCTGAAGCGGTGCGGCCTGATGAGCGCAAGGGCTATTCAGGTATCATCGTCGATCCCGCTCACTTGGTCGAGGTGGCGCAAACCATCCGCGACGACCTGGGATTTGACTACCTGTCCAGCGTTACCGGGGTCGATTATCTGGGCAAGGGCGATCATCTGGAAGCGGTCTATCACGCCTATCGCATCCGCGAGGGCGGCCCGGCGCTGGTTTTTAAGGCCCAGACGCCGCGTGACAACGCTACGTTGCCGTCCCTGATCGATGTATGGCCGGGCGTGGACTTTCAGGAACGCGAGATCTACGACCTCTATGGCATCCGCTTTGAGGGACACCCGAACCTCAAGCGCATCCTGCTGTGGGAGGGCTTCGACGGTCATCCCATGCGCAAGGATTGGCAGGAGGCGTACTACGAGCAAGAACACAAGCCCTTCGACAGTCGTTGGCCAGAAGGACACGTGCGCCGCTCTGAAGAAGCCAATCCCTATGGGCACAACGTTCGCTATCCGGCGGATATGGATATCGATGCCTTCCTTAATGTCCGCCCGGATGACGCTTTCAATCGCAGCAACGACCCGAATCTGGCCTACGGCATGGTCGGTGCCGGTGTAGACATTCAAACGTTAGGTGGGCAGGGGTTGCGCACAGAACGCCTTGTGGTCAACATCGGTCCCCACCATCCCAGCACACACGGTGTGTTCCGTATGGTCGTCACGCTAGACGGCGAAACGGTCGAGGCGTTGGAGCCGGTTGTCGGCTATTTGCACCGTAATCACGAGCAGATCGGCGAGCGGAACACATTCATTCAGAATATCCCCTTTACCGACCGCCTGGACTATGTCAGCAACATGTCCAACAATCTCGGCTACGTGCTGGCGGTTGAACAACTGCTGGCGCTGGGGGCGCGTTATAGCCCGCCTACCTACCGGGCCGAGGTCATCCGCGTGCTAATGGTCGAATTGACCCGGATCTCCAGCCACCTGTGGGCTATCGGCTTCCTGCTCAACGACCTGGGCGCGTTCTTCACCCCGGCGCTTTATGCCATCGAAGAACGTGAGTTGATCTTGGATTTCTTCGAGGCGACGGCGGGTAGCCGTATGATGTGTAACTACATGCGTTTCGGCGGGGTCTTTAAGGACCTGCCAGAACGTATTCGTGGCATCAGCAGCCTGGTCAATGACCGCGTGCGTGATGAAGACACGATGGACTACCTGGAATATCTGATCCAGGAACGGCTGCCACGTGCCTTCGACGACCTGGATCGCTATCTGACTGGCAACGAGATCGTTCTGGCGCGTGCACAGGGCGTGGGCATCCTGCCGCCGGAAATGGCAATTGCCTACAGTGCAGCGGGTCCGCTGCTGCGCGCCAGCGGTGTACCCTACGACGTCCGCCGCGCTGAGCCGTATAGCATCTACCCGGAACTCGACTTCGACGTTGCGGTGCGTTACAACGGCGACGTGTATGACCGCTATCTGCTGCGCATCGATGAAATGCGCCAGAGCCAGCGCATCCTGAAACAGCTTTTGCCGCGCCTGCGTGAGACGCAGGGCCAGCCGATCATGGCCGGGGCGAAGGCGTACAACCCGCGCGTGCCAGAAGGCGAATCCTATGGGCGCGTCGAGAATCCGAAGGGCGAACTCGGTTACTACGTCGTCTCCGATGGCGGACAGAATCCCTGGCGCTATCACGTGCGTGCGCCCAGTTTCATCAACCTCACCGCGCTGGGCGAAATGTGCAAGGGCCATAAGGTTGCGGATATTGTGGCGATCCTGGGCAGCATCGACATCATTCTGGGTGAGGTAGACCGCTAACCCGTCGCTATTTCGGTCGGGCAGACCCCGACGACGGCCTGTTGAATGGAGTCGGCATGTACGGACTGGGCATTCTCAAGGGCATGGGCGTCACGCTCAGGCATTTTCTGGAAAGCTACATCGAGGACCTTAAGTTTTTGGGCAAAGGCAAGCGAAGCGGTTTCGGCTTCCAGATGCGCCAGGGGGTGCGGGAGCGCGGTATTTTCACCGTGGAATATCCTGAAGAAAAGCTCGCTGTGCCGGAACGCTTTCGGTTCATCCCTTTCCTGGTCATCAATAACCTAGACGCAGAAGAAAACCCCGGCCACGACTGGTGCACGAGCTGCGGCATCTGCGCCAAAGTCTGCCCACCCCAGTGTATCTGGATCGTGCGCAGCACCGACCCGGCGACGGGCCGCCCCAAACCGGAGCCGGAAGCCTTTTACATCGACATCGACATCTGCATGAACTGCGGTTTCTGCGCCGAGTTTTGCCCCTTCGACGCGATCAAGATGGATCATGACTACGAACTTTCCAGCTACGACCGTACCTCGGCCCACAT
Organism: uncultured Anaerolineae bacterium; assembly: GCA_964529715.1. Taxonomy (GTDB): domain Bacteria; phylum Chloroflexota; class Anaerolineae; order Aggregatilineales; family Ch27; genus CAZGXI01. The sequence continues at coordinate 102,680 of CAZGXI010000013.1, read as the reverse complement.
CTTCGATAAAAAACGGCTGCAAAAGGAATTCCGGTACTGGCTGTCGATTGCGCCGACCACCGCCGAGGAAGAAGCTCAAGAGCGTGGTGGCTGGGAACACAAAGATGTATTGAAGGCAAAAGCGAAAGCACAAAAAGCCGGGGGCAAAGACAAAGCCGCCGAGTGACAACGCCCTAACTAACGCCCGCCACCCTCATGGGGAGACATGGGTCCTGTGAGGGTGGTGCTTTTCCTCCTTTTCCCGGTGGTCGTTGCCGGTTCTCATTTTGCTCATCACCGTTTGGGTGCCACCCTGCCCACGATAGGATTCTCAGGTTGCGTGGGATTCGTGGAGGAAGTGCCGCCATGTTATATCAGGACGATACTGAGGTACTGTTTCCGCCGCGTGTTATCCCGATGTTGGCGCATTTGCGTGGTCCGGAATGGTGTGCCTTGGTCGAACGCATTGCGGCCCTGCCGCAGAATCACCCGGACGTTTTGGGGTTCGTGCTGCTGATGGTTCGTCTGGATGGCTGTTTGTCTTGCCACGCCGATAGCTACCGGGCTATGCGCGGTTGCACCTTGTGCGCTCAACAGGTCATCACCCGTTTCAAGGGCGGCGACCGTGAGTTGATCCGACATTGGCAGATCGCCCGGCAGGACATTCTTCTCTGGCAAGAACATGGTGTTGTTCCTGAACCCGAACTGCGTTGAAACAGTGGACGTGTGGCCAGGGCGCGTTACAATAAAATTCAATTTTTTCATAAAAACAGGCAGGGCGTGGAATTACATTCTTGCGCGCCTGCGGTCGAATCCACGAGGAGCCAATGACCGATCAATCTCGTCTACACGATGCGGCGCTGGCCGCGCTGAGCAAAGTTATCGAGCCGGAACTGCGCCGTGATATTGTATCTTTGAACATGGTGCGCGATCTGCGCGTGGAGGACGGCATCGCGCGCTTCCGCCTGGTGCTGACCACACCTGCCTGCCCGCTCAAAGATGTCTTCGACCGTTTCTGCCGCGAGGCGCTGGTCGGCAAAGTTGAGGGCATCCGGGATGTCGAGATCACCTGGGACAGCCAGGTTCCTGCCGACCGGCGGCTGCACGGACGCTTGCAAACCCCTATGCGCAGTATTATTGCCGTCGGCAGCGGCAAGGGCGGTGTGGGCAAAAGCACGGTTGCCGTTAACCTGGCAGTGGCGTTGGGCCAGCACGGCGCGAAGGTCGGCCTGATGGACGCCGATATCCTCGGCCCGAACATCCCTATGATGCTTGGCCTACAGGCGGCCCAACCGCGCATCCGGGATGAAAAGCTGCTGCCTTTTGAGGCGTACGGTATCCAGGTGATGAGCATGGGCTTTCTGACCGACCCGGACAAACCGCTGGTGTGGCGCGGGCCGATGCTGCACGGCGCAATTCGTGACTTTTTCAACAAGGTCGCCTGGGACGACTTGGACTACCTAATCGTGGACCTGCCTCCTGGCACAGGCGACGCACAGCTTAGCCTGGCCCAAAGCGTGCCCCTGACCGGTGCGGTGATCGTCACGCAGCCGCAAATGGTGTCATTGGACGACGCCGTCAAGGGTCTGGCAACGTTTGAGATGTTGCAGGTGCCGATCCTGGGTGTGGTGGAAAACATGAGCGGCGAGGTTTTTGGCGAGGGCGGCGGTGAGCGTCTGGCGCAGCAGCGCGGCGTGCCTTTCCTGGGGCGCATTCCGATGGACGCCAACGTGCGTAAGGGTGGCGATGTAGGGCGGCCCACCGTTGTCACTGCGCCGGAGTCGCCCGCCGGGGTGGCCTTTCGCAAACTGGCGCAGGATGTCGCTGCCCGCGTGAGCGTGGTTATGCTCTCCCAGACAGACGTGATCCCGATCAGCGTGATCGGCTAAGCGCACCGGGCAAATCGCAGGGGCAGCCGCCGGGCTGCCCCTTTTCACTCGTTTCCAATAACCTGAATCTCATCGCTGGAGTGCGGCGGACGTTTGCGCCCGATCAGCAGCCAGAACAGCACGTTCAGGATCAGCGCCGCTCCAAACGCCCAAAACCCCTCAACCGGCCAGCCGCGATACATCAGGTAGCGGCGCACCAGTTCCGCTGCTACCAGCATGACCAGCGCTGTCACCCGCCGCCGCCGCGCCTCGGTACGCTGCACGACCAGCATCAGGGCCGCAAAGACAATGGTCAGGCCTAGCCACGCTCCCCAATTCATCTGATCCCGCCCGATTTCCTCTTTGTTTAGAGTTCATTATAGAACATGCCCCAGGTTATTCCAACATTCCGCCCAAAAATTTGACAACCGCGCCGGCTTCGCTCAAAATAGATGCCGTCTCAATACTCATTTGGGCAGGTTTTGAATTTCGATAAATGCTTTACCGCAGGCAACCGTGCATCGTGCGCAAGGAGCGCCAGGATGGAAATCAAGACGTCTGAACTCAAGCGCGTCACACTCTTTGAAGTTATGGGGCGGATCGACAGCACCAATGCCAACGAACTTGGCGAGGCCCTCAACACGGCTATCGACACCGGGCACACCCAAATCGTGGTCGATCTGTCGGGCGTCGAGTACATGAGCAGCGCGGGCCTGCGGGAGATGGTCACAGCCCTGAAAAAGGTCAAGCGCGGCACCGGCGACCTGCGGCTGGCGGCGCCTTCTGAGCGCGTGTTGGAAGTGCTTGAACTGGCCGGACTGGACTCCATCTTTGAAATCTTTCCTACGCAGGTCGAGGCCGTCGGCAGTTTTTAGCTTTCCAGAACAGATAGGGGACGATGGACGAAGAATATCGGATGGTGATACCGGGAATCTTGAGCAAGGTTCCCGAAGTGTGTGATTTTGTCGTAAGCGTGGCCCGCAAGGTCGGCCTCGATGATCGGGCGGCTTACCATTGTCAGATGGCCGTTGATGAAGCCTGCACGAACATCATCGAACACGGCTATGGGCGCAACAACCCCAGCGGCTGGATCGAAATCATCTGCTGCGATAAGCCAGACCGTTACGTCATCCGCATCGTTGATGATAGCCCGCCCTTCAATCCCCTGCTGCATGCCGAACCCGACCCTAACGCGGCACTTTCGGAACGTGGACGGGGCGGGTGGGGCATTTACTTCATCAAAAAGATGATGGACGAAGCCACCTACGCTTATGAGAACAACCGTAACCATCTGACCATCGCCAAGCTGAAAACACCCAAGAATCTCGCCGTCACCAGGGGGGCCGGCCTGGAGATGGGGACTCCGGTGCGCCCACTGGATAAGGGTTACTGGGAAGTTATCCCGAATGGGCGGCTGGAATCCAATACTGCGCCAGGACTGCAAACCGTGCTCAATGGGCAGATCGAATCCGGGCGCGTTCGCCTTGTCGTGAACATGAGCGATGTCACGTACATCTCTACCAGCGGCCTCAAAGTGTTGGTGAATACCTGGCGGCGCGCGCGCGAACGTGGCGGCGATGTAAAGCTCGCCGGGCTAACCCCGCACGTCCTCGAAGTTTTTGAAACGGTCGGCTTCGACCAGCTCTTTGGCATCTACCATACAGTAGACGATGCTCTGCAAAGCATCGCCGATGAAGCCGCCTGACCGGGCGATATGTTTGCGCTTCCAGGCCAGGGCGGAGCGTGTTTCCGCCCTGCTTGATTTTTGAGAAACAGGCGTCATGGAACTCGCCCCCCTCGGATTGCTGCTTCTGGCGCTGGTCGGGTTCGGCCTGGCGATCTGGGGCCTCCGCCAGAGGCGTATCTGGCGTTCACGTAGCCTGCCTGGTGCGCCAGCGTTAGACGCCCTGGCCGACTTCGGTCAGGCCATCCTGGGCGCGCAGCTCAAACTGGATGCGTTGTGTGAGGTCGTCTATCGGCAGGCCAGCCGTGTCATCGATACGGCCAATTTCCAGTTAGGGCTGTTCGATCAGGATGACTACATAATCGTGGTCTGGCTGCGCGATGGCCGGCGACTACCCAGGCAGCGTTTTCATAACGCGGCCAAAGAGGGCCTGATCGGCTGGGTCCGTCAGACGGGTCAAGGATTGCTCGTCGGGGATTACGAGGCGGAGTGGAAAACTCTCCCTGCCCGGCCTAGCTACCGGTCGGAGCATCCTGCGCGCTCCTCGCTTTTTGCTCCGCTGATCGCAGGAGGCGAGGCGATTGGCGTGATCGCAGTGCAGAGCGACCAGCCTAACGCTTTTACTACCAACGACCTGCGTTTGCTCACCGTGCTTACCAACCAGGCTGCCGGGGCTATTGCCAATGCCCAGCTTTTTGAACGTACCCGCCAGCGCAACCGGCAGATGCAGCTGGTCAGCGAGGTCAGCCGTCAGATCACGGCGATTCAGCCGCTGCCCGCGCTGTTCCGCCAGATCGTCACCCTGGTTCATGATACCTTCGGCTATTACGCCGTCAATATCTTCATCCGGGATACCAAAGAGCCGCTCCTGCGGCTGGGGGCTAGCAGCCATCCCGTCTTTCAGGCGCGGCTGCCCCAGTTGCAACTCGACCAGGGATTGATCGGCTGGGTTGCCACCCATGCCAAAACGGCCCTCGCTCCTGATGTAACGCAAGACGACCGCTATATCCATCTGGCCGTCCTCAGTGAAACGCGCGCCGAGGTGGCTGTGCCGCTGGTGGTGGAGCGTAACGTACTGGGCGTGTTGGATGTGCAAAGTGACGAAGAGGGCGCGTTCAGCCACGAAGATGTGCCCATGTTGGAAACGCTGGCGAGCCAGCTTGCCCTGGCGATCCAGGAGGCTGAAACTTACGAGGCTGAACGCCTGCAGCGCGAACGCCTGAATGCCCTGGCCGAAGCGAGCCGGGCCGTCGTCTCGATTTTGAACATTGACGATCTGCTGGAAGAAGTCGTGGACCTGGTGACGGACTACTTTGGTTACGACCGCACACATGTCTTTTTGCGAGAGGGCGACCGAATTGTATTCCGGGCCGGGAGCGGCGTCCACAGCGGGCTGTGGACCATCGAGCAACTGGCTTACGATCTCAACGACAAAGGGTTGATCCCAGAGACGGCACGCACGGGGGAGGCGATTGTAACGGGCGACGTTTACAGTGACCCACGTTATGTACCCGGCCCCGGCGTCGAAGACACGCTATCTGAGCTGGTTGTGCCTATCCGTATGGGAAAACAGGTTCTCGGCGTTTTCGATATTCAAAGCCTGGAACCCGATGCTTTCTCGCCGGAGGACCTGAGCCTGGCTCAGGCGTTGGCCGACACTATCGCCATTGCGCTGCGTAACGCGACCCTTTATGCCTGGGAAAAGCGCCGCCGTATCCTGGCCGAGGCCCTGCGCGAGGTCAGTGCGGTGTTGGGTGCTAGCCTGGAAATAGATAGTGTGCTGCATGGTATCTTGCAAGGGTTGGAGCGGGTTATCACGGTAGACGCGGCGGCTATCGTCTTGGCAGACGAAGCCGAAAACGGCTACCGTATCAGCGCCGTGCGGGGCAATGCGGAAAATTCGCCGCTCATGGGTAGTTTGATTCCCGCTGACGCCGACATCGCCGCTGTCCTGACCAATCTGTTTCACCCCGATGGTCCGGTAGATGGACCAGAAGCGCATGATCATTTGTTTATCCCGCTCACGTTGGGCGACGAACTGCTTGGTTATCTGGGGATCGATCACCAGGGCATGGGGCGTTTCTCGCTGGAGGACATCGAGATCATCAATTCCTTTGCCACCCAGTCGGCGATGGCGATTGCCAACGCGCAGCTTTATATGGCCCAGCGTGAGGAAGCCTGGATTTCTACTGCGCTGCTCCAGGTTGCCGATGCCACCGCTCGCGCGTCTAACCTGGACGAGGTATTGCGCACCGTCGCGCGCATCACCCCGTTGCTCGTCGGCGTGAACTGGTGCGCTGTGCTGTTGATCGAGCGTGGCAGTTTCCGCATTGTGGAAATTGAAGGCGCGGACCCGGAAATCGTCCAGGCATTGGTTGGGCAGAACCTCTCTCCCGATTCCTGGCCTCCTTTGGCAGACCTGCTACGGACCGGTGAGCTGGTGTTTCTGGATGAGCAAACGTTCACCCGTCCGGGCATCTCTGAAGAAGTGCGTATCGGCCAGGGGGTGATGTTGCCGCTATATGCCAAAGGTGAGATTGTGGGAGCCTTGGTTATCGGTCAGCGTGCCGGGCAGGGGCCGTTTAGCGCGCGCAAGATCGAGTTGATCGGTGGGATCGCCAATCAGGCCGCGCTGGCGATTGAAAGCGCCCAGCTTTATGCTGCGCAGCAGGAAGAAGCCTGGGTCACGACGGCGCTGCTTCAGGTAGCGCAGGCCGTCAATGCGCAGGTAGAACTGTACTCCACCCTGGAAACCATCGTTCGGCTGACGCCGCTGCTGGTCGGCGTGTCACGTTGCGGGGTGCTGCACTGGAACGCGCGGCAAGGCAGCTTTTATGGTGGCGTGTCCTACGGCCTTCCCCCGCCAGCAGAAGAGGCCTTCGCCAAACTCGAGATCGCCGCTGCCGAACATCCCTATTTTGCTCGCCTGAGCACTTCGACCATACCGATTTTGGCGGGCGAAGGGGGGACGCAGGACCTGCCGCCACATCTGGAGCGTATCTTTGAAGCGCCGTGTATCTTGGGCTTGCCCCTGATCACGCAGGGCAAGTTGGTGGGCGTAATGTTAGTGGACCGCCCTCGTGAGGTTGACGAAGCCGCCGATCAGCGCCGCATGAACATCCTTACCGGTATTGCTTCGCAGACGGCGCTGGCCCTGGAAACCAGCCGTCTGCAAACCCTGGCTTCCGAACGTCAGCGGCTTGAACGTGAACTGGAAGTTGCCAGGGATATTCAAACCAGCTTTTTGCCAGACAGCGCTCCCTCTGTCTGGGGCTGGGACGTGGCTGCTTACTACCGGGCGGCGCGACTGGTGGGGGGCGACTTCTACGATTTTATTCCCCTGCGCGAAGGGGTGTGGGGGCTGGTTGTGGCGGATGTGGCTGACAAGGGCGTACCCGCCGCGTTATATATGGCCCTCAGTCGTACCCTGATCCGTGCGGTGGCACGTAACCGTGACGATCCGGCAGCCACTCTCTCGCGTGTCAACGAGTTATTGCTTGCCGACAGCCGCTCCGATCTATTCGTCACCATTTGGTATGGCATTTGGCGGCCTGCCGACGGCGAGTTGTGCTATGCCAGTGCGGGCCACAATCCACCGTTCGTGGTGCGCGACAGTGGCAGCATCGAACTGCTCCGAATTAAGGGGATCGCGCTTGGCGTGGTGGATAACATTCGCCTGGAGACACAAAAAACCTACCTGAAACCCGGCGACCTGTTGGTGCTCTATACCGACGGCCTTACCGAAGCCCGTTCGCCGAAGGGGGAACAGTTCGGTCTGCGCAGCCTGGAAAATACCGTCTTAGAAAATCGCCGACACGCTGCCAACCGGGTGACGCAGGCCATCATCGAAGCCATCGATCAGCACACGGGCGACGAGCCACAATTTGACGACATCACGCTGGTTGTTGTCCGTTGCCAAAACCCGGCACAAGACGGTGAAGCGTGAGGTCGCCCGTACTTTATGGCATGGACTGTTGCCGCCAGCCGTTGATGTTGAGCAGGTCCACCTGTTCTGGGGATGGAGGCAAAAAGTTGGCGCATTCCTGGGCGGCCTCCGGCAGGTCACGACGGCGGTTGAGCAGCGGGTTCTCTGGGTTGAAGTAATTCCACGCTGCACGGCTGATTTCCTCGATCAGCGGCCAGGCGATGGTGTAGTTGAAGAAATCCCCGGCCTCCCACACAAAGACCGAGATCACGTAATCTCGTCCATTGGGCGAAAAGACGATCCCGGCGTCAGCGTGGACGTTGTAGAGCCAGCCATTTTTGTGCGAGACGCGCGTGCCCGGCGGAACGCCGGCTTGAATTAGGCGAAGCAGGTCGTTGGCGCTCATCACCTCCAACATCTGCTGGCATTCCGTCTGGGTATATTCGCCGTCGGGAAAGGCCACCATCAGGCCGCTGCCCTGTGTGGCGCAGTCGTAGATCATCATCAACAGGGTACCTAGGTCTTCCGCCGTCGTCTGGTTGTAGGGATCGGGATCGGTATTGAAGCGCGGATTGGGCGTCGTCGGCGGAATCGGGTTGGAAGCCAGAACCTGACCTTCAATCCCCAGGTCGAACAGTGCCGTGATGTATGTGTTTTCTGCCCCTGCACGAGCCGCCGTCTCGGTCACGTATTGTGCTCCAGCCAGCCCATCACCCTCGCCGACCCACTCCATAATAAAGTTTGAGGAGGCATTGTTGCTGCACAGCAGCGAGTTGACCAGCACGAAGGCTTCCTCCGGGCTGGGTGCGAAAGCAAAATGACGAAAAAAGCTCAGCATGATGGGTATCTTGATGGTGCTGGCAGCGGAAAAAGCTACGTCGCCGTTCAGGTTGATTTCCTCGCCCGTCGTCAGGTCCATGATGTAGACGGAGGCAACGGTCGTCTGCCCATCGTAGATGAATCCCTGGGAGTCCAGATAGGCAACGATCAGCTCGCGCAAAGCATCTATCCCGCCGCCAAGAGGGTTGCTGTCGATCACCGGCAAGTTGACATAGCGATTGACCGGGTCGTGCAACGCGGCATCGATCAGGCGGATGGCTGCCTCGATGTCCAAGGTGTAGCCGGTTTCCCCAGAACGGAAGGTGAGGGTCTCCAACACTGGCTCTGGCCGTCCTGCCGGGTGATCGTAGCGCGCCGCCACATCTTCAAGAAAGGCGCGCAACAGGGCGGGCTGGTAGTCTGCGATGAGGGGGATGTTTGCCGGCGCTGCCGGTCGGCGCCACAGGTGATTCCAAAACGACAGCCAGAAGTTCGCCTCGTCGGAGCTTTGGGCTAACGCCTCGGCCAGCATTACCTGGCTGTTGACACGAAACCCCACTGCCACCGGATCCAGGACAATCGGACTGCCCCGGTAATTGAGCACAACCGGCTGTGTGTAGGCTGCTTCCCAGCGGGCCTGGGCTTCGGTCGGTGTCAGGCCGCCGACCGGAATTTGCGCAACGGTGATGTCACTGCGCAGTGTGTCACGTTGCTGGCTAAAGCTGATCAGTTCAACCACGAACAGGAGCAGCGCCGCCAGCAGCATCCCTGCCGAGATCAATTCCAGCAGTGGCAGACGGACCTTCCGCCGGGGAGCCTTCAATCCTACAACGCTCATGCGCACCCTTTCCGCGCTTGCAGAGCGTACATAATGGCTCGTTGATGAAACTCGAACATGTCCGGCAGGTTTGCCGGATCGCTCCATTGATAAGACAGGATTTCGCCGCTCAGCGAGATTTCTGCGTGGCCTTCGAGCCGGCAGAGGTAAGCCAGTTCCAGGTGGTCGGGGCGCAGGCGGCTTACTTCAACCAGCAGCGGTTGTACCACCTCAACGCGCAGGCCCGTTTCTTCGCGCAGTTCGCGGGCCACCGCCGTTCCCGGCGCCTCGTGGCGGTTGACCCAGCCGCCGGGCAATCCCCAGGGATGGCGCGGGTGAAAGACGTGTTCCAGCAGCAGGACACGGCCTTCTCCGTCGAACACAACGCCCACCGCGCCGACTGCATAGCGCGCCTGGCGCAGTGACCACAGCCGTTCGCCGATCACCGCCAGCCAGGGCGCTCTGCGAAACAGCGCCGCCACCGGTTTTTTGATCTGAGGGAGAGGCATCGGTTATTCCACCTGCCGGCCAGGACAATAACGGGGCGTGCGAACACCCACACGGCCCCCTGCCGCAGAAGTCTAACGCGCGGCGCGCGGCGCGTCAACGCGCCTTCTAACCGGATTCTATCTCCACCAGCGTGCAAAAAACCTGCCTGTGCTATACTTTCAATAGGTAAAAAGGCTTTCTTGCGACTTACTGCTGGCGGCGGAGGTGGTGTTCTGTGGTGGATTTGTTGAACATTTTTGTCGTTCCGCCCGGTGATGTGTTGTATTTTCTGGCCGTAATTACCCTCAGCCTGGCGGTGTTCTCAATTGCGCTGGGGCAGCGTTCGCGCGGAAGCGACGAACATGCTGCCGGGCGGTATACCAGCGCCGCTTTGGGTATGGTACTGGCCTGGATCGGGCTGGGCGCGGCGGCGTTGATAGCTGCACTCAATAATCAACCACCAGATACCCTGCTACCGCCGCTGGAGCGTGCCGTCAATGCTGCCGTGCTTCTTCTGATAGGTTGGGCATTCCTGGCCGCCGACGATGGGAGTCGCAGCCGAGGGTCGGCGTTGATCCTGCTCCTGTTATTGGCCCTGATCGCTGTCGGATACGTTTACACTGCCGTGCAGTGGATTCCCTTGGCCGCGACCTGGGACTTCAACGCCGCGCCTTTCGCCCTGGCCTGGACATTTATTATCATGGCATTGGCTTTTCTGGGTCTGATCTTGATGCTGGCGCGTCTTCGGGCCGTGCCGGACGCGCCGTTGAAAATGGTCTTTTTCGCCATTATCCTGGCAGGCAGTCTGAGCACACTGGCCCAGATTATCAGTGGTCCCCCGCCGGGCGATAGCGCCGGGGCGTTGCGGCTGGCTTTCCTGTTGGCGCTGCCGCTGTTGGCGCTGATCCTCTACCGCCTGGTGGTGGCGCGCATGACGTATGCGCTGGCCCTGGCGCAGGAAGCCGCCCGGCGACCTGCTGCACCTGCCGCCTCCGCAGAAGCGGCCCGTCCTAAGGGGGAACGGCCTGCGCTACCCTCTGCATCGGTGGAGCGCGAGTCGATGCAACTCCTGCGCGCGCTGGGCGTCATGCTGGAAAAGACACACCCTGATGATCTTCCCGCCCAGGTCGCTATCGCCGTTGCCGACGCACTCAAGGCCGATGTGGTAGTCGTCGGCGCGATCAAGGATGCTAACTGGGTAGACATCCTGGCCGCTTATGACCACATCTCGCAAAAGCCGCTACATGGCCTGGCCTTGAACCTGGATGAGCAGCCGACCCTGGCCAACGCCATTGAACGCCGCCGCCAGCGCCCGCTGTTTGCTGACCGTAACGTGAACGAGCTGATCGACCTCTGTACCCGCCTGGATATTAACCAGATTGGCCCGGCCTATATTCAGCCTTTGCAGGAAAAAGACCGCGTGTTCGGCGTGCTGATCGCGGCGTTGCCCTACACGCAGCGCGAACTGCGCGAAAACGAAATCACCTTGCTGGAAGGCATTGCGCCGATTGCCAGTAAACTGCTCTCTCTGCATCAGAATGCAGCCGCCGCTCGCTACGAGGCCGAGGAAAAGGTCATCCAGGCAATGATGGAGGGCAAACCGCCTTCCGAAGCCGGCGCTACTCCGGCCATCCATGCCCGCCAGGAAATGCAGGCCAGCCTGGAACAGGCCCGTGAGCAGATTGCCCAACTGGGCAATCTTGTGCGCGATTTACAGATCGAACTCGAATACGAGCGTGGGCGCATTGCCGAAATCCTGGCCTCCGACGAGGAGACGCTCTCGATTTCGCAGCAGATGGTGGCGCTTAACCAGCGTAGCCAGGAGCTTCGTGGTCAGCGCGATCAACTGGCGACGGAGCTTCAAGACGCCAGGACGGCGCTTATCGGTGTTACTGCCGCCGACAATGAAGAGCTTTACCAGGCCATGATCGAAGCCCTGACCCGCGAAAAAGCGAGCCTGGAAGCGCAAAAGGCGGCGTTGGAAGAGCAGCTTGCAGACCTGCGCAGGCAAACCAGCGACAAATTTCTTATCCCGGCAACTATTGAGCAAACGCTGGAATCTCTGGCTCAGGAAAAGAACCGCCTGGCAGCGGAGCGCGATGCCATTGCTGCCGAACTGTCAGACGTACAGAAGGAGCTGGACCTGCTGGGTATTCAAGGGGGTGTGGCCGGGCTGGCTCTGGCCCTGGGGCAGTTGAACGAGGAGCGCGATCAACTGCGCGCCCGGCTCCAGCAGCTAACTGCCGAACGCGAGGTTGCGCCCCAGGACAGTGAGGGCTACCAGAACCAGATCAGGCGCTTGAAAGAGGACCTTTCTCGTCTGGCGACGGACCGTGAAGCCGTTGCCAAGCAGCGCGACGCCCTGCGCCAGGAGCAGGCGGCCTGGCAGACGCAGCGCGAAGAAGTTGCACTACAGGTAGAGACGCTCAAAATCGAGCTTCAGGAAGTCGTCCATCAGCGCGATCAACTGCTCAATGAGCGCAACGCCCGTATTGAAGAGCGCGCCGCATTGCAAAAGGAACTGGCCCGCCTTCAGGCCGACCGGACCGCTCTGCAAACTGAGCGTGACCAACTGCTGGCCCGCCTCCAGGGCGACCGCGAGATGCTCGATCAGCTCGGTGCCGACGGTGTGGGTGCATTGAAGGCCATGATCGACGAACTCAGCGCCGAGCGTAGTGAGCTGGAGAGCCAGCTCATCCAGGCACAGGCCGACTTGGACCTGCTGGAAGGCAAGCTGCAAGCCTACGATCAGGCCATCCGTTCCCCGTCGGCAGGGGGGGCGGTCAGGGCAGCGCGTCCCGAAAACCCAGAAGTTATTCTGTCCATCGCCCAGGAACTCCGCACACCGATGAGTTCTATCATCGGCTATACCGACCTGTTGCTCGGCGAGTCGGTGGGGATTCTGGGGGCACTCCAGCGCAAGTTCTTACAGCGGGTTAAGGCCAACATCGAGCGGTTGGGCAGTCTGATCGAAGACCTGGTGCATGTGATTGCTCTGGATAGCGGCCAGGTTCGCCTGGAACCGGAGCCGATTGACATGGTTGAGATCATCGAGACGGCTATCATGAACGCCGGGACTCAGTTCCGTGAGAAGGGAATCGCTGTCCAACTGGACCTTGATGAAGATATTCCTCTCTTGCACGCTGACCGAGATGCCATGCAACAGGTCATCGCTGAATTGCTCAGCAACGCTTACCTAGCCTCGCCGACCGATGGCGAGGTGGCTGTCGTGGCCCGCCGGGAAGAGATCGCTTTTTCCAACACGCAGGGTAGGCCCACGAACGTGGAGTGCCTGTTCGTCGCCGTGCAGGATCAGGGCGGTGGTATCCCGGTGGAAGACCAGCCGCGTGTTTTTACCCGCCTGTACCGCGCTGACAACCCGTTGATCCAGGGGTTAGGCGATACCGGGGTCGGGCTGTCGATAGCAAAAGCCCTGGTCGAGGCGCACGGAGGCAAAATCTGGGTCGAGAGCGAGAGCGGCGTGGGGACACGCTTTGTGTTCGCCATTCCTTTCACGCCGCTGGCGGAGCGAACATAAACCATGCAGCCGCATCCCCGAAATCTGAGAAACGAAATCCTGGTGGCTATCGGTGCTATTGGGGCGCTGATGGTAGCGGTGATTTTCGCTGTTGTCGTGACGAGCAACGGCCTTCCAATCCTCACGGGGGGAACGACGGTTGCTCAGTCCGGCACAACGGCTCAGCCTGTTGCGCCGACCGATATTTCGGCGGCGACGGCGACTACCGCCATCTCGATGGAAACCGCCACCATCTCCATAACAACGGATACCCCACCGCTGACCACACCGACCGGCGGCAAAATGACCGAAACAGCCGCCCTGGGTGAGACCGCAATACCTGCATACACCCTCACGCCGACGCGCACACCGCGCCCGTCTTCGACGCCGACCCTGTCGCCCACACTGCGTCCGTCGGCAACTCCCACCCAGACACCCAGCCCGCTTCCGCCGACTAACACACCGATTTCGCTGTTGCCCACACCTGTCACCCCGCCGCCGACGCTGACCCCATCTGTGTGTCTGCCGCCGCCGGGCTGGTTGCCCTACATTGTCCAGACGGGCGACAACCTGTTTCGCCTGTCGCTGCGCGCAGGCATTGCACTGGATCAACTGCAAGCGGCAAACTGTATCGCCGATGCCACCAGCATTACAACAGGTCAGATCATTTACGTGCCGGATGCCTTCTTTGCGCCGACCGCTCTACCCACAACGTCTGTTCTGCCACCACCGACGGTTGTCGTTCCAACCGTGCTCGCTCTCACGCCGACGAGCAGCGGCCCGTTGCCGCCGCCTGTGATCGGCTGCCTGATCCCACAAGTGCGCATCACCTCCCCGTCGCCGGACGCGGTGCTGTTCATGCCGTTCACGGTGCGTGGGACGGCCATCTTGAGCGAGATCAGCAATTTCAGCTTTTACAAAGTGGAAATTCGCGGCCAGAACCAGACCAACTTCGCCAACGTTGCGCTGTCGAGCACGCCTGCTTATGGCCCGGACGATGTGCTGGCGACCATCGACCCGGCGCGCTTTGGCCCCGGTGTCTACCAGATACGGCTGACCGTCGTGGATGTGACGGGTAATTTCCCCGACCCCTGCACCATCCGCGTTACTTTTCGATAGCGGCAGCGGCGCTCATCGGTTAAACTTGGCCACGCAGCAAACCTGCGCCGCGCACAACAAGGGGCTTGGACCCCTTGTTCGCCGTTTCATTGCGTGTCCGAAGGCTGGCTGCCTGTGTCGGCAAATGTGGGTAGAGAAGACGATGAATACGAGACCTCCCCGGCGTTTTCGGTTGTTGCGACGGCTGTTGTTGGCGCTGGTCGTGCTGGCTGTGTTGGCTGTGCTGGTGTGGGGAATCCAGGCTGTAGTCAACCGGATTGAGGCGCAACGTCGGGCCGAAGAACGCGCTGCCGCTTTTCCCCTGACGGCGACGGCTCTGGTTCCGACGGCGACAATGACGCCGTCCGATACGCCTTCTCCGACGGATACGCCGACTTCAACGCCGACAGACACGCCGACACATACCGTCACGCCGTCGCTCACGCCTACGCCTACCTACACCCTGACGCCGACCTTCACGCAAACACCGACTTTTACGGCCACGTCCACGCCGACCAATACCGCGACTCCGACGGCGACGGCGACGGCCACGCTGACGGCGACCTTCACGCCGCCGCCGACAGCAGCAGTGTTATTCCCGACCAACACTCCCAGCTACACGCCGACCTTCACACCGACCATTACGCCGTCGCCCACACTGACCCTGACGCCGACCTCCACGCCGACCCAGACGCCGACCTTTACGCTCACGCCCACCTACACGCTGACACCCACGTATACCCTGACGCCTACGTATACCCTGACGCCGTCAAACACTCCCATTCCGACCAACACTCTGATCCCGACCAACACGCCGCGCTTCACGCCGACTTTCACCGAAACGGCGACACCGGCGGTCACGGCCACCTTCCCGCCGTTGCCGACCATTCTTTTCCCGCCAAATAGCACGCCCTTGGTGACGCCCGTCACGGCTATTCCCACGCAGGTCCCCCTGGCGAACCGGCGCGACTACGACATCATGAACATCATCCTGCTCGGCAGCGACAGCATGGTCGATCCCGGTGATCCCAGCTATCGCACCGACACCATGATCATTGTCTCGATCAACCGCACCGTCGGAACGGTGAGCATGTTATCTCTGCCGCGCGACCTGTTTGTATTTATTCCCGGCTGGACGATGCAGCGGTTGAACCTGGCCTACCAACGTGGGGAGACTATCGGCTGGACCGACGGCGGCTTCGGCCTGTTACGCCAGACAATCCTGTACAACTTTGGCATTCCCATTCACTACTACGCCGGCATCGACTTCAATGGCTTCGAGCAGATTATCAATACACTCGGCGGCGTGGATATTGCGGTGGACTGTGCCATCCAAGACTATCGCTATGAGGGCGATGACGCCTGGGGGCAACCGATCTACCGGCTGTATACTCTGCCCGTCGGCGTGCACCACCTGGATGGCGATATGGCATTGTGGTATGCCCGTTCCCGCCATAACAGCAGCGACTTCGACCGGGGACGGCGGCAGATGCAGCTTTTGCGGGCCATCTGGCGTGAGGCTAACGCCCAGGGCCTGATCGGGCAGGTGGCACAGTTGTGGCCGCAGCTGACCCAGATCGTGCACACAAACCTGACGCTGGCAGACGTCATTGGCCTGCTGCCGATGGCGGTCAATCTCGATCCGAGCCGCATCGAGAGCCACAGCTTCATCCGCACTTACCACACTACGCCCTGGCAGCCGCCGGACGGCTCGTATGTACAGCTTCCTGTGTGGGAGAACGTGGCGCAGCTCATCGACAACTTTTACCTGCCGCCTACCGTGAACCAGCTTGTGCAGGAAAATGCCGTGATCGAGGTCCTTAACGGCACGCCGAACGAGGGTTGGGATCAGGTGGCGGCAGATCGCCTGGCCTGGGAAAACTTTGCCCCTATCGCAGGCGGGCAGGCCGACCGGACGGATTATCCCGATACCATCATCATTGACTACACCGGGCGTACTAAAGGTAGCAGTCTGGGAACGATTATGCACGTGTTGAATGTCAGTCCAGACAATGTGCGCATCGAGCCGGACCCGAACCGCACGGTGGACTTCCGCGTGATCCTGGGCAACAGTTACAATTCTTGCACCTTTGCTGTGCTGCCGCCGGAGGCCACGCCGACGCCCTCTGCCACACCGAGCAGTTAGCAAAGAAGTCGTCAGCCCTCAGCAATGAGAGTGCGTTTAAAACCCTACGCATCAGCCAGAGATGGCGTTGGGCAACGGCTATGGTCCTCACCCCAACCCCTTTCCCTCATGGCGAAGGGCTTGAAAAGCCGGCGATTCCCCCTCTCCATGAGGGAGAGGGGGCAGGGGGTGAGAGCTGTCGGAGTACCCTGTCCATGTGGCAGGTTTTTTAAACACTTTCTGAGCAGTCAGCAGCCCATTCCCAGAAGGTCTCGCTCTGGCGGCTGACCGCTAACTGCCGTTATCCAGCCGCACGAAGCGCCAGGTCGGTCCCTCTCCGGCTTCCAGGTAGCCAGTCTCGCGCAGACGCGCCAGGACGGCCTGCGCCTCATCTGTTCCCATTCCCATTACGTCGTGCAGCGGGCCGCTGCCGAGCCAGCCCAGGTAAGCAGCCAGCGCCCGCGCCCGTGCCAGCTTGACTTCCTCTGGTGTGAGGGCCTCGGTGATGCGCTTGATCGCCTGTGGAGTCGGCGGGGAGGGTTTGGCCGGCTCTGCCCGATTTTCGGTGGCAGATAAAGCGGCGGGATTCAGCAAGCCGGTGACGCCGGTCGA
The DNA here is from genome assembly GCA_964529715.1 of uncultured Anaerolineae bacterium. GTDB lineage: Bacteria > Chloroflexota > Anaerolineae > Aggregatilineales > Ch27 > CAZGXI01. The sequence goes on along the minus strand of CAZGXI010000013.1, from coordinate 85,747 downwards.
GACGGGCGATGGTATCTCCTTCGCGCGCTGCGCCGCCGCCTGTCGCCAGTAGGTCACAATGCGCTCGATCTCGGCATCTGTAACCCGGCAGAATTCCAGTGCTGCGACTCCACGTTCTCCTTCCACCAGGAAACCATCCACAAAACTGAGCGGCGCAGCGGGCGCCTTCGGCAGCAGGCGCTCCACCTCTGCCGTTGCGGACCGCAAGACAACTTGGGCCGGTGTCGTTTGCAGTAGCGCGTTGGGGATGTCCCGGCTGTCCTTCGTTCGGGCAATTAAAATCAGATGAATGCCCGCTGTGTGCCCATGCGTTAGCAGTTCACCCAGCGGCGGCAGCCACTTTTCCTGGAGCGCATTCCATGTCGGGTCCAACAACTCTTCCATCACCACAATGATCCGGGGCAGCAGGCTGCCTTTTTCGTGTCGCACGCGCGCGTTATAGCTTTCCAGATCGTCCACTTCCTGCCGCTCCAAGAGGCGCTTGCGCCGTTCCCGCTCCTTCACCAGTCCGTCGAGCAGTTTCAGACTCTCATCCGCCGTGCGCAGGCGGCGGCCCAAGACATGCGGTACACGGGCAAAGGTATCCAGATCGTCTACCAGCTCGATGCGCCCTGTGTTCATGAGCGCAATACGGCACTCGGCAGGGGTGTTAAAGAGCGCCAGTGTCAGCAGCAGGCAGCGCAAAAACTGCCGGGCAGCCTCAATGTCGTCTCCGAGGATCAGCAGGTGAGGCAGTGCCGCGAGATCGCGCACCACCGCCTGCTGTTCCAGGTCCATCCCCATTACGACAGATGTTTTTGCTGCGGCAGCCTGAAAGACAGGCAGCAGCAGTAGATTGCGCAGACGCAGTTCGCCGTGATCGGCCATTCGTACCAGCAGCCCCACCTGTTCCGGCGCGCGGCGCAGACGCGGCAGCACATCGACGGCCTGGGCGTTGAGCGTCTCCCGCAGGCGCGGCAGACGGTGAGCAATGTCCTCTGCTGAAGTGATGCGCTGGGTGGCTCCGCGCCGACCGGTTGCGCCTGGCTGAAGCAGGAATAGGGTGTGCGATGGCAACACGGCGATGCGTGTCACTCTGGCAGGAGCACCCAGTTCGGCTAATCGTTTCTGGAGTTTGACGGCCTGCTCGCGTCGGAATTTTTCGTCGTGGGGAATGGGCAGAACTTCATCCAACATTTCGGCGATAGCCGGAGTCAGCCATCCCGTGTCGTCCATACGGCTCAACAGTTGTGGCATAACGACCTTCCCGCCGGAAATACGCGCCCCCCTGGGCAATATCTGTATTGTAATAGAGTCACGATGCAGTAGCAAAGTCCTTTTGACACACGTTCCTTCCACATGATAATCTACGGTCAGCCGAATGCAGGGATCGCCAGCGCCAGATGTCGTTCTGTACCGTTTTCGGCCAGTGCCGGTGTGTTGCCGATACCATTGGTCTTGTCCACGCCCTGTCACCACCCTGAAGAACTGGACCTTAAGGCTTTTCTTTTGAGTCCTTTCTCCACAAAGCCCGCCTGAAAGTTCAGGCGGCAAGGAGGCATGGAATGCATTCACGACATACGGCATTGTTGGTGATGATGTGTGCCGTTCTGCTGTTGGCTGCCTGTGGCCAGGAAGAACCTTACACCCCGGCTACCATCTCCATTACCGTCCCTGCTGCCCAAGACCTGGTCTTCGTCGGCGGTTGTGCTTCGGCAGACCTGGAAAACTGGCTGGAAAACACCGACTTTCTGGAGACGGAATTTGTGCGCACTATGCTGGATAGCGTTGCCCTGCCATCTGGCGAGGTCGGCCCTGCCATCCAACGTATGATGGAACTGCGTAACGCTTTCGCCGATGTACCCGCCCCGGATGAGTGCGCTGCCGAAATTCACCGCAGCATCAGCACATTGATGGAAAACGGTCTTGCCGCGTTCCAGGCTTATGCCAACGGCGCGGCCATTCAGTTGCAAACGGCAGCGGCGGATGCCAGCGCCGCCTTGACGGACATCCGCAGCCGGCAGGCGCAGCTTATCCGGCAGTTAGAGGAGCAATTCAGCGCCGAACGTGGCCAGCGTGGCAACTGAAAATCCCTGGTCTGGGGGTCGCATGGTCATCAGGGGCTGCGGTATAATGGACTCAATGAAATTCGTTATCCACCGAGCCTGGAGAACCCGCCATGTCTGGTCATAGCAAGTGGTCTACTATCAAGCGCAAGAAAGGCGCCGAAGACGCTAAGCGTGGTAAAATATTTACCCGGATCGCCCGCGAAATCACTCAAGCTGCCCGCGAAGGCGGCGGTGATCCCAATGCCAACGCGGCCTTGCGCCTGGCAATTGAAAAAGCCAGGGCCGCCAACATGCCCAAAGATAACATCGAGCGCGCCATCCAGCGTGGCTCAGGCGGCGGCGACGACACTGTCGCGCTGGAGTCTGTTACCTATGAGGGGTATGCGGCAGGCGGGGCGGCCATCTTGGTAGATACGCTTACCGATAACAAAAACCGCACATTGGCCGAGGTGAAGTACGTGTTCAATCGCAGCGGCGGCAGTCTGGCCTCTGCCGGTTCGGTTGCCTGGCAGTTCGACCAGAAAGGCCTGATCTCCGTCTCGGCTGAAAAAGTGGATTTCGATGCGCTGTTCCTGTTGGCTGCCGACGCAGGTGCGGAGGATGTGATTGAGGAAGGCGAGTCCATCACCATCTATACCCCGCGCGAGGCCCTGGCAGAAGTGGCCGGTAAGTTGCGTCAGGCGGGCTATATCATCGAGGATGCCAAGCTGACCTGGGTCGCCAAGAATGAAATCGAACTCGACCGGGATGACACACTCAAGGTGATGGGGCTGATCGAAAAGCTGGAAGAGTTGGACGACGTGAGTAACGTTTCTTCCAACGTCAGCATCAGCGACGAAATCCTGGAAAGCCTGCAGGTCGCCTGAGACGGATGATCGTCCTGGGTATTGACCCCGGCACAGCCACCGTAGGCTATGGCTTTGTGCGTGAAGATGATGATGGCACGCTCGAAGCCGTAGCCTATGGCGTGATTACGACGTCTCCTGCCGATGCGATGCCGCAACGCCTCCGGCAGCTTTACCAGGAACTCACTCGCCTGGTTCGGGCTTACCGGCCGGATGCTGCTGCCGTCGAGCAGCTTTTTTTTGGCAAAAACATCACCACCGCCATCAGCGTGGCACAGGGACGGGGCGTTTTGATCCTGGCGCTGGCCGACGCCGGGCTCGAAGTCCGCGAGTATAAGCCGCACGAAGTCAAGCAGACCATCACCGGGTACGGCAACGCCTCCAAGACCCAGATGCAGCAGATGGTGCAGGAGTTGTTGGGCCTGGAACATATTCCACGCCCGGACGATGCGGCGGACGCATTGGCCGTCGCCCTGACCGATTTGCGCCGTGCGCAATTTGATCGCCTCATATCCGAATAGGGTTGTCTGTCATGATTGCCAATATCCAGGGGCAGGTGATTTCCCAGGGCAAGGATCATCTGGTTGTCCTTGTAGGGGGGATAGGCATTCGTGTGATCGTGCCCCGGACCGTTTTTGATGTGGTCGAGGGTGTAGGGCATAGCGTCTTCCTGTTCACCCACTTGGCCGTCCGTGAAGATGCACTGACCCTGTATGGGTTTGCCGACGAGCAGGAACTCCAGCTTTTTGAAACCCTGATTAACGTCAGCGGTGTTGGTCCCAAGCTGGCGCTTGCCATCCTGAGCGCACTCAGTCTGGCGCAGTTGACGCACGCCGTTGCTCATGCAGAAGTAGACCTGCTGACCCGCGTGCCGGGCATCGGCAAAAAGACCGCCGAGAAGATCATCTTTGAACTCAAAGACAGATTGGCCGTCAGGGGTGCTGCTGAACTGGCGATGCTGAGTGACGTGGACGCTGACGTGCTGGACGCCCTGATCGCCCTGGGCTACAGTGTGGTCGAGGCGCAGGCGGCTCTGCAATCCATCCCGCGCGACGCGCCCCGTGACGTAGAGGAGCGTGTTCGCCTGGCACTGGGATATTTCTCCTGAAATGTACGTCTATCGCTCTGCCGGCTCGCTGTGGCAGGCGGGTTTTCTCTTGGTCGCTGCTGTGCTGTTGGCGTTGCTGCTGCCAGACGTTGGCCTGCGCCTGCTGGCGGGATTGTTCGCCCTGCCGCCGCTGATCTGGGGCAGCTACGAGCTGGCCCGCCGGCGTTCTGGCCTGCTGCTGGAAGACGATGCACTCACACTGCGCCAACCGCTGGGTCTGCGTTCCCGGCGTGTTCCCTACGTGCAGATTGTTGGCCTGGCCGCGTGGCCCCAAGCGGCGTCAATGTCGTTGGGAGTGGCCTATGCTGAACCCCGCCCGCCGTTCGAGGGCGAACCCGACCCACGTCCCCCGCGCGTGCATGTGATCGCTACCCTGCCGCTGGCGAATTTTCCGGCGGCGCTGGCAGACCTGCGCGGGCGCATCGAGCGATACCGTTCCTCCGATCCGATTGTTCCCTGGCTCTCCGACGACGATCTGCGTCACCGTTTGCGGGCGCGGCGCTTCCGCCGTGCGGCGCTGGGCACAGCCGCTTTTCTGTCAACGCCGTTGTTGGTGATCGTAACGGTGCGGTTGAGTGTGTTGCTGCTGCGGGTGCTTGCTGCCCTATTGCCCCGCTAGTGGGGGGACTATAATGCGTCCCTGGATAAAAGAGGATAGACCTGGTGAGGAAAATCTGTGAACAAGAACCTTGTGGGCCGTCGCGTGGATGTGCTTGAGCCGGGAAAAGGCTGGGTGGAACTGCAAGACCTGATGGGCGACGACCTGGCAATCGTCAATGCGGCGCGGGTCTCCTTTTTGGGCGAATCTAAAGGCAGCGAGAAGGACAAGAAATTGCTTTTCTACCTGCTGCGCCACCGACACACCTCGCCTTTTGAGATGGTCGAGTTTAAGTTCCGTGTTAGGGCACCTCTGGTGACGTACTGGCAGTGGGTCCGGCATAGAACCTTTCACTATCAATCCATCAATTCGCAGTCTGGGCGTTACACACCGTTTGAGGAAAACGACTTTTACACGCCTGCGGTGTGGCGGTTGCAATCGGCAGACAACAGGCAGGCCAGCAAGGGCGAGCTTGTTGGGCCGGAGGGGGAGCAGCTCACCCAGGAATTGCTTGAGCACTACGCGCGCGGCTATGCGTTGTATGAAACGGCGCTGCGAAAAGGCGTCGCGCGGGAGCAGGCGCGGCTTTTTTTGCCGGGGTTTGCCGTATACTACACCTGGATCGTCAAGGTGGACGGCTGGAATCTGATGAACTTCCTGCGCCTGCGCTTGGCCGATGATGCACAGTACGAAATCCGCGCCTACGCCGCCGCGATCTACGAATCCTTCTTCAAGCCTGCCTTGCCCTGGACCGCCGAGGCGTTTGAACTGTACGTCTTGCACAAGGATGAAGCGTCCCCGACGGGCAGCGGAGATTAGCCCCCTTCGGTAGGGATAGGGAGTGGGATCAGTTCGCCGCTGGGCGTCTGGCACATCTGGTTGCCTGCCGCGTCTAGGGCGAGCAGCCGCCAGGTGTATACCGCCACAGTGCCCATCCCAAACAGCCGCTCATCGACCTGGAACACTTCCGCCGGGACGTTGTAGCTGCTTGAACCCACCGGCGCGATCCCGACATGCACCACGATCCCCTGGGGGTCGAGGATTTCAACACGATAGGAAGCTCCCCTGACCGCCGTCCAGTAGATCGTGGGCGACGTTCCCAGCGTGAAGGTATCGCCAATGCGCTGGTAATCTGCCTGGAATTCCAGACACTCGGTGCGCGTGGTCGGGGTGGGGAGTGGCGTGACAGGCTCGAAGGTGGTTGTCGGCCCTGCGCCCTGTGCCGGACCGGCGGCGGGGGTCCAGGTGGGGGGCAAAGGGCGGCGTGTCGGGGTTGGCAGCACCGGCTCCGGCGTGGCAGAAGCCATCTCCAGGTCCGGTGTAGCGGTTACAGCCTGTGGCGGCGGCGGGGAACACGCTGCCAGCAAAAACGCAAGCATTGCCACCAGGTTTGCTCTTTACACACAGGCCACCTTCTGGCGCCTCGGCCAGCACCAGGCCGATAGACGGCTGACGCAATGTGCAAGTTTCAAAAACGACTGTGTCTGCCCCGGTCGCCAGGGGGTGAACCTCTGGCTAAGTCCGCAAAGTCCGCTTCAGTGGACTGAAAATGCAGATCGAGACAGTGGCTGTCAGTCCACTTCAGTGGACTTTGCGTCCGTAGCCGGGGACTTCAGTTCCCGGCGCTCAAAACCTGCACATCGTGTCGGCTGCTAGATCGGGATTTCTGGTGGCAGAAAGGCGATAATGGTGCTGATCAGCGCCCAGACCAACAGCGCCAGCGTCACCAACAGGCCGAACAGCAAGAAGTTTGCCGCGCGCGTCCCCAGAACCGGGTGAGGATCGCCGCTGAAGCCGATCAACGACCACCAACCGACCATGTAGACCACCAAGCCGGCTCCTGCCGCCAGGAGCAGGATCGTGCTGGCGGTGCTGGCCTCGAACTGTTCTGCCGGGCCGCCTGCAATCAACGTCACGATTTGTACCACCAGCGCCACCGTCAGCAGCGCGATCACGGCGCAGAGCGCCATACGCAACCCGCGCGGCCAGCGGGACAGCCGCGCCACCCACAGCACCATCCGAGATGGCTTTGCTTCTTGTTGGCTCATGACGGATTCCCCTCCGGCAACGCTGCGAGCCGATAACTTCAAAACGGAAACGTCGGCGGAAAGCGATCTTCCCAGGCGATGGCGGCCTCTTCAGTTTTCAAGTAGGCCAGAATAAATTCATCCAGCAATCCTTTTTCCAACACATCTTTGACGTTCGGGAGGCGCACGCCGGTGCGCATGTCGCGGATGTATTTGTCGCTGCGATCCAGCGCATAGGTGCGGATGACGCTGTGTTTTTCGGCGGGCGGCGGTGGGCGTTTGCCGGCGGCGATGTCTGCCTTGATGCGCTGATAGTCGGCCAACCATTCTTCGATCTTCGTTCCGTCCGGGATGGCGAATACCTGTACCCGTGCGTGCTCTTCTGCCATCGTCTCTTTGCCGAGCAGTTTGTGCACGCCGCGTTCGCCTTTGAGGAAGCCGAACACATTTGCGCCCTGGCAGAAGATGGCGATTTCGTCGGTTGGGCCGTATTGCGCATACTTTTTAAGCAGGGCGCGAAAGTTACCCGCTGTCAGATGGACGAACCGACCACCGCCGGGCGCTTCTTCGTCGGCAGTCAACAAGTACAGGTCGCGGTCGTAGCCTTTGCGCTCGGCCCAGCGCAGGTACATCTCGCTTAGGCGGCGCACCCAAGCGTCGTGCGGCTTTTGCCGCGAGGTTGACGGCGTTCCCAAACTGGTGAGCAGCATCATGGCTTGATTGCGATGGGGCAGATGGGCCGTCAGTAGTTCGATATTCAGGTAGCTGACGTTGCGATACAGGTCTTCGTAATCAGAGGCCAGTTCGCTCTGGTAGCGCGCGTCGCGCTCCCGATTGATCAGAATGGCGAAATCTTCCAGGTATTCGGCGCGATCCATCAACTGTTGCAGGCGGCGCAGTAGTCGATCCAGAAAGTAGAAGCGCGTCATAGCGTCGCGCGCCCGCTCGCCGTTATCCCAGAAGTCCGGCTCTCCGGTGGCTTTGAGCAGTTCTTCTTTCGCGGTGCGCATCTCGGCGACGGTTTCGCTCTCGTCCCAGTCGGTAAGCTGGCGGCGCAGTTCGGCGAACCCTTCCACCAGGCCGGGGCCATCTAGTTTGACCCGGCGGGCGCTGCCGACATCCATCGCGCTGCTCAAGGCAACGGTGGTCATACGTTCCGCGTCGTCAATCGGCACGGCTTTCAGGGCGATGTCGTTCCCTTCAGCGTGGATGCGAAACAGGGTTTGATCCTGCGGGTTGCGCAGGGCCAGCGCGCGGGCCATCGGTGCGACGACCAGCCGCTCGATTTCGCGTTTGAGCGGTCGCGCTCCATAGACGGGGCTATAGCCTTTTTCTAGCACCAGGTCGATTACCGAGTCGTCAATTTCCACGACAATGTTCCGGCGGGTGATACCGTCTCGCAGCAGGATGTCCCCCAATTCGCGCGCGGCGATCTGTCGCAACGCCTGGCGAGTGAGCTGTTTGAAGATCACGATCTGGTCGATGCGGTTAACAAACTCCGGACGGAAATAATCCTCGATACGCGCACGGTAGTGCGTTGCCAGCGCATCGTCGGCGGCGTTTGTGCCCGCTTCCTGCACGAACCCCGGTGAGCGGAAGGCTCGTTGCTCTGAACCGAGGTTGCTAGTCATGATGATGATCGCGTTGTGAAAATACGTTGTGCGGCCAGCCGCGTTGGTCAGCCGCCCTTCGCCCAGCACCTGGAGAAAGATGTCGTAGATGCGTGGGTCGGCTTTCTCAAACTCGTCCAGCAGCAGCACGCAAAACGGCTGTTCGCGCACTTTGCGTGTCAGTTCACCCTCGATGTTGAACGCGCCGATCAGCCGGGCCACGCCGTCGGCGCCCATGTACTCGCTCATGTCGAAGCGGATCAGGCGCGCCTCATCCCCGAATAGATAACCTGCCAGCGTCTTGGCCATCTGCGTCTTGCCGACGCCCGTCGGGCCGATGAACATGAACGTCCCCAACGGCTTTTCGGGGTCGTTGAGTCCGGCCTTGATGGTCGTTACCAGGTCTACCATGCGCTGGACGGCTTCTTCCTGGCCCAAAATGCGGCTTTGGAAGTATTTTTCCACCTCTGCAGGTTCCAGGCGGGCTGTGTCTGTGATGATGAACTCCGGCATTCCGGTCTGCGCGGCAAAGGTGGTGATTACCTGATCCCGCCGGACGACGGGCCGCAAGAAGCCCGTGCGCGTCTTCGCCATATCCGCTGCGGCGCTTTCCAGCAGGCGGATCGCCTTGCCAGGGAATGAGCGGTAAGGCAGGAAGCGCCGCGTCAGTTCCACCGAAGCCTCGACCGCAGACGGTTCCAGACGGATGTCCATCTCCCGTTCCAGGTCGCGCGCCGCATGACCCAGCACCGACATCGTCTCATCTTCGCTCAGCGGCTCCAGATGAATGACCCGGAACAGGTTGATGAACCCCGGCGCCAGGCTTTCTCCCATGCGCAGGCGCTCCTCGCTGGCCTCGCCGAACACGATCACCTCCCCGGTTTCGATGTGAGGTTTCAGCGCCTGGGCGACGTTCTGATCGCTTTTGGACCAGCGCCCGATCTCGATCAGGCCGGGCAGGTCCTCCACATAGAGGATGTGCTGTTTCTGGCGGCACTCGGCCACAATGTCTTTGAGGCGCTCTTCCCAGGTGCCGATATATTGCGCGCCCGCGATCAAGCGATCCGGCGTGAGCATCCACACCTGGCGGTTGAGCAGCGCCGCGTCGCACTCTTCGCGCTGGATGCGGCGCACGACCTCGCGCATGATGGCCGTCTTCCCAGCCTCGCTTGGGCCACTGATCAACACGCTGTTGTGGCGTCCGGCAGCCAGTGTGTGCATCACCTCCTGCACAATCTCATCGCGCCGATACACTTTGCGAAAACGTCCTTCAGCAGCCTGGGCTGTGAGGTTGATGCCGGTTTCGCGCAACGCCCAAAAACGCTGTTCTTCCTCGCCCAGACGTCGCTCAAAGGGGTTAGACGATGCGACCTCTTTCGGCTTACGGAGTTGGATTTCTACTTCTAGGGTTTCCAGCGTTTCGCTGCGCGCGTGTTGGAGTTCCAATAACTGATCCAGCGCCAGGCCGTCCAGCCAATGGGCCAGTTCGGTGCTGGCCGTTTGTTGGAGTTCGTCCCACTGGTAGACATAAAAGCTCAGCGGCGGCAGGCCGGCCTTTGGTACAGTGACAATCAGTTGATCGCTTTCCTCATCCTTTTTCACCAGCACACTGAACAGCAGGCGGACCTGTTCGCGGCGCTTTTTTTGGGTCTTACGGTCGAGGGGGCGCACTTCCACATGTACTTTGTGCAGCGTGAGTCCTTCGTCGTATTCGATGTTGTGAAGAAACTGCGGCGGCATTCCGTTCAAGCGATCTTGCAGGGCTTCCGATAGCTCTGCCTTGATCTCATCCAGGTTGATGCCGTAGGTCGTCATGTCGAAAAAAGGGATCGGCGTGACGGTATAGGTGCGGTTGTGATGTCTCTGTACGTACAGGTGAAACTTGAATTGCATGGAATTGCTTCCCGACGATGCCAGTCGCTCTGTCCATTGAACCGCAGACAGCATTTATTAGTCTAGCACAAAACGCACTTCAGGGCCAGAACGCGGCCCAGAGAGCAAACCAGCGGCCTGCCGACCTGCTCTGGACAATTGCCCTTAAGTGTGTACAATCTCCGCCTGTCAAAATGCCAAAAACGTGCACTCTGCTGTTCAAAACCCGTGACAAGGAGAACCGCGATGAACTTTCCCCGGCGTCAGGCGTTGTTCTGCCTGTTAGCCTTGATGATTCTGGCTGCCCCGCTGCTCGTTCTGGCCCAGCAAGAGACCATTCTGGTGCGCGGCTCCCAACTCGTTTCGACGGTCGTCGGGCCGTTGAGCGATGCTTATCAGGAACAAAGCGGCGCGGCTGTCACCGTCGAGATCACCGGCACGGATACTGGCCTGGCAGACCTGTGCGGTGGCGAGATCGATATTGCTATGGCTGCACGTCCCATCACGCGAGCAGAAGAAGCTGCGTGCGCCGAAAATGATGTTCAGTGGGTCGAAGTGCCGCTCGGCAGCAACGCGCTGGCCGTGATCGCCAATCCGGCCTTCACCTTTGTCGATTGCCTGACCTTTCCCCAGTTGGCGACTCTGTGGGGGCCGTCAGCGGCGAATACCACCACCATCTGGAATCAGATCAACCCGGACTGGGGGGCCATGTCCTTTGTGTCCTATGCCCCACCGCAGGGAAGCGCGGCTTATGGCCTGCTAGACGACCTGCTGCCAGGGGATGGCCTGCGCGCGGATGCAACCATTGAAGGCGATCCTCAGACGTTGGTCAGCCGTGTGACCGAAGATGTGGCCGGGGTGGGCCTTGTGCCCTGGAACGCCGTTGCCGACGGCGAGGCCGACGTGCGCCTGATCGCGCTGGACGAACTAGAAGGCGCGGGCTGCGTCGCACCATCGCCCGAATCCATCGCAGACGGCTCCTATCCGGCTATGCGCGGCTTGTACCTGTACGTCAATGCTGCCAGCCTGGAACGGGAAGCCGTTTCCGGTCTGGTGCAGTCGATGCTGGCAGAAGACGGCCAGGCGGTGGTGGCTGAGCAAGGGTTTGTTCCCCTGGCTGAGGCGCAGGTCGAGCAGGCGACGGCGAACGTGACCGAAGGCGTGACCGGGCGGCAGTTCTCTGAGGGTGAGCCACGCTATACCATCGCCTTTGATGTCAGCGGCACGGTGACAGTGGAAAATGCCGCCGCCGCATACCCGCCGCTCAATGACGTTGCCAACGCCTTTACGGATGTGTATACCGGTGTTACCATCACGAAGACGGCGTTCGGCAACCCGGCTGCTTACCGCAAGCTGTGCAACGGCGAGATCGACCTGGCGACGGTCACGCGCGCGCCGACGGATGAAGAAGCTGCGGCTTGCGAACAGAATGGCGTTTCCCTGTGGGAAGTGCCGCTGGGTCATCAGGCCGTTGTGATGCTCGTTCCCGCAGAGGCCGATTTTGCCGCCTGCCTGACTACCGAGCAGATCGGCAACCTATGGCAGGATCAGGGTGACAACAGTGTGACCAACTGGAATCAGCTTGGCGAAGATTTTCCTGATCTGCCGCTGACGATTTTCTTGCCGCGTGATGGCGAGAGCCAGACGGACTTTTTGTTGTTCCAGAGCACACGGGAAATTCTCAACCCGCGCCGCGATGCCCGGCAGGAAAATAACGACGGCCTGTGGCGCGCTGCTGCGACTGCTAACGTTGAGGGCGCGATCACCTATGTGGACTTTGCCGACTTCCAGGCGACCGAGGCAGACGTGATCCCGGTGGCGGTAGATGCAGGCAACGGCTGTGTGACACCGTCTCTGGAAACGATCCGCGACGGTAGCTATCTCTTTGCGCGTCCGGTATCGCTCCAAATCAGCCAGGATGCTCTGGCCCGGCCTGCCGTCCAGGCGTTGGTGTGGTATCTGCTCTCCAATAGCAGTCGGAGTCTGTTGGAAGACCAACAGGTGATCGTCTTTGACGACGCGACGTTCCAGGGTTATCAGGAAACCGCCGTCGAAAAGTTCATCGAGGCCGAGGCGCGGGCTGCCGCCGAAGCCCAAGCGACCGAGACCCCGACCGAGGAAGCCACAAGCGAAGCGACGGAAACACCGACCGAAGAGCCGACAGCCGAGTCGGGCAGCTAAAGCCCACAACGGGGGGCGGTCTGCTGATCGCCCCTCGTCCTCTCGCCTACACAGCTATTCCAGCCGACTGAGATACTGGGTCAACAGCGGCAGCCGTATTTCTATCTCGCCGGCGTCGGGATGCGTGATCAGGTGCTTTTTGTACAGGCTATACAGGACGCTGCGATCCGGCGTCGGTTGCCCTTTGACGAGTTGGATCAACACGGTCTGCTCGTCGGGGGATAGGCTGCCCAAAATCGTCTGACATTCCTGCTGCACGCCCGGATCACGCAGCAAATATTCCCCGAATTCGCCGCTTCCTGCCTGGGATACGCCCGCAGCGGCTCGCAAAAAACTCCGGCGCAGTAGACCGGCGTGCCGCCCGGTCAGGGCAAGCAATTCCCGTTGCGCATCTTCGGTCAACGCCTGATCGTAACGCTGGGCCAGGCGTTTCAGCAGCGCGGCGGCGCTGGTCTTGTCCAGCAGCCCCAGGTAGCGCATGAAGCCGCGAAATAATTCGACGAATCCCTCCATGCCATCTCTAAATGCCTGCTGAGCCTGGGGCGTGAGCTTATGCTGCGCAACATCATCTACGATTTCGTCCAACGAGCGGCGGCTGGCCGTCACAAAAGTGAGGCGCTGCTTGAAGTCGTCTCGAATGCCACGCAGCGATTGGAAGAATTGAGCCGGCAGGCGGGCGATAAATTCCTCCATTTCGTCAAAGAGAAAGACGACCCGCCAATCTTGCCTGCATTGCCTGGCCGTATCGAACACAGCATAGATCGACTCTTCCAGGTGGCGAAAGCCGGTCTGGATGAGCAAGGGGTGCGGCAAAAAAAGCTGCTGCCCGGCCTGTCCAAAATAAGCGGCTGCGCCGAACAGGTTGCGATAGTAGTTTTCCACTTTGGCGATGAGTTCCACAATGCAATGTTCGTTGTCACCCAGCTCTTCGGTGTCCATCTCCACCAGGGCACGCAGCAAGGAGTTCAGCATCATTTCATAACCGGGCCAGGCTGCGCCTGCCTGTTCCAACGCGCGGCGTTGAAGATGGATCATCTTGTGCGGGTTCAAGAAGGCCACGATGATCTGCGGAGGATTCTCAGGGAAATGCTTCTTTTTCCCGCGCGCCAGGGTGTCATCCTGCATCAGCGTGCGCAGCAGCGTGCTTTTGCCTGCGCTGCCGATCCCAACCAGGGAACAGGATTCGGCCTTCGCTATTTTGTCGAAGACGTAATCCACGTCGGGTTGACGGTAATCGAACAGGGTATCCGGCCCAGGGATAGGCATAAAATCGCCTCCTGTAGAGACGCCAGGGCACAAGAGGTTCTGGTAGCTACCAGCTTAGCACGAAAGCCCTTAACGTATCAAACGGATCCACGTGTTCAGCGTGCCATGCACCGCGCCACCTGTCGGCCCGGTTACTTCTACCGTTGTATCAATGGCTGCGCCCGATTCCAGCGGCAGGGTATAGGGCATGACGCGCAGTGCGGCCAGCGTCGGCCATAGCATTTGCTGTTCCCATTCCAGCGGCGCTTCAAAGTCCGGGCACATCACCGCATAGCGTTCCATGCGTCCCGGATTATCCGGCCTGATCCAGAAAGTCAGCTCCAACCTGCCGTCGTCGCCTAGCCCGACCTCTCCCACGACAGAGATGCCGATGTCATCCTCGTTCATTGTGCTGGCAAAACATCCTTCGCGGAAGGCAAACGTGGTGAGCGCGCCCTGGCCGGTCGCCTGCGTATTGGCTCCGATCTGAACGGCTGCCGCGCCGACAAAGCGCATCTGATCGATGGGGTCGCCGCCCGCGAACTGGTAGCGGAAGTCTAGCTGCCAGCGCCCAATATAGGGAGCAATGTCAAAGGGCGGTGTCGGCGTGGCTGTCGGTTCAATTACCGGCGTCGGCGGCAGCGTGACGATAACGAAGGGCGGCGTGGAGGGCGGCGCTTGCACCGGCAGGGAGGTTGGTAGGGGGGTGGGCGTGTCTGGCGGCGTGCAGGCGATCAGGATCAGGCCCAGCGCGAAACAGATCAGCAGGCGTCGCATGGATCATACTCCTTCCGAACCCGCGCCCGGCGGCGCGGTGCTTCCAATGCAGGCGCAGACAAGTGTAGCAGATTTTTTGTCGGCCTGTTGGAGGGTAAGCCAGCAGGGTGGCAGGGTCAATAATACATTTGTGCGCAGCCTTCTGAGGGGTGTGTTATACTTCACTTCTGCATCTGTCGAATTGCCTCGCGCTAGAATTTGGAGTCCACCATGCGTGGCGAGATCGTCGCCATTGACTTGGAAACCACCGGCCTTGATCCTCAGCGAGACGCCATCCTGGAAGTCGGGCTGGTGCGCTTTCAAGAAGGCGAGATTTTGGAGACGTATAGTACCCTTGTGGACGTGGAACGGGAAATTCCGCCCGGTATCACGTCTCTCACCGGTATTCGCCAGGAAGACCTGACCGGTGCTCCCAAACTGCGCCGCGTGCTGGCGGGCGTGGCCGACTTCGTCGGACTGGCCCCGGTGGTAGGGCACAATATCAGCTTTGATCTGTCTTTCTTGCAGCCCTGGGGCCTGTTGCGTGACAATCTGGCGTTGGATACCTATGAACTGGCTGCGGTGCTGTTGCCCACCGCGCCGCGCTACAACCTCAACAGCCTGGCGCAGCAGTTAGGCGTTTCGCTCAACGGCGCGCATCGGGCGCTGACCGACGCGACAGCTACAGTTCAGGTGTATTGGACACTGTGGCAGCGTATTCTGGACCTGCCACTGAATACCTTGCAGGAAATCGCCAATGCGGCGCGCGGGCTGCCCTGGAGCGCCGCGCCGGTCTTTGAGGCGGCGTTGCGCGAGCGAGCACGCACTGCCTTCGACCGCCCACAGCGCGCCGGTTCTTCGCTGGACAACCTGGAAGAGCTGTTCGGCCCTGCCGGGCGCGACTGGCGCCCGCTGCGCCCCAACGCCGAAATCCGTTCCCTGGACTCGGACAGTCTGGCCGCATTGCTGGAACCCGGCGGTCTGCTGGCGCAGCGTGTGGAGGGCTACGAGCATCGCCCGGAGCAAATCACTATGCTTCGCGCCGTAACCGAGGCTTTCAACCGTGCCCAACATCTGATGGTCGAGGCGGGCACGGGCACGGGCAAATCGATGGCCTACCTCATTCCGGCGATTTGCTGGGCCGTTGCCAACAATGAGCGTGTGGTCATTTCCACCAACACGATCAACCTACAAGATCAGCTTATCAACAAAGATCTTCCCTTGCTGCGGGATGTCTTGGGGATGGATTTCAAGGCGGCCGTTGTGAAGGGGCGGAGTAACTACCTGTGTCCGCGCCGTCTGATGAGCCTGCGTCGCCGTCAGCCGACCAGCATCGATGAACTGCGCATTTTCGCCAAAATCCTGATCTGGCTGTTGGAAAGCACCAGCGGCGACCGGGGCGAGATCAACTTGCGTGGCCCGGCAGAGATTGGGGCCTGGATGCGTCTGAGCGCCGAGGACGAAGGGTGTACGCTGGAACGCTGCCATGAGCAGATGCATGGCGCGTGCCCCTTCTATAAGGCCCGCCGCGAGGCCGAAAATGCCCACCTGCTCATCGTCAACCACGCCCTGTTGCTTTCAGACGTGGCTGTTGGCAGCCGCGTGTTGCCGGAGTACCGCTATCTGATTCTCGACGAGGCACACCATCTGGAAGAAGCTACCACCAACGGCCTGAGTTTCCGCATCGACCAGGCTGCCTTGCGCCGCCAGCTTGCCGACCTGGGAGGAACACGTTCCGGCATCCTGGGCGACCTGCTCAAGCACGCACGGGGGACGATCCCTGAAAGCCACGTTGCGCAGTTGACCGATTACGTACAGACCGTCGAAGAGGCGATCAAGGCGATGGAGTTCCACGTCGGGGCACTGTTCTCCGCCGTGTACCATTTTCTGCGCGATGGCAACTACCTGCGCCCCGGCGAATACATCAATCAGGTGCGCGTGACGGATGTCGAGCGCAGCAAGCCGGATTTCGCCAAAATTCAGGAAGCCTGGGCGACCCTCAGCCAGTTTACTACGGGCATCGCTGATGCCATGAGCCGCCTGATGCTGGCACTAAACCGTCTAAAAGACTTCGACATTCCCGACTATGAGGATATCGTCGCCAGTGTGGGGGCTGCCGCGCGCCATCTGAACGAGGTTCACCAACAGCTTGCTGCCTTCACAACCAGCCCGGACGGCAATACGATCTACTGGATCGAGGCCGGGCAGGAGCAGGGGCGTATTTCCCTGCACGCCGCGCCGCTCAATGTCGGGCCGCTGATCGAAAAGCACCTGTGGCATGCCAAAGATGTCGTAATTATGACCAGCGCCACATTACAAACGGCAGGATCGTTTGACTACCTGCAAGGCCGTCTCCAGGCGACCAACGTCAAAACGCTGGATGTAGGATCGCCGTTTAACTATCGCGCTTCGACGCTGCTCTACTTGCCGACTGACATGCCGGAGCCGACGGACAAATATCGCTATCAGAACATGACCGAGCAAACGCTGATCGAACTGGCGGCGGCAACCGGTGGGCGCATGATGGTGCTGTTCACCAGTTACACCCAGCTTCGTCAGACGGCTCAGGCCATTGCGCCGCGCCTGGCGCTGGGCGACATTGCCGTGTTCGACCAGAGTGACGGCTCTAGCCGCCAGGCGCTCCTGGAAGGTTTTAAAGGAACCCGGCGCGCCGTGTTGCTGGGCACGCGCAGCTTTTGGGAGGGGGTGGATATTCCCGGCGAAGACCTCAGTGTGTTGGTGATCGCCCGTCTGCCTTTCGCCGTGCCCACTGATCCAATCTTTGCGGCGCGGGCAGAGCAGTTTGCCAACTCATTCAACGACTATTCCATCCCCGATGCCATCCTGCGCTTTCGGCAGGGCTTTGGCCGCCTGATCCGCACCCGCACGGATCGGGGTGTGGTGGTCATCCTGGACCGACGCATCCTGAGCAAGAACTACGGGCAACATTTTCTGGCCTCGCTGCCGGAGTGCACCGTCCTGCGCAAGCCGCTGGCGAGCCTGGCCGAAGAAACGGTCGCCTGGCTGGAACGGGGCCGTATAGAGGGAAGTAGCCGATGAGGGAGAAAGCGAGTCATCTTGGCCTGATCCCGCTTGACGAGCGGCCCGCGAACACACGCTATCCGGCGATGATCGCCGCCAGCGCCGGCGCGGACCTGCGGCTGCCTCCGCTGGAACTCCTGAGCGCCTATCGCATCCCGGCCAGGCACGACGCGCTGGCGGATTGGCTGCGCGATAACGCCGCCGACCTGGATGTGCTGATCGTCTCCCTCGAAATGCTTGGCTATGGTGGTCTGATCGCCAGTCGCACCACTGCTGAGTCAGCAGGCGCGGTCCTGGCCCGGCTGGACCTGCTGCGCGATCTCAAGCGTCGGCACCCGGACCTGACCATCTACGGTTTCAACCTGATTACGCGCATCCCCGACTATAACGGCGATGTTGAGGAGCCGCCGTATTGGAAGCAGTACGGTAAGGCGCTGTCACGCTTTTCGCAGCTTTCCGATCGTGCGCTTCAAGGCCGGGCAGCGGCAGATGAATTGGCAGCGTTGCGGGCGTCTATCCCTGCCGAACACGTGACAGATTTTCTGTGGCGGCGAATACGTAATCACACCGTTAACCTGGCCGCTCTGCAAATGGCCGCCGAAGGCGTCTTTGACCTACTGGTGCTCAGTTCCGACGACACCGTGCCCTACGGCCTGGCCTCGCGGGAAAAACGCTGGCTGGCCGAGTGGGCGGATCGCCTGACGTTGGGTGACCGTCTGCTGATGTACCCTGGTGCGGATGAGGTCGGCGCAGTGTTGACAGCGCGGGTGATCAATGTGGCGCGCAGTTTCACGCCCCGTTTTGCCGTTAGCTATGCTGTGCCGGGCGGGGAGGATGTTGTCGCGCCTTACGAGGACGGCCCGGTCAAGATCACGGTCGAGCGGCAGGTACGTGCTGTCGGGGGAACAGTAACCGACGGGAAAGCCGACTTTTTCTTGGCCGTCAACACGCCCGTTGAGCGCCGGGGCGAGTTTGACCCAGCCTATGCGGAAGACGAACGGTCTACCCGTTTGCCTTATCTTGTTGCGCTGGTGAAAGAGATTGCGCGGCGACAGGCCCAGGGCGAGGCCGTCATTGTTGTGGATGTGGCGTATCCCAACGGCTCCGATCCGGTGTTGATCGATTTGCTACGGGAGCACATTCAGCTGCCCGAACTGGCGGCTTACGGCGGTTGGAACACGGCTGCGAACACAATTGGCACGGCGTTGGCGCAGGCGTGTGCGGCGCGTTGGGCCGAAATGGACGTGCAGCGGCAGGCGCAGGAACGTTTTCTGCTGCATCGTTTTGTGGAAGACTGGGGCTATCAGCACCTGGTTCGGGCGGAAATCCGCGCGTGGTTGGAAGCCGAGACCGGCATTGCCGAGGCTACGCCCGCTACGCTGGCAGATGTGCAGTCGCGGATCGCGGATCGCCTGCAAGCCCTGATCGCCGAATTACCGGGCTTCGCGGGCCGCTGGCGCATGGTGCCGGGCAGTGTGCGCCTGCCCTGGGCGCGCACTTTTGAGGTCGATTTCGATCTGGAGCCGCTTGAGCCTTGTTGAAGCGCAGGTGTTCAGAATAGGAAAAAACAGACCATGACCGATGCATCCACACTGATCGGGCAGCTTCGCGGTGGATTGATTGTGTCCTGCCAGGCGCTGGCGCATGAGCCGCTGCATGGTTCAGAGATCATGGCGCGCATGGCCCTGGCCGCCCAGGAGGGTGGGGCGGTGGGCATCCGGGCCAACACGCCCGCTGACATTCGTGCCATTCGCGCGGCGGTACTCTTGCCTCTCATCGGACTGTACAAGGACGGCAATGAAGGTGTGTACATTACGCCGACGTTCGCGCACGCCCGCGCCGTTGCTGAGGCCGGGGCAGACATCATCGCCATTGACGCCACGCTGCGCCCGCGTCCTGATGGCAGTCGTGTGGAAGACCTGATCGGCGCCATTCACCGTGAGCTGGGCAAACTCGTGATGGCCGATATTTCGACCCTGGAGGAGGGAGTCGCCGCCGCCGAAGCCGGAGCCGATCTGGTTTCCAGCACGCTTTCTGGCTATACGCCTTATAGCCCGCAAATGGACGGGCCAGACCTGGACCTGGTGCGGGCGCTGGCGGCGCGGTTGCGTGTGCCGGTGATCGCTGAAGGGCGTATCCACACGCCGGAACAGGCGCGGGCGGCGTTAATGGCCGGAGCGTGGGCGGTGACGGTCGGCGCGGCCATTACTCGCCCGCAGGTGATCACGGCCCGTTTTGTTGCCGGGATGAAGGGCGCGGGCTGATGTGTGGTAGATTCTCCACGAGTAAAGGAAAGCCGACTATCCTGGAAAGGGCATGATGAGCCGCGTTGCGGGTATTTCTATCGGGATTTACGAGAAGGCACTACCGTCCGGTGTGGACTGGTTCGCCTGCCTGACGATGGCAGCGCAGGCCGGCTTTGATTTCGTCGAGATGTCGCTCGATCCGAGCCAGGAACGGCTGGAACGGCTGAGGTGGTCTCAGGCACGGCGGCGCGAGGTCCGGCGCATGATCGAGGAGGCCGGAATCCCGATCCTGACCATGTGCCTGAGCGCCAACCGAACCTGTCCTTTAGGCAGCGGGGATGCAGATGTACGCCGCCGGGGACTGGAAGTCGTGCGGCAGGCAGTCGATCTGGCCGCCGACTTGGGTATCCGCATTGTTCAACTGGCCGGCTATGACCGGTTGCCTGATGAAGCGTCGGACGGGCGCAACGGGGTGCGTTACGTCGAGGCCGTCCGGCAGGCAGCCGTCTGGGCCAGCGAACGCGCCGTTCTGCTGGGCCTGGAAAACCAGGAGCACGGTTACATCGATTCCCCGACGACCGCTGTGCAGGTCATCCGTGAGGTGGATTCGCCCTACCTGCGGCTGTATATGGACATCGGCAACATCATCGTCAACGGGCTAGACGTGGAGGCAGAGATTGCTGCGGCGCGCGGGAATCTCGTTGGCGTTCACGTCAAGGATGCCCGGCCCGGTGTGCCGCGCCGCGTCCCGTTCGGCGAGGGGGATGTGCCCTTTGTGGCGGCGTTCCGACAGCTTGCCGGGATTGGCTTCTCTGGTCCGGTGATGATCGAAATGTGGAATGATGACTGCCCGGATGCGCTGAACGTTGCCGCCGCCGCGCGGGTCTGGATCGAAGCCCGCCTACTGGAAGGGGGCTTTTCGGCACGGTCGGATGAGGCAGAGTGAAAATCGACAGGGGGCAGCCGATGCCCCCTGTTTTTGCATTTTCTAGGCGCCCAGGTAAGCCTTGCGCACCTCGGCGTTTTGGGCCAGTTCGCTGCTGGGACCGGCAAGGATAATACTTCCGGTTTCCAGCACGTAGCCCCGGTTTGCCAGTTTAAGTGCCATGTGCGCGTTCTGCTCGACCAGCAGGATTGTCGTTCCCTGCTGATTGATCTCTCGCAGGATGGCGAATATCTCCTGGACCAGGATGGGAGCCAGGCCCATTGAAGGCTCGTCCAGCAGCATCAGATCGCCGCCTGTCACCAGAGCACGCCCGACGGCCAGCATCTGTTGCTCGCCGCCGGAGAGCGTATCACCGAGCTGGTTGCGTCGGTCTGCCAGGCGGGGGAAACGCTCGAATACCCGGCTGATGCGTCGGTTCAGTTCCTCGCCCCGATATTGAAAGCCCGCCAGCCGCAAATTTTCGTAGACCGTCAGATTGCCGAAGATGCGCCGTCCTTCGGGAACGAGCACCAGCCCGGCCTTGACCACGTCGGCGGCGTTGTGGCCTGCCAGATTGTTGCCTTTGTAGGAGATGTCCCCTTTATCCGGGGATTGCAGGCCGGCAATGGTGTTCAGGATGGTTGATTTGCCTGCGCCGTTGGCGCCGATCAGCGTGACAATTTCGCCCTGATCTACTTCAAAGGAGACGCCGTGTACGGCGCGGATGTTGCCGTAGGAAACGTGCAGATCGCGGATGCTGAGCAGCATCAGGCCACCTCCCCCTGTTCTCCCAGGTACGCCTCGATCACTTTGGGGTCGTTCTGGATTTCCTGCGGGGTGCCCTCGGCAATCGTCTCCCCGAAGTCCAGCACCTTGATCCGCTCGCAGATGTTCATGACCAGACGCATCTGGTGCTCGATCAGCCAGATCGTCAGGTGGAACTCGTCGCGGATCCAGTGGATGAACTCCATCAGCGCCCCGATTTCCTTGGGGTTCATGCCTGCCGCCGGCTCATCCAACAGCAGTAGCTTGGGGCGCGAGGCCATCGCGCGCACGATCTCCAGGCGGCGTTGTTGGCCGTAAGGCAGGTTGAGCGCCGGCTCGTCGGCGTAGCTTTCCAGTTTGAACAGGTGCAGCAGTTCGTAGGCGCGTTCTGTGATTTCGCGTTCCTGGTCGCGGTAGTGGCGTGATTGTAGGAACACATCCGCCAGGCCATAGTTGAGCCTGCCGTGATAGGCCACCCGGATGTTGTCCAACACCGACATCTGTTGCCACAGCCGGATCGTCTGGAAGGTGCGGCTGATGCCCATGCCGTTGATGATATGTGGCGGTTTGCCGACCAGTTCCTTGCCTTCCAGAGTGATGCTGCCCTCGCTGGCGTGGTAGGCCCCGGTTACGAGGTTGAACAGCGTCGTCTTGCCCGCGCCGTTCGGCCCGATCAGCCCGATCAATTCTCCGTGCTCCAGCACGAGGTTGAAGTTGCTGACCGCGCGCAGTCCGCCGAAGTAGTGTGTCAGGTTTTTAATTTCCAGAAGCGGCATCGCTCACCTCCGTAGGGGCCGTGGGGGGGTGTCTACGGGCGCGGGGGGCACGCTCTGCGCCCAGGTTCAATTTGATCTCGCGGAAGCCAAAGAGTCCCTGCGGACGGTAGAGCATCACGAAGATCAGAATGAGCGGGATGACCACCCATTTTAGCACTTCCAGTGGACGTAGAGCTTCAATCAACAGGGTAAACAACACGGCGGCGATGATCGATCCGCTGATGCTGCCCATACCGCCCAGGTAAACCATCGCCAGCACTTCGGTCGAACGCAGGATGCCGAACATGCCGGGATTCACATAAGCCAGCGTGTGTGCTAATAACCCGCCAGCCACACCCGCGATGAATGACGAGATCAGGAAGGCTACCAGCTTAACTCGCCGCGTGTTGACGCCCATCAGCCCGGCGGCGACCTCGTCCTCACGGATGGCGACGATGCCCTTGCCAAAGGTCGAGTTGACCAGTAGGTAGACACCGAGCACCGAGAGGAGCGTCAGGGCGAAGACCCAATGCATGTTGCTCCACAGGGGCACGCCGTTCAGCCCACGCGGGCCACCGATGAACTCCATGTTGTTGATCACGCCCTGAACGATAAAGTTCACCGCCAGTGTGACGATAGCCAGGTAGTCGCCGCGTGTCTTGAATGAGGGAAAAGCTACCAGCAGTCCGGCCAATGCTGCCGCCACGCCCCCGGCGATCAGGGCAATGATGAAGCCGAACGGCAGGCCCAGTTCAGGCGGCAGAACGTGCGGCCCAAACACCCGGCTGTCGGTGAAGGCCCACATGGTCAGCACCGACGACACGTAGGCGCCTACGGCCATAAACCCGGCGTGGCCAACGGAGAATTCCCCCATGTAGCCGTTGACGAGATTCAGGCTGATGGTGAGCATGATGTTCACGCCCATATACACCAGCACCAGTGCCCGGTAGTCGTTGAGGTTGCCCCACAGCGCCAGAGCCAGATAGAGCAAAGCCAGGTGGACCACGCCGTTGGCCCAGTGTGGCAGGCGCGTTACCGTTTGCCGGCTGACTCCGCGCAGCAGCAAGGCGATTACGAGGATCGGGATGACGAAGATCACCACATCGTAAATCGTCACCCGCAGTAGCGTGTCGAAGAAACCGGGTTCGCGGCGGCCCTGGTAGAACAGGGCGTTCACGAAGGTCGTGAGCACGCTACCCACCGCCTCCCCAGATTGCTGAAGTGGGGCCTGAATGGTCTGGCTGGGTGTGGGAAAGAACGGTCCCAGGATACCTGATAGGGCGGTGTTGATTTCGCTGAACGGCTCCAGGAGATCACCGATACCGAAGAACGCCGGAATTTTGCGGAAGCCCAGCAGGTTCGCAAAGGCGTCTCCCCACTGGCGTTCGATCAGGACCGCCACGACCAGGCCGGCCAGGTAAGCCAGCAGGGGGATACGACCCAGCCATTCACGCAGCGGTTCGGTCAGCCGCACCAGAAATCGTCGGATAGATCGAAACATGGTGCTCTCCTACACTTTCTGGCGGCGGGCGACGCCGAAGATACCGGTTGGGCGGACCACCAGGATCGCCAGCAGCAGGGCGAAGGCAATTGGGTCGCGCAGGGTGGAAGGAAACACGGCGGGCACGAAAATCTCCACAAATCCGAGGATCAGCCCGCCTACCATCGCGCCGCGAATATCGCCGATTCCGCCTACGACCGCGGCAATAAATGCCTTCCAGCCGACGCGCATTCCCATATCTGTTTCCAGGGTAGGATAGGCAATAACCCACAGGATACCTGCCGCCGCTGCCAGCGCCGTCCCCAGGGCAAAGGTCAGGGAGATGATGCGGTCTTGTGAAATGCCCATCAGGGGGACGGCAAATTTGTCATAGGAGATGGCGCGCATTGCCATCCCCCACTTCGTCCGTGTGACGATGAGATACAGCCCCAGGAACAGCAGCAGCGCCAGTGCGATCACCAGAATCTTGATATCACTGACGACGATTGAGCCGAGGGTATACGTCTGCGAAGGAAAGAAGTCTTGTGGATAGCGGCGTGGATTAGCTCCGGCCAGAGCCAGGATGCCGTTTTCTAGCAGCAGGCCAACGCTGAGCGCCGTGATTACGACTGACAGCCGTGACGCCTGTCGCAACGGTTTATAAGCCACCCGCTCGATGGTTACGCCCAACAGGGAGGTAAGGATCATTGACAGCAGCAGAGTCGGCAGGAAAGGCCACTTTAAAATGAACGAACCGAACACGCCGATAAATGCGCCGAACATGAAGATGTCGCCGTGCGCGAAGTTAATCAACAGCAGTACCCCATAAACCATTGAGTAACCTAACGCGATCAGCGCATACAGGCTGCCCAACTGGAGTCCATTGAGAAGCTGCTGCACAAAGACGGATAGGTCCATAGGAGGTTCTCCGGTTACTGATCACGACCCGGCACTGGGCAGGCTAGGTGCCGCTGTTTGCAGGCCATTGGTGGAGGAAAGGACGCCCCGCAGATCACGGGGCGTCCCAACAGGATACGTTATGAACTGGCCTCTTCGGTCGCCTCTGGCTCAACCATGTCTTCCGGCGGGAAGCCTGCCGGGCAGGCTGAGTCGTAATAGGTGAACGCGCCCTCGTTGATCTGGATGATCACAGCGCATTTCACTGGATCGCCCTGTTCATCGAAGCTCATCAGGCCCGTCACGCCCTCGTAGAGGTCGATGCCGGCCAGGGCGTCACGGATGGCGGCGCGGTCCAGCGAGCCGGCATTCCGAATGGCCTGGAACAGCAGTTGGAAGGCGTCGTAGGTCAGGGCGGCCACATCGTCAGGCAGCGCGCCATATAGTTCATTGTAGTTGTTGATGAAGGTCTGGGCCACCTCGGTGGCGATGTCCGGCGCATAGTGGGTGCTGAAGTATAGCCCCTCGCAAGCATCGCCGCATAGCTCGATCAGGTCCGGCGTACCCCAGCTATCGCTGCCCAGGATCGGGCCTTCGTAACCCAGCTCGCGCGCCTGCTGGACGATCAACGGCACTTCGTTGTAGTACTGCGGGACGAACAGCACTTCCGGCGCAGCCGCGATGATGTTGGTAAGCTGCGAGCTAAAGTCGGTGTCGCCAGTGGTGAAGCTCTCAAATGCCACGATTTCCCCGCCGCCTTCGATGAAGGCATCGCGGAAGTTTTCGGCCAGGCCCTTCGGGTAGTCGCTGGCAACGTCATAGAGGACTGCTGCCGTTGTCGCGCCGAACTCGCTCATAGCGAAGCTGGCACCTACGCGGCCCTGGAACGGGTCGAGGAAGGCGGCGCGGAAGACCCAGGGGCGGTCTAGGGTTGTGGCCGGGTTGGTGGACCAGGGAGAGATCATCGGGGTTTCGCGGTCATTGGCAACCTGGCCTGCCGGTACGGCCTCGACGCTGGCCTGGGGACCGATGATCGCTACTACTTCCTCATCCACGATCAAGCGGGTTGCGGCGGCTACCGCTGATTCGGCCCGCGACTCACTGTCCTCGATGATCGCAACGACCTCATAGTTCTCGCTACCGATCTGCAGGCCGCACGCGGCGTTGATCTCATCGACGACCATGTTGGTGGCTTCTTCGGTGCTTTGGCCGACCTTGGGGCGGTCGCCAGTGAGCGAGGCAATCACGCCGATCACGACCTCGCCGGCAAAGTTGCAGTCATCTTGAGCGACGGCGGTCAGACCGCCCAAAAATGTCAGCATGACGGCCAGGGTCACAGTCAAGGTAACGAGGCGCTTAAGCATGGCTTACTCTCTCCTTTTCCTTATTGCGTGGTTGTTTTTGGGAGGGTGGTCGGCAGACTGTCGGGATTTTTATATAGGCATCACCCCCTTCTTTGGTGAATGTGAAAGACGGGTTGTTGTTCTTGAAGTGTGTGGAATATTTGGCGGCACACCATGATTGTATGCGAAAACAAACATCTGAAAAATGTTAAATTTATTCAGTCGGATTCACACAAGATGTATAAAACACCTGCTTTGCCCCCGAATCCGATCACAGCCGCGTAATTTCAAAGACTATAGTACATTCCGGCTATTGTCAAACAATTCAACATCGAGGAGGGGAGGCGCGAAAGCCGTGTGGATCGAGGCAGCGGGCTTTGTCCGAGACCTTGATCTGGCCGAGCATGATTCCCAACGCATGAAAGCGCAGGTTACTGGCGCGGAGGACTGTGCAGAGAGGCCAGTGAGATAAAGCAGCCTTCGGGAGTTGGGGGCAACTCCCGAAGTAGAGGGAAAAAGGGGCGTTGTCGAAGGGTTATGCCGCTGAGGTGTCCTCCGCTGCTGGTACAGAGACGCCACCCGGATTGGACTGTCCCCCGCTTGGCGCGGCCTGCTGTGGAGGATTGCCCCAGAAGCCGCCGCGCCCAAACCCGCCGGGGGCGTCGCGGTTGGGGCCGCCAAAGCCGCCCAGCGGCCCCTGCCCGCGCCCCTCACCGTGCAGCCCGGCGAACAGCGTGCTTTCGACCGTGATTTCTTCGCCATTGCGCAGCACGGTGAGTGTCAGTGTGGCATCGTCCGACTGGACCAGTTCGGTCCACAGGGTATTCCAGTCCACCGCTGCGATAGCTTGCCCGTTGACTGCCGTGATCACGTCACCTTCTTGTAAGTCGGCGGGGTTCACCCGACCGACGGCTGTCACTTCATAGCCGCCATCGGCTTCTTCCAGGTTGACTCCCAGCAGGTGCGCGACCAACGTTACGGTGTCCATTTCTGCCGCCGAGAAGCGTCCCCAACGACCGCCTCCCTGGAACTGCGGCGTGCTGCCCAATTCGACTTCAAGTGTGCGCTCGGTGCCGTTACGCATCACGATCAGGGTGACAACATCACCCGCGCTGTGTGCCCGGATCGCTTCGGCCAGCGCCTGTGCGGATTCGACCGCTGCGCCGTCGAGACTGATGATTTGATCCCCGATGAGCAGACCACCAACCGCCGCTGGCGAGCCGGTTATCACTTGTACTACGAAGACGTTGCTTTCTGTCTCGCCCAGACGGACACCCAACCAGGCCGTCGACTCCGTTTCGTCGCCACCCTGGGCCATGATTGTGCCAGCGACCATCAGGGAAAGCGCCAGCACCACAATCAGACTCACACTCATCACTGTTACCTTCCGCATCTTGTTCCTTTCCTTTCTGGCCCGGCAGTTTGACTGGGCCTGTCCCGTTTACGTTGAACCTACTTTAGGGCATTCGGACCTGCTTGTGGTTATCCCCTTCTGAAATCACCTTAAATCCACCTTAAATTGTCCATGTCTTGGCGGTTCTGTCCGAAGTGAACCACCCGTTCTCGTCCGTTACGGCTGTTTCTCACCCAGGACCGACGGCGCGTGGCTCGTGCGCAGCAGCCGGTGTATTTGCATCGTCACAAATGACAGGCCGCGTTCTCCGTAGACAACCACCGTGATCGTCACTGCCAGAAACCACAGATCGGACAGCACATCCGGCAGGCCACTCCCGTTCAAGCCGGCGCCTTCACCGCTACTTTCGTGTCTTCTGCCCTGCCCGAATGATGTGGCCTGCGAAGCGCCTGCGCCTTGGGGAGGCTGATGATTCTCTCCTGCAAATCCGCCCTCACCCGATCTGGTAGACACTCCCGGTAGGGCAAAGACCCTCGGAATATCCAGCCGTCCGGCGCTGTTCAGCCAGTAACCGCTCAGCGCCAGGATAGCAATGACGACCACGAATATGACTGCCCTCTTGAGTTTTGAGTTGCGCATTTTGTGTCCTTTCCGTCTGCTTGGTGCTAACCCTGAGCGCGCATTTCTGATGAAGACTGCTGCTCGACCGGGCGGCGGATGTGGATTCTCGGTAGGTAACGCCGGATGGTACTCATGATCCACTGCCAATGTAGGCCGAGATGGACGCCGACGACCAACAGGGCAACCTGCGGCGCCCAGGCATGAATGCTGCGCCAGGTTCGCTGAGCCTCAAAGGAAAGGCCCAAAGTCGCAGCGGTTTGGAGGTTGTGGGAGATCATGATCCCGCTGAGAATGACGGCGGCAAACGAGACGAACAAGGCCAGGTCTAGCAGGTAATCGATCCGGACCTGTCGTTGCAGTTTGTGAAAGAATCGCCGAGTGACGTTGAGAACCCATTTCCAGTTAAGCAGCAGGTGGACGATCACTGCTCCGCCGAGCGCTAGTCCCAGCCATTCGTGCCATGTCTCCCCGGTAAAGTGCGGCTCCATGGCGACCACATAGGCCGCCGTCAGCGCCATATCCAGGCACAGCTTGATTTTCGTTTTGTTGAAGTGAATTGTCTTGAGCATGTTTTCTCCAGCAGTCAGACCCGGTTCTACTGATCTCCCGCCAGACCATGTAGGTAAATCTTAGGCGGTACATAGTGAGCAAAACTACAAACACGATACAACGCTTTTCACAGCCTGTGGTGATCCGGGTCTTAAATAACGTTAAACACGTCTTAAATTGGCTTGTCCTGATTTCCAGGAGGTGACACAATAAAAACAGAGCACTGTCTGTAAAATGGCGTGGAAGATGATGGGAAACGCAACCTCTCACATTTTGCTGATCGAA
Organism: uncultured Anaerolineae bacterium; assembly: GCA_964529715.1. Lineage (GTDB taxonomy): Bacteria > Chloroflexota > Anaerolineae > Aggregatilineales > Ch27 > CAZGXI01. The sequence continues at coordinate 57,195 of CAZGXI010000013.1, read as the reverse complement.
GACGATCCGCTCATCCGGGGGCCGGTGGTACGTGCGCTCGAAGCGGCCCACTATCAGGTCACGATAGCCACCGATGGGGCAGAGGGGCTGCGGTTGGCGCTGGAATCACCGGTCGATCTGATCATCCTGGACATCTTGCTGCCGGAAATGGATGGTTGGGAAGTCTGCAAGGTGCTTCGCCAACACAGCACGGTGCCGGTGCTGATGCTGACGGCGTTGAGCGACGAAGTTGATCGCATCCTGGGCCTTGAACTCGGCGCGGACGATTACCTGACCAAACCGTTCAGCACACGAGAACTAATGGCGCGTATCAAGGCCCTGCTAAGGCGTGTGGAGATGGATGCCCGGTGTATCCGGCAGTCGCAGACGCTCCAGATCAGGGACATTTGCCTGGACTTTACAGCAAGGCAGGTCACGAAGAATAACCGGGTACTCTCGCTGCGTTACAAGGAGTTTGAACTGCTCAGCCTGTTGGCGGCGCGTGCCGGGCAGGTGGTGACGCGAGCCGAGATTTTTGACGCCGTTTGGGGGACGGATTGGCTCGGCGACATGCGCACGCTGGATGTTCACATCCGCTGGTTGCGCGAAAAGCTGGAAGATGATCCGGGCAACCCGACATTGATTCAGACCGTGCGTGGGGTAGGGTATCGGCTTGTCGTGGCCTAGAACGGGGATCATGAAGTTGCAAAGTCTGCGCCTGCGCCTGCTGCTCACTTACACCGGGCTGATCGTCCTCGGCTTCGGTGGGTTGGCGTTGCTGGCTGGGCAGCAGATCTCCAGCGCCGCGCGCCGGGATTATGAACTGCGGTTAACCAATGAAGTGATCCTTATCGCGCGCAATTTTACGGAGGCATTGCGCGGCGAGATGACCATGTTGTTGTCAGGGGATAGCTTCGACGACCTCCTAAGCACTTTAAGTCCTCGGACCGGTACACATCTGGAATTGATTCGGGTGCGGGATGGGCGTACTGCGTCTTTCGGATGGAACAATCATCTTCCGCAGGACTCTACCCCAGAGCAGAGCTGGCCACTGCCAGACGACCTCCAGGTCTACCCAGAACTCGTTGCGGCTAGCCGTAATGCGGTCACGGTGAGCGAGCGTAATGACGAAAACGGGCACCCCCTGCTTTTCACTGCTGCCCCAGTGACTGCCGGCGCATTTTTCCTGGGATATTTACGGCTCAGTGAGCCGTTAAGCGGGCTTCAGCAGGCCGTTAGCGACCGTTGGCTGGTCTTGGGGTTAGGTGTGCTTGGTATTGCGGTGGTTGCGTTCCTTGCCAGTTTTTGGCTGTCTTCATCGCTGATCCGCCCATTGGAAAAGCTGCGCGACTCGGCTCTCCGGCTTTCGCGGGGAGAACTCTCTCACCGGGTCGGTTATCAGGCACAGGATGAAATCGGCGCGGTCGCTCACGCCTTTAACCGGATGGCCGAGCAGGTCCAGGCCATGATTGAGGAACAGCGGGCTTTTGCCAGCAACGCTTCTCACGAACTTCGCACGCCCTTGACGACCATGCGCCTGCGAACCGAAGCCCTGCGCCGGGACGAGTCGATGGATGCGCCGACCCAGCGGCAGTACATCATCGAGCTGGACGAAGAACTAGGCAGGCTCAGCGACCTGGTTGAAGACCTGGTCTTGCTCTCGCGCCTTGACACCAGGCGGGCGGAAATCGGCCAGGAACAGATCGATCTGATCCGTTTTGCGCACAGCCTGCAACAGGTGATGGCGGAACAGGCCGGGGACCGTGAGATCGACCTGCAACTTGATGTGGCCACTGAAGGCCCCGTGACAGCGCGGGCCAGCCTGAACCACCTGACGGTACTGTTTCGCAATCTATTGGACAATGCGATCAAATATACACCGCCGGGCGGACGCATCACCTGGTGTATTGCCGTCGAGGGCACAGACGCCGTGTTTACCATTGCAGATACAGGGCAGGGGATTGCCGCTGACCATTTGCCGCACGTCTTCGAGCGGTTTTATCGCGCCGACCGGTCACGCTCTCGCTCAACGCCGGGCACTGGGCTTGGTCTTGCGCTCGCCCGGTCGATTGTCGAAAGCTATGGCGGTCGAATTGCGGTGGCAAGCGACGGTGTGGGGCAGGGGACGACCGTCACGGTGTGCTGGCCTATCGATGCGGCGGCGACCTGAGCCGCGCTTTCTCCCCAGTTAATCGGCCAGCAGGCGTTCGACCAGGCGTATCAGATCGGCTACTCCCACTGGCTTGAGGAGCGTCATGTCGGCGTATTGAATCTCAGGGGAATTTGCAGCGGCGATGGCGTTGGCCGTCAGGACAATGATTTTCATTGCCCGTGTTTCGGGTTTTTGCCGCAGGTGCTTTAGAACTTCTAGCCCGGAGAATTTGGGCATGTTAATGTCGAGAATTAGCAGGTCAGGGACTTGCGCCTCAAGTTGGGCCAGGACTTGCAGTCCATCAGCAGCATCCTGGACCTCGTATTGCTCTTGTTGAAGCAGCATGGCGAAAAGTGCACGTAAATCCGCATCGTCTTCCGCAATGAGTACCCGTTTTGTGCTCATGCTCACTCCAGATATGCCGGTCGTCCGCGATCCACACGTCCACTTACTTAATATACAACCGACAGTTGTGTTGTCAATTCTTGTTCCTCACTTTGTGGTAACAGTCCGGTTGTGACGTGAAAATGAATGTGGGTTCGGCCAACGGCGCCACCGCCCGTTAGCCGAACCTATTTCCGAATACTGTTGTGGCAGGCGCGTCGGAGGAGTCTCCTTTTTCCATGCGCCTGCCGTGCGATCTTGCTACCGTTTTTTCTTAGCGCCGTCGCGTCAGGCGGTCCAGCGAGAGATACACTACCGGCACCACCAGCAGCGTGAAGAACGTGCTGGTCAGCAGTCCGCCGATCACGACCGTACCCAGACTGGCGGAGATGATCGCGCCACCCGGTCCCATTAGTTGTGCAGCCAGAGGGAACAGGGCAAAGATCGCGGCCAGCGCCGTCATCAGGATCGGACGTAGGCGTGTGCGAGCGCCTTCGACCAGCCCATCATAAGCGCCCATGCCGCGCTCCTTGCGATTCGACTGCACGCGGTCGATCATGACGATAGCGTTGGTCACGACGATGCCGACCAGCATCAGCATACCCACCATCGCCGACAGATCGAGCACCCGATTGGTCAGGAACAGCGCCAGCGCCGCTCCGACGACGGCCAGCGGCACGCTGAACAGGATTGTGAAGGGGTGGACGAATGAGCGGAACGTCATGACCATCACGGCGTACACGACGATGATCGCCAGCCCCAGTGAGGTGACAATCGAGCTGAAGCCCTGGGTCTGCATTTCCGTCGTGAATCCTTCGCCGACGGTTACTTGATCAGCCAGGCCATGCTCTTGCAGCATTGCCACCACTGCATCTTTGGCCTCGGCCATGATGCCCAGGGCGTCGTCGGTTTCCAGTTCGGCGGAGTATTGCACTGCCGTCTGGCGGTCCACGCGCAGGATGGCCGCGCCGCCCGCCTGGCTGGCCTGGTCGAACGAACTGGAGATGTTGGCAAGACCGTCGAAGGCTTCGAGTGTGGCCCGCACGTCGGGGTCAATGGCCTGAAGTGTTTCGAGATCGCCACTGAGTACCAGGCTCAGACCCGCCAGCCCCGTTTCGGTGAGCGAACCCGCCGACACAGTGACATTGTCTGCACCGAAAATGCGTTCAGCTTCGCGGCGAATGTCCTGTGCCAGCCGGTCGAGGTCTTCGCCATCCGCCGCCAGGGCGGTGAGTTCTGCGGCTGCCGGGTTGATCTGTCCGCCGCCGAGGAACGCTGCCGCCATGCCGCCGCTGCTACCTACGGACACCTGGTAGTCGCCCAGCCGCCCCTGAGTCTGAAGCTGGTGGATGTAATCTTCCAGTTCGAGCACCAGTGCGTTCGTCTCGATGATCCCCGTGCCGCTGGGCATACCCACCTGAATCGAGACCTGGGGTTCGCCAAACGATGGCAGGAACGCTTTGGGGCGTTGAACCAGCAGCGCGATGCTTCCGGTGAAGAGCACCGCCGCAACGACGATCACGATGGCGCGATGGCTTAAAGCCCATTCCAGAGCGGGTTTGTAAAGGCGTTCAAGCCCGTTTTCCGCCTGTTCGGGCATGTCCTTGCGGCGCACGAACCAGCGCGCCAGCACTGGGATCACCGTGATGGCGACGATGAACGAGGCTCCTAGCGCATAACTGACAGCCATCCCGAAGGGGATGAAAAATGTCCCGATCAGACCGCCGGCCAGAACAATCGGCAGGAACACAGCCACCGTCGTCACGGTCGAAGCGAAAATGGCAATAGAAACGTCGCGTGCGCCTTCCCGGACCGCTTTCTCAGGGTCATCGCCGCTGTGAATGTGGCGGTAGATGTTTTCCAGGACGACGATGGAGTCGTCTACCACGCGACCGATGGCGACCGTCATTCCCGACAGCGTCAGCAGGTTCAGCGTGACCGACTTTGGGAAGAAGCTGATGAAGAAACTCCATATCCCGCCGTAGCTCTGTGCCAGCGGCAGCAGCAGGGTGTGCACCGCTGGGGCCAACCAGAGCATGAGCGCAAACGCGATCATGAGGCTCAGGGGGATGCTGACGGCGGTGACGATGGTGCTGCGCCAGCTACGGTGCAGGAAGAAGAAAATCACGATGATGGCGAACACCGCCCCCAACAGCCCCTCACGCGCGACGCCATCAATAGATTCCTCAATGAAGCTGGCCTGCTCGAAGCTGACGACCGTTTCCAGGCCATCGATCTCGCCTTCGAGTTTGTCCAGTTCATCGTACAGGCGGTGGGCAGCCTCGACGGTGTTGGCATCCCCGTCTTTGAAGACGGTCAGCAGCAGGCTGGCCTCCCCGTTCGTGCGCGTCACCGTGTCGGTGGGGATGAAGGCATTGGCCGCGATTTCCTGGTAGGCTTCCGGCAACGTGGCGAGTACATCCTGTGGGAACAGGCTGAGTACTCCCGGCTGTAAAATATCCAGGAACCCTTCCTGGTGTTCGATGAGATAGTTGACGATTTCCGGCGTCAGATCGGCGAAAAGGGAGGCAGCCCCTTCGGCATCATATTGGAAGATCAGGTTCAGGAACCCTGCTGCCCCGTACTGGCTGGCGACCATCTCGGCGGCTGTCTTGGGAAGCTGAGGGTTGCCCGACCAGGAGTCCGGCATGTTAGGCGAATTGTTTCCCGCTACCGAGTTTTCCGCCGCGCTGGCGCCGAGTCCTCCGGCGGCAGCGGCGCGCTCATCCAGTTCCGTGCGCAGGTCATCCGGCAGGGATTCAACCACGCTGGCAGGCAGGGCGGCCAGGGCTTCCGGCGAAAGGCGGCGTAGGGTTTCAGGCGGCAGGCTATTCAAGGTTTGCGGCAGGAAGGAACCCAGAGTTGAGAGCAACTCCGGCGAGAGGTCCTCCGGCCCACACAGCCGTCTACCGCCCAGGAGTGGTTGTTGCGTGATCAGGGTGAAGAAGGGCGGCAGGTCGCCTGATTCTTCGGCAGCAGCGGCCAGCGCGCCGACGCCGCCGACGGCCTCGGCCCGCGCTTCGATAGTAGCGCGCTCTGCCTCGCCCAGGCTTGCGACAAAGCTCGCAGGCAGCCAGCCCAGGGTTTCAACGGGGACTTGCTCCCACATTGCCGCCGTCAGAGGGCGCAGCAATTCAACCCCGGCCCCGCCCGGTATCAGGGTGTTGAAGGTGGAGACGATTTCGGGCGAAAGGTCCTGTGGCCCATTGAGCGACAGCGGCAGGCCGAACTGCTTGCCCATTTCGGCGAACAGGCGGAAGTACACCGGCATACGTCCGGCTTCTGTCGCTGCGTTCGCTGCCTCGCCGACGGCCTGATACCGCGTCGCTGCGGCGACACGGGCATTGGCGGCAGCACGTTGCGCGTCGGTCAGCCCTTCGACGTAAGCGGCTGGCATCCAGGCCAACGTATCGGCAGGCAATGCTGCAATGGCCGTATCGTTTTGCAGTTGAGCCAGCAGCATCTGTCCGTTGATCAGCGGGATACCCATGCTATCGACGAAGGTCACAATCAGGTTGACCAGTTCGGGAGAGAGGTCTTCGTAGTATTCGATGCCTTTCCCCGTAACTGCCGCAAACTGTGCCCCAATTAACCGCCAGGGGGAGACAGCTGGCAGCGGCGTGCCCTCTGGAGTCGCCTCGGATGACGCCTCTTCAGGGTCCGCCTCCGCGTTGGCAGCCTGGACGCCTTCTTCGCCAGGAAGCACCTGGCCACCGCTCAGGGATGCATCGGCGATGCCTTCGAGTTCGACCAGGCGCGGGATGACGCGATCTTGCACCAAACCGCGCAGTTGGGCCGGAGGGACGCCCTCAGCGCTGACGCTGACGGAGGCCAGCGGTAGGTCGTTGAAGCTGAAGCTGATGATCTCCGGCGGCGAACTGCGCCATGCGCCCGGTAGCAAGATCGGGGTACTCCCGTTCGCCGTGCCGCTGATGACGGCGTTGAGCTGTTCGACGCTGCACGCGCTCATGTTAGCGGTGAGATCATCGGGCAGAGCCTCGATCACCGCTGGAGACATGGCAAAGATGTAGCTTTCGATCAGGTTGCCGTCTTCGTCACGGAAGTAGTTGAACATGGTAGGCGCAGTGGCGGCGATTTGTGCGACGATTTCCGGAGTCAGATCGGCGGTACGAGACAGGCCCAACCAGCTTTGGGGCAGATCGATGGGCGCGCCGACCTCGCGCACGCCACTGACTGCGTCCAACAGGCTACGCTGGGTTGTTTCGGGCAGGGTAGCGATGAAGACTTCGGGCAGCGCGGCAACCGCATCAGGTGGCAGACTGAACAGCTGGGCCAGGGTGAGATCGCTTAACAGGTAGGGCCATTTTTCCCAGGCTTCGTCGATGACTGCCGGGGTAACATCGGCAGTCGTATGAAACGTCGCCACATCAACCGATTCCCATATGCGCGCCAACCCCGACCCCAGCCAGGCCGCATTCATGCCGGCGCGTATCTCCTGGCGGAGCGCGTCTTGGTCGATGCCGAAGTCATTGCTGATTTGCAGAAAAGCGAATCCACTGCCAGTCGTAGACTGGACGTTGATGACGTCTTCGATGGCGCTGACGTTTTCTTCGATAGGAATAGTCAGCAGGCTAACCAACTCATCCGGGGTTTTCCCCGGCGACTGGATCAAAATGAACGTGGCAGGAAACTCGATCTCCGGGATAAGTTCCTGGTTGAACTGAGTGAACGCAATAGCGCCCAATACCAGAAACACCGCGGCCAATCCAACAACGATCCACTTGAACCGGAGGGAGACTTCTGTGATAAACGCGAATAGGGCTTTGACCATCGGGTGCACTCCTCTTGTCGCCGCAGAACCGCTATCAACAACAAAATGCCCCCCAGCAGGGACAATTCGGAGCATTGTAACAAATCTGTACGTATTCGGCAGGCAAACGTCGCTATGCTGGAAGTTTCTTTATTGAGTGTCGCCGCTTGCGCACTGCCTGGACAAGTCGGGCTATTTTACCACTTTCATTGCCAGAGTACATCTTTGTATTGAGATATTGAGGAACATCAGGGCCAGATTCACGGCGTTTTCACACAATGGCCTATCAAGAAACGCGGCTGCCTCTGGCAGGACGCGCTACAATTCTGTACGGTTATTCATGAGGGCGCGTATGCAAGGCACAGGGAATCAATCCCGTTGTCGATGTTCGCACTGGAGGGCCAAAGATGATCACGCATAAAGAGCGCGTCGCGCGGGTGATCCGCCGCGAGCCGGTGGATATGCTGCCCAGCCAACTGGATTTCAACCCGCAGGATGTGGGGCGCATCTGCGCCTATCTGGGTCTACCTGCTTCTGAAGCGGCCCTGGCGTGCGAGGCCGATAACCATCTGGCCTATGCCTATGCTCTGTCCAGTGCAGAGGAATACCTGCACAACCCGCCCGTCTTGCAATATGCTGCTGAAGTGGGCCTCGCCCGGCCCGACCCAACGCACAATCTGGTCTACGATGCCTGGGGCGTCGGCTGGAGCACCGTGTCCGAAGGTGTGTGGGTCGATGTTCATCCGCTGGCAGACAAGGCTGCGTGGAAGACCTACCGCTTGCCCGATCCAACCCACCCGCACCTGATGGATGTGGTCAAGCAAACGGTGGAAGCCGACGGGGAAGAATATTTTGTGCTGGCTTTCCAGCACATCTCGCTTTTTGAGCGGTCGTGGGCACTGCGCGGTTACGAAGCTCTCATGATGGACCTGTACGACGATCCGGATTTTGTGCGCGACCTGCTGGAAAAAATCACGGATTACCAGGTTGAGGCAGCCCGGCGGTTTGTCGCGGCGGGGGTTCATGGCGCGCGTATCGGCGACGACTATGGGCAGCAGCGCGGTTTGCAGATGCGCCCGGCCATCTGGCGCGAGCTGTTCAAGCCATGCCTGGCGCGCATCTACGCCGTCTATCGCCAGGCCGGATTGCCCATCTTTCAGCACTCCTGCGGCGATATTCAGGCGATTTTGCCTGACCTGATTGAGATCGGCGTATCTGTCATTCACCCTGTGCAGCCGCTGGCGATGCCGCTGGAGGAGATCGCGGCGCAATACGGCGATAAGCTGACCTTTTTCGGCGGTATCGATACCCAGAACTTGCTGCCTTTTGGCACGCCGGATGAGATTCGCCGGGGAGTGCGGGCCTGTGTGGAATTGCTGGGCGCGCGTGGATCGTACATTGTGGCGCCATCGCAAGAGATCATGCCGGACGTACCGCTGGCAAACATCAAGGCGCTGATCGAGGCAGTTAAAGAATATCGCTGCCTTGTTCCGATGGCCTAAAAGCAAAGGGCATAACGTTTTAACTGCAAACGCCCCTGCGCGTCGGCGAATAACATGGGCAGGGGCGTTTTTTGTGGTCATCTGTGCCTGGGTTACATGCCACTGACGGATGGCCATCCATCGGCATCCCAGGTGATGGGAGAGATGAACAGGGTCGGCAGACCGTTGAAGTAGGCGTCGTAAGCGTGATAAACCAGGTAATCGCCCGTTTCTTCTTGCAAAACTGCATTGTGCCCTGGTCCGCGCCAGCGCGCCGTCGGGTATGTGACCTGGGTGCCGCCGCCCTCAAGCATGGGCACGCCGTCGCGGTCTACGTAGGGGCCGGTGACCTGCTGAGAGCGCCCGACAACCACGTGATAGGTGCTGTCGGCTCCACGACAACAGAAATCAAAGGAGACGAACAGGTAGTAGTAGCCGCCATGCCGGATGATGAACGGGGCTTCAATGGCGTTGGGAGCCTCACGTTCGGCCAGCGCGTAAAGCTGCGTGTCCTCAGATGACAATCCGCCCGTTTCCGGGTCGATCTTGCGCATCTTGATGCCGCTCCAAAAGCTACCGAACGCCAGCCAGGGTTGACCGTCTGTGTCAAGGACAAGGTTCGGGTCAATCGCGTTCCAGTTGTCACTGGGCTGGGACCAGATGACTGCCCCATGATCGGTCCAGCCATAATCGGCGGCCTCTGGATGGAGAGTCGGGGTTGTTGCCAGCCCAATGCAGGAATGGTTGCTCCCAAACGTCGAGACGGCGTAATACAGGTGATACCTGTCGTTGAAATACGAGATGTCTGGCGCCCAAATGGAATCGGCGTCCGGGATTTCCTCACGCGCCCAGGCGGGAACGCGGCTGAAAACATTCCCGCCGCGCACCCAGTTTTGCAGGTCCGATGAGGTGCGCCAGGTGATACCCGGCCCGGTATGGAACAGATAGTAGGTGTCATCTTCCTTAATGATGCATGGATCGTGGACCGGGCGTATGTTTTGGAGACGTGGGTTTCCGGTGGCCAGCACTGACCCAAGCGGGTTGTTCAGCAGGTTCAGGCTGTGGGCAAGCGCCAGCCCCATCCCAGAAAACCCTAAGGAGCGCAGGAACTGACGGCGGTTGAGTTTCATCAGACACCTTTCTCGGTCATGAGGGGCCTTTTTCCACAGACCGTTCTCTGTCAGGCAGAATCGCGCACAATCAGGTGAAGGGGACTTTCCAGGATACGCCGGGGGATGACCAGCGGGCATTCGATGCGTTCAAAGAGGGCCTCGGCAAGTTTTTGCCCGATGTCGCGGGGATTCTGGGCAATCGTTGTCAGTTTGGGACGGATCATTTGTGCTTCCGGGATGTCGTCGAATCCCATGATGGCGATGTCATCTGGAACGCGGTAGCCCGCTTCTTGTAAAGTCAGAATGACGCCGATGGCCATGAGGTCGTTCACGACGAACAAGGCTCTGGGCAGGTCGCCGATGCCCAGCAGGGCGTGCGCGGCCTCGACGCCGCTTTCCAGGGTGAAATCTCCTTTGAGCAAAAAGCGGGGATCGAGCGTCAACCCGAATTCCTTCAGGGCGCGTTCAAAGCCTTCGAGCCGGCGCGGGCCAGGCGGCAGATCGTCTTTCGCGCCGATAAAGCCGAAGCTTGTATAGCCGCGCTCGGTGATCATCCAGCATGTGGCCTCATAGGTTGCCTGTTTATCGTTAGCAAAAACAACATCAATCATGGGGTGGTCGATCTGCTCGCCCAGCACGGTGATCGGAATGTTCGTTTCGGCAAGAAACTGGGCCAGCTCCTCCGTCGTCAGGTGAATCGGCACCATGATCACCCCGTCAACGGAGCGGCGCGAGACGACCTCGCAGAAGAGCCTTTCATTGGCATAGAGATGATCGCTGTTGGAAATAAAGACTTCGTAGTTGTGCAGCCGGGCGACGTCTTGCACGGCGCGGGCCAGCGGATGATAAAAGCCGTTGGAAATATCCGCGATCAGCAGGGCGATGGTGTGTGTGCGGCGCGTCCGTAAACTCCGGGCGATGTCGTTGGGGCGATACTTTAACGCCTGGGCCGCTGACAGAACACGCTTACGGGTCTCGTCACTGACCGGTGTGGCGTTCCGGTTGTTCAAAACGCGCGAAACCGTCGGCTGAGAGACGCCGGCCAGTCTGGCGACATCGCGCATGGTGGCGGGTTTATGCTGGCTCTTTCGCTTGTTAGTCATAAGGTAGCGGTTTTTTTCTCACTCATCACCGCGCCATTTAAGGAAACAAGGAAAGGGCGCTGTTTAGGTCGCGGTGTTGATTCCGGATTCTTATTGCGAAAGCGTTACATCCGCAAGCAATGACAAAAATATACGTAGAGCGGCAAATGCGCAAGCTGACCCCATGTGTAAGTTTCAAAAAACGACCGTGTCTGTCCCGGTTGCCGGGGGTTCACCCCCCTGGCTAAGTCTGCAAAGCCCGCTGAAGGGACTAAAAATGCGGGGCAAGACCGAGACCGGCAGTCTACTGAAGTGGACTTTGCATCCGTAGCCGGGGACTGAAGGCCCCGGTGCTCAAAACCTGCACCTCGCGTAGGCGTCTATCGCACCACATGAGAGGTAAGTTCTGGTCGCCGCGCTTGCAAATGGCCGTAGCGGCGACCAGTGATTTTTCTGAGTCCTTACAGCGCGATTCGGTTGCAGAATGTCATAAGGCAGCCCTCTCGCTGTTAATAGCGAACTTCGACAGCGGTGAACGAGAGCGGCGGCAACACCAGTGTGGCGCTCTTCTCCTGGAGCGTGGGCGCCTTCACCTGCACGGCGACGACCTGGTTGGGATTCTCGAAGCTATTGGCAGCCTTCGGGTCCGTGCCGGCAAGTTGATGCACCGCCTCAATGCGCTGCGGTGCGCGATCCTGCCAATGCATTTCCACCGGCAGGCTATCTGTCTGGCTGCGGTTGACGATGAAGACCGCACCTGCCTGTTTCGCTGCGTCGTAAGAAGCTGAGACATCCACCAGGGGCATATCGCCGAACTTGGCAGTGTGGTAAAACGGCGCTTTCACCGCGACGTCCAGCGCGTCGCCGGAGGCCAGTTTGCTGAACAGCATGAAAGGATAGTAAATCGATTGCTTGAGCAGCGCATCGCGGGTTGTCAGGATGGGCGCGATCACGTTGACGACCTGGGCCAGGCAGGCTGCCTTGAGCACGTCGGATTTTCGCAGGAAGACATTCATCCACTGGGCGACCACGAGTGCATCTTCGAGGTTGTACACTTCTTCGAGAAGATGCGGCGCTGTGGCCCATTTGCCCTGCACATCGTCTGGCCCATTTGCCCGATACCACACATTCCATTCATCCCACGACAGATACACATCGTGCTTTGAGCGTTGCTTGATCTTGACGTAACGCAGAACCCCAGACAGGGTATCTAAGTAAGTCTCGAATTCGGCGCTGAGGGCCAGGTAACTGGCTGTATCGTTATCCCGATTGCTGGCATAATAGTGCATCGAGTGGTAGTCAACCTGATCCCAACAGCGTTCGAGCACAATGCGATCCCATTCGGGGTAGGTTGGCATCCAGATGGAGGATGAACCGGCCAGCACGAGCTTGATGGAGGGGTCGTGCCAGCGCATCATCTTGGCGGCTTCGTGGGCTTTCTTGCCATAGTCATCCGCTTCGAGATGCCCGATCTGCCAGGGGCCGTCCATCTCGTTTCCCAGACACCAGTATTTGACCCCATATGGCTCATGGTGTCCGTGTGCGGCCCGCAGGTCGGCGTACTGCGTGCCGACGGGGGCATTACAGTATTCGACGAGATTGGCTGCGTCCTGAATGGTGCCAGTGCCCAGGTTGACGGCCAGCATCGGCTCGGTCTGAATGGCTCTACAGAATTCGATGAATTCGTCGGTGCCGAACTGGTTGGTTTCCAGCGTCTGCCAGGCCAGGTCACGGCGGCGGGGGCGCTGGTCGCGTGGACCGACGCCATCTTGCCAGCGATAACCGCTCACGAAGTTGCCACCAGGATAGCGCATCGCACGGAAGTTTAATTCGCGCAGCGCTGCCAGCACATCTTTGCGCAGACCGCGTTCGTCGGCCTGGGGAGACTCAGGATCGTAGATGCCCTCATAAATCGCGCGTCCCAGGTGTTCGGCGAAGCCACTGAATAGCAGGGGCGAAATTGCGCTGATGGTGCGGTTGGTGTCGAGATAGATGTCGGTTGTTGAACGAGGCATGTTGTTTTCTCTTGTGTATATAGTAGCTGAGCAAAACCGGAACGGTGGGATTCTAGCGACCTCCCATCCCGGTCAGGGTAACGCCCTGGATGATGCGGCGTTGGAAGATCACATACACGATCAGGATCGGAATCGAAGCCAGCACCGCGCCCGCGAGCACCATTGGGCGATACTGGCCTGCATAAGAAGAATTCAAAATGGTCAACCCGACGGGCAGGGTGCGTGTCTCCAGGCTGTTGGTCACGATGAACGGCCAGAACAGGTCATTGTAGTGACCGAGGAAGACGAAAATTGCCAGGGCCGTCAGTGCGTTGGTCGAGAGCGGCAAAATGACGCGCGTGAAGCGTCCCCAGTAGGTGGCGCCATCGAGGATCGCCGCTTCCTCCAGTTCGCGCGGAATCTGCATAAAGAACTGCCTTAGCAAGAAGACGGCGAACACGTTCGCAGCGCCAGGCCAGATCAGCGCGTTGAAAGTGTCGAGGAAGTGCAGGTCACGCATCAGCAAAAAGTTCGGGATAAGCGTTACCTGGCCGGGAATCATCACCGTGATCATGAGAAAGCCAAACAGCAGTTTGTTGCCCGGAAATCGCAGTCTGGCGAACGCATACGCCGCTGGTGAGCAGATTGCCAGCACCGCCAACGTGTAGGCCGTCGCAGCAAAGATGCTGTTGCGCAGCCAGATGCCCAGCTTCAGGTCCTGTTGGGTGAGCACTGTTTCGTAGCCCCACAGGGAGGGCGTTGTCGGGATAATCTGGGGAGGCCAGCGGTTGACTTCCTGATTGGTCATAAAAGATTGCAAGATGACCGTGAGCAGAGGGACCACAACAAACAGGCTCAGGGCAATCAGGTAGATATATGCCCACACATTCGAGGAACGGAGGGATGGCCTTCTAGACATCATCGTCATTGATCCTCGCCAATCAATACTCAACCCGCTGACCAATCAGTCTGAACTGAGCGATGGTGAAGGCGGCAATAATCACAGCGATGGTGATTGCCACCGCCGAGCCGTATCCCATGCGGAAGGCGCGATAGGCGATCTCATACAGGTAGTAGATGACCGTATAGGATGCGCGCCCCGGCCCTCCGGAGGTCATGATGAAGGGTTGTCCAAAAACCTGAACATGTGCGATGAAGCCTGTGACTGTCACAAATAGGATCGTCGGGCGCAGCAGCGGGAGCGTGATATGCAGGAAAAGCTGCCGTCCATTGGCACCATCGATCCGAGCCGCCTCGTAGAACTGTTCGGGGATGCCCTGTAACCCGGCGATGAAGATCAGCATCGGAAATCCGAAGCCCCACCAGACGGTGGTCAGGCTGAGTGAGGGGATGACCAGGCCCTCATCCCCTAACCAGTTGATGGGCCGGATGCCCAGAAAGCTCAGCCCGTAGTTGATGACCCCGAACTGGGTGCTGAGTAGCCAGACCCAAATTAGGCCCACTGCGCCTACCGACAGCAAACTGGGCATGTAGAGCAGAACGCGGAAAAAATTCTGGCCGCGTATTGGCCGGGTGACTGCCAGGGCGGCCATCAGCGCCACGACGCTCGTGCCAGCCACCGTCATCACCGCAAACACCAGGGTATTCTTAAGGGCGATCCACCACACCTGGTCGTTGAACAATTCGATGTAATTGCTCAGACCAATGAAGGGGCGATTCGGGCGGAGGACCTGCCACTCATAAAAACTCACGTCGACCGCTGAAATGATGGCCCTGACAGTGAAGATGCTGAAGAAAACCAGGAAAGGGGCCAAAAAAAGATAGGCCATCAGCGCCTCGCGCCGACCGAGTGTGAGCTGGAAGGGCGGCGCCAGTTTCCTGAAGAATGCAGGTCTCAGGACCCTCTCTTGTTTTGCCATATTGGGACTTCCTCTGTTGCTTGCGATCAATGCAGCCTGTGTCATCCGTAGGGGATGGCCCCTCTCCGCGTTCTCGACCACACTGCCGGGAACAACTATCGAGCCGGTAGCGCGAGAAGGTGTTCACCAGTGGTGCAGGGGAGAAAAGCTCCCCTGCACCCTAGATACGGCTGAGCCACCTTAGCTGGCAGTTAACTACTACTGGCAGGGCTGGCGGTTCAGGGCTTCCTGAATACGCGCATTGGCATCGTCCAGCGCCTGCTGCGGGGTCTTTTGATCGGCCAGCGCGGCGCTCAGTTCAGCGTTCATGACGTCTTCGATTTCGAGGATTGTCACGCATGGCGGTTCCAGACGACCGTACTGCTGGAAGGTCTGGCCAAGCAGGATGTTGGACGGGTAGTTCTCCGGATCAAGGGCCTGCTGGGCGGAGATGCGGGCCGGTACCTGGCCGGACGCTGCCCAGAGGACCTGATGGTCAGTGACCCAGGCAATCATATCCCGAACGGCTTCAAGCTGCGCCCCCTCGGTGCTGGCAGGCACTACGAAGACGTGCGAGCCAATCCAGGTAGCACGCTCTTCACCGATTGGCAACACCGGCCAGGCCTGGCTGCGGATGTCGGTCAGCGTTGCGGCGAAGTTGCGGAACCACGTCCCGGTCGGGATGATCGAAAGCGTGCCAGCGGAGAAGGCAGCCCAGGAGTCCCAGCCGGCGGGTTGTGGCATGACGTGGTATTCGTAGATCAGGTCATACATCCGTTGCAGCGCCAACACCATGCCAGGCGAGTTCACGGTCGCCGTTCTGCCGTCTTCGCTGACGATCTCGCCACCGCTGCCCCAGCCATAGCTAAGCCAGTCGGTCCACAACCACTCCGGCGAGAAGCCCCATTGCACGACTGCGTCGGGATTAAAGTCTTCAGAAGCAGCGTTGTTGCCGTTTTCGTCGAGGGTGAGCTGCTGGAAGATGGCGAGTGCTTCCTCAAAGGTCTCCGGGATGTCATTGGGGTCCAGCCCGGCGGCTTCAAAGTGATCCAGGTTGATCCAGGCGCCGCGCCCGTGGTTGTCCAGCGGGACAGCATAGGCCCGACCATCGATCCACAGTCTGCTGAAAGCTGGCTGGGCAAAGTCTTCATCCGGCAGGAACCCGCCGCCGCTGGTGTACCAGTCGGTCAGGTCGCGGATCACTCCGTAACTGACGAACTGCGGAAGCTGTGCCACGCGAATGAGGAACACATCGGGCGCCTCATCCGCCACGAAGGCGGCCTGTAGTTTCGTGTAGAGGGTAGCCCAGGGGATGATCTCGGTGGTGATGGAAATATCCGGGTTTTCCTGGGCATACTGAGCCAGCATTTCGTTCAGAGTCACGCCGTCGGAGCCGGTGAGACCGTTCCAAAACGAAATGTGAGTAGCACCAGTGCCCATTTCGGCGACGATTGGGGTGGCGGTAGGGGCGGGGGTGGCGGTCGGGTCGCCCTGGGCCAGTGTTGTACCCATCGACAGCATGGGCAGCATCAGCGCCAGCGTGAGGATCAGCGAGAAGACGAGAAAATACGAGCGCTTGAACATTGAAGCTCCCCTTTCAAGAATGAGGTGCAGAACTTGCGGGGCAGTTCCTTAAGGTGCGACATAAGGAACTGCAAGAGGCAGACCTGGCTAACCTGTTTTGGCTTTTCAAGCGACATTTATCGGATTAGATGGCATCGTCCTCCTTGATATGAACAAACAGAATGATGGCAACCTCAAACAGGCCCGCTGGTTGTGTATCCCAGGAAGTGGTTTGGATAGTATGCACTAATGCTGATTTTCCCTTTGCTTTTCCTGCTATCTGAATCTTCGGAATCGAAGGAGAACACAGAGATAGGGGGCATTTGGCCCTCTTCCTGCTCGACCGAAGCAGTGGTCCCTTGGGTTTTCAGATGCAGAGGATTGCTAAGACACTTTGTGAATTCGTATTCATGATCAAGCATAACGTAAATTGCTGTGGATGTCAAGACTTGTGCAGAAGATCCAATGTCAAATGGCCCAACGGCGGAGATTGTGTCGTTTGACCTCAGGGGAGCGAAGGCAAGCCCTCTGGACTACAC
Organism: uncultured Anaerolineae bacterium; assembly: GCA_964529715.1. Lineage (GTDB taxonomy): Bacteria > Chloroflexota > Anaerolineae > Aggregatilineales > Ch27 > CAZGXI01. Next base: position 40,279 of record CAZGXI010000013.1, on the reverse strand, counting down.
ATTTTATATTCAGCCCAGAGGGTCTATCTTTTTCAACCCCGGAGTTTGCACCGGGGCGGCCCTGCACATCAGATTAGCTGGTATTCCTTTCTTAAGCGACCGGCGGGGCCAGGCATGACCATGCTGCGCCGCGTTCGGTGTGTACCCAGAGAGGCAGGCTGAAATAGCCGTGCTTCTCTTTACGCCAACAGGGGCCGTTGACGACTTCGCCTGTCAGCAGGTTGTGCCATGTGCCTTCTGGTAGGTAATATTGTGTCTCCCCGCTGGGATCGAAGATCGGCGCAACCAGTAACGCCGGGCCGAGCATATACTGCGTGTCTAGGTAGCGGCAGGCCGGATCGTCGGGAAATTCCAGAACCATTGCCCGCAGCATTGGCCAGCCGTGTTCGTGCGCCTCTTGTGCTGCGTCGAGCAGATAGGGCATCAGGTGGGTCTTCAGGCGGTTGAAAAAACGCAGCACATCGACCGCCTCCTCGTCGAACAGCCAGGGTGTACGCACGCTGTCGTTGCCGTGCAGACGGCTGTGAGAAGATAGCAGGCCGAATGCCACCCAGCGTTTGTACAGGTCTGGAGTCGCCGTGCCAATAAAGCCGCTGATGTCGTGGCTCCAGAAGCCAAAGCCACACAACCCCAGCGACAATCCACCGCGCAGGGTTTCGGCCATCGAGTTGTAGGTCGAGCTGTTGTCGCCGCCCCAATGGACGGGGAACTTCTGCCCGCCGCAGGTGGCAGACCGGGCGAAGAGCACGGCCTCGCCCTCACCCTTGACCCGCCGCAGCAAGTCGAAGACGGTCTGGTTGTAGAGATAGCTATAGTAGTTGTGCATTCGCTCCGGGTTGGCTCCGTTATGGTATTGCGCGTCGGCGGGAATGCGTTCCCCGAAGTCTGTCTTGAAAGTATCTACGCCCATGTCGATCAGCGCCTTGAGCTTATCGGCATACCAGGCGCGTGCCGCCGGGTTGGTGAAGTCCACAAAAGCCATGCCGGGTTGCCATTGATCGACCTGATAAACATCGCCGTCGGGGGTGCTCAGGAAATAAGACTGCGCCGCGCCTTCGTCAAATAGCGGCGAGGCCTGGGAGATGTAGGGATTGATCCACACGCACACCCTGATCCCCTTGTCTTTGATACGGCGCAGCATCCCGACCGGATCGGGGAAATGGCGTTCGTCCCACAAAAAGCTGCACCAGGTCAGTTCTTTCATCCAGAAGCAATCGAAGTGGAACACACCGATAGGAATGCCGAGGTCTTCCATGCGTGCGATGTTGGCGAGGATGTCCTGCTCGTTGTAGTTGGTGATGAACGACGTGGAAAGCCATAGCCCGAACGACCATGCAGGTGGCAGGGCAGGGCGGCCACTCAGGGCCGTATACTGCTCAAGCGCCTCTTTCGGCGTCGGACCGCCGAAGATGTAATAATCCAGGCTGTGTCCCTCGACACTGAATTGCACCCGATTGACGTGATGAGACCCAACCTCGAACGCGACGCGGCCCGGATGGTTGACCAGCACGCCATAGCCACGGTTGGTCAGGTAGAAAGGGATGTTCTTGTAAGTGTATTCGGTGCAGGTGCCGCCATCCTCGTTCCACATGTCGATGGCTTGGCCGTTCTTGACGAACGGGCCAAAATGTTCGCCCAGGCCATAAACGGTTTCCCCGATGTTCAGCGCCAGTTGTTCGCGCAGGTAGGTTTTGCCGTCTCGCTTGAACAGCCCGATGGCGCGTCGCCCGCTGTTTGTCAGGGGTTGGGCATCTCTGTAGAAAGTGAATCCCCATTCCCCCTGTACGGGGGCGACCACCGACAGATGGCCTGCTTTTAGCCAGGCTTTCTGATCGTCGCGTCCAATCGATGCAGTAGGGTTGACAGCGGTGTAGTCTAGGTCAAAAACCGGCAGGTGCTCGCGCCGCCCCTTGAAGTGCGTGATCTGCACCCGAATCACGTCAGGCATAGGCGAAGTAAAACGCACGATGATGACCGCCCCATCGTGGTAATCGTCCCGCGATTGGATGACGTGATCGTAACCGATAATCGTCAGCGCGTCTGGTTCGGTGCGTACCTCGACGACGGCAAGCGGGTAGATGGCCTGTATGCCGGGAAGTAACAGCCACTGACCTTGTTCAAATTTCATGGCTTTGCCTCTTTATGAGCGAAACTGAGCGAATTCCGCCTGGGATGTCTGGTCGGATGCCCAGATGGAAAAGCATCCGACCGGCGAGAACAGGCGAGCGGCAGGGTTAGCGATAACTTCCCGCCGTGATCCCCCTGGTCAATGTCCTTTGGAAAAGCAAAAAGAAAACGATGCACGGAAGAATACCAAGCAGCGCCGATGCGCTTGACGTGGTTGCGTCCATGTTGTGCTGTCCCTGGAGCACGGCGATGGCGAGCGGGACGGTTTGCCGTGATGTTGAGACCAGCAGAATCATCGGCAAGAAAAACTCGTTCCAGGTCCAAATGAAAAAGAACACAAATAGCACCGAGAGGGTCGGCATACTGATCGGCACGACAATGCGAAACAAGGCCCTGGTTTTGCCGCAGCCGTCGATCAAAGCGGCCTCAATCATCTCTCGTGGGAAGGCGCTGAAGGCAGAGGATAACAGATAAGTACCAAAGGCGCTTTGGATCACCGATAGCACCAGAATGACTGCAAACTGGCTGTTGTAGATGCCGAAGAACTTGGCGAAGTAGTACAAGGGATAGGCTAGGGCTTCCTGCGGCATGGTGTTTGCCATCAGAAAGAAGACAAGCAGCAGTGTTCTTCCCCGGATTCTGCCGATGCCCAGGGCAAAAGCGTTAAGCAACGAGAGCACAACGCCTAACACGGCCACCGAGAGGCTGATGATCGTGCTGTTGACCAGCTTCTGGCCAAAGTCCACCCTATCCCAAAAATTAGCAAGGCCGGTGAGGTAAAGCCCTTGTGGCAGGCTTAGGGGGCCGTTGCTGGCGTACTCGGTCGGCGATTTGAAGGCGTTGATCGCCACGATGAAAAATGGGAAGAGCATCACGATCAGCAGCAGTGTCAGGCCGAGGAGGGCCGCGTATTGGCCCAGGTCGCGTGTGATTGGCCGGGTAGCGGTCATGCTAGAAATTCTCCACCGTTTCCTGTCGGGATTGCACTCCCAAGAACACCACCGTCAGCAAGATGATGATCAGAGTCATGATGGTGGCAATTGCTGATCCGTATCCGACGTCGGACTTTTCAAAGAAATTCTGATAAGCAAAGTACGATGGCACAATGGTCGCCCGGCCTGGCCCGCCCCTGGTTAGGACGAAGATTTGCGCGAAGATTTTCAGCGCGTGAATCATCGTCATCAGGACGACCACGAAAATCTCTGGGCGAATCTGGTGAATGGTGATGTAGAAGAACTTTTGCCAGCCCGAAGCGCCATCGACGGCTGCGGCCTCGTACAGCGTCGGATCGACCCGCTGCAAGGCAGCCATAAAGATCACCAGCGGGTAGCCGATCTGGAACCAGACCATAATCGCCATGACGGTTGGCATGGCTGTCGCCGCATCCCCCAACCAGTTGTGGGCCAGGAAGCCGAGTCCTACGGCGTTCAGCAGCCAGTTCAGGACTCCCCAGTGCGGCTGCAAAATCCACCTCCAGACCACACCGGCAATCGCCACCGGTAAAATCTGAGGCAGGTAGAAGCCGGCTCGGAAGAAACTGGCGACGCGCCTGCCGAATCGAGCGGCAATGTAGTCAAAGAGAATGACGGCCAGGAACAGCCCGATAATCGTCGGGAGAACCGTCATGGCGAGGATCATATACAGATTGTTTCTAAAGGAGGCCCAGAAGGTACTGTCCTGGACGAGTTTTTGATAGTTTTCCAGGCCGATCCAGGTCGGCGTCCCCACGCCGGACCATTCCGTAAAGCTGATGCCGACGTTGACCAGAAAGGGGATGAGAATGACCAGCAATGCTGCCAGGGCGCCTGGTAACAGAAACAGCCAGTATCCCTTGTTTAGCGAGTAACTTGTGGGCGCGTTTCCCCAACCAGTCCAGCGTGACGTTAATGGCTGCTTTTGACCCGGCATGTAAACTCGGTCTGACATGGCGCTATCTCTCTGCAGGCAGCGCCCCAGACGAGGCGCTGCCTTTGGTTTTTATCAAGATCAGATGTTGTAGTAGGTGGCCTTATTCAAGACCTGCGACCTGTTCGGCATAGGGGCCTTCAATGTACGTGAGAAACTCGTCGGGCGACATGGACCCAGCGATCAATTCCTGCACGCCCGAAACGAGCACGTCATAGTAACCGGGCACAGGCCAGTCGGGGTAGAATGCCAGGCCGTCGGTTTCCACGATGGTGTTGAAGTTCTCGATTAACCCCTGGATTTGCGGATCGGTAATCGCGTCCGCGTCGGCGTTTACCGGGACGCCGCCGGCGTTGCCCAGGATATTCTGAATGTCCGGCTGCATGGTGATGTCGATGAAGTCGTAGGCCAGTTCTTTAGCGTCTGCCCGCTCAGGCACAACCCAGATATTGCCGCCGGAGCCGGGGTGGAACGTGTTGCCGGGGAAGAGGAAAGTCCCCCACGCGAAATCCTGGATTTCGTTCATGAAGCGGCCATACCACCAGCTCCCGGAAATCATCATCGGGTTCTGGCCGCTCTCGAACGCCAGACCCATGTCCTCTGCCGGGATACCGGTCGCGGCAGGATCGATGTAGCCGCGTGCGACCCAATCCACCATTTTCTCGGTCCCGAAGACAAACTCCGGCCCATGAAAGTCAACCTCGCCCTGATAAAGCTCAAAGGCATTGATCCAATCGCGGTCCACCTGGCTGAGCACCAGTTCATACCAGATTTGCTGCGCCGGGTACTCGCTGGCGCCAACGCTCAAAGGCACGATACCGGCCTCAACGAACGTGTCCATCACGGCCTCGAACTCTTCCAGCGTGGTGGGCACCTCGACGCCGTACTCGGCAAACATGTCCTGGTTGTAATACACCATCACGTACTCACCGTAATTGGTGACGCCATACCACGCCCCGGACCCCATGACCCCGTCCTCGTAGAGGCAGGTTGTTTGTAGGCTGGGGCTGAGAATCTCATCCCAGCCGCGCTCCAGGGCCACTTCAGTGAGGTCGGTCAGCAGTCCCTGCTGCGACAAAAAGCCGGCAGTCGCGTTGCCTTTGTTGTATTCCATCACGTCCGGCACTTCGTCCGAGTTTAGAATCATTGGGGCGGTTTGCCGAATCTCCTCGAAGCCCCGTTCTTCCAATTCGACGGTGACGCCGGGGTGGGTGGCCTGGAACTGTTCGATGGCCGCTGCCCACGCGATTCCCATCGCGCCCGTCGGGGACTCATAGTGCCAGATCGTCAGGACGCTAGGCTCTTGCGCTAGGGAGACTTGCGACGCTGCCAGCAGGATGATCGCCAGCAAGACGGCTACCAGTCGAAAGGCTTTGATTTGCATCTCACTCCTCCCGTTCGAGTAGTATGCACAGCGCAAAAAATGTGGTGCTTGGGCGGATTTGGCTTAATCAATAGGCAGCTCCTTTGCAATACCCAGGTCAACCAGCTTGCCTTGTTGGTGGATGAGGGTGTCTGTCGTCAGCGTGGGGCCGGATAGTAGCCTGCATATACATTTCCCCATCACGACAGGCCACTCTTGAGGATTCGGTATCGATTCCGGAATCGATACCATCAGTGTAGCAGAATTGTGCGCCTTTGTCTACGAGTGCGTTGGCGGATCAGGGCGGTTGCCGGATAACCGGCGTCATGGAGCTGCCTACCGACATTCTGAACCACCAATCATAGTGTTGACAATTGGTGGCAACGCCTTTATGCTATATGAAAATGATACCAGAAACGATACCGGAATCGATTTAGGTAAGTTCTACCCCAAAGCCTATGGACAAATCCGAAGGGTTAACCATCGCTGACGTTGCCAGAGCAGCGAATGTTTCTGTCTCGACAGTATCCCGTATTCTCAACGGTAAGGACGATGTCGCGCTGGCTACCCGTCAGCGGGTACAGCAGGTGATCGAGGAATTGGGCTACATTCCTCATGCACAGGCACAACGCCTGCGCGCTGGAAAAACGCGCAACGTCGCGCTGCTTTTCCCGCTGAAATACCCAAACCTGCCGTTTAACTGCCTGGAGACAGATTTCATCATCGGAGCTGCTGCCGCTGCCGCCGAACGGGGCTTCTTTTTCAGTCTGCTCACGGCGCCCGTGACCAAACAGGGACTGCTCAATCTCTATCGTGGCGCTCAGGCTGACGGGCTGATTCTTATGCAGATTTACGAGCAAGATTGGCGTGTGGACCTGCTCCGTAGCAAAGAGTGTCCCTTTGTCATGATCGGGCACTGCGCCGACAACACGGGGTTGAGTTTTATCGATCTGGATTTCGAGGCGGCGGTAGTGAGCGCCTTCGAGCATGTGGTGGCGCTCGGTCATCGACACATCGGCTTTTTGGCCTTGCCTGCGGAGATGCGTCAGGCTGGTTATGGCCCGGCGGTCCGTGGCTGGGCGGGCTACCAGCGGGCGCTGCAAACCTATGGGCTTTCGGCGTTCTATCGGGAGGTGAGCTACACCCCGCGCGATATTTTTCAGGCGATGTTGGATTTGCTAGATGAACAACCTGCATTGACTGCTGTTGTCACCACGCACGAATTTGCGTCGCTGAGCATTATTCAGGCCCTAAGAAAACGCGGGCGCAATATCCCCGACGACTGCTCCCTAATCGCCCTTATGACAGAACAAATCGCCGAACTGAGTATGCCGCCCACGACACACATCGATTTCCCCTCGCATTTTATGGGATATAGGGCGGTAGATATGCTCCTCCGCATGTTGGAGGGTAAGTTGGACGAACCTGAGCAAATTCTGATCTCTCCCCGGCTGGTGATTCGCAGTAGCACCGGGCCGGCCAAATAGCCTTCGATGTTGTTTGTGCATCTGCACCTGGAAAACTGAGTTCACGTCTGTGATCCAGGGGCGCATGGGGACGTGATGTCTGCCTGTGTCGCCGTCGGTTCGCAGGGAAAGGAATGGTCTATCGCCCCACGAATGAAACGCTGCATATTCTTCTGGTCGGTTGCCAAGCACACACTAGGAGATCAGGCACATGAAATACCGCGCTGTACTTTTACTCCTCCTGGCGGCGATGCTCGCCCTGCCGCTCACCTCGATTACCGCGCAAGAAGGCCGTCGATATGGCGAGGCGCCGATGCTGGCCGCGCGTGTGGCCGCCGGGGAACTGCCGCCCGTTGAAGAACGTTTGCCCCTCAATCCGCGCGTGATCGCGCTGCCTGGGTCGCAAATCGGCACTTACGGCGGCGATTTCCGTGATCCTTTCGTCGGCGACTCGTTCTGGTCCAGCCAGATGGTATTCTGGACCTTCTGGAAAGGCCTGGTTAGCTGGAATCAGGACTACTCCGACTGGGTTCCAAACATTGCCGAGAGCGTTGACGTCAACGAGGATGCGACCGTTTACACCTTCCATCTGCGCGAGGGTCTCAAGTGGTCCGATGGTGTGCCTTTCACCGCTGATGACGTGTTGTTCGCCGTCAATGACATCATGGCGAACGAAGAGATCAATGCCGGTACGTTCCCGGCAGGCTGGTTGAGACCGGGCAATGCGGCCCCGCTGGTGGAAAAAATCGACGACTACACCTTCACAATTACGTTCGACGTACCCTACGGCATGTTCCTGCTGAACATGTGCGGCTGGCCAGGCTGGGAACTGGTTACGGCTCCCAAGCACTATCTGCAACAGTTCCATATCGACTACAATCCCGACGGCATTGACGAACTGATTGCGCAGACCGAAGGGGCGTCTGACTGGGTATCGCTGTTCCAGGCGCATTCAGCCGTCGGCCCTGGCACAGACCCTGCCGTTATCAGCCGCGACCCGAACTATCCGACTCTCTTCCCCTGGATTTACACCCAGCCGATGGGCACTGGTACGCAGTTCATCGCGGAACGTAACCCGTACTATTACTGGGTGGACGCCGAGGGCAACCAGCTTCCCTACATCGACCGCATTATCGGCACGGCCTATCAGGACGATGAGACGATGCTGGTGGATGTGCTGGCGGGCGAATATGATACGATGGCGAACACCACCGATGAACAGCGCCCGTTGTTTTTTGAAAATGAGGCCACTTCTGGGTTGCGCATCTATCCTATTCAGAGCGAAGGCGGCGGGACGGTCAGCGTGATGTTCAACATAACGCACCCCGATTTCGCTCATATCTTCAGCCAGCGCGATTTCCGCATCGGCATGTCGTATGCCATCGACCGCGAGGAGATCATCGACATCGTCTACTTCGGTCAGGGCGTACCGCGCCAGATTTCCCCGCTGGAAAACTCGCCGCTTTACAACGAGCAGTTGACGAACCAGTATCTCGACTACGACGTCGATCTGGCGAACCAGTACCTGGACAACGTGTTGCCAGACCGTGATGCCGATGGCTGGCGCATCGACCCGGCGACGGGTGAAAAGCTCTCGATAGTTTTCACTGTTCAGAGTGGGGACTATGGTCTGCGTTTCTCCGATGTGGCCGAACTGCTGAAGCAGTACTTTGCCGACGTCGGTGTGGACATTATCGTGGATGTGGTGGATAACGAGATCTGGACCGAGCGTCGCAACGAAAACACGATGGAAGCCACTATTTTCACCGGCGAGGGTGGCTACGGTATCACCGCCATCACAGACCCACGCTACTTTGTGCCGGTGCATGGGCAGTCTATCTGGGGCAACGCCTGGAACATCTGGTATCTGGAGCCAAATAACCCTGCCGGTGTTGAGCCGCCGCAGGAAATCCAGGACCTCATCCATCTCTACGAGCGTGTGCGCCAGGCGCCGACCTCCGAAGAACGGATCGCGCTGATGCAGCAGGTTCTTCAAATCGCCGCCGATAACTTCTGGGTGATCGGAATCTCCAGCGCGTCCCCCAGCTACCGTCCGCTAAGCGCCCGGCTCGCCAACGTGCCGGCTACCTGGGTGAACGGCTGGAATCCGGGTGGGGTTAACATCGCCTTCCCTGAGCAGTGGTATTTCACCCAGTAACGAGCAGTCGATCTGCGTAGGGGCGACCCGAGCGGTCGCCCCTATCCCAAAGCTGCGGGATGCTATCCGTGAAGGCGCAGCGTACTTGACCGGCTTGGTGATGAGGGAGGGCTGTAGCCTGTGCATCCGAAAGGTGTTCCCTGCGGCGTGGTGAGGAGCAAATTCTGATGCTGAAGTATATCTTGAAGCGCCTGTTGTACGTCCTTCCGACTCTGTTCGTCATCTCGATCCTGGTGTTCATCACGATCCAGCTTCCCCCCGGCGATTACGTCACCAACATGCTGGAAAACATGCGCAACCAGACGACCGGCGGTGTAACCTGGACGCCGGAGTTTGAAGCGGCTATGCGTGAGCGTTACGGGCTGAACGAACCCGTAACCGTGCAGTACTTGAAGTGGATCGGCAATATCGTGCTTCATGCCGACTTTGGGTATTCCTTCCAGTACTCCGAACCTGCCGTAGATATGATCAGAGATCGTATCGGCATGACCCTGGTGGTATCGTTTGCCAGTTTTATCTTCACCTGGGTCGTCGCATTGCCTATCGGTGTGCTTTCTGCTGTGCGCCAGTACAGCCTGGCGGACTACATTTTCAGTTTCATCGGCTTCATTGGCTTGGCGACTCCCAGTTTTCTCATCGCCCTGGTGCTAATGTTCCTGGCGTTCAAGTATGGAAACGTCAGTTTGAGCGGGCTGTTCTCACCCGAATTTGAACATGCTCCCTGGAGCATCGAGCGCGTTATCGATCTGTTCAAGCATCTGTGGATTCCCATGATTATTATTGGTATCGGGGGAACCGCCGGGCTGATCCGTACCATGCGCGCAAACCTGCTCGATGAGCTGCACAAGCCTTATGTCGAGACGGCGCGTGCCAAAGGGTTGCCAGAGTGGCGTCTGTTGATCAAGTATCCCCTTCGCCATGCCATGAACCCGTTTGTGAGTGGTATGGCCTGGGTGCTGCCCAGCCTGGTTGCGGGGGAAGCCATTGTCTCCATCGTCCTGAACCTGCCGACCACCGGCCCAATTCTGCTTGAGGCGCTGCGGCAACAGGATATGTTCCTGGCTGCCGGCTTCCTGATGTTGTTGAGCTTGCTGACCATCGTTGGCATGTTACTATCCGACATTTTGTTGGCATGGCTGGATCCGCGTATCCGCTATGAGGCGAAGTAGACGAGGAGGCCATATGGTGAACAAAGCAGCGGAAGTTCCTGAACTGGCTCCTCGTTCCGACGCTGTTTCCGGTGTGGACGAAGTGATGCCCCGTGTGGTCGTAGCCTCACAGTGGCGGCTGATGTGGTGGAAGTTTCGTAAACATCGTCTGGCGATGGTCAGCCTGGTGATTCTTATCTGCCTGTACGTTCTCGCTTTTTTCGCCGGCTTTTTCGCGCCACATGCGACGGACAGTTATAACCGACGTTATACCCAGGCCCCACCACAAACCATCCACTGGTTCGACGCTGAGGGCAACTTCGGCCCCTTTGTCTATGGCTACCGGCAGGAAACAGACCCACTCACCTATCGACGGACTTATACCGTTGATGAGGAGACCAAGATTCCACTCGGCTTTTTCGTGCACGGTGATTCATACCGGATCGGCCTGCACGGCATTCCCATCGGTGGGATCAATACCCTGGCCGTGACCTCGGATATACACTTCTTCGGCCCAATCGACCCGGATGATCCGTTCTATCTATTTGGCGCGGATGACGTGGGACGCGATGTTTTTAGCCGGGTGATCTATGCCTCCCAGGTGTCGCTGTCGGTCGGTTTGGTCGGCGTGTTTTTGAGCCTGACATTGGGAATTTTGCTGGGCGGGTTCTCCGGCCTGATCGGTGGCTGGATCGATACAATCATCCAGCGGATTATCGAGGTGTTGCGTTCTGTCCCTGACATCCCCCTGTGGATGGCCCTGGCGACGGCGGTGCCGGCTCGTTGGGACCCTGTGTATGTGTACTTTGGGATTACTATCATCCTCTCCCTGCTGCGCTGGACCGATATGGCGCGTGTCGTGCGCGGCAAGTTCCTGGCCCTGCGCGAAGAGGACTTTGTGATGGCTGCTGAGCTAGACGGTGTTCCGCGCCGCCGCATTATCACCGGGCACATGGTCCCCTCGTTTTTGAGCCACATTATCGCCTCAGCGACGCTGGCAATTCCGGGCATGATCCTGGGCGAGACCGCCCTCAGCTTCCTCGGCCTGGGCTTGAGGACACCTGTGGTGAGCTGGGGCGTCATGCTTCAGGATGCCATGAACATCGCAGCGATTGCCATCATGCCCTGGCTGATGATCCCCGGTGCGGCTGTGGTGATCACCGTGCTGGCGTTTAACTTTTTGGGCGACGGTTTGCGTGACGCCGCCGATCCTTATCACTAGTCGTCAGGCTCACCCGGCAGCCCTCCTTGCTTTCAGGACAGGTCTACACAAGAGAACAAGACATGACCGATTCCTCATCCGACGTACTACTGGAAATGCGGGACCTGAAACTCCATTTTTTCACCGACGAAGGGGTGATCAAAGCGGTCGATGGAGTCAGCTATGTAGTCTATCAGGGCAAAACGTTGTGCATTGTGGGGGAGAGTGGGTGCGGCAAGAGCGTAGCGGCCCGCGCTATTCTTCAGATTGTGCATCGCCCTGGCAAGATCGTGGCCGGGAAAATCCTCTATTACCAGCCGCTGCCGTCCGGTGGGGTGAGGACGATTGACATCACGGCCTTAAGTCCGACCGGGCCGGAGATACGCAGCATCCGGGGGAACGACATCGCCATGATCTTCCAGGAGCCGATGACCTCGCTCAGTTCATTGTACACCGTTGGCAACCAGATCATCGAAGCGATCCGCTTTCATACCGATGTATCGAAGGCGGAGGCGCGCAATCGCGCCATCGAACTGCTTCGCCGCGTCGGCATCCCCAAGCCGGAAATCCGTATCGATGAATACCCGTTCCGGCTCAGCGGCGGGATGCGCCAGCGATGTATGATCGCCATGGCGCTCTCTTGCAATCCTAAGCTGCTCATCGCCGACGAGCCAACGACGGCCCTCGACGTGACGACACAGGCGCAAATTTTGGATTTGATGCGTGAACTCCAACAGGACTATGGAATGGCGCTCCTGTTCATTACGCACGATCTGGGCGTGGTGGCAGAGATCGCCGACGACGTGGCCGTGATGTACTTGGGCAATGTCGTCGAACGCAGCGATGTGGACACGATTTTCAACAACCCAAAGCATCCCTACACCGTTGCCCTGTTGAGGTCGATACCGAAGATCGGCCCTGTGCGTAGTAAGCTGGACCCCATCCGGGGCATGATCCCTTCGCCGTTCGAGCGTCCCAGCGGGTGTCCATTTCACCCACGCTGTGATAGGGCCGTTGCAGGATTATGCAACCGGATTCAGCCGCAGCCGATTGCCCTCAACAAAAACCATGAGGTGAGCTGCCTGTTGTACGATGATGCGTATCGGGAACAGTTCTTGATGGAAGAGATGAGCCATGCTTGAAGTGAGATCGTCAGACTCGCAGATTCGCAGCCAGGCTGCCGACGCGCCTCTGCTGCTGGAGGTTCGCAACCTGAAGATGTGGTTTTCCCGTCACGGCGGGTTGTTCGGGCGCGATGTGAGTTATATCAAAGCGGTCGATGATGTCAGTTTCTATATCCGGCGCGGCGAAACGCTGGGGTTGGTTGGTGAAAGCGGTTGTGGCAAGACGACTGTCGGGCGTTGCATCGTGCGCTTTTACCAGCCGACCGCCGGGCAGATTCTTTACCATCGCGCTGTGTCGTCCCCTGACGGCCAGACGATGACAACGACGCCGGTCGATCTGGCGAAACTGGAGCGTAAAGACCTCAGGCCCTATCGCCAGGAAATCCGTATGATCTTTCAGGACCCCTATTCGTCACTCAATCCGCGCATGACGATTTTCGAGATTGTGAGTGAGGTTCTGAAAGTCAACAACTTGGCGCGCGGCAGCGAGCTGGAAGATCGGGTGGCGCAGTTATTGCGCCGGGTCGGTCTGCGCCCCGAATACATGCGGCGCTATCCTCATGCCTTTAGCGGCGGTGAGCGGCAGCGCATTGTGATTGCCCGCGCGCTGGCGACAAACCCGCGTTTGATCGTTGCCGACGAAGCGATCTCCGCGCTCGACGTGTCTATTCGCGCCCAGATTCTCAACCTGATGGAAGACCTGCGCGATGAATACGGGCTGACGTATCTGTTTATTGCCCACGACCTGAGCGTCATCCGCCACATTTGCGACCGCGTGAGCGTGATGTACGTGGGTAAGCTGGTTGAATCGGCAGAGGCAACCGCGCTCTACACCAATCCCAAACACCCGTATACCGAGGCGCTGATGTCAGCTGTGCCGGTCCCCGACCCGCGTCGCCGTGCGCAGGGACGACGTATTCGGCTGGAAGGGGATGTAGCCGACCCCGCGAATCCGCCGCCTGGCTGCTACTTTCATCCGCGCTGCCGTTATGCGCAGGACCGCTGTGGACGTGAAGAGCCGGCCCTGCGCTTCATCGAGGATACGGCCTTCGACAGCGGTGGAGGCGATCACTTTGTCTCTTGTCATTTCGCCGAGGAACTCAGTCTACGTGGTGCGATTACGGAAGGCAGGGATACAGTAGGGATCTGATCCCTGCCTGTCGTTCCGACGCCGCGACCCGGCTATTCGATTTTGAGCACTACCGCAGGCGTGTTCTCCATGTGCGCAGGCAGTTGGACGTGCAGGCCGCTGTCATGGCGTGACCACACCGCCGGTTCGTTAGTGCCTAATACCCGGATGCGCTGGATGGTGGCCTGATACAAATCGCGCTGCAATCCCAACGATTCGATCACGGCTTCGCCGTTTTCGGGCATTCCCAGCAGGATCGCGTAAAGGGTATCGCCTTTGGTGGTGAAGCGCACGTCGCGCGCTGTGAAGCCGGCCCGCTTGGCGTCGGTAAAACCACCCGCGATGACCCTGGTTGGTCCCTCGCCGAACACTTTCCAGGGACGGGTGGCATAAATGGCCTCGCCATTGATCGCAAGCCAGCGCCCGATGTCCAGCAGGATTTGTGTGTCTCCCTCAGGAATGACGCCGTCGGCGCGCGGGCCGATGTTTAGCAGGAGGCTGCCGTTCTTGCTGACAATATCGATCAGGTCGTGGATGATGGATGTCGAGGTTCTGTAATCTTGTTCCTCGGTGTGACACCATGAGTTTTTGGCGACGGACGTATCGGATTGCCAGAACAGGGGACGGATGTCTGCCAACTGCCCGCGCTCGACACTGAAGACTGCGGTGCCTTCGGGGAAGGCATTGTTCTTACAGTTGATGGCGACCTGTTTCTCCCATTCCACGCCCCGGTTATAGTAATGCGCGGCAAATCGCTGCAAATAGGGCGCGAACACGATTTGCTCGGTCCACCAGTCGAAATAGATGAGCTGTGGCTGATAGTGATCGACCAGCTCGCAGTTGCGCGCCAGCCAGTCTTCTAGGAATTTGGCGTCCGGCCTGGGTTGCCAGTCCCGGCTATTCCAGGCTTCGGGGTCGTCTTCCCAGCGCGGGCCTGGCTTGGCCGGGCCGTAAAATTCACGATACGCCGGGTCCCGGACATCCGAGTCGAACGTCATGCCGCCGTTCATGAACCACCAGTGTTCGGCGCGATGGTTCGACAGGCCCAAAATGAGGCCCTGCTTGCGCACCGCTGTTGCAAGCTCCCCGATGATGTCGCGCCGAGGCCCCATCTTTACGGCAGTCCATTCGGAATAGGCTGAGTCGTACATCGCAAAGCCATCGTGGTGTTCGGCGACGGGCACCACATACCTGGCCCCGGCCTGCTTGAACAGATCAACCCAGTGATCAGGGTCAAAGTGTTCTGCCTTGAAGAGGGGGATGAAATCCTTGTAGCCGAACGTGGCCTGATCCCCCCAGGTTTTTCGGTGGTGCTCAAAAGCGCGCGTCCCCGGCAGGTACATATTGCGAGGATACCACTCGTTGTCAAACGCTGGCACGGCATAAACACCCCAGTGGATGAAAATGCCGAATTTGGCTTCCTGATACCAGTCGGGAATGGAGAACGCAGACAGCGATTCCCAGGTTGGCTCGAAAGGGGCGACGGGCGCGCCGGGTGGTTTCATGGAAGATTTGTCCTTTGTCAGGATTTTGGCATCGCCGGAGATAAACCAACAAAATTATACCCTGTCTCAACCGGAGGACAGGGTATTGGGTGATTGATTCGCCCGTCAGGTGCGTTTGCCGACGGGCGTTAGAGTTCCGAGTTGCGTTTTAGGAAGTCAATGAGTTCGGCCAGATAGGTAAACGCCAATCCTGTAACGGTGTCTGCGGCGCCGTAGTAGATGGCGATGCGCCCGGTCGGTTGATCGTAGAGCGCGGCGCACGGGAAGACGACATTTGGCACATCGCCGACGCATTCGTACAGCGTTTGCGGAGATAATAGATACGGCGCGGAGCGATACAGCACTTTCCATGGCTGTTCAAGATCAAGCAGTGCCGCGCCCATGCTGTAGACGAAACCGTTGCAGGAGGTCAGCACGCCGTGATAAATCAGCAGCCAGCCCTCGTCAGTTTCAATCGGGATAGGCCCCGCGCCGACTTTGGTGCTCTGCCAAGTCCAGCCTTTGGGGGCCATCACGAAGCGGTGTTTGCCCCAGTGGATCATGTCGGGGCTTTCGCTATAAAAGATGTCTCCGAAAGGCGTGTGGCCGTTATCGCTGGGGCGGCTGAGCATGGCGAATTTGCCGTTGATTTTGCGGGGGAACAAGACGCCGTTGCGGTTGTGGGGCAGGAAGGCGTTTTCCAGGAAGTGGAAGGTTTCAAAATCAAACGTGTAGCCTATGCCGATGGTTGGGCCGTGGTAGCCATTACACCACGTCACATAATAACGGTCTTCTAGCCATACCACGCGCGGGTCATAGCGGTGTACGAATTGGGTAATTTCGGGGTCGGGGTTGAGCCACGTGATCGGTTCGGGCGCAATGTCCCAGTGGATGCCATCCTGGCTGCGTCCAGCATGCAGATTCATCCGACGCTGTTTGTCGTCTACGCGGAACACGCCTGCAAACTGGCCGTTGAAGGTGACAGCAGCACTGTTGAAGATGCTGTTGGAACGGGGAATGGCGTCGCGCGGGATAATCGGGTTCTGGCTGTAGCGCCAGACGACATCATTGCTACCTGCCGGGCGTTCTTCCCAGGGCAGGTTAACGGTCGATGTGTCCGGTGCAGCTTGTGTTGCAGAAGGCATATTGGTCATGCGAATGCTCCATAGGATGCTTCGGAAACAGCAGGCTAGTTGAAAAGTTGGAGGATGCGGGGCAGCCGCAAATGCTACGACCTGTCTTAACTGGTGGAATTGCTTGACAAAATTGCTATCCAAATATAGCATAAAAATAGTTTGCGAACAAGTTCGTTTTGTTCAGATAAGTTCCTCAGGCGGTTTGTAAGCGCTTATGGCGAAAAAAACCACATTCCGAGACATCGCCAGACAAGCGGATGTTGCTGTAAGCACCGTCTCTCAAGTGCTGAACAACAAGCCAGGAGTCTCGAATGAAACCCGCCAGCGCGTTTTGGAAGTTGCCGCGCGATTGGGGTATCGCCAGCGCGTTGTCAGTGACGCTGTGATCTCGCCCCATCTGAATACCCTTGCCTTGCTCACTAAACGCTATAACGGCGACCCGGTCCACATCAATCCGTTTTATTCTTACGTCCTGGCAGGTGCGGAGCGTGAGTGTCAGCGACACAACATCGGCCTGATGTATGCAAACATCGAAGTTGATGAGAACAGCCGTGCGGTAAGTTTACCTACGTCGGTCTTTCTTCAGCGCGTCGATGGGGTCATTATCGTTGGCGCCTTCCTTGAAGAAACGATCTCCGAAATCAGCCGCCAGGCCGGCCATAACGTCGTTCTGGTCGATGCCTATACGACGGGCAAGACGGTATACGACAGCGTTCTGATCGACAACCTGAACGGTGCCTTCAACGCAGTCAGCTATCTCATCGACAATGGGCATCGTCACATCGGGCTGATCGGCAGCCACCCCCATTCCTATCCCAGCATTTTGGAGCGACGTGCCGGATACCTAAAGGCGCTCCAGGCACACGGCATTCAAGAAACGTATATCGAAGACAGTTTGCTAGAGCGCGCTGACGCCTTCGATGCAACGTTGCGGCTGCTGCGCCGCGCCCCGCAGGTTACGGCGATCTTTGCCTGTAACGACAACATTGCGATTGGCGTTATGAACGCCGTGCAAAAGCTCGGTTTTTCTGTACCAGGGCAGATCTCGGTCGTCGGCTTCGATGATATCGATCTGGCGCAAGAAGTTTCGCCGCCTTTGACGACCGTTCATGTAGACAAGGTGCTGTTAGGGGTGATGGCGGTGCGGCTATCGCAGGATCGCGCTGCATCGCCGGGACGACCGGCGCTGACCACTACGCTAAGCACACAACTCATTGTGCGTGAGTCGGTGCGATCGTTGATGGGTTCAACTGAGCCGTAGGGTCAGCCCCGGTCGAACGGCACCACCGCCTCAATCTTATCGGTTTGGGGACCTGACTAGGAGAGGAGGTGGCATTGAGCTGAAAGCATTCGCCCTATCTCATCTGAATGACCCTTACCTGGCTTGTCATCCTAAGGAGATGGCTATGCTTCGCAAACTCTCTATCATGTTACTCGTGATTGTCGTTTTTTCAATCCCCAATTTGGCGACTGCCCAGGGTGGCACCACGATTACCGTCTGGTTTACCGGTGACGAGCAACAGGCAGCGTCGTTGCAAGTTGCTGCCGATGCCTGGGGTGAACAGACGGGCAACACGGCTGTCATCGAAGCGGTGTCTTGGAGTGATGCGTATGCGCGGGCGCTGGCAGCAGTGAGTGCCGGCGAAGGCGCCGACATCCTCATGGGCGGTATGTCGTGGGGCATTTCGCTGGGCAAGATCGGCGGCATGGTCGATCTGGGCGCAACTTTTCCCGAAGAAATTGCTCACATCGCCGAGATCAGCAACCCCGGTTTCTATGAAGCGATTGTCACGCCCGAAGGCACGGTCTACGGTATTCCCTATAACCTCGACACCTATCTGATGTTCTACCGCCCGGCGGCGCTGGCAGCAGTCGGGGTCGAGGCGGTGCCTACGACCTGGGAAGAGCTTGAGGCTGCCCTGCAAGCGGGCGCTCGTGGCGGCATCGGCTGGGGCAATGCCTCATGGCTTAGCTTCCAGAACTTCCTCTATCAGGCCGGTGGTCGCTGGTATACCGATGACTGTTCGGCGGCTGCGATCAACAGCGAAGAGGCCCTGACGGCGCTGGAGTTCTATACTCGCCTGTATGAAGAGTACGGCTTCCCGGCGGAAGATGTCAGCGCGGCAGCAGCCTTCAGCAATGACGAGATGGATATCGTCATCGACGGCGAGTGGACGGCAACGGGGATCAATTCCTCGTACCCGGAACTGGAGGGCACCTGGTCGGTCGCGGCTCTGCCTGCTGGCCCCACTGGCAGGAATACAGCGTTCATCGGCGGCAAGATGATGGGTATCTTCTCGTTCTCCCCGAACGTCGAGACCGCCTTTGACTTTATGATGTTCCTCAGCACCGAGGAGGCAGCGGAGATTCAGACGGCGGCCTACTTTGACGTGAACCAAATCTTTGTGCCGCCACAGCCGGCGTTTGGTCAGTACATTCGCGGCGGTGAGGACATCAACGCGGCTTTGCAGGATCAGCTGGATGATGCGGCTGGCCCGCCCAATTGCCCTGGTTGGGAAGAGAGCAATGCAGACGCCAACCTGGTCCTGCAGTCGGTGTTGTTCGAGGGCATGGACTTTGAAGATGCCCTCGCTGAGATCGAGGACATTCTCAACGCCGGAATCGAGGACTACGGTTAAGCCTCGTTCCATCACCACGAAAGCATCGGGGACACACGTCCCCGATGCTGCTCGAATGTACTTATCAAGAGGGTAGCCATGATTGCAAGAACGAGCATAGGCCCAAGTGCGCCTATGGGTCAGCCGAGACGTCTAGTGTCGGACGGCAGGTTTTCCCTGCTGATGAAGCGTATCTGGAAAGCCCGCATCTCTTACCTGATGTTGCTGCCTTTTCTGATCCCGTTCGTCGTCTTTATTGTTCTTCCGGTCGTCAACTCGATCTATTTAAGTTTGACGGACTATAACGGTAGTCCGACGACCCCGCCGGAATTCGTTGGGTTTGAGAACTTTGCCAATTTACTCAGCCTTGAGATTGTCCAACAGCCGCGTTTGCTCGACGAAACAACGGGCGAGCCGCTGTTCCAGTGCCGACGTCAGCGGATTCCCGAAAGCCAGGTGGCTGCCTATGAAGCCGCCGAAGGGGTGACGTGCGAGCCGGCCTTCGTTCGTCCGCGTGAACTACTTTCCCCTGGGTTCAGCGAATTCCGGCAGGTGACAATCTTCAACACGACCTATCTGATCGGCACACGCGACGTCCGGTTTTGGAAGGCGCTGGACAACACCATCGTTTATGTCCTTCTGGTCGTCATTATTCGGACGGTCGTGGGGTTAGGCCTGGCGCTGGTGTTATACCGTCAGACACGCCTGAATATGTTGCTGCGCATTGCGTTTTTCTTGCCATCCGTCACGGCTTCGATTGCCATCAGCGTGATTTGGGGGTGGATTTTTCGTGGCCATTCCTACGGCCTGATCAACACCGTGCTGTTGCAGACCGGGCTGATCCAGCAGCCGATCTCATTTCTGGCCGACGCCAACTGGAGTATGCCGGTCCTGGTCATCATGGCAGTGTGGGGTGGTATTGGCTATACCATGATCCTGTTCCTAGCGGGCTTGCAGAACATTCCCAACGAGTATTTCGAGGCTGCTGCCATCGACGGCGCCAATAACAGCCAGAGCTTTTGGTACTTGACCCTACCGTTGCTGCGTCCCACGACGGTGTTTGTCGTTGTCACCGGCATCATCGGCGCTTTCCAGGTTTTTGAGCCGATCTACATCTTGTTCGCCACCTCTGAAGGACTGGGAGGAGTGCTTGACTCTGCGCTGACGGTCGTTCCCTATCTGTACGATGAGGGTTTCCGACTGTTTCATCTCGGTTATGCCTCGGCCATTGCCTGGATTCTGTTCATCGTCATCTTTGCCCTCACCCTGATCAACATGCGCGTCGGGCGCGTAAGTGAGGCGTACTAACATGAATCTCGTGCTACAACGCGGAAACCGACCACTCCGTTATTTCTGGTTGGGCATGGTTATTTTGCTGGCGATCAGCATGTTGATCCCGTACTACTGGATGGTCCTGAGCGCGTTTAAGCCTGTCCCGGAACTGAATCGCCTGCCACCCAGGTTCTACATTGAGAATCCTGCGCTGACTAATTTCTACGATCCTTTGCGCAACACGCCACCGGATCACGTTGAAGGGTTGTTCCAGCGTTATGCCGATACGCCGGGTGGCTTTATGCGCTTTTACTTCAACAGCGTGTTTCTTTCCAGTGTCATCACGGCCTGCACACTGTTGATCGCGTCGATGGCGGCGTTTGTCCTTTCTAAGCACAACTTTCCTGGCAGGGAGTTTTTCTTTATCCTCTTTGTTGCCTCCATGATGATTCCCTGGCAGGTGACGATCATCTCCAACTTTCTCCAGGTGCGTAATTTCGGCTGGCTTGATAGTTACTGGGCGATGATCATTCCGGCATTACCCAAAGCCTTTGCCGTCTTCTTCTTGCGCCAGTACATGTTATCTCTACCGGACGAGCTGTTGGATGCTGCGCGCGTGGACGGCGCATCGGAGGTCCGTATCTGGTGGCAGGTGGTGCTGCCGCTGGTCGGCCCGGCGCTGGTGGCGATGAGCATTTTCCTCTTCCTCAATGAGTGGAATAACCTGGTCTGGCCGTTGATTGTCCTCCAATCCGAGTATCTCCAGACCTTGCCCGTGATCCTCTCGACGATGGTCGATCCGGGACGGTCTGTTACTTACCAGGGTGTGGCGATGGCGGCGGCTTTGCTGGTCTCCCTGCCGACGTTGATCCTGTTTGTTGCCTTCCAACGGCAGTTTGTGCAAGGGATCGCGCTGACCGGTGTGAAAGGGTAGGGCGGTGATTTACCGCCGATTGAGATCGCGCCTTGAAGATCAAACCCTGACGGCGTGGGGCAGCGTTCCGACGCTGCCTGCATGATCATCACCATGAACGTGACACACTATCACCACGATCCCATTCTTGGCGTGTACTACGCTCCGAAAGCAGACTGGGGCACGGGGCAAATCGCCCGCGACCTGCAAGCGTTCGCAAGCTGCGGCATTCGCGCCGTCTGGCTACTGTTCGATCCGTTTTACGACCGCGCCGCCGCCGCCGGGCTGCGCGCCCTGATGGATGCTGCGGCAGAGGTCCGTTTGGGTGTTGTGCCGGTCTTGGGACAGTTTCTTCAGTTGAGTGAGCACCCGGAAGTCAAAATCGTCAACGCGGATGGCAGCACATCCGACGATCCGCGCTACTGGAACATGGGGTGCTTTCGCCATCCAACCGTGCGTGAGCTTGCTACCCGGCGTGCACTGCGCTTCTTCCGCGAGCTTGGCGATCACCCTGCGCTGTATCGTCTGGACGGCAGACCAGTGTTGAGCGTTGTTCATGAGGCATACTATCGCAACAATGTGCCGGAATTCGGCGGTGGTCCCATGCATCCCAACTGCTATTGTAGCTATTGTCGGGAAGCGTTTGGCGACTACCTCGAACGGCGCGGGCTGGAGCGGAATCTACCGCCGCCGAAAGACCCCGCCGATCCCGTGCTCTGGCAGCATTGGATCGACTGCCATGCAGAAGCGATCCCTGAGTTTTTGGCGGGCGTCATCGCCGCCGTCAAGGCGGAAACGCCGATCTGGGCGACGCATGAGTGCAATGACTTTTATCCGGCATCGTGGCAATCGGTCTATACCGGCAACGATTGGTGGCGTATGGGGGCCGTGCTGGACTTCGGCCATGAGGACATGTATCCGCTGGAGTTCGATACGCGCTACCAGTGCTACGTTTACGACTATGCCAAAGACGTTCTGCGTAGCGCCACCGGTTTCAATCAACTCGTGACCTGCAACGGGCAGGCGTTCAATTCGTGGTTGGGATACCGGCTGCCCGAAAACAGCATGAGCGAACAGATTTACTCTGCGTTGGCGCACGGTGCGTTGGGGCTGGTCTGGTGGACGCAACTGCACCGCTTGAGCGTCCACGCCGATCCAGTACCGGAACCCATGCCGTCGGATGATGCTCGCTACTGGATGATCCGCCAGACGGCCCGGTATAACCGCGAGTACCTCACACTGGTCGAGCATCTGGACGGCTCCCGTCTGGCACAGGCGCAGATCGCGCTGTTGTATTCCTGGACAACGATGAGCCAGGCGCTGAATGATGAGCATACCTATGACACGCTGCTCACATACATGCTGCTGGTGCAGAGCGGCTATCCGGTCGATTTGCTCTCCGAAGCGCAAGTCGCCAGCGGCATGTTGGAGGGGCGCGGCTACCGCGCCGTTTTCGTGATGGGCTGTGGGGCATTGCCTGAGCACGTCCATCGTGCCCTAGACGCTTTTGTTCGGGCGGGCGGGCTGTTGATCACCGATTACGCCCCGCCCATCACCGACGCCTTTCCGCCGTTGTATGCTGAATGGCGCGACTCGTCCTCAGTCCAGCCGCGTGTATATACGCTGCCGGATGGCTCGCCTGTGCCTGTGCAGGTTGCCGGGAGCGGACTACGTCTTCCCAAAGAGGCCACTGTTCTTGCGCGTTTCAATGACGGCTCGCCTGCTATCGCGCGTATTGCGCGTGGCAGTGGCGTGATCGTCCTGGCGGGTAGCTACCTCGGCTGGGATTACAGTAACTATCCGGGGTACTACGACCTGGGCGCAATGTTCCCCTTTTTGCTGCGACGCGATGCCGCCCTCCGGGTGTTCGTTGGCGGCCTGCTTACAGACGCCGGGATCGCGCCGCCCGCGCGTTCAACAAATCCTGATGTTGAAGTGGCTGTGTGGCACGATGGCGCGCGGGATGCTTACACACTCATCGTCGTGAACCACTTACAGCAGACAGTTTCCACCGAAGTCATGTTGCCCGTTCGGTCGTCCGATTGGCTGGTGCGGCGATTGATTGTCGATCTGCCAGTACAGACGGTCTGGCATGATGGAATGCTGGTTGTCGGGGTTCAGCTTTCGCCGCTGGAAGGCTGCGCTTTCTCGATCCGTCATGTGGCCGATCTATCAGGCGCATGAGACTAATACAACTTTTTGGGAGTACAAGGAGGAGCGATATGCGTGCAAAACGGCTTGTCGGGCTGGCGTTGATCACGGTTTTCGTCCTCGCTCTGCCGATGATTCCACTGGCGGCGCAGGGCGGACCCTCCAACCGCATCCCGCACGGCGACCAGGACCTGTTTTTAAGCGGCATCAACCTGGCATGGTTGAACTTCGCCCGTGACACAACCAGTTTCGACGAACCTCGCTTTGTCGCCGTGTTGGACGAGCTGGCGGCGGCGAAAGGAAACACACTGCGCTGGTGGTTGCATACCAATGGCGTCGCCAGTCCGATCTACGGCGAAGATGGCCGCGTGACCGGGCTGGGGGAAAATGAGATCGAGAACATCCGCCGGGCGCTCGACCTGGCCTATGAGCGCGGTATCCTGATCATGCCGTGTCTATGGTCGTTCGACATGTTCCATGACAGCGCAGGCATTCCGACCGAATGGAACCGGTTGCTGGTCGAAGACCCCGAATACACACGGGCATATATCGACAATGCGCTTACGCCGTTGGTCACGGCGCTGGCGGGTCATCCCGGTATCGTCGCGTGGGAAATCTTTAACGAGCCAGAAGGTGCGACCGAGGAATTCGGCTGGACGGAAGTCCGCACGGAGATGCGCTATATCCAGCAAGCTGTTAACCTGATGGCAGGCGCGATTCACCGCGCCGATCCGACGGCGTTGGTGACGAACGGCTCCTGGAGCTTCCGGGCGCAGACCGACGTGGGTGGGTTTACGAACTACTACACCGACGCGCGTCTGATCGAAGCGGGCGGCGACCCGGAGGGGACGCTGGATTTCTATTCGGTTCACTACTATCCGGAGCATTTCGACGAATCGCTCTCGCCGTTCCATCATCCTGCGTCGTATTGGGAGCTGGACAAGCCGATTGTCGTGGGCGAGTTCCCGGCAGCGGGCCTGCGTAATTTGGGCTTTGGCTATCTGCCGCGCCGCCAGCTTCCATACAGCATTCACACCTACCCATATCTTTTTGAGAATGGCTATGCTGGGGCGCTGGCGTGGTCTTACACAGATAGCCAGCACGGCGGTATGCTAGACGCCTCGTCGGGGATGTTGCGGCTGGCGAATTTCTACGACGCTGCTGCGGTTACGGTCGATATTGGCGAGATTGACCGTATCCCGGTTGTTCAGAACACCATCCCAACGGCAGTGCTTCCCAACGATACAACTGCTGTGGAAGGGTACGCCGATCTGAAAGAAATTTTTGTCGATGTCGAGGATGGCACCAACCTGACCTATACCGTCAGCGGAAATACCAGGCCGGACATCGTCGAAGCGGTGATCGGAGAAGACGGCGTGTTGACGCTGAATCTGGCAGGTGTGATCGGCACCTCGATGGTGGAGATCACGGCGACTGACTCGGCGGGCCACGCTTCTCGTGTGGAGTTTGCGGTGCAGGTCGTCGATCCTGATGTCGGTAATGTGGCTATTGGAAAACCTGCCATCTCATCCACCGTGGAGGCCGCCTATGTTGCCACCAACGCTACAGACGGCCTGCCGAATACGCGCTCGTCAACCGAGTACGCCGATCCCCAATGGCTCGTGGTTGACCTGGAGGATGTGTTTACCATCAATCAAGTCATCCTCCGCTGGGAGGCTGCCTACGGTGAAGAATACGAGATTCAGGTGTGGGATGGCAGCGCGTGGCAGACGGTCTATCACGAGCCGCACGGAGACGGCGGGATCGACGATCTGGTCCTGTCTGCGCCGGTCGATGCGCGCTACGTCAAGATGAACGGCATTCGTCGCGGCGAAGAGTGGGGATATTCGCTGTGGGAATTTGAGATTTATGGCGTGCGGTCGGAAACGCCCAACGCGGCATTGGAAACCCAGCCACCGGAATGGATGGCGACAGCGGAAGCTGCCGAAGCCGCCGCACCGGTCCAGATGGAGACAACACCGCTATACAGCTTCGAGGCGGATGCGGAGGGGTGGGGGATTGTCGATTTCTGGACGGCGATCACCACGCTGGAGCAGACGGATGCGGACGCGAGCGACGGGGAGCACAGTCTGGCGCTAACCGGGGCGTACAGCGGGACAGCGTGGGAGGAAGGGGGTATCTTCCTGACGCTGCCGGAGGCTGCCGACTGGTCGAGCTACGACTTGCTGACGATGGATGTCTACGTGCCGGAGGGAGCGGAGGGCTTCCTGGCGCAGGTATATCTGAAGACGGGCGAAGGCTGGACATGGGCGAACACAGCGGACATCACGCTGGTGGCGGGGCAGTGGAACACCATCACCGCCGACCTGAGCACGCTGGGCGACACGACCAACGTGCGCGAAGTCGGCCTCAAGATCGGCACCAGTGTCGCTGCCTTTGAGGGTACCTTCCTCGTCGATAATGTTGTGGTGTGGGGGGAATAAGGCGGTTTCGGCGCACACGTGCGCCGGGCTGTAGCTCACGGGGATCGGGGGGGTCTCCCGGTCCCTGTGTTTTTGTCTCAAGTGTTTTGCAGGAGGAAATGTCATAGCACAACGGTTTGCTGCCCCGGATGGGCTATAATATGGGAGAGCATGTTTTTTCGCCGGACCAATTTTCTGCAAGGCGAACCACCCACACGAGGCTGCGACCATGTCTATCGAAGCGCCATACCCTGAACTCGATGAACTTCTGACCATGATCGGCGAAGCCGGTCAGCGCATGTCGGACATCGACGCCACCGAGGGCGCGGCAGGGAACATTTCTGTCTATATGGGCTGGCCAGTTGAACCGCGCCGCCGCTTTCCCCTGGTGGAGACCATTGACCTGCCTGTTCCGATGCCCGAATTTTCCGGTCGGGCTTTTCTTGTTACCGGCTCCGGGCGGCGGTTGCGCGAGATCATCCAGGATACTGCTGCCAACCTGGGATTTGTTGTCGTCAATGATGATGGGCGCACGGCACAGTTGTACACGTCGCCACGTCGCTTGTTTGCGCGTCTGACCAGCGAGTTCAATTCACATCTGGCGGTCCACCGGAACGCCATTACTGCCAGCGAGACCAATTTCCATGCCATTATTCATGCGCAGCCGCCTTACCTGACCTATCTGAGCCATATCCCGGTCTACCGGGACGAGACTTACCTGAATCGCCATCTGTTGCGCTGGGAACCCGAATCGATTGTCCAGCTTCCCGAAGGCGTTGGGCATGTGTCATTTCGTGTTCCCGGCTCACCGAAGCAGATGCAGGACACGGTCGAGGCGATGAAGCACCACAAGGTCATCATTTGGGGAAAACATGGTGTAGTCGCCCGTTCGGATCTGTCGGTGAAGCGTGCAGCGGACTACATTGAATATGCAGAGACGGCGGCGCGGTACGAGTATATGGATCTGGTCAACCGAGGGCAGGGCGAAGGGTTGACACCGGAGGAAATCCGCGCAATCTGCCAGGCCTTCAACATTCAGCAGTCCATTTTCTAACTTATATCGCCGGGAATGCTATAGGGCTGCCTTTGCTGTCCACCGCCCAGATGGCGCCTTCGATGCTGCGTGTGCGCACATGTCCCGGCGCGTAGGGGTTATTGACCAACTGTGGCGCATCGAGCAGCCCTGTAGCGACCGCCTGGGCCAAAACGGACGGTTCGCTGAGCGGGTCTGGGTAGTTCTGGCCGAGGGTGCGAATGGCGTCAAGCAGGCGCGCCGTCTCTTCGAGCAATTGTTGCTTGCGACGCTGCACCTTTGGGTCGTAGGTCATGTCGGGATTGCCGCGCAGGGCCGTTTCCACAACTTCCTGGGCCATGACCGCGCTCTCGATCACCTCGTCTGCGTCGGCGGCGTGATTGGCCTCGCTGTAACCCACGACGTGGATGATGTGCGGGCTGACGGCCATTTGTAGCATGACACTTTGCGCCAGGTGTGCCCGCGCCCGCCGCAAATCTACCGGGTGACTGAGCAGCCCGGTGCGCGTCTGCCGCCATATGCGGAAGTTGTCGTCGGCAAACGCCTCGCTCAATTCGAGGATCGCCAGGCAGCGGGCCAGGTCCATTGCATTGGAAAGCTGCGGCGGACTCTCGAACATGTAGGTTAGGATGTAATCGCGTACGCCACAGTGTTTGGCGTTATGGGCGTATAGGTAGGCCGATACGCACACCACCACGTCCGGCGCATCGCGCATTCCCCAGTGATAGGACTCGTTGCCCTCGACGGGGATGTCGCGCTCGCCATGCCAGCGCATCAATTCCTGATGTTCGCGGATCGATTGTTCCAGCGGCGACGGTCCGCGCCCGTCCATAGCATTGAACCAGAACAAGGAGGTTGCGCACCAGGCGTTATGGATCGTGCGCACCAGCAGATCGGCATAGCGGATATGGTCTGCCGTGCCTGAATACGAACGTAACAGCGGGTAGTTTCCCCGGCGGCTGGCCTCGTACAGCCGGATCAGGTCCTCCTCGGTGCGAAAAGGGACGCCGCCGGCGCCCTTGCTCTTGGGATTCTGTTGGACGGGACGAAAGAAGTTCTCCTGAGCATCCTGATCAGCGCCCAGCGAGATCACGTCCAACGCACGCGCTTCGGCAATGCGCGCAATTCCCTCGACGGTCGGCTCGATGGTTTGCGCCGGGATGCCGAAATGGTGGCGCAGCAGCGGGTAGGGCGCTTTCTGGCGGATGCGATCAATCGCCCGTTGTGGATACGCTGTTGGGTCTTCAGGCTGTAACGGCTCGCCGCGCAGTGTTGCGCGTACCTGATGCGGCGGTTCTTCGCCGGAGAAAATCGCGTCGAAGTAATCGAACTCTCGCGCAACGGCGGCAACGGGCGGTGTGCCCCCGAAGAAAATCCGCTTGCGCCCCAGAACGCCGGCTGCTTCCAACATGCCGCGCATCTCGGTAAACAGAAGACGGGCGTTTTCCGGCGTCAGGCGATAACTGATGCCGATCACGTCGGGGTCGAAGGCCAGGATCGCGTCCAGAAAGGCTTCCGGCTCGGTGGCCGGACCGGTAAAGAAGGTTTCACATCCTTCTGCGGCTGCGATGTTCAAAAAGCGTGTTACACCCGCGACGTGCACACAGTCTCCCAGACATCCGGCCAGAACTTTTTTAACAGTGTTACTCACGTTTGCTTCCTTTAAGAAATCGTCGCAATGACAACCGATACGGTGATGGGAGTCTCCCGGTTGCGTGTCATGGCTGCGATGACTCATCCTCGCCGGTCTCAACCAATTGGGTAATCTCGGTTAGAGACAATCCTTCCAGTCCCATCCGCTTGAGCGTGCGTCCCCGGTGGCGATAGTCTGTGCCGTGCAGGATACAGGCGAGCTGGATCATCGCCTCCATGCCCACCACATCCACGCCGAAGCGTCGTCCCAGTTCGGCAATGGGAACCAGGCTGTACGGCACGTCCTCAAAGATGTAACGGTGGCGAAGGGTGCGCGGCGCGGTGATTCCCTTGTAGCCGGGGTTCGCGTGGATGGCTTCGTGCAGCGTCTCACCATGCGCGGAGTAGGCACGGGCCAACCATTCCTGCGCCGACTGTGCCCGAACGCCCATCGCCGTCGCCACTGTGACGCGCTCACGATCCAGACGTTCCAACACACGGCCAATCGAGGGTGTTACGCCATCGATGTAGAACTCGAAGTCCCCGCCGGTGGCCTCGATCCAGCCGGCATTCAGCAGCGTCAGCGCAGGATGAAAGATGGCCCCCATGTTGTTCAGACTGGTATAGAGCACATTGCGGGCAGTGATGAATTGTGGATAGACCTCCTGCACCAGGCTCAGCACCATTTCCGTCTGGGTGGCCGGCAAGGCGGCGAGGGGTAGGGTGTTCTTACGGCGAAAGATGTGCGCCTCTGCCGGGCCTTCGCTGCGGCTGGCAAACAGGAATGTCTCGGCTTCGGCGATGGTTACATTGGCCGTACAGCCCGCTTCCCGAAGTACCTGGCGGAATTCAAACGCGCCGCCGGTTCGTCCGGGGTTCAGCACGATGACCTGTTCGTCTTTGAGGTGAGGGGCGCAGGCCAGGGCGATGTCGCGGTGTGCCGAAGCAGGCACCACGACCATGATCAACTGCGCACCCTCGATTGCTTCGGCGATGTTGCTGGTCACACAGCGCAAATAGCCGATGTCGCGCCGCCCGTCCTCGAACGTGATCTCAATACCCCCGCGTATGGCGATGACCTCGATGTTTTCGTAAGTGCGGTTATACAGGCGAACGGCGTAACCGCGTGCCGCCAAGTCGGCAGCCATTGCCTTACCGCCATGACCGGCACCGATCACTGTAATCTGAAGTCCGGATTGGTAGGACATACACGCATTCCTTTCGGAGCGCAGAGCGACCAAGTCGCTTCATCATCCGCGCAGGTGGTTTATAACACAACCTGCGGCGAAAATGAGCCGGATGTCTTAAACTTGTATTGAGAAGGGATAAAGATGCAGTGTCTGGCGATTCTGAGCGTCCCGATTGGTCTTATAATGCGGGATAAAGAAAAGTCGGCGCGGTCGCCCGCGCAACGACAACCGACGCACGTTGAACGGCATACTGTATGTGCTGAAAACGGGGGGCGTCTGGGAAGACGTGTCGCCGGAGTACGGTTTGGCCAGCCCGTGCTGGCGGCGGCAAGGCGAAGATCGGCAAAGGCTCGAAAGTGCTGGTGGTGGTCAAAGGTAACGACCTGCCTATCGGGTTGCATGTAGATAGTGCTCAATCGCACGAAGCGTGGGTGTCCGAAGACCTGCCCGCACGACCTGGTCGCCGACAAAGCCGATGATAGCGCGACTTTCGCCGCGAATGTCTCGACCGCTGGCTCTTTGCCAACGGCCAGGAGGCTCAACTCGCCATCGAACTATGGCGTCAGGGGTACAATCATCATCGTCCACACAGCAGCCTGAGCTATCTGCCTCCGGCTGCCTTTGCCGATCATGCGCATCTCTCACTCAACTTGGTATAGAACTTGGGGGCAGGTCACTGTTGCTGGATCTAACCGCTTGTGGATTTCTGACACAGGTACATACCCTGTATGTCATCGATGAGACTTGTTGGTAAGGAGATGGCTTATGTGCAACTTCAACTCTTCTTCGAGTGGGCGGGGTGGAGAAGCGAGGCTTCAGCCGAGGCGCGTCGTCGAGAAGGCCGGTCCGGGCGCGGGCACGCCATGATGCGGCTGCCATCGTCCCTGCCTCCCTTGCCGCGCGGCGCGTTCCCCGGCGCGGGCGGCTCGGCGG
The DNA here is from genome assembly GCA_964529715.1 of uncultured Anaerolineae bacterium. Lineage (GTDB taxonomy): Bacteria > Chloroflexota > Anaerolineae > Aggregatilineales > Ch27 > CAZGXI01. The sequence goes on along the minus strand of CAZGXI010000013.1, from coordinate 9,873 downwards.
GCGGTTCCTCCGCAGGGGCAGCCCCGCTGCCCTTCGTCCTCCAGGCCCCGTCTGCGGCAGGCCTTCAGCCCCGACCTTGCCGCCGCTTTCCTCGCTGGCCCACGTAACGCTTGCCCGCCACCACGCTCAACCGCCCCGGTTCCGGCGCTCGTCCCCGGAACCCCGCCCGCTTGTTCCAACCCTCGCCGCGATGCCCCGTCGTCTGTTCCTTCTCCCCGACCTGCACGTTCACCGCCCTGTTGAAGTTTGCCGTCACCTGTCCCTTCGCCCACCGTGCGCAGTTCCGGCTCCGTCCTGCCCTTGCTGCCGAGGGGGTGCTGCTGGTAGGCCATGCGCCTGCTCCTTTGGCCTGTCGCTGGTTGGGTCTGGTTCGCCCAGTTGCCCGAATCCCCCTGCATTGTCGCGCAGCCACCCGGGTGTCAACTCAAGGTTGCAGTGAGGTTTTTGCCCGTCTGACCCCTGGGGCAGATGCGCGCCTGACGGATGTTTTTCACGGATAGTCCGCGCGTCGGCCAACGCCTGGCGCTGCCCTGCCGTACTGCCCGATGTGATCCTGATGGTATTCCCCAGCCTGTCCCTGGCAGCGCAGAGCGCCTGTATTCCCCTGAACGAGATCCCCGGCCCGACCCTGTTTCTGATGCGCCGCTGCTTTGCGCGGAAGTCGCAGCGACCTGGCCCGATCCTCTGACCGGCAAGTGGGCGGGTTGTACCCGATCAGCTTTCCAGTAGAGGCGAACGGGGCGGCACATCCCGGTCCGATCAGCGCGGCAGCAGGGCCGAGCCGCGCCGGATTCGTCCGTAGATCGACGGCGAGGCGGAGTCGCTGCCTGACGTGTGCGATATCCGACTCGTTCCCACCTACCTGCCTGTGCCACCCATCCTCCCAGCGTGCTGAGCGTCCCTACCGGGCAACCGGGAGTGACAGGGACACAGCGGGGCAGGGCGGTCTTCAAGGCCGGACGATCGGTGGGAACACGCAGCCGGGGCGACTCCGGACATTCCTCGCCGGGCGGACGGACCGGGAAGAAGGCCCTCGGAGGGTTCGGAACACCGGATAAACACGGGTGTGATCTGGCTCATTCCGAACCCCAGGGTATCAAGTGCCTCAGCTTTCTATGGGCCGGAGACAGGGGAAGAAGGACAGGCAAACCGGGAACGACGGGATCACGATCGGCGGGCAGGGGAACGGCGTTGGCCTCGAGCGCCGCCAATCCGAGGAAAAACAGCCGTGAACCGCGCCTCAACCCCAGGGGCGCGTCCGGGCAAAGAACCTCAATGCAGCCTTAAGTTGACACCCGGAGGCCCGTCTGCGCGCCAGCAGGGCTGCTTCGGGCAACCGGGCGAACCAGACCGAACCAGAGACAGTCCAAAGGAGCACTCACATGTCGTACCAGCAGCACACCCTCGTAGGCAATGTCGGGACGGAACCGGAACTGCGCACGGTGGGCGAAGGGCAGGTGGTGGCGAACTTCAGCCTGGCGGTGAACGAGCAGTTCGGGGAGAAGGAACAGACGACGTGGTATCGCGTGTCGTGCTGGAACAAGCTGGCGGAGATCGTGAACGAGCACCTGCACCAGGGGCGGCTGATCGTGGTGGAGGGCAGCCGGCTGCGGGCGAGCGCGTACGTGAACCAGCGGGGGGAAGCGGCGGCGACGCTGGAGCTGACGGCCAACCGCATCCGGTTCCTGGGGCCGAAGGGCAGCGGGGCAGCCCCTGCGGAGGAACCGCCCGCCGAGCCGCCCGCGCCGAAGAACGCGCCGCGCGGCAAGGGAGGCAGGGCCTCGAGCACCCGCACCAAGCCGCGCGCGACGCCCAGGACCGACCCCTTCGACGACGACCCCGGCTTCTAGCCCTCGCTTCTCCTCCCCAACCAGCGGCCACCGACCCCCGGTGGCCGTTGGGCCTGTTTCGCGTCCGCGTCGGAGCCGGGGACGGCTGGCGTCTCGAGGCTCCCGGTCGTGTCGAGCAACCCGGTCCAACCCGCCGCAGCCGATCCTGGCCGGCCCGCGTCGGGGTATCCTGGCGCGAGAGGCGTGTCCGTTCCGGCTCGCTGCCCACGCTGCTCCCGGCGGTACGCGCCGCGCTCACGCCTGACAGCGCCGTTGGCGGACGTACCCGGCAGCCATTACGACCACCGATGGCGCTCTCGCGTCAGTCAGCGACACACCTACGGGTTCAAACTCCCCTGGCTGCAGGAATCGCTGCCCGCTGGCGGCACAGTGCAGTTCAAGGTATCGTTTCCCGATCCTGTACCGCTGCCGGGCTGGTTGATCCCATCCCAGTTGAGGTTGTCCCCGTAGACCGTGTCACCGGTCGTGGCTCCATCCTGCGTGTCGATGGTATCCACCCCGCCGCCGACATTGTCGTCACCGTCGCCGTTCACCGGGTTGTTGTTGCCGCCGACGAAGAAGTCGTAGCTGCCTTCATCGGCATCGAGGCTGTCGCTGCCATCGTCGCCGATACCGCCGCCCCGGTTCTCGTTGCCGCCGAGCAGACTGTCGTTGTCGCCCTCGGCGTCCATCAGCGTATCGCCGCCGTCGCTGCCGACACCCTCACCCAGATTGAAGTTGCCGCCGATGAGCGAATCGCCGTCGCCGCCGTTGTCGGTCAGGAGATCGCCGCCGTCGTTGCCGATGCCGCCGTCGAAGTTGTAGTTGCCGCCGAGAAGCTGGTCATGATCCCCGCTCGAATCGATCAGCGTGTCGCCGCCGTCGTTCCCGCTGCCGCCGCCGGCGTTGTTGTTGCCGCCGACGAACACATCGCCGTCGTCACCGCCGTTGTCGGTCAGGAGATCGCTGCCGTCGTCGCGGTTCTGCCCGCCGGTGTTGTCCCAGCCGCCGTACAGCGCATCGATGCCTGTTCCACCCTCGACCGCGTCGTCTCCGCCACCGCCGTAGAGGGTGTCCGTGCCGCCGTAGCCAATGAGCGTATCGACCCCACCCATGCCGTGAATGACATTGGCGTTGTCGTTGCCGTAGATCGTCTCGCAGTTGTCCGTGCCTGCATAGTCATCCGAAAGGTGATCGACGTCGCGCGGGCCGTTGTACGGGCTGTTGGGCAGCCGCACGATGAGCGAGACTCCCGTAGCGCAGGGGTCCTACCTCTGGGCTTCGGAAGCCTCCGAAGGCTCTACATTTCCAGCGAACGCCAATACCAGAATGACTGCCCATACAGTCACCAGCGATCCACTGGCAAAATGACGGTTGTTGCTCATACTTGGCCCTCTCAATCGGAACCATAGAATGCAGTACGCATTTGCAAAAAGATGTTACATGCCATCGTAGTTGGTCGCGCCGACGATGGCCCCCGCCGCGTCGTACATCTGCCGCACCGACCCTGGCCGCCCGCGGCGGGGTATCCTGGTGCGAGAGGCGTGAACGTTCCGGCTTGCCTGCTCACGCTGTTCCCGGAGGCATGCGCCATACTCGCGCTTGGCAGCACCATTGGCGGGCACGCCCGACGGCTATTCGACCATCACCAGTCTCTTTCTTTCTGGTATCCGTCCGTCGCACCGATGCTGTCTGGCTCTGGTGTCATTCCCACACCGACCAACAGCACGTTTACTGGTAAAGAACGCCCTGATTACGGGAGCCTCTGCGTCAGGGGTGTCTCAAGGCCAGTGTGTGGTAGCTGGAAAATAAAAAGGATACAAGAGCAGCAGGGAGACTTTTCTGCCTCGTCGAATGATTTACTCCTTATTCCATATTATCCAGCTTTCATTATCGTAAGCCCCTATTAATAGAGCAACTGTCGCTTGCGTAAGTTGCTCTAAAATTCCTTGATTTACCACTTGACGGTCCTCAATGTCAGGAACGTCTTCCGGAAGAAAAGTCAGTATCCCAATTGCAGGATAAGAGTTAGTCATCCTGACGAGGTGTCCTGCCTCTTCTATTTCTCGCCCTCGGCAGGGTGAAAAATAGTAGATGTCAGTCTTATACACAAAAAAAGGCTCTTTGAAGGAACTTACTAGCGGTTCGTCGACGCGAGCATTCGGTTCTTCAAAGATCGCGTAAGGCTTTCCTCGTTTGCTCAAATGCGCTAATACAAGTGCTACTACATGCTCATCAACTGATTTTCTGGATGTCTTTCCTCCTTCATGATAAATTTCTCTGGCTTCGCGATTGATAGTAGGAGGCAAGTATGTAACAATTGAAGATTGGTTGAAATCGAGAAAGGATAACACGTTGTGAGATAACGCCCTTCCCTGATATAGTTGCTCTTTAATATATGTGATAGCATCAGGCCCTAACTGAACCAGTTTTTCCATCTTTCTTTACTCCCAAAATAGTACATAGGCAAGCGTAGCTGACGGAATCCAACTGCCATGCGATATCCACATACAGTCTTTGATTCCGTCAGCACAGGTTACTACTTGGGCGCAGTACTTCCATTCTCAAATATCCGCCATGCAGAGTCACTCCCATGGACACCGTAGTCCCAATGAGGTGGTATTGGGGGTTGGTGGAGGAGATCGGGTCTCAACCACTCACCTGTTGTGGAATTGTACCAGTTGGCAAGTGGGTTGGCTCGGGTCCAACCCGGACCTGGAGGCGTATCCGGGTTGCGGAAGATGCGTGCTACACTATCTATTATGCTTTGCGGCGGTCCTGAGGGCTGAGATGCCGGTGATATTGGGGCGCTATCAGGATTTTCCGGGAGTTGTCCTGTGTCCGCACCAGGCTCATTGCCTGCATTTTGTGCAGGTTGGTTGGCAATATCGTCCGGAGTATTAGCCGGAATATCGCCTCCGCCAAGTGCTCTGCTATACCCTGTTTCGTCCGTCTCACTGTAGGGCGAATCCGCAGACGCTTGCCCTGATGTACCTCCTTGCCCACGCCCGAAGGGGTTTTCCGGCAGGAGGCGGATTGGCTGGCCCAGAGTAGCCTCGCCGTGTTGAACCATCCGGCCCCCGGCACTGATGGCGATTGCGCTCATCACCAGGTCCAGGAAAGCGCAGTAGTTAACCCCTTCCCCGCGCCAAAAGCTGTTTACCGCCTCACCGATTGCGCCAAGGTAGCCCCGGAGTCCCATCAGAATGCTTGTATAGCCTGCGGCCATCGAGAATACGCCGCCGCTACCGACTGCTGCGCCGAAGAGTGCCCCAACTGCCGCCCCCATCAGCATGGATTCGCCGATGAAGGTGCTGCGATCCACTTGCAGCATTTGCTGCTGACGCTCACAGCCACAACGTCCGGTAACAGCCCAGTCGTAGCTGCAGGTTGCCATTATCCCGGCGACAGCTCCGCCAACCCCGAAGCCGAGGAGTGCCCCACCTAACGTCGTACCGGCAATGGCCATTAATCCAGCCACAAGCGGAATGATTTCACCGCTGGGATCGGTGTAGTTGACCGGATTGCCCTCGGTGTAGCTGCTGTAGCCGTTGCGGGACATGACCCGCGTCATGAAGCCGTCGAAGGGGTCGCGGCTGGTGAAGACGCCGAGCGAGGGGCTGTAGTACCGGGCGCGCAGGAAGACCAGGTCGTTGAGGTCGGTGAACTCGCCCGTGAAGCCCAGGGAGCTATCGAGCGTGGAATAGGTCTCGAACGGCACGCCGTAGGGGTCGTAGTTCGTCGCGCCGACGATGGCCGCCGCCGGGTCGTTGAATACTCCTTCGTCTGGATAGTTCGCTTTTGCCGCCTAGTCCATGATTATGAGCGCTTGCCCGAAACCCTGGTGGGCTGCATTTCCTGGCCGTTGTCGTCCTTACGCTTGGTCGCTCTGCAGTGTGTTGCTTTTTGCCTTTAGTTCATAACAGGCTCTAGACAGGTTTTTATGCTCAAAAACACTGACAATACCGAAGTCAGGGGCCTATGGAAAAAGAGCAGTGTCGGTTGTTATTCCCTCGGAATCCAATACGGATTCATTCCATTTTGGATGATTAGAGTCTCTTGCTCTACAACGGTATCGTAGATGTAGATATTGAAAGCCGTATTTGCTCCCACAAGAGCTCCTCCCACCCAACGATGATAAATAAGCTTAGTCCCATCAGGAGACCATTCAGGAACAGGTAACCAAGTTTGCCATCGAACTTCTTGTTCACCATTCTGGCCTTCGAGATTCCATACACTTTGATAGTCCACGACTCTCTGTTCATGAGACCTGAAGTCATCTATATCGGTAATATAGATACCATCTATGCCAACGTAGGCTAACCTCGTACCATCCGGCGACCATACAGGGTTCGTAGCCCGATCTATTGTAAAGAGAATACTTTCACGTACCATGTCTACAATTACCACTTCCCCTAGTGAGCTAGTTGAGGAGAAGTGTAATGGGATACTACTAAAAACTAGAAGGCCATTAGTGGAAACCATGGCATTTCTAAGGGTTTGCTCTTGATTGTGGGGATGATACAAAACCTGTGAAATCTCGCAGTTATCTGGATTGAGTAAGGCAATCTCGACCGGCTCTCTGGTGGTTACTAGGAGCTGATTGTGGATCGATGACCAGCGAATCCGTCCAATTTCTAATCCACTATCAGTGCCACATAACCGTGTTCCCCCGTCGGCAAGCCTGCCGATCAAGCCTAACTCTGTCGCAGTTCCGCCAAAAATGGCACTGATGTTTGCCATATCTCTGTCCTCATTCGGTAAACGTCTAAATACAACATTTTCTCGATCAGGCGTTACTGTCGGATAATCCCAGCCTGGTCCTACGGTCATAACTTCAACAGATAATGTATTTATGTTAAAAAAACCCCATAAGTCCTGAGCGCTTATCCGGGGCGTGACTACAAACACAATATCGTTTTTAAGGAGTCCAATAATATCAATCTCTCCCCTCCGAGAGATATAAGCAATAAATGCCATAGCTACTAGCAATAAAGCAATGGCAATTATATACATATTTCGTTTGCTTATGGGTAGCACTTGCACTTTGCAACCTCACATGGCTGGTTAATATCGTTTCATTTGGAAACCAAACAAAATGCGTGAGTTGAAAGATATTAAATTGAAAGTAGATCCAAAGCACTTGCTAATTTATTGCTTGTAAGCATGAAACCTGGAAGTTTCGCTTGTAGCTGATTCACATATTACCCTTTTCCCTAAAAGGTGTTTCCTGTATCTTCCTTATTGCATTAGCGTCCGGAAGAGCAGAAAGAACCTGCCGGTTTATCGACAAGACTGTATACATCAATACTGGTATCTGGTGTCCATATTGGGAAGTAAAGCGGCCCTGTCATCAGCCCGGGCCAATCCTCGGGTACTACCATTGCTCCTAGTGGGCCTGCTGTAGTACCTCCACGAAGGAGTTCTATAGCTAACAAATCATATATTACCCAGGCAGGCACATTTGTTTCTTCGTAGACCTCGGGCTGATAGCCTATTACAACAAACGCGTGCACAGTGGAGTGGGTAATAAACGGTATTCCATTTGCTAGTAACTCTAACATTTCTTCCTTAGTGCTGTCTCGCGTTGTGTATAGCCTATAACCATACTCACTGAGCACTGGATTCAAGGCTCTGGATGCTACCGATGCAAATTCCCAAGGAAGTACTCCGGATTGCCCGGCAGTTAATCCAATTGACCAGGTTGATTCGATTAATGTTGATGCGCCAATGTACTGTGGGTTGTTAACGTAAGAATTAGCGTTTAGAAAGACATTTGCCAGGATGGCAAAACTCGCATACGCACATTCTCCTCCCTGGATATGTTGATAATAAGAAGAAGTGGCTTCTGATACTACGTCTAATGCTGCAAGAAGAGAATTTCCACTGTATGCTTGAAGAGCACTGATAGCCTCAGGTTGAGCTCCAACAACTCCTCCTGCATATCTTTGGACACTTGGAAAAACCGAGGGTTCAAATAGCGTGTCGTTGTTCCACCAGTCCGCAAATTCCCAGTACGATTTGTAAGCAACATTATCAATCTCATACACTGCAGACAATTCCCAAACTGACGGCTGGTGTGCCTGATTGTAAATCGCCCAAGCATTTAGGCATATAGCTTGCTCGAGAAAAGATGCCTCGGTATTGAGCCAACACATCCCTGACAAATCGGTCCTGTTAACAGGGTTGTTGGATGTATAACTATAGCCATTTTCCTGCCAAATTGGGTCGATCTGGAAAAAACGCCCAAGACTGGGGCTGTAATAGCGTGCACGTAAGAACAGGAAAGTATTCGGATCAGTCAGTTCGCCGGTGAAACCAAGGTTAGTTGTCGTGTCTGTATATCGTTCCAATATTTCGCCGTAGGGATCAAAATTTATGGCAAATTGTATCGTCGTTACTTCACTGTATAGTTGCCGGACCGACCCCAGCCCGTCGTAGCCGAAGTAGCTCCACGCCCCGGCCTGTTGCTGGGCGAGCACGTCCAGGCCGGACAGATACCACGTCTCGTCCGTCCCGCTTGTCTCGCGCAGCACCTGGGTCAGGCTGGCGTTCAGGTCGAGCAGGTAGGCCGTCGTCACGCCGCCGACCGTCTGGCGGACGCGGTCGCCCAGGCCGGTGTAGACGTAGGCCGTCGCTGCGCCCGTCGCCCCATCAACGTAGCCCACCAGCCGGTTGGCCCCGTCGTAGGTGTAGGTGTTCACCCCGTCGCTAACCAGGTTCCCGGCAGCGTCGTAGGTGTAGTTGCGCGCCGGGTCCGTGCCCACCTGGCTGGTCACGAGCTGGTTGGCAAGGTTGTAAGTGTAGTTCGTGGTCGTGGTCGCCTGGCCGTCGAACGCGCTCACGGACAGGCGGTTGCCCATCAGGTCGTAGGCGTAGGCGTAGCTGCGGGTCAGGACGCTGTTCTCGGTCGTGTCCGCCGCCGTCAGGCGGTACAGCCCGTCGTAGGTGTAGGCGATGGTCCGCTCGATGGGTCCGCCCAGGGTGGTGGGGAGCGTCGGCGTGGCGGAAGGCGTCGCGGTCGGCGTGGGCGTGATTCCCTGGAGACGCGCCTGCATCAGCGCGCTGCCGCTGCCGGGCCGCCGCGCCTGCGCCGCGCCTTCGGCGGCATCATCTGCAGGCGGTTCGAGCGTCGCCGTCGGGGTTTCGGCCCAGGTCGGCGTCGCCGAAGGCGTCTCGGAGGGCGTGGCCGTCGCCGTTTCGGTCGGCGTCTCGGTGAAGGTCGGCGTGGGCGTTTCCGTCCAGGTCGGCGTGGCGGTGAGGGTTTCTGTCGGCGTTTCGGTCGAGGTTTCCGCCAGTGTTGCCGTGAGCGTCGGGGTTTCAGTCGGCGTTTCCGTCAATGTCGCAGAGCCGGTCGGCGTCTCGGTTGCTGTGGCCGACCCAGTCGGCGTCACCGTCACGGTGGCCGTCGCCGTGCCCGCCACATCCTGGATCGCCAGGTCGTCCAGCCAGAAGCCGAGTACCACTGTGGTTTCTTCGGCCAGCGCGCCGAGCGTGCTTACGCGGAAACGCAGCCGGATAACCTGCCCGGCGTAGGCCGTCAGGTCGAGAGTCCGCTGCGCCCATTCCGCCGCTGTCAGGGCGGTCTGCTGGCCCAGCAGCCGCCATTCCGTCTCGCCCTGTGGCAGCACATCCACCGCAACCGTATCGGTCGCCGTCAGCGCCGCTCGCTGCCAGAAGGTCAACTGGGGAGCGGTAGCGCCGGTCAGATCAATCGAATTGTCGTATTCGAGCAGGCTGATCTGGTCGCGCTGCGCGGCATCGGCAAACCAGCCCGCGCCAGCGCGCGCCGTCTGAACGTCCGGCAGCCAGATACCCGTCCCGGTCCAGCCTGTGCCGCCGTCGAACGTCTCGACGAAAGGCAGGCTTACGGGTGTGCGCGTCGCCGTCGGCGAAGGCGTCGCGGTGGCGGCTGCTTCCTGGATCACCAGGTCGTCCAGCCAGAAGCCTGACCCTGCTACGTCAGCCGCGAGCGCACCCAACGTACTGACGCGGAAACGCAGCCGGATAACCTGCCCGGCGTAGGCCGTCAGGTCGAGAGTCC
>CAZGXI010000012.1:0-117481 GCA_964529715.1 uncultured Anaerolineae bacterium | reverse complement strand
GTTCGTCTGTCAAGGATTTCGTGAAGGGGGCAAGGCGCATTCCCCTGTCGCCTAACCCAGCACTTGCGTACTGGGCAAGTGAGGCGACAGTCCCCTGCGCCAATGCTTATAGACTTCCAGGCGGTCGTGGTCCGCCGTCACGCCGACCAGCGTTTCGGTCAGGCGAATGTCGTGGGTGAGACGAGCCGTGTCGGAAAAGGTGTAATTCGCCAGGTGAACCGCCTGCCCCCGGCGGCGCAGCTCGAAGTAAACCGGCAGCCCGGCAAACACGTCGAACCCGCCACCCATCCCGGCGATCAGCAGGTTTTTACAGGCGGCAAGCTGATCGTAAATCGGCAGGTTGAGATTCATTGCGCCTCCTGCACAGGCCGCACACCGATGTACAGGCCCCGCCCGGTCAGCCCATCGGGATCGTAAGTCACATCCAGCCCGGCGGCGCGGAATGCAGCCATGTATTCCTCGTGGTCAAACAGCGTCAGTTCGTGACGTTCGACAAAATACTCGATTCCCTCCGGCGTGGCAACCAGGTGGTGCATATCCATCACCGAAACGCGGTCTCTTAATTCGCTGATCGACAGGCGCGCAATCTTGAGATCGGGTTCGTCCACAAAGCGTGCGGCTAAATGGCCGGGCATGTACTGCTCCGGCTTGAGCCAGGGTTCGACGATCATCACCCCGCCCGGCTTGAGGTGACGGGCCATCGTCGCAACGGCTCGATCCAATTTCTCCACCGTTCCGGCATAGCCGATGGCGCTGAACAGGCAGGTGATTGCGTCGAAAGTGCGGTCCAGATCGAAGACGGTCATGTCGCCCTGGTGGAAGAGCACGTCCGGGCAACGTTGGCGCGCGATAGCGAGAAACTCCGGGTTCAGGTCCAGGCCCTCGATGGCGTAGTGCTTTCGCAGATAGGACAGATGCCGGCCCGTTCCACAGGCGACATCGAGCAGGGTTGCGCCGTCGGATTTTTTGCGCTGCTGGATCAGGGTGTGCAGGATGGCCGTCTCCATCTCGTAGTTCTTAAAGCTGTAGATGGCATCGTAGAACCGGGCTGACTTGGTGTACATGGGTCCCTCCCGACCACACGAGCGCGGACCGTGCCATGAGCCGCCATTGACGCCCCTCCCCCGCTCGGCTAAAATATTGCTTAATTTAGTCAACAATTTTAACAGCATTGCACGGCAGACGAAATCAATGCGCTACCACATCTACACTCTGGGCTGCCAGATGAACGTGGCGGACTCGCAGCGGTTGGCCTCTGAACTGGAAAAACTGGGCCACTGCGCCGCCACCGACCCGGCGGACGCTGACATCTACGTGATCAACACCTGCGTTGTGCGTCAGTCCGCCGAAGACAAGGCCTATGGCCGCCTGAACATGCTGCGGCCTATCAAGGAAAGACATCCCGACAAGGTGATCGGCCTGATGGGCTGTCTGGTGGGCGTGCGCGATCCGCTGCGTCTGCGCCAGCAGCTTCCCTTCGTGGACGTGTTCCTGCCGCCCTCCGACCCCGGCCCACTGGTAGACTTTCTACGCGACCGGGGGATCGAGTCGGAAGCCGTTGAGACCGAGTCCGCTGCCCGCGCCGCGCGCGACGCCTTCCAGGACGGCGATCTAATCCTGCCCTTGCACGAGCGCGGCAAGCTGGTGAGTGCACACGTCCCGGTCGTCTACGGCTGTTCCCATGCGTGCAGCTTTTGCGTCATCCCCTTCCGGCGCGGCGTGGAGCGTAGCCGTCCGGTCGGTGAGATCGTGGCCGAGGTACGCAGTCTGGCCCGGCAGGGTGTGCGCGAGATCACGCTGCTGGGGCAGATCGTGGATCGCTATGGCAAGGACGTGCCCGACGGCCCGGACTTGGCAGACCTGCTGCGCATTGTCCACGCAGCAGGCACGCCAGAAGGCTTGCAGCGCATCCGCTTCCTCACCAGCCATCCCAACTGGATGACCGACCGTCTGCTGGACACGGTGGCCGAACTACCCGGCGTGATGCCGCACATCGAAGTGCCGATCCAGGCGGGCGACGACGACGTGCTCGCGCGCATGAAGCGCGGTTACACCGCCGACGACTATCGCCGCCTGATCGCGCGCATCCGCGAGCGCATCCCTGACGTGGCAATCCACACCGACATCATCGTGGGTTTCCCCGGCGAGACGACAGACCAGTTCCAGCGCACCTACGACGTGCTGGCCGAACTGAAACTGGACAAAGCGCACATCGCCAAGTACAGCCCGCGCCCGCAAACTCTTTCTGCCCGCACCATGCCCGATGACGTACCGCCGGAGGAAAAGGAACGCCGCCGCGTGACGCTAGACAGGCTCCAGGCGCGCATCGTGGCAGACATTAACCGCCACTTTCTGGGCCAGACCGTGCCCGTGCTGGTCGAGGATCAGCACAAAGGCAAGTGGCGCGGGCGCACGCCGCAGAACAAGCTGGTCTTCTTCAGCGCCCCGCGCGACCTGACCGGGCAGGTCGTGGATGTGGAGATCACCTGGACCGGCCCCTGGAGTATGCAGGGGCGGCTGCCGGGCACGGCGACAGAACGCGAGACGAGCACGGTCGTTCCGCTCGCCGCTGGGTAGTGGCAGGGCGCTCGCAAAAGTCCAGGAGCGCGCGGGAGCGTTTTCGTCTACAATCACAGGCGACAGCGTGCAATTCGGATCAGGATGGCGGGCGGATGCAGAAAAAACTCGGCGGGGCGGTGAACCGTCTGCTCAAACCGGCAGGCCTCCGGGTGCAGCGGGTCGGCGCAGAAGGCGTGTCGCAGAGCCAGTTCGACTTTCTGTGGCAGAAGTACCGCGCCACCGTTCAGGAGCTATATGGCTGCATTACAGAGCGCGTGTTCCCTGACCTGCCTCCAATCGAAGGGCGGCTCGACCTGTTGGCGCGCTTGATCGGCACAGATGTGAGCGAAGGGCTGTGGGTGCTCGATGCGCTGCACCGCGCCCTGCCCCTGGAGGGCGACGTGTGCGAGTTCGGCGTGGCACAGGGCGCGACCTCGGCCCTGCTGGCGAACGAAATCCGCGCGACGGACAAAGCCTTGTGGCTGTTCGACTCGTTCCAGGGCCTCCCCCGCCCACACGCAAAAGACCGCCTCATCAACGACATCTTCAACCTGGGATCGATGGAAGCCTACCGGGGCCAGATGAGCTTCTCCGACGACCTGGTGCGGGAACGCCTGGCTGAGGTCGGCTTTCCCCCGGAACGGACGCACGTCGTCGCCGGATTCATTGAGGATACGATCAACACATCCCCCCTGCCGGAGCGGGTGTGCTTCGCCTATATCGACTTCGACTTTTACGCGCCGATCCTCACCGGCCTGAACTTCCTGGCCTCGCGGCTGCCGGTCGGCGGGCGCGTGGTGGTGGACGATTACGGCTACTTCTCCTCCGGCGTCCAGACTGCCGTCGAGGAATTCATAGCCGCCTACCCAGACAGCTTCGCCCTGGAACTGCCGCCGGCCTGGGCGGGGCACTTCGCCACACTGATTCGCCAAAAGTAGCAGATCGCTCTTCTGTGCAGCCTGCCTCTACGGCGTATAATCCCCCCATATTCGCTCAGGCAATCTGCTGTACCCAGGAGAATTTCACAATGGTCACATTTCAGGACATCCTTGCCGCGCGCCTGCACGTCTACCGCCACCTGCGCCCCACCCCGCTGCACTTTTATCCCCGTCTGAGCGACCTGCTCGGTGCGCAGGTATATGTCAAGCACGAAAACCACCAACCTGTCGGCGCATTCAAGGTGCGCGGTGGGGTGAATCTGGCGGCCAACCTCAGCCCTGCCGAGCGCGCCGCCGGGCTTGCCACCGCCAGTACGGGTAATCATGGACAGAGCATCGCCTTCGCCGGCAAGGTCACAGGCGCGCGGACCATCGTCGCCATGCCGGAGAATCCCAACCCCGGCAAAGCCGCCGCCATCCGGGCGCTGGGTGCAGAGGTGGTCGAGCACGGCCCAAACTTCGACACAGCCCGGCTGTGGATACAGGAAAAAGCGCAGCGCGAAGGAATGCGCTTCGTCGGTCCGACGGACGAGTATCTGATCGCGGGGGTGGGCACGTATGCACTGGAGATCGTCGAGGACCTGCCGGATGTAGATGCAATCCTGGTGCCTGTCGGCGGCGGGAGCGGCGCGTGCGGCTGCTGCATCGTCGCCGCCGCCGTTAACCCGGCAATCCAGGTGATCGGCTGCCAGGCATCCGCCGCACCGGCGCAGTACCGGGCATGGAAGGGCGAGAGTTACGAGGATGCGCCGATGCAGACTGCCGCCGAGGGAGTCGCCACGCGCGTCCCCTTCCTCAACACGCTGGCGATTCTACGCGAGCGCCTGGCCGATTTCATCTTGGCCGACGAAGACGACATCTGGCAGGCCGTCGTACTGCTGCTGGAACATACCCACAATCTGGCAGAAGGGGCAGGGGCGCTCCCCCTGGCCGCTGCACTCAAGATCAAGGGGCGCCTGGCCGGGAAGAAGGTCGTGCTGGTGATGAGCGGCGGCAATTTAAGCCTGGATCACCTACACACCGCGCTGGAGCATTCGCGTAAACCCACCGACCGGTGCTAAAATAACCACAAGTTCAGGTTAATAAACAGCGAACCGTCTCGCCAGAAGCGCCAGTCGGATACATGCAAGCAAAACTGGCGCTCTTGGCGTGTCCTGATTCGCCCAATGCTGTTCCGGCAGCGTTCACCGGAATGATGTTGCTCAAGAGTGTTGTCCATCAGGACAGGTTAGCAGTCAGATAAATTTTCAGGAGACAGCGCATGACAAAAGTATCGCCCCGTCTGGTAATTACGGTGTTCCTGCTCTCGCTGACGGCGCTGGCCTGCAACCTGATCGGCGGAGGCAATACCCAACCAACGGCCTTTATGACCGCCACCTCGCCTTTCGGCGCGCCAACGGTCACGATCAACAGCCCGGCCAACAACAGCGAGGCTGTGCGCGGCCAGGCTGTGCTGATCCAGTCCACCGCCCGCGACAACATCGGCGTGACGCGCGTGGAATTGCGCGTGGACGGCTTCATCGTCAACACCGTCAGTTCGCAGTCGGCGCAGGGCGACCGGGAATTCGCCGTCATCCAAACTTGGACGCCCGCCCAGGCCGGACAGCACACCGTGCAGGTGGTGGCCTATCGCGGCCAGATCGCCAGCCAGCCCGCGCAGATCATCGTCAGTGTGCGGGATTCCGCCGCCCAGGTCACGGCGACATCGCAAAATCCTGCCGGGGTGACATTGCCCGCCGACAACATCTGCCGCGCCCGCGTGGATGTGGACGGCCTGAACTTCCGCGTCGGACCGGGCACCGACTACGGCGTGATCACTGTGCTCACGCTGGGCAACACCGGCCAGATTATCGGGCGTGTGGGGGATAACAGTTGGTGGCAGCTTCGTATTGGCGTCAACGTCGGCTGGGTGAACTCCAACTATACCACCGAAACAGGCGATTGCAGCCAGGTTCCCATCGTCGCGCCGCCAGCCAGCCCCACACCGCGCCCGGCCACTGCCACCCCCACCACGCCGCCGACCAGCACGCCGGTCCCCGGCACCCCTACGTTCACGCCAACGATGACGCCCACCATCCCTGACCTGGTGGTGAGCGCCATCACCGGGCCAACCGCACTGCAACTCAATGCCAGTGGAACCGTCGGCGCGCGCTACACCGTCACCGTACGCAACCAGGGCACCGGCAACAGCGGCCAGTTTTCCACCAGTTTCCAACAGCCTGATGGCACGGTGGTTCAACTGCCCATTGTGGTCAATCTGGCGCCGGGACAGACCGTCGATCTGCCGGTGGATGTGACCTTCACGACCTCGAACGTCTACCGCCTGCAGGCGCTGGCCGACAGTGGCTCCCAGGTGGTTGAAGGCGACGAAGGCAACAACGTCCGCACCATCGATGTATTCGTGGCTGCTGCGCCGGGGTCCTGAGCGGGCGGCGGGTCGAGCAGATGAGCGAGGAACTCTGATGTGTGTTTCACACTCCCGGTGGCTGAGCATCCCCATCGCCTTACTGGCGGCACTGACTCTGGCTTGTAATCTAACCGGCGGCGGAGACACGCCCATCCCCCCCACCCCGACGCTGGATGCCGCTACCGGGGACACGTTGCCGGTGATCACGGTGCTATGGCCGCCGAACGGCAGCGAGTTCGTTGCCGGCCAGGAAGTGGTCATTCGTGTCAGCGCAACCGACAGCGTGGGCGTCACGCGGGTGGAACTGCGCTCGGCCAGCACCATGTTGAGTAGTGTCCCTTCGCCGGAGCAGAACGGCCAACAAAACTTCGACGCCCTGCTCTCCTGGACGCCCACGCGCAGTGGCCCGCAAGCGTTGGAAGTGATCGCCTACCGCCACCGCGTCGCCAGCCAGGCCGTGCCGCTGAACCTGACCATCCGCCAGCGCGCCGCGCAGATCATCGCCACGCCGATCCCCTATGGCGCGGCTGCCGCGCCTGCCGCACCGCAGCCCGGCGCGGTTTGCCAGGTGCGTGTGGACGTGAACGAACTGCGCTTCCGCGCTGGGCCGGGGACCGATTACACTATTCTGGGTCTGCTGGACCTGGGCGAAACACTGTCCATTACCGGACGAAACGCCGCCGGGACGTGGTGGCAGGTCAACCGTGGCGGGCAGACGGTCTGGGTATCGTCTGACAGCCGTTACAGCACCCCACTCGCCGACTGCGCCGCAGCGCCAGTGGTAGCCGCCCCGCCACGTTGACGGGGTGATAGAACAGTTGTACAATCGAGGTATGATGATCACGCGCGTGCTCTTCATCGACAGTGACGCCAATGCCGTCGCCCGTATTCAGGATGCGCTGGAGCGCACCGGCAACTATGAGGCTGCCGTTTTCAGCACTGGGCAGGCCGCGTTGGAATATGCCGCCCAGCATCCGCCGACGGTGGCGGTGATCGCCCTTAACCTGCGGGACATCACAGTGCCGACGCTGGCCGTCCAACTGCGCCGCCTTCAGCCAGATCTGCCCCTGATCGTCCGTGCAACAGGTGCAGGGCACGAACAGATTATTGAGACGTTGAATCCGCGTGGCGTCATTCGCGGCGGCTATTCGGTCCGCGCCCTGACTGCCCTACTTAAGAAAGCCTTGCAGCCCTCACCACCCAAACCGGAGGCCACTCCGCCCACCGATCTCACCGCCGGGGCACTCGGCGAAGATATGGCTACCTTCGGCGAAGTGTTGCAATCTATCGAGCCGGGAACATCGAGCGAAAAGGACGACACCTTTAAGGCACTGGTGGACTGGATGCGTCCCCCCGCAGAAAAGAAGCCACCTCTGCCGGAACGCCACCGCCGTTCCCTGGCAAACATGCTGCTGGACATCAGCAAAGGTGAAACCAAAGACGCCCCCTCGGCGGAGGAGAAATCTGCCCAGGAAAAGCTGTTCGCCCGCCTGGCTGCCGAAGAGCCGCCTATGCCTACCTTGGAGGAAAGCGGCACGGTAAGGGACCTGATCGCCATTGCCGATCCCGATTTCGTGGAGACGCCCACGCCGGAGCCAAAAGCCGTGCCAGAGGAGATGATCGATATCGGCGCTTCCCTGTTGGATTGGAGCGGCCTGCCGGAACCGTTCGAGGAAGACGCTGCCGAAAATACGGCAGCAGCAGTCCTAAAGGCGCTGGAAGTTCCCCCATTGCCCACCGACGTGCAGTTCAGCGACTCCGACCGTGACCTGCTGGCCACATTGGCTGCCGAGGGCCAATCCCTCCACCCCACCGAAACCGAGCGCCCCGGCAACCTGTTTATCCCCATGCCCGAAGAGGTCCGCGCCCGGCTGGAGGGGCAAACTCCCGTACCAGAAATCGGCGACACGCTCCCGCCGTCCGGGCAGCCTGCTCTCCCCACCCCTTCGACCGCCCCGCATAGTGAAGCCGAGGTTGCCGCGCTGGCCGTTCAACTTACCCAGGCATCGCTGCAATCCTCTGCCCAGGCCACCATCCTGCTGCAGGATAATCGCGTGGTGGCTTCTGCCGGGGCGCTGCCAAAAGATGACATCGAGGCCCTGGCAAAGCAGATCGACTGCGCCGCCGTCCTGCGGGCAGGCCGCCTCCAGATCAGGTTCGCCGCGCTGCCGCAGACGCGCAACAACTACCTGGTTGTGGCAACACCTACCCTAGACGAGATGGTGCTGTCGATGGTCTTTACCGATGACGTGCCCTTGCGCAATATCCGCCGTCAGGCCCACCAGATTGTCGAGGCGCTGGCCCCGCCGGCACCGGATGTCTTGCCGGAGACGCCTCCGCCCGATTCCAGCGCGCAGATGCCACCCGTCGCTGCCGAAGCCATCGAGTCCCACCTGGGCGCAGTCGGCGCAGTCGAACGTGAAGGACAGGGCGGCGAAACGCCCCTTGAGAGCCGCGAGGCTACCGGAGAATCAGTTGCGGTGGACCTGCGCGAGGCAGCAGAGTCCGCCCCGGCCCTCGACCCGGCTACCCTGGCCCACTACGCCTGCGCCTGGATTCTACGCGATCCCGACGCCGAGCTGGATGGCGAGGTGATGCGGGCCATGTCCGCCTGGGTGGAAGAGATCGTCGCCGCGCAGCACTGGTTAGCCGACCAGATCGACGTGCAGCCCGATTACGTCAGCGCCGTGATCGGCGTCCCCCCCGCCGAAGCGCCTTCGCAGGTCGTGCAGCGGTTGATGAATGAGACGGCGCAGCGCGCCCTGGCCGCCTACCCCGACCTTGCACCAGAGGCCGCTGCCCTGTGGGCTGATGCCTATTACGTGGTCGCGCCGGGCCGCCGGCTGACCGGCGAGGAAATCAGCCGCTTCGTCAGCTTCCAACGGCAAGGATGACCTGCTCGAAAAACCGATGACTCAACCTGCCCGCCCTACCCTGGTTCTGATCGATGGCCACGCCGTCGCCTACCGGCATTTTTTCGCCCTGCCGCAGGAAAAATTCACCCTGCGCGACGGCACGCCGACCAACGCCACATTCGGCTTTGCCCGTGTCCTGTTGGATGTGCTGGAAAAAGACGCGCCACACTATCTGGCCGTCGCCTTCGACATGGGCCTGAGCGGGCGTGATGAAATCTACAACGAGTATAAGGGCACGCGCAGCAAAATGCCCGACGAACTGCGCAGCCAGATGGCCGACATCCGGGCGCTGGTCGAAGCCTTCAACATCCCGATCTTGGAGTTTCCCGGCTACGAGGCCGACGATGTGCTGGGCACCCTGGCCCGGCAGGCCGAGGCGCAGGGCCTGGACGTGCTGATCGTCACGGGCGACCGCGATCTGCTGCAATTGGTCACGGAACATACCCGCGTCCGCCTGCCTAAAAGCAGAGACGCTGACGAAGATCGCCTGTTCGATCTGCTGACCTTCCGCGAGAAATATGACGGCCTGGAACCGCCACAGTTGGTCGATCTTAAAGCGTTTATGGGCGACTCTTCCGACAACATCCCCGGCGTGCACGGAATCGGCGAGAAGGGCGCAATCAGGCTGCTACGCACCTACGGCAGCGTCGCGGGCGTGTACGAGCACCTGGACGACTTGCGCGGCAGTCTGCGCGAAAAACTGGAAGCCGGACGCGACTCGGCCTTCATGAGCAGGCAGTTGGCGCAGATTCGGCGTGATGTGCCGGTGACGCTGGACCTGTCCGCCTGCGTGGCGCAGGACTTCGACCGCGACGCCGTCGCCGAATTGTTCCGCCGCCTGGAATTTCGCAGCCTGATCCGTCGCCTGCCGCACTTCGAGACCCCCTCCACACCTGCCACGCAGTTGAGCATGTTCGGCGACGAAACGTCCCCGGCAGCGCAGCCTGCTGCCATCGCGCCGCACTTCGACACGCCGGTCCATGAAGTCGTCAGGACCATCACCGTGCAGAACGAGTCCGCTCTAGCCGCCCTGGTCGAGCGCCTCAACCACGCCGAGGCTATCGCCTTCGACACCGAAGGCACCAGTCTGGACCAGATGCGCGCCCGGCTGGTGGGCATTTCCCTGGCCGTTGGGCCGGAAGAAGGCTACTACGTCCCGGTTGGCCACGCCCCCGCCCCCGGCCAGGAACAGGATGCGCTGCTGGACGAAACCCGCCAACGCCAGCTTCCCCTGGAGACGGTCATCGCTGCGCTGCGCCCGCCCCTGACCGACCCGGCCATTCCTAAGTACGCGCACAACGGCGCGTTTGACCTGGTGATGCTGCGTCGTCACGGCATCGACGTGGCCCCTATCCGTTTCGACACCATGATCGCAGAATGGGTTCTTGATCCCGACAGCCACAACAAGGGCCTCAAGAATCTGGCCTGGCACCGCCTGGGCGTCGAGATGACCCACATCGAGGAACTCATCGGCAAGGGCAAGCACGAGATCACCATCGACCGCGTGCCCATCGAGCGCGTCGCGCCTTATGCTGCTGCCGATGCCGTCATGACCTACCGGCTGGTGGACGTGCTGCGGCCCGAACTGGTCAGCAACCGCCTGATCGACCTCTACGAGCAGTTGGAAATCCCGCTGATCCCCGTGCTGGCCGATATGGAAATGGCGGGCATATTGCTGGACGTGGATTTCCTGAGCGAGATGAGCATCGCTCTGGCCGTCCGGCTGGAGACGCTGGAAGAGGAAATTTACGACCTCTCCGGGGGCTATGGGCGCTTTAACATCAACAGCCCCAAGCAGCTCAACGATGTGCTGTTCGGCAAGCTGCAACTGCCCGCCGCCGGGGTGCGCAAGACCACGCATGGCTTTTCCACCGGCGCAGACGTGTTGGAAGACCTGCGTGACAAGCATCCGATTGTGGAGAAAATTCTGGAGCACCGCGAGCTGACCAAGCTCAAAGGCACGTATGTAGATGCCCTGCCCGCGCTGATCAACCCGGACACCGGGCGGCTGCACACCCGCTTTAACCAGACCGGAACCGTCACCGGGCGGCTGAGCAGCGATAACCCCAACCTGCAAAACATCCCTGTTCGCACCGACACCGGGCGCGAGATTCGCAAGGCGTTCATCGCGCCGCCGGGCGCGGTGTTGCTCTCGGTAGACTACAGCCAGGTCGAACTGCGCGTCCTAGCGCATGTGAGCCAGGACCCCACTCTACTGGCCGCTTTCCGCGAGGGCCAGGATATCCATCGCGCCACTGCCGCTGCTGTGTATGGCATTCCCCTGGATCAGGTGACTTACGAACAGCGACATTTCGCCAAGCGGGTCAACTTCGGCCTGATGTATGGCATGGGCGCTTACCGTCTCTCACGCGATAGTGGCCTGCCACTGGCCCAGGCCGAGGAATTCATCCGCGCCTACTTTGAGCAGTTTCCGCGCGTCCGGGCGTACTTCGACAGCGTTAAGGAGATGGCACGCACACGCGGCTACCTGGAAACGCTGTTGGGCCGCCGCCGTGACTTCAGCATCTTGAAACGCACCTCCGGCGACCGCGCCAGCACCTTGCTGCGCCAGCGCGTCGAACGCCAAGCCATCAATATGCCGATCCAGGGAACCGCCGCCGACATCATCAAACTTGCCATGATTAACCTTCATCGGCGGCTGCGCGACGAAGGCCACCAGGCCCGAATGCTGCTTCAGGTGCACGACGAACTGGTGCTGGAAGTCGCGGCAGAGGAATTGCTCCCGGTTGCGACACTGGTGCGCGAAACGATGGAAAACGCTTTTCCCCTGGACGCGCCGCTGCGCGCCGACGCCAAATACGGCCCCAACTGGCTGGAAGTTACCACACTGTAATCAGGCAGCTATACCCCCAAACGATTCGGCCCAGTGGTTGCGGAACCGCAATCGACAGATGGGGATCGCCGTCTTCCAATCGCCGATTTTGTAACCTCTCGTTTTCGCCAAGCGGACTAAAAACACCGGAGATTACGAAACTGTAATCTCCGCACAGCCCCAGAAGCCCAAAATTGGGCAAATTACTTGTGATTTTTCGCCTTTCCTGTCTATAATAGATTTCAATCGTGAGAGACAACAACAAAGAATCTTATAATATAGGTTGGCATATTTGCTTCGGGCGCTCTCACGACTCCCCTGCTGCCGTGCCAGGGCAGCAACTAATTTCGCATAAACAGCGCCTGACGCATCAGAAAGGAGTGCTGCCACCAGACACCCCCGCCCATTCCATGCTTGCCGAGGCACACCGGTCGGCTGACATCGACCCGATTGAAACAAACTCGTAAACTGTGTTTCCACGAGGAGGAGTCTAAGAATGTTCAATCGTGCCACTCTGCGGGCCATGCCCGCCCTGGCGCTCGTCTTGGCCCTGATCCTGAGCGCCATGCCCCTGCAATTCGCCCTTGCTTCCGACGCCGAAATCACGCTCGTCAGCCTGATGCAGGCTGCCGAACCGATCACCTATTACACCATCGAGCATGGCGACTCGGAAATTTCCAGCCTGGACCCGCAACTCGCCACCGACTCGGTCTCGATTGACTACATCAACAGCCTGTTCGTCGGCCTGACCACCGTCAACCCGGCGACGACCGAAACGGTTGCGCAGTTGGCGACGGAATGGTCCTATGACGAGGAAACCTACACCTGGACGTTCACGCTGCGCGATGACGTCCCCTGGGTGCGCTGGAACCCCGTGACCGACGAGGCGACTGAGGTCCGTAAGGTCGTGGCTCAGGACGTTGTGACCGGCATTCGCCGCGCCTGCGACCCGAACAACACCTCGCTGTATGCGGAAGTGTTCGCGGGCATTATCGCTGGCTGCGACACCGTCTTCGCCACCGACCCGGCCAATCTGACCCCCGAAACCTTCGAGCAGGTGCAGGTCGCCGCGCCCGATGACACCACCGTGACTATCACGCTGCAGGGACCTATCGGCTTCTTCTTCTCGATGACCTCGATGTGGACCATCCGCCCGACCCCGCAGGAAGTGATCGATGAGTTCGGCGCCGCTTGGACCGAGCCGGGCAACATCGTCACCAGCGGGCCGTTCGTGCTGGATGAAAACACGCGCGGCGTCCGTCGCGTGATGTATCGCAACCCGCTGTATCCTGAGGCCCTGCGCGGCCCCGGCAACATCGAGCGCATCGTCGATAACGTCCTGGCTGACGCCGGCACGGCTTATGCGCTCTATCAGGACAATCAGATCGACTGGACCGGCGTCCCCGGTGCCGAACTGCAAAATGTGCTGAACGACCCCGTCCTGTCGCAGGAAGTCGTGCAAAAGGTCGAGCTGACCGTCTTCTACTTTGCTTTCGCCCACGACAAACCCCCGTTTGACAACGTGCACGCCCGCCGCGCCTTCAGCGCCTCGGTCAACCGCGAGCAGTTCGTCGCCGAGGTTCGCCAGGGACGCGGTGTGCCGATGATGCACTGGACTCCGCCGGGTATGTTCGGCTCCGTGCCGGTGAACGAAGTCGGTATCAACGGCCAGGGCATCGGCTATGACCCCGAATTCGCCCGCCAGGAGATCGAGGCCGCTGGCTATCCGAACTGCGAGGGCTTCCCGACCATCGATGTGCTGACCTACACCGGCGCCGGTGACTGGGCTGAGTTCATCCAGGCCGAAGTCGAGAACAACCTCGGCTGCGATCCGGGCATCTTCAACCTGGAGCAGCAGGAATTCTCCGTGCTGCTGCAAACCACCTCGTCGGACACCCCCACCGAAGAGCGCCCGAATATGTGGACGCTCGGCTGGGGTCCTGACTACCCCGATGCCAACAACTGGGTGTTCGACGCCGGCCTGGCCTGCACGTCGCAGAACGACTTCATGCGCCCGTGCGACGAGGTGGACGACTGGATCATCCAGGCTCAGACCGAGAGCGATCCCGAAATCCGGGCTGAGCTGTACCGCCAGATCGAAGAAGCCTTCTTCGGTTATGACGGTCTGCACCCGATCATGCCGCTCTTCATGCGCGCCAACTTCTGGCAGCTCAAGCCGTGGCTGCAATGGGACGTCTTCCAGACCGACGACCTGTTCGGCGGCTATCACTACGACTGGATCAGCATCGACCAGGCCGCCCAGCTGGCAGCCCGCGGCGGTGCGTAATCCTGCAATGAGCAGGTAGGGGCGCGGCCTACCGCGTTCCACCGATCCCTCGTTTTCCCGCGCCCGGCGGTTCAGGTGAATCGCCGGGCGCTGCTTTCGTGCGCCGGACAGCTATGCTATACTGGCAACATTCATTCGCACATTCAATCTTGAGAAACCACAAACCCCCTATGAAACCCGATCACTTCCTGGATATTGCCGATTGGTCTGCCGAAGCCCTATGGGACCTGCTCGACCTGGCCGTGCACCTCAAGCGTGAATGGAAGAGCGGCGGTAACCGCCCCGTCCTGGCCGGGCAGGTGCTCGGTATGATCTTTGAAAAGCCGTCGCTGCGCACGCGCATTTCCTTCGAGGTCGGCATGAAGCACCTCGGCGGCGACGCCCTGTACATCAGCCCGGCGGAGATCGGCCTGGGCAAACGCGAAAGCGTGCCCGACGTGGCGCGTGTGCTCTCCGGTTATGTGCAGGGCATCATGGCGCGCGTCTTTTCACACCAACATATCTTGCAACTGGCCGAATATGCCTCGGTACCGGTGATCAACGGCCTCAGCGATGTCAGTCATCCCTGCCAGGCGTTGGCCGATATGCTGACGATCTACGAACACTTCGGCAAGCTGGAAGGGTTAAAGCTGGCCTTCATCGGCGATGGCAACAACGTTGCCGCCTCGCTGCTGGAAGCATGTGCGCTGCTGGGAGTCCACTTCAGCATCGCCTCGCCAGAAGGCTACGAACTCCCGGCCCAGACGCAGATCAAGGCAGCTTCGCTGGCGAAGCAGACCCGCATCACTATCGAAACACACCGCGACCCTGCCGCCGCCGTCAACGAGGCCGACGTGATCTATACCGACGTCTGGACCAGCATGGGTCAGGAAGCCGAAGCCGAACAACGCCGCAAAGCCTTCCAGGCGTATCAGGTGAACGATGCGCTGCTGGAGCGGGCTAAACCGGGCGCCGTGGCAATGCACTGCCTGCCAGCCCATCGCGGTGAGGAAATCACCGACTCGGTCTGCGATGGCCCACAGTCCCTGCTCTTTCCGCAGGCGGCCAATCGGATGCACGCGCAAAAGGCCCTGCTTGTCCGCTTGATGGCCCCGCGCGGCTGGCCGTATTGATCGGATATCCGCAGCGGCATTCGTGCATCCTGCCGCTGCACTTCATTCCAGTTCAGCAGAGAAATGGCCCTGTAGGGCGACCTGAAAGCCGATGGCCGGAAACCGTGAAATCTACGATAAGGCAATGAACGCCGGGGACATCGCTGCCTGGGACCAACAATGGGACCGGGCCATCGCGGCCTATGGCCGCGCCGTTCAGGAGTTCCCCGAAGACCCGACGGCCCACCGCAGCCTGGGCCTGGCCCTGCTTCAAGCCCATCGTCTGGATGAGGCCCTCAAAGTCTATACGCGCGCCCACCAACTCGCGCCCGATGACCCCATCCCGCTGGAAAAAAGCGCCGACGTCTTGGAACGCATGGGCCGTCTGCGCGAAGCCGCCCAACAGTACATCAAGGTCGCTGACATCTACATCGCGCAGCGCGACCTGGGAAAGGCGATCAGCAACTGGGAGCGGGCTACCCACCTGACCCCCGGCCTGATCCAGATTCATGCCAAACTGGCAACCGCCTATGAACGCACCGGAGAAAAGAAGAAGGCCATCCGCGAATACCTGACCCTGGCCTTCAACTTCCAGCGCATCAACGACAACGACAAGGCCATCCAGTCTGTCCAGCGGGCGCTACGCCTGGATCGAGACAACCCTCAGGCGCTCAATACCCTCCAGGCGCTCCAGGCAGGCACGTTGGTGCGCGCGCCCGAACCCGAAGCACCACCGCCTTCCACTCAACAACATTCCGACGCCTTCGTCTCTTCGGCGCCCGAACGGGAGATCGGCGAATCTGACCCGCGCGGTCCTCTGGGCGAGGCAGAAGAGGAAGCTCTCGCTGAACTGGCGACCAGTGTGTTCGAGAGCGGATCGCTGGATGCCGGATCGGCCAGCGCCATTCAAGCCATCGAACTCCACCGCCAGGGTGAGGTCGAAGCCGCCATCGAGGCTTACAAACGCGCATTGGCTGCCCGCTTCACTCATCCGGCGATCTATCTGAGTATCGGCGCGCTGTTGTTAGGCCAGCAAGACTACAAAGGTGCCATCGATTATCTATCGCGGGTGGTGGATCATCCCCGCCTGGCCGCCGGGGCCAATCACGGCCTGGGCCAGGCGTACATGGCTCTTAACGATCCGCGCAAGGCCGCTGAGCGCCTGGTCGAATCGTTGCGCCTGGTAGACCTCAGCCTGGCAATCGACCCGCAGGAGCAGGAACAGCTTAACTCCATCTACGAAGGGCTTCAGGCCAGCGTGGTGCGTGGCGACGCCGCCCAGCTGGTCGCCATGAACGCGCGCTTCTTCGGCCTGTTGACTGGCGCCGACTGGAAACAGCGCGTGGCCGAAACACGCCGCCAGTTGGAAGAAACTGCCCGCACCGAAGGTCTGAGCGGCTTGGTCGAGCAGCTTGCTGAAGGCGGCGAAAAATTGACGGAAACCGTCGCCCGCATCGACCGCTATCTGCGCGAAGGCTTCCTGACCCTGGCAATGAACGAGGCACACTACGGCGTGGAGATTGCGCCGAATTACCTGCCCGTGCACATGCGCATCGCCCAAATCCTGATGAGCGAAAATCACCTCCAGGAAGCGACCGCCAAATACAAACTGATCGCCGATACCTACATCGTCCGCGAGCAAACCGACCGCGCCGCCGCCATCTTGCACGAGGTCTTGCAGGTCGCCCCGATGGACCTGGGTGTGCGCAACAGCCTGATCCAACTGCTGCGCGCCGAGGAACGCTGGCCGGAGTTGCTCGAACAGTACATCGACATGGCCGACGCCTACTATCAACTTGCCGACTTCGACACGGCGCGTGATACCTACGCCGAGGCCAACCGTCTGGCCGAACAGCTGGGAGCCAGCAAAGACCAAATCATCCACATTTTGCATCGCATGGCCGACATCGACGTGACGCGCATGGACCTGCGCCGCGCGCTGCGGACTTATGAGCAGATCAAGGAGATGGACCCCAACGACGAACGGGCACGCAAGGCCCTGATGGACCTGAACTACCGGCTCAATAACCGCGTCGAGGCGATCAAGGAAATGGACGAACTGATGGGCCTTTACGCCCGGATGCGCCAGCCTGAACTGATCGCCCAGGTGTTGGAAGAGCAGGTGGCGCTCTATCCGAACGAACCGGCGTTACGCTCCCGCCTGGCAGCGTTTTACGCGCACGTCGGGCGACGCGACGATGCCGTCACACAGTTAGACGCCCTGGGGGAATTGCAACTGGAAGCCGGGTTACACGCCCAGGCCGCCCAGACCATCCGCCAGATCATCAGTCTAAACCCGCCCGGTATCGAAGATTATCGACGCCTGCTCAGTCAGTTAGGCGGTTAGAGAACTCATGAACGGTTGAAGCGTCGGGCTGCGACGCCGGACTGCGATGGAAATTCTGTGGGCTTTCGATAATTTTACGCTGGCCTCCCTGCTGGACATCCTGTTGGTTGCCACGCTGATCTTCGCTGCCAGCATGTTGGTACGCGGCACACAGGCCGTCTCCTTGCTGCGCGGCACCATGCTGGTGATGATCCTGGTCGGGTTGTTCACCACCGTGCTGCAATTGGTCGCCCTGCGCTGGCTGCTGGGGCACATCATCACCGCTGCCGCCATTGCCATCCCGGTCATTTTCCAGCCGGAGCTACGTCGCGCCCTGACACGCCTGGGCGGCGCTGGCCCGCTGTTCAGCCATCAAAATGTCGAGACTCAGCAGCAAAAAGTCATTGACGACATCTGTACCGCTGCCGACCGCCTGGCCGAACGCCGTCACGGGGCGCTGATCGTGTTGGAGCGCACGGCCAGCCTTCAGGAATACATCAGTTCCGGCGTGCCGCTCTATAGCGAAGTGACCCCCCAACTGCTGTTGACGATCTTCTGGCCCAAAACCGAGTTGCACGATGGTGCAGCCATCCTCACCGGCAACCGGATCGCCGCCGCTGCCTGTGTGCTGCCGCTGGCTTCTGGGCGGCGGCTGTCGGAGCGCAAGCTGGGTACCCGTCACCGCGCCGCATTGGGGATCAGCGAGGTCAGCGATGCAATCTGTGTGGTCGTCTCGGAGGAAACAGGGCAAATTTCCGTGACCAACGGCGGACGTATGATCCGCCGCCTGGATGGACACCGCCTACACACCATTCTCAGCGCCTTCTACGGCGACCGCCGCCCTCCGCGCCGCATCCGTTTCCCCTGGCTGCACTGGCTGCGCGACCGCCTGACGGCCCGTCCGTCCCCGGAGTAGCCATGCGCCGCCCTGCCGCCGTTACGTTCGTGTTGGAAAACCTGGGCTGGATGATCGGGTCGCTGATCCTGGCCGTGTTTATCTGGATCGCCGCCACGACAGAACAAAACCCGGTGGAGGCCCGCCGCTTTCCCCAACGCATCCCGATCCAGATCGCGTTGGACGAAGGCATGACGATCACCAACACCCCTACCCGAACCGGGCAGGTCTTTCTGCGCACCCAGGCGTCGGTGTGGGAAGTCTTGGAAGCCGATGACATCACCATGCGCGCCGATCTGACCGGCTATGCCCCAGGGACCTACACGATCGAACTGACGGTTCGGGTTGCGACCGCCCGCCGCGTGGTGGTGGAAGACTGGCAACCGCGCCAGATCACCGTCTCGATAGACCGAGCGGGCGAAATCCTGGCAGAAGTCACGGCGGATGTGCGCAGCCAGCCTCCAACAGGTTTCGAGATCACCGAGATCACATTCGACCCGCCGGAAGTGCGCGTCACTGGCCCGGCGTCTCAGGTACAGCGCGTGACCAGCGCCAGCGCCCGGCTCAACCTGCGGGACGACCGCAACCCCTTCACCCGCGAGATTCAACTTGCCCCCATAGACGACCAGGGCCGTATCGTGTCTGGCGTGACCCTGACCCCCGACACCGTTAGTGTGTCGGGCAACATCCAGCCGCGCGAAGACTACCGGGAGGTGTTTGTTACCCCCAACATCACCGGCGACCTGCCGGAAGGGTACGTGATCCACTCGATTACCTACGAGCCGCAGACAATCCTGGTCAGCGGGCGTCCCAGCGCGTTGGAACAGCTTCCAGGCACCATCGCCACCACACCGGTGGACCTGACTGGGCAAACCACCTCGTTCAGTCGGAACGTACAGGTCGAACTGCCGCCCGGTGTCTTTTTGCCGACCGAGCAGACCGTCACCGTCACCGTGAACATCGATGCGCTACCCGGCAGCCGCCGCTTTGAGGGCTTGCCAGTACAGGTGCAGGGCCTGGCCTCTTCCCTGGAAGCAACAATCACGCCGTCTCAGGTCACGCTGCTGGTTACCGGCCCACAGCCTATTCTGAACATGCTGACCCCCGCCGATATTTCCATCTTGGCCGACCTGACCGACCTGGGTCCAGGACATCAGCAGATCACGGTCGAGCCGGTCTTTAACCGCGAAGGGCTGGAAACAGCGGTCGTTTCGGTGCTACCTGCGTCGCTCGACGTGGAGATTCGCTCGCGCGTGTCCGCCACGCCCACGCCGACGCTGCCGACCCTCACGCCGACTGCCGCACCACCAGGGATGTAATCCTTCTGTAAAATTGGGGCTTCTATTTTGGTTCGTCCTGGTCTATAATACACCCAATTCATTTCCTCGAACGTTTGAGTCCCTATTTCTCCACTTCCTGAAATAGCTCCAAACTCGACTGGAAAAACGGAAACCCCGGCGGTTTTGGCCGCCGCCTGGGACCTGTCAACGCACAATCAATCACGGCCAGGGCAAATGGAAACAATGGCGAAGAAACTACGCATCATCCCTCTGGGTGGCCTGGGGGAAATCGGCAAGAACATGACGGTTCTTGAATACGGCCACAATATGATCGTCGTCGATTGCGGGGTGATGTTCCCCGACAGCGACATGTACGGCATCGACCTGGTATTGCCACAGTTCGACTACGTGGTTCAACACCAGGATCGCCTGCGCGGGATCGTCCTGACGCACGGCCACATGGATCATATCGGCGGCCTGCCCTACCTGTTCCGCCAGCTAAAGGCATCTGTCTACGGCACGGCCCTGACCATCGGCATGGTCAGGCGACAACTGGAAGAAGCGGAAGTGCTCCGGCAGGCACAACTCCAGGTCGTTGAGAATACCCAGGTGCTTCAACTGGGGCCGTTTAAGATCAGTCTGTTCCCGGTCGCACACTCGATCCCTGGCGCCGTCGGACTGGTGATCGACACCCCTGTAGGGGTCGTCGTCCATACCGGCGACTACAAACTCGACGAAACACCCACCGGTGGGCAAACAACGGACCTGGAACGCTTGCGCCAGCTGACGCCCCAGGGCGTGCTGGCCCTGCTGGCAGACAGCACCAACGCCGATAAACCGGGCCGCACCCCGACCGAGAAACTGGTCGCAGATGAACTGGATCGCCTGTTTGCCGAAGCCAGGAACGGACGCATTATCATCGCTACGTTCGCGTCCCTGCTGGCGCGGCTACAAGAGATCATGAATCTGGCGCAAAAGCACGGGCGCAAAGTCGCCCTGACCGGGCGCAGCCTAGAACAAAACGTCGCCCTGGCGCGCGAACTGGGTTACTTGAAAATCCCCAGCCGCCTGCTCGTCGAGATTGACGCTGCTATTCCCGATAACCAACTGCTGATCCTGTCCACCGGTTCCCAAGGCGAGCCGCGCTCTGCTCTCAACCGGATGGCGCAGGGCGAGCATCGCCAGGTCCAGGTCAAACGCGGCGATACCATCATCATTTCCGGCGGCGTCATCCCCGGCAATGAAGAGGAAGTCGGGCGGATGCTCGACAAATTGTTTGCGCGCGGGGCCAACGTCATCTACGGCAAATTGGCGACGGTCCATGTCTCCGGGCACGGCAGCCGCGATGAAATGCAGGCCATGCTGGACGTGGTCAGGCCAAAGTACTTCATCCCCGTGCATGGGGAAACGCGCCACCTGCATCTCCACGCGCGGCTGGCCGAAAGCATGGGCCTGGCGGCAGAAAACGTGTTCATCCTGAATAACGGCGCAGTCTGGGCGACGGATGGGGCAGCCACTTGGCTGGAGCCACCAGTCGCCGCGCGCGACGTGTTCGTAGACGGGCGGTTGGTCGGGGAAGTCTGCGCCATGGTCATGCAAGACCGCCAGCGCCTGTCGCAAGATGGCTTCATCGTGGCGCTGATTCCGGTCAATGCGAAGAACAAACTGGCCGGGGAGCCGGAGATGATCAGCCGGGGTTTCGTGCCGCCAGAGGGGTCGCGGGACCTGTTGCAAGCCGCCTGCCAAGAGATCAAGCAGGAGTTCAAACGCGGCAGGAATATCGCTCAGGAAAATGTCCGCGAGATGCTGCAAAACTTCTTCTACCGCGAAACGCGCTCTCGCCCGGTAGTCCTTCCCAGCATCATTCGCGTCTGAAGCAGGAAAGCTCAGGGAGGCTTCCGGCCAGGGGGAATCGTTGCTTTCCCCCACCGACATCTTGCCCACAAGGACCGGACCTCCCCTTGATCCTGCCGGCGCACGCGGTTAAAATGCACTATTCCGGTAGTCCTGTGGCAAAGGTCGTACTGCGCAATGGCTGCTAAACCCCTGGTGGCGCTGGTGGGACGCCCCAACGTTGGCAAATCCACCCTGTTCAACCGCCTGGCCGGCGAACGGCTGGCTGTCGTGGACGAGATTCCCGGCACGACGCGCGACCGCTTGCACGCCGATGCCGAGTGGAACGGTGTGGCTTTCACTGTCGTGGACACCGGCGGCATCGAGGTGTATCAGCCTAAAGGCGCGCGTGACGTGTCGCCACTGGCCGAGGGTAGCATCGACTTCGTGCCCCAGATTCGCGCCCAAGCACTCATCGCCGTGCAGGAAGCGCAGGTCGTGGTGCTGCTGGTAGACGCCGAACAGGGCATCACCGCTGCCGATCAGGAGATCGCGGAAATCTTGCGTCGCGCCAACAAGCCTGTGCTCATCGCCGCCAACAAAGCCGACAACGCCCAGCGTCGCGCGGAAGCCATCGAATTCTATAACTTGGGAATCGGGGAGGTTTTCCCGATCAGCGCCACGCACGGCACCGGCACCGGCGACCTGCTGGACGCTATCGTACAGGCCCTGCAGAACGCGCCGCCGGATAGCGACGCTGAAGAGCAGGACATCCTTAAAATTGCCATCGTCGGGCGCCCCAATGTCGGCAAGAGCAGCCTGCTCAACCGTCTGCTGGGCGAAGAACGCGCCATCGTCAGCCCGATCGCCGGGACAACCCGCGACGCCATCGACACAACCCTCACCTGGGAAGGGATGCCCGTGCTACTTATCGATACCGCCGGTATCCGGCGGCGCGGCAAGATCGCCCCCGGTGTGGAGAAATACAGCGTTCTGCGCGCTATGAAAGCCATCCAGCGCGCCGACGTGGCCTTGCTGGTCATCGACGCAACCGAAGGCATCACCGACCAGGATACCCACATCGCAGGGTTTATTCTGGACGAGATGAAGAGTGCGGCAGTCGTGGTGAACAAATGGGACGCGGTGGAGAAAGACGCCTACACCATTAACGAGCACACCGAGAAAATTCGCTACGAACTGAACTTCATGCCCTACGTACCAGTACTGTTCGTGAGCGCCCTGACGGGCCAGCGTGTGCACCAAATCCTTCCGACTGCCGCCCGCATCCAGGAAGAGCGGATGCGTCGGATCCCCACCGCCGAACTGATGGACCTGGTGCGCGACGCCCTGGAACAACACGCCCCACCCTCCCGGACCGGCAGGCGGTTGAAGATTCACTTTGCCCAGCAGGTGCGCGTCGATCCGCCAACATTCCTGTTTCACATCAACGACCGGCGGCTGCTGCACTTCAGCTACGAACGCTACCTGGAGAACCGCATCCGCGAACGCTACAGTTTTTTGGGCACGCCGATCCGCTTCAGCTTCCGCAGCAAAAGCGGCCCCGGTAAATAGGCTTCACCACTGCGCTGCGCCGCTCATCTGCACCTTCAGGATACTTCTGCATAACCGCCGGCAGTATGCACACGGCAGGTCACTTTCATCAGCGGGTAGCGTTCGCCGCCAACGACCAGGCTGCCGGCCTGGCGGTGTTCGTCCTGGTAGTAGCGCCCGACCTGGAAATTAAACACGGCGGCGATGCGTTCGGCCACCCGCTGCGCCTGCGGCGCCGGGCAGATGACCATCAGGCGATCTTCGGCGGCATACCCGGCAAAACTCTCCGACACGCCATCCTGATCCAGCGCCCAAACAACCACCTGGGCCAGATAGCCCTGCACCCGGTCCATCGCAGCAGCCCCGTACCAGCGTGTATAGGCGCTGCTGTTTTCCAGTGTAATTTCGATAATCGCCGACGTCGGATCGCTACGCGCGCGGGACAAGTATTCGCGCGTCACGAGCATCCCCGGCAGACCACTCCGGCGGTCGAGCAGGTTTTGCTGTTCGGCGCGGGCCATGCTGTTGCGCACTCGCAGGAGCAGTTCTTCCGGGTCGAAGGGCTTGGCGATAAAATCGTCGGCCCCCAACTCCAATGCCTGCATCCGGGCCATTTTGTCGTCCCGCCGCGTGAGAAAGATGATCGGAATGTGTGACGTGCGCGGCAGGTCACGCAGCCGGCTGCATAGCTCGAAGCCGTCCATATCCGGCAGAAGAATGTCCATCAAGATCAGGTGCGGCATATGCTGCTGACCCATTGTCAGCGCCCGCGCCCCTGTATCGGCATGGAGAAACGTGTAACCCCGCTGCTCGAAGAAAATAGCGAGCATCGCCGCGATCTCTGGCTCGTCTTCAACCAGCAGGATACGCTCTTGGGTGTTCATGATCGCCTGTGCTAAGATTCGCCCGGCGGAGTCTGGGGGCGCTGGTCAGCCTGATCGTCGTGGTTCAACTCCGATGTGTAGCCGGTCTCCGCGTGCTCTCCATGCGCCAGGTTGAAGATGTCGCAGTAATGGGCATCAGAGTAGTGGCATAGCGCGCCCAGGGCGTCTTCAAAGTGGCTGTAGGCGAATCCCTCGGTAGGCAGTTCGACCGACAGAAACACATCGCCATCGCCGTCGATGCCGAACTTCGCCAGGTTGATCTCGTGGTTCAGTCGCAGCAGGTGATGGTAGAGCTTGAGGCGGTTTTCCGGCTGGCTCGGCGCAACCACAAAGGGGTTGATGACAAAGAACACCCAGTTGTCTGTCAGGCTGATGGTAATACGGAAGCTGCTGATTTTGCCCCGAAAGCCGGTTTGCCAGACCTCATCTTTAGCGCGTGAAAACGTCCACTCGTAGCGGTCGAAATAATTCTCAATGTCCTCTGGGGTCACAGCGGGCGGTGGGTTTACCTGGTCAGTCATACGTGGAGCGGGTCCTTACAGGGCTGCTGGCAGCCGGTCGATGGCATTGAGCTTAGCGGTTGTTGGCCCGATCAGCAAGCGGCAGGTATAGGCTAAACATGGTGATTTTATCCGCCGGGCTGCTATAGGCTACCAAGTCGCCATTCATGCGGCGCATAGCTGCCCGCGCAA
Source organism: uncultured Anaerolineae bacterium (assembly GCA_964529715.1). GTDB lineage: Bacteria > Chloroflexota > Anaerolineae > Aggregatilineales > Ch27 > CAZGXI01. Next base: position 92,990 of record CAZGXI010000012.1, on the reverse strand, counting down.
AGGGCAGCCCTAACCCCACGCTGGTCCGGCTACCGTGCTGGCGTGCTTCCCACTGCACGCCGCGCTCAAAAATGGCGTCGTCATATTCCGGCGCAATCGGGCGGCCATCGTCGCTCAGCCGGATCACCAGGTGATCGTCGTCAACCTCGAAGCTAAACATGGCGTGGCCCTGGCTGGTGGTAAACTTGAGAGCGTTGTCTAACAGGGCATTGCACACACGCACCAGCAGGGTATAGTCACCCACGACACGGGGCAGCACGTCGGGCGCTTCGACGGTGACGGGAATTCCCTTGCGCGCAATAGCAGCGGCGTTGATCTTGAGAACCTCACGTAAGACGGCGTCGGGGTCCAGGGTTGTCAACTGCACGGGATAGGCATCCACCTCGATCTTCGCCAGGTCGATCATGTCGTCGATCAGGAAGGTCAGACGACGACAGGCCAACAGCGCCCCCTCGAACAGACGCAACTCGCGCTCCGCCAGGGCAGAACCCCCGTTCAGGCGATCCTGGGCATATTCCTTCAACAGTTCCAGGATGCTCGCCACCACACCGACAGGGCTTTTGAGATCGTGGCTAAGCATGTCGGCAGAGCCAAGCACATCTACGGGGTTCGCCCCCAAAGCCAAGTCCGGCGTAAAGCTCAGGAAATCCTCCAGGCTGGGCATCCGCTTCCGTCCGGCAGCCAGAGTGCGCAGCCGCGTGCGAATTTCCAGCCAGTCTAAGGGGGAGGAGAGAAATTCATCCGCCCCGGCTTGCAGTGCAGCCAATCGCTGGGTGTTATCACAGGCCGTGATCAGGATAGCGACGGCCACCGTCGCCGGGTCGGTGCGCAGCCAGCGGCACAGCGCGTAACCCGTCTCTGGCTGGGCCGTAGCCTCGATCAGGATGGCGATGGGCGGGCGTTGACGTGCCAGTTGCAAGGCGGTATCCAGGTCCCCGGCAACGGCCAGGGTATACCCTTCCCCGCGCAACGCATCCCGCAACGCGGCGAGCGCCTCCGGCGGTTGCCCTGTCAGCAGTAGTACGTCTCCAGTCATGGCCGCAGCCCCAGCACAGCGTAGATGACCACCGGCTCCTCGCGCCCTTTGACGATCCGTGTACCGAACAATTCCCCAGAGATCGCCGGCGCGACCTGCGCGTAAACGGTGTCGCTGATCAAAATCTGACCGTGCTCGCACAACCCTTGCAAACGGCTCGCCAGGTTCACCGTGTCGCCGATGGCGGTGAAATCCATCAGGTCGGCAGTGCCCACGTTACCCACCACCGCAACACCTGTGCTGACGCCGAAGTTCACCGGCAGGCGAAAAGGCGGTTCGAGCTTTTCGTGGAAATCCGCCAGAGCGTGCCGGATGTTCACTGCTGCACGGACGGCCCGCAGCGGGTGATCTTCCTGAGGCAACGGGGTATTGAAAAGCGCCATTAGGCCATCGCCCAGGAACTTGTCGATCAGCCCACCCTCGCGCTGGATGTGCTCGGCCAGCAGGGCATGGTATTGGTTGAGCAGTTCCAACAGGCGTTCGGGGTCAGTATGCTCCGAAACCGCGGTGAATCCTTCCAGGTCGGCAAACAGGACGGTAACTTCCTGCAACTGTCCACCCAAGCGGACATTTTCTGGGTGGCGGAGCAGTTGTTCTACCACCTGAGCCGGGACGAACCGTTCAAAGGTACGTCGGATGAGGTCCTGATCGGCGCGCAGGTGATCGGTCTCGACTTTGGCACGCAGCCGCGTATCGATGCGGGCGACCAACTCGCGCGGGTTGAACGGCTTGACGAGGTAATCGTCCGCACCAAGCCCCAGTCCTCGTACCCGGTTCTCCACGTCCGACAACGCCGTGAGCATCAGGATCGGAATCTGGACAGTGGCGCTGTCGGCCTTAAGCTCGGCACACACCTCGAAGCCATTTTTGCCCGGCATGTTGATGTCCAGGATCACCAGGTCAGGGATCAACTGGCGCGCCAGGCTCACGGCCTCGTTGCCATCGCGTGCGAAAGTTACGCTATAGCCCCGTCCGGCTAGAATATCCTCGACCAACTGGCGGTTGTCAGCATTATCCTCCGCAACCAGCACCTTCACACCCAGCTCCGTCACCTGCCTAAATAACGCGCGATCTTGTTCTGCAATTCGCGCAGGTCGATAGGCTTGGAGATGTAATCATCGCACCCGGCCTCCAAAGCCCGCTCGCGGTCGCCGACCATCGCATGTGCGGTAAGGGCGATGATCGGGATGTGGGTGAGTGCAGGATTCCCCTTGATCTGCCGGGTAGCCGTCCAGCCGTCCACCTGCGGCAGCGACAGGTCCATCAGGATCAGGTCCGGGCGCTCCTGGGTAGCCCTGGCGACGCCCTGCTCGCCATCCGTCGCCTCAATCACCTCATAGTCGAGGGCCAAAAGAATGTCGCTGATCAGAGTCCGGTTATCGGGGTTATCTTCCACAATCAATATTCGGGCGTGGCTCATCTTCCAGGCTCCTTGGAAATAGGCGCATCAAAAGTCAAAAGGCAGAGAAAGCAGCAGTTAATTTCACATTTTAACGCCAGGGCGCGGGGCACGTCATGCGGTTCAGCCCAATGCGCGGGCAATCCGCTCACGCAGGTCCGCCTGGGCCAACGCCTGCTTTTGGATAATATCGGCAATTCCTCCATTAAGGAACGCTTTCTCCTCAGCCGTCAGGTCTTTGGCGCTGACGATCAAGACGGGCAGATCGTTGAGCGCGGGCGTCTGGCGGATGTAGGTTAGCACATCGAAGCCGCTCACCTGCGGCATCATCAGGTCCAACAGCACCAGGCTGGCGCGGTGCTCGTTCAGCCAGCGAATGGCCTGCTCGCCGCCTTCGCAGGTTTCAAAACTATAGTTCCCCGCACGCAGCATCTCGCCGATGATCTCCCGGTCGGCGGGATTGTCATCAACCACCAGGATCGGGTACGCCGGGGTTGGGCTACGAAAACGAGCGACAGTCAGAAGCAGCGCCTCGCGCTCGACAGGCTTGCTGATGTGCGCCACCGCGCCAAGCATGGCGCCTATCGGCTGCTGGTCGATGATGCTGACGATCACAACCGGGATGTCCGCCGTCTCCGGGTCGGATTTGAGATTGTGGATCACTTCCCAGCCGGTCATGCCGGGCATCACGATGTCGGTTGTAATGACCGCCGGGTGCAATTCACGCGCCAGCTTAAGCCCCGTCGCGCCATCGGCGGCGTGAGTGACCTGATAACCCGCCTCAGATAGATAGGCGCTGAGAATATCGGCGGCCTCCTGGCTATCGTCGATTACCAGAATGCGCCGATTGCCGCCATCCTGCGCAGGAGCAGGCTGCCGCACAGGTCGCTGTGCGATGCTGGCGGGCAGAGCCACGTAGAATGTGCTGCCTTCGCCCAGCCGGCTCTTCAACCAGAGGCGACCGCCGTGCATATCCACCAGCCGCCGGGTGATCGCCAGGCCCAGCCCTGTGCCGCCGAACTCGCGCGTGGTCGAGCTATCTACCTGGCGGAATTCCTCAAAGATCAGCGCCTGATTCTCCGGGGCAATGCCGATGCCGGTGTCGGCCACACTGATCAGCACCCAATCCCCGTTGCTAAGCCAACCCCGTGCCGGAAGATCACACTGCGAGCTGCGTCCATCCTCAACCGTGATGTGCCGCGCACCGAACGTGATCGATCCTGCGCGCGTGAACTTGATGGCATTGCTCAACAGGTTATTGAGAATCTGGCGCAAACGCAGGGTATCGGCATACAACAGGGGGAGGTCGTCTTGCACCTCGATGGTCAGGGTCAGCCCTTTAGACTGCGCCAGCGGCTCGATGGTTGCCAGCGGCTCGTCTAGAATGTCTCTGAGATCGAGGTGTTGCAGCGAAAGCTCCAACCGCCCGGCTTCGATCTTGCTCAGGTCTAAAATGTCGCTGATCAGGGCCAGCAGGCTGCGCCCGTTGCGGAAAATTTTCTCCAGACGATCAGCCTGTTTGGCATTGAGTTCGCCGTAAATCCCCTGCATCAGCAGTTCGCTGTAGCCGACAATGGAGTTGAGCGGCGTGCGCAGTTCGTGGCTCATGTTCGCCAGAAACTCATTCTTATAGCGATTGGCAGCACGCAATTCCTCGTTGAGCTTTTCCGTGCGCTCCTTTTCGGCGGCCAATTCATGAACGGCGCGACGCAGGTCGGCATTGGCAACGCTCAACTGCTCGTTAATCTGCTTGAGCGGGTTAAACAACTGGTAGCGCAACACGTTGTAAGCGATGATCGTGGCAGCAGCGGCGCAAGACAGCGTATCCAGCGGCAGATTAATCCGGGGCGCAACCATCGAGAAGCAGTAGCCGAAGATCAGCAGCAATGTGGGCGCACGCAGCGCCCTGGCGCGTTCATCGGACGAGGTGTACAGCAGCCAGAGACAGAACACAATGTACGCTACCGCCAGCCCCAACCCCACAAAGCCCGGCAGCAGAATCGTGCTGCGCGGCCCCCCCTCCGCCACGCCATAATACAGGATAACCCGGTCGTTCCACAGCAAAACCATCACACCAATAAAGACGAGCACACCCGCCATCGCCATGACGCGCACCAGCCGCGTGTTCGCCTTGCAAAAAACGATGATGAAAAAAAAGTAGGTGAGCGGCACAAAACTCACCGCCATCACCAACAAATAGAAATTGCGCGTCTCGTCCATCAAGGCCATGCCCGGCACCAAACGGGAGAGAGAGGCATAGGCCCACAGACCGAGGCTGCCCAGAAAGACCGCAAAGTACCAGTTGAGTCGCTCCCGACGCGGCTGCGCAAGCATACCAAACAGCAGCCCGACGACGGTACTCAAGGTCAGGATATTGCCCATGATGGTGATCACAACAGGCAGCGATTGGAACCCCACAGATGCCTTCTCCCGAATACAGGTCTGCTGGAAACACCGGCGCGCCTATTCGCGCACCGGCGTTTCGTGCTCAGACGGGGGTGGCGTCGCCGACTGGCCAGCAGGCAACCAGAAAGTAAAGGTGCTGCCAACACCGGGAGTGCTTTCGACGGTCACTTCGCCGCTCATCATGTGGAGCAGCTTGCGGGTGATCGCCAGGCCCAAGCCGGTGCCACCGTAGGCGCGCGTGCTCGTACCGTCAACCTGGCGGAATTCGTCAAAAATAATCTTTTGATCTTGCGGCGCAATGCCGATGCCGGTATCGCTGACGGCGCACCACACGCGCTGCCCGTCCTCGGCCCAGGCGCGAATGGCGACGTGACCTTGTTGGGTAAACTTGACGGCATTGCTGAGCAGATTGTTGATGATCTGCCGCAGACGCACTGCATCGGCGTGAACCGGCGGCAGATTCGATGGCACGTCCAACCGTAGCTCCAGTCCTTTGGCAACCAGTTGCCCCTCAATCATATCCAGCGCAGCGTATAGTTCGTCGGCCAACGCGACCGACTCCAGGGTCAATTCCAACTTGCCGGCCTCGATCTTGGCGATGTCCAGCAGATCGTCGATCAAGGCCAGCAGGTTGCGCCCGTTGCGCAAGATACGCTGAATGCGGTCGCTGATCCGACGGTCCAGTTCGCCGTAGACACCCGTAAGCAGCGTTTCGGAAAAGCCGATGATCGCGTTCATCGGTGTGCGCAGTTCGTGGCTGATGCTGGCGAGAAACTCGCTCTTCAGACGGTTGGCCTCGACCAGTTCAACGGTTTGCTGTTCGAGTTCTTCGATCAGCCGAACGTTTTCCACCGCCACCCCGGCCTGATGCGCCAGCGTTTCCAGCAGCGTAATGTCCTCTGCGTCGAACACGCGCGCCGGGTCGGTCAAGATTTCGATGATGCCGACAATCACATTGCGCTGAAAAATCGGTGTCAGCAGATGGACATCCACGTGCGTCGGCAACAGAGCCATGAGTTCACGAGTCGTCTCATCGGCCACAGGGCCGGGGGTCAGAATCAGCGTGCGCGACTGGTGCAGCGCCTTCCAGACGGCGGGCGACGCCTGTATCGGATCGGCCAGGCGGTCCAGGAGCAGAGGGGGATGGGGCGAATCCGGCGGGTAACAGACCCGCGGCTGGAGCAGTTCCCCGTCCATCAGCGCGACAGCCACGTGGGTAGCGTCGAAAATAGCGGCGGCGGTCCGGGTGATCTGGGGCAACAGGTCGTGCATGACGACCGTGCGGCTAAAAGCGTCGGTGGCATTGCGTAAAAAGCTCTGGTCGCGGGCCTGACGCTGCGCTTGCCAATAGAGTCGGGCGTTTTCGATGGCCGTAGCAACCTGTGCAGCCAGCGTTTGCAGAGCCAGTTGATCGGTGGTATTGAAACTGCCGATGCGCGTGCTGCCGACGTCTAATGCGCCGAAGACACGGTCGCCGCTGCGCAGCGGCACGGTAAGACACGAGGCAAGTGGGGCCAGTTGATCCGGCGCAATATAGTCGGCATCCTCACGCACGTCGGGTACGCTCTGCGTCTCCCCCGTGCGAATGGCTCGCCCGACCACACCGCGTTCAACCGGCTGGAGATAGCCTTCTGGCAACAGCAAGTTCGGTGCAACGGCGGCGCTGGCAACCAGACGAACAACGTCCATGCCGGCGTCAAAGAGGTAGATGTACACGGCCTCGTAACCCAGCCAGCGGCGGATGCCGTCGGCAGTTTTGTGCAGCAAATCGGCCTCGTCAAGCACGGCGCTGATTTCCTGGCTGATCTGATTGATCAGCCCCATCAGGTCGGCGCGCTGGCGTTCGGCAGCAAAAAGCTGGGCGCTCTCCATGCTCACGGCGATCTGACTGGCAATGGCGCGCGTCAGGGTCACGTGCCCGTCGTCAAAGTCGCCCTCTCGCCGGTTAAACAGGCTGAGGACGCCCAGGGTGCGATCGTGCACATTCAGGGGCAGAGTGATGACCGAGCGAACGCGCAGGCCAAACACCTGAGATGATTCCAGGATCGGATCGCCGATGGCGTCGTTGCTGCAAAACGGCTGGCCAGTATGGTACACATGGACGATATGCCCATAACCATCCAGCGGCCAGAGCAGTTGAGGCACAGCCCGCTCGAATCCCAGCAGCGAAGGCCGGTGCAGGGTCAAAAAGCGCCCACTCTGCTCCGGCGTCAGCAGCATGGCCGCGTCTGCGCCAAGCAGGTCGGCGGTTTCACGTACGGCTCGTTTGAGCATCTCGTCTAGGTCCAGCATGGCGCTGGTGATGGCCGCCACGCGCTGGAGAGCTTCCGTTTCACGCAAACGGGCGCGAGTCGCGTTGAGCAGGTCCGCATTGCGCAGGGCAGCGGCGATGTGGTTGCTCATGCCCGTCAACAGTTCCGCCTCGTTACGGCTGAACGGCCCCCGAAAGCGGTTCGCCACCAAAAGGACGCCCAACGTATGATCCTGCACACGCAATGGGACACAAAGCAGGTTGCGCAGGTTGGCGCGCCCAATAAACGTGGCATCGGCGCGCAAAGCAGCAACCTCGTTGACCAGCAGGGGCGACCCGGCAGCAAAAGCGGCTGCCACATGGCTATCCGGCGTGTTCACCGGAACGCGCAGCTCGTCGGTGGGCAATGGGAAACCGAAGCAGGCATCATAGCGCACGGCCAACACGTCGGTCTCCGCGTCGTGCAGCAGAAATGCGCCTTTCTCCACGCCGAGGATCGAGCGCGCCAGATTCAGCGTGCGCGCCAAGATGTCCGCGATTTCCAACGGCGAAGCGGCGATAGCCGCCGCTTCTAGCAACAGAGACGTTTCGGCCAACCGGGCGCGAGTATCTTGCAGCAGTAAGTTGTTGTCGATGGCAAGCGCAACCTGGTCGCTCAGCGGCGACAGGCGGTCGATGTCATCCAGCACAAAGTCTTTGCCAGGCACAAGGTAAATCAGCATCACCGCGCCGAGGGGCCGCCCACGCGCGACCAGCGGCGCGGCCAGCAACGCCTGCGCGCCGAAATGCGTGATCAGGGAGGTCGGCGGATCGGGCAGCGCCTGCGCGTTGTTGATGATGATCGGTTTGCCGCTGGCGACAACCTGTTCGGTGAGCGACGGTCTGCCCGTCACGGGCCGCGTCGTAGAGAGATAGGCCTGCATGTCGATGCCGTAAGCGGCCAGACGACGGGGTTGTTGCGCCTCGCGGTCCCAAATGGTGATCGTGCAGGCATCTGTGTCGAGCATGGCGGCCAAATGTTGGCACATCGTCGGCAGAATGTCGTCCAGAGGCGCGTCGGTAGCGGACAGCAAACTGACCGCCTCGTGAATGGCAAGTTCGCGGTTGGTTTTGCTGAGCTGCGCGTACTGGTCGCTCAGGGTGACATAAAGCTGGGCCATGTGAACGACCAGCGCCGCTTGGTCGGCCAGAGCACACAGGATGAGCAGATGGTTCCGGTCGAAGGCGTTGCGGCGGACGCTTTCGACATTGAACACGCCCAGCAGGTGATCTTCCAGCAGCAACGGGACGGCCAGTTCGGCGCGGGTGCGCGGATCGTATTTGATATACACCGGCTCCCGCCGCACATCACGGACCAACAAGGGCTGGCGCGTGACGGCGACGTGACCGATGATCCCCTCACCCAGCCGGATTGGACCGGGTGGAGGCGTAGCAGGAGCAGGGGTGTGGTAAACGTGCGGGACAAGCACACCACGCTCATCGTCATAAAGCGCAATCCCGCCGTTGTCGAACGGGATGATCTGACGGGCGCGCTCGACAATTTGCGCCAGAAGTTGATCGATGTCCAGCCGGGGAGGGAGCGCGTTCATAACCTGTGTCCGCCTGTCAGATCAGGACTCAGAAGGCGGTCCTCGCCGTCATGGTCATCGTCAGTTGGGTTTGGCGCATAATTGTCATGGGCGTCGTTTCCCCCCGGCCCAGGTGATCAGCGATCCTGTTTGGCGCCGCCGCGCCCCAAACGTGGCGTTCCCAGGGCAGGCGGACGCTGTGCAGCAGGACGATAGTGGTTGGGCGGTGGACCGGCCTCGCCGACCAGAGCTTCGATCCGCATCAGCGCATCAACGTCATACTCGACGGCGTGGCAAAAGTCACACTTCCAGGCAGGGGTGTTCGGCACACTGACCATCGTATCGTTGTAGACATGTACATACGTGATCAGCCGCAGATGCATTCGCCCGACCAGGCAATGAGGACAGGGAGAGCTATCTTGAACGGACATGTTGATCCTCTCACAAAGTGCTCAGACTCAGGGTGAAGGCGGCGGCGGCGTCCCGGTCGGCAGCAATGGGGTTGCCGTCGGTGGCACGGGCGTTGTGGTCGGTTCGGGCGACGGCGTTGGCGTGAGCGGCGGCGAACCATCGTAGCTGTAATGCGGAATAATGCCCCAATCTTGTGGTGGCCAGTAGATCAACCAGGCCTGGCCAATGATCTTATCACGAGACAGCGTCCCAAAAGCGTGTGAATCCCGGCTGTTGTTGCGGTTATCGCCCAGCACAAAGTATTCGTCCGGGCCGAGCGTCCACGTGCCGCTGTAGCGCGGCGGCGACTCGATATACGGCTCGTCCAGAGGCACCCCGTTCACATACACCAGTCCGGCGCGGACCTCTATCGTTTCACCCGGCAGGCCGATCACCCGCTTGATAAAATCGCGCTCCGGGTCATCGGGCGAGTCGAACACAACCACGTCGCCGCGCTGCGGGCCGTTCAACAGATACGGCAAACGGCTGACGATGATAAACTGACCGGTCTCGAAATTCGGACTCATGCTGGCGCCCTCAACAATAAAACGGGCCGTAAGCAGGTTCACCAGCGTGTAGATCGCCACCACCAACAGCGCGGTATCGACGATCTCGCGCAGCAGCGTCCGGCGACGCAAGCGCGGACGCGGTAACGGGGGACGTTCTGCCGTCCTATCTTCGTCTGGCGGCGGCGGTATATACTCAAAAACCGCACTCTCGTGTTCCGTTACAGTCACCGAACCATCTCTTTTCCTACGAACTAGGCGTTAATTGCCGTTGTTAGGATTATAGTGCAGCGGCGAAGGCGGGGCAATCTGTCTAGGGCAATTGTGATGGCATTCTAACATACGCTCGAATTGGCGACGTCGGGCCTTTTGCATTATACTCAACTTCAAAAAGCAGTTTTTTGAGGCTGGTGCCTTGTCAGGAGAACGTATTCTCGTCATAGACGACGGTCGTGAGAACCGCGATTTCGTCGTCGATTATATTTTGCGGCCCAACGGCTATCGCGCCCTGGTGGCGCGCGATGGCCGTGAAGGGCTGGAAAAGATGATTGCCGAACGCCCTGATCTGGTGCTGCTGGACCTGCAAATGCCGCGTATGAACGGCATCGAAGTGCTCCATGCCATGCGCCAGGAAAACCTGAACATCCCCGTCATCCTGATGACATTTCACGGCTCAGAAGAGGTCGCCATTGAGGTATTCCGGCTGGGCGTGCGGGATTACGTCAAGAAGCCGTACACCGTCGAGGAAATGCTGGAAGCCATCGAGCGCAATCTGACGGAAACGCGCCTGCACCGCGAGAAAGAAGCCCTCACCGAACGACTATTACTTTCAAACCGCGAGCTTCAGCGACGGATCAAGGAACTCAACGTCCTCTACAAAATGGGCAAGACCGTCACGTCCATGCTCGACACCGACCACCTGGCCGTTCGCGTGGTCGAAGCGGCTACTTATGTCACTGGCGCCCAGGAGGGCAACCTGCTGCTAGACGAGAACGGCAAGCTGATCTGCCGGGCGGCTAAACGCTTCACAGACACACACGCCCGCGCCATGTGTGTTGAGAGCCAGGACCGTCTGGCTGAGCGTGTGATGCAGACCGGTCAGGCGGTGGTCCTCACGCCAGAAGAACTGGCCCACGCCCGCGCCGAAAATCCTAACGTGCCGCTGGCGGTGCTGTATACCCCGCTGGTGATGGGAGAACGGCTCATCGGCGTGCTGGGGGTGGATAACGTGGCGGACGGAGGCAGGCCCTTCACCGAGCACGACGGCGCGTTGCTCAGCGCCCTGGCGGACTATGCCGCTATCGCGCTCGAAAACGCGCGCAATGTGTCTCAACTGGTGGAGTCCAAAGAGCGTGAAAAACAGCATATCCGCCAGGCGTTCGAGCGGTATGTCGCCCCATCGGTGGTAGGCCGCGCCCTGGAACGCACTGACGCGATGGCCCTGGGAGGAATGCGACAGGAGATCAGCATTCTGTTCGCCGACCTGCGTGGCTATACCACCTACAGCGAACAGGCCGACCCGGAGCACGTCGTAGAAATGCTGAACCAGTACTTCCGCATCGCCGCTGACGTAATTCTGGCCCGCGAGGGCACGCTGGATAAATTCCTGGGCGACGCGGTGATGGCGATCTTCAACGCACCACAGCCACAGCCCGATCACCCTTACCGCGTCGTTGAAGCCGCCCTGGCGCTCCGCCAGGCAGTCGAAGAATGGAACGCGCAGCATAACAATGGCTTGCTGTTCGGCATCGGCGTCAACATCGGAGAAGCTGTGGTCGGCAACGTCGGCGCGGCCCTCGCCATGAATTACACCGCCATTGGTGACGCGGTGAATCTCGCCAAACGGCTGCAAGAGCGCGCCGCGCCGGGACAAATCCTGATTACCGACAGTGTAGCCACACGGCTAGGCAGCCGGATTCGCACCACGCCACTGGGCGCCGTGCAGGTCAAAGGCCGTCAGCAGCCGGTCGTGGTGTATGAACTTCTAGGGCTGGCCTGAGTCAACCCGGCCATTTCGATTTCGGTGGGGCACTCCGGCGCGTAAACGCGGCCTTGACCACCCTTCCCCCACATGGTACACTACTCTCCGTCTGCCCCCATCGTCTAGAGGACCAGGACGCGGCCCTTTCAAGGCCAAAACTGGGGTTCGAATCCCCATGGGGGCATCGGGCTTCAATCCCCCGCTGGCAGGCGTGTTTAAGCGCCGCTTTTGTTTGCCCACCACGATGTGGTGATCCGCTGCTCAGGCTATCGGCAGCGTGAAGTGAAACACACTCCCCTGCCCCAAACCTGCACTCTCCGCCCAGATGCGCCCACCGTGCGCCTCAACGATGTATCGCGCGATAGTCAGGCCGATACCTGTACCGCCCCCCGCCCGCGAACGGGATTTATCCACCCGGTAAAACCGCTGAAACACCCGCTCCAGATCGTCTTCTGCCAGCCCGATTCCCGTATCGGAGACGGAAAAGCGCGCTAGGCGACCTTCGCACGCCAGCCGGACCGCGACACGCCCGCCCGTTGGCGTGTACTGCAAGGCATTGCCGAGCAGGTTCAGGAGCACCTGGCGCGCCCGGTCAAAGTCTGCTTGCACAACGACGGACTCGATAGGCAAATCAACGTGCAGTGCCACGCCCTGATCCTCGAACTGTGGACGCAACCAGTCTGTCGCCGACTGTACCAGGGCCTTGCCATCGCAGGGACGCAAATCCAGAGCAAGCTGGTCGGCCTCCGCACGAGAAAGCTCCTGCAAATCACGGACGAGAGCTTGTAGACGGTCGGCCTCGCGGTGCACCCGTTGGAACGTCTCCGGCGTCGGCGGGATGACGCCATCTTGCAGGCCCTCCATATAGCCCTTGATGCTCGCCAGCGGCGTTTTGAGTTCGTGGCTCACGTCGGCAATCAACTGCCGGCGCATGGTTTCCGTCTCGGCCAGGGCCGAGGCCATGCGGTTGAAACTGCGCGTCAGATCGCCCAGTTCATCGCGCTGACCATCAGACAATCGTTCGTGGTAGTGCCCCTCGGCAATGTAGTTGCTCGCCTGTACCAGGCGGCGGATAGGCCGCACGATCCGACGGCTGATCAGTCCGCTGACCCCGGCAGCGGTCAACGTTGCCGCGCCGGCGGCCAGTAGCAAGGCGCTGTTGACCGCCTGGCGGAAGTTGGCCTCAATCGCGGCTTCCAACGCGGCCTGGTTCTCGTCGGCATTGCGGCGATTGCCGAAGCCCATCATCCCGCCCATCCCGCGCATATGCTCGGAGAATGTGACCGGTGCCACGAAAGCCGTCGCCAGCGCCAACACCGCCAGACTCACCGCAATGACAACCAGGTAAGAAAAAAAGAGTTTCCAGGCCAGGCTCACAGCCGCTCATCCTCAAACTTGTAGCCCACACCCCGCACGGTGACGATGTACTGGGGGTTGGCCGGATCGGCTTCCAGCTTCTGCCGGATACGTCCGATGTGCACATCCACCACGCGGTCGTCGCCGTAGAAGTCGTAGCCCCACACGCGCTCCAACAACTGCTCCCGGCTGAGCACTCGCCCGGCTTCGGCAGCCAGTGTGCGCAACAGTTTGAATTCCAGCGCCGTGAGGTCCACCGGCTGCCCATCTCGCAGAACGGTGTGGCGCTGCTCATCGATGCGCACATGCGCAAAGCTCAACACTGCATCCTCCGCAGCCCCACCGCGCCCACGCCGCAGAATCGCCTTCACGCGCGCGACCAGTTCGCGGGGGCTGAACGGCTTGGTCAGGTAATCATCCGCGCCGACAGTCAGACCGACAATGCGGTCAGTTTCCTCCGAACGCGACGTCAGCAGCAGTACATACACATCTGACTCCCGGCGAAGCTGCTGCAACACTTCTAATCCATCCATGCCGGGCAGCATCACGTCGAGGATGACCAGGTCCGGTGCGTGGCGGCGGAACAAGGCCAGTCCTTGTGAGCCATCAGCAGCAGCGTACACGACAAACCCATCCGCTTCCAGGTAGGCCCGCACCAGGCTGCGGATGTTTTCTTCGTCGTCCACGATTAGAATAACGGGCGGCATCACCGGGCTACTCACTGCGACCACTTCGTCGGCGTGCGGTCCCATCGATGCTGGCGAAGCTGCGCGATCAAATCGGGCGGCAGGGCAAGACCATCGCTGACGGCAATGTTTGCCTCAACATGCCGCACCTTACGCATCCCCGGAATGACCGTGCTCACCGTCGGATTTGCCAGGATAAAGCGCAACGCCAGTTCGGGCATGGTCATCCCCGGCGGGATCAGCGGACGCAGAGCTTCGGCACGATCCACCGAGGCATTCAGGTTTTCCGGCACAAAGTAGGTATTGCGCCAGTCGCCTTGCGGCCACGTGCTGTCTTTGGTTAACGTGCCGGTCAGCGTGCCTTCATCGAACGGCACGCGGGCGATGATGGCAATATCCAACTCTTGAGCCAGCGGAAACAGGTGATCTTCAGGAGCCTGATCGAAGATGTTGTAGATCACCTGCACGGCGTCGATGAAGCCGGTGCGCAGGGTGTCGAGTACGTTGTCTGGCTCCCAGCGGTTCACGCTGACGCCCCACGCCTTCACCACTCCCTCGCGCTTGAGATCATCGGTGGCGCGCTGCCAGCGTTCGTCGTTGGCCCAGGCGTCTTCCCACACGTGGAACTGCATCAGGTCGATGTGATCCAGACCCAGGTTTTCCAGGCTCCGGTGCGTCGATTCGACGATGTATTCCGGCGGAAACACATCCTCCAGCTTGAAGTCACGCCGTGACGGCCAGATGCGGTTTTTGGGCGGAATCTTGGTGGCAACGTACAGGTTTTCGCCAGGGAATTCACGCACCAGCCGACCCAACAGCCTTTCGCTGTGCCCGTTGCCGTAGGCCAACGCCGTGTCGAAGAAGTTACAGCCCAGTTCAACCGAGCGGCGCAGCGCCTCCATCGACTGCGCGTCGTCGGAGTCGGTCCAGCCGCCCATGCCCCACATGCCGTACCCCATCTCTGCAACTTGCCAGCCCGTGCGTCCAAACGTGCGATATTGCATGAACGTTTCTCCTTTCTTTCTTCCTTAGACGCGCAGCGCCCCCGACCCGTCTCATCTGATTTCTCCGCCCCTTTATGCCGGATACAGCAGGTATTCCGCCCGCACGCGCTCGAACGCCCGCAGGTCATCCTGCCACGCCGCTGCCAAATCATCCACTGGCGTCCCGGCGTCCAGCCCTTCGCGGATCGCGCTGCCGCCGCTCAGCAGATCGATGGAACGATGACCGCCAGGCGTCCAGGGATCGAGCCATGCGAAGCGATCTGGGTGCAGCCGCTTCACCGCCGCCAGCAGGTGCAGGGCCGTCTCCACCGGACGAAAAACCGCCCGATCCGTGACGTACAGGTGCACGCCGCCGCACTGTTCTCCCTGATGCTTGCTGAACGTCGGCGTGAAGTACACCGGGCGGAAGCGCACGCCAGGCAGTTCCAGGCCGTTCAGCGCCGCCGCGAGCTTTTCCGCTGCGATCCAGGGTGCACCGATATATTGGAACGGCATCGTCGTGCCGCGTCCCTCGGAAAGGTTCGTCCCTTCCACCAGGCACGTGCCGGGATAGACCGTCAGCGCCGCCAGCGTAGGCAGGTTGGGCGACGGCGGTACGAACGGCAGGTCGGTCTGGTCGAACCACCACTCGCGCCGCCAGCCCGCCAGTGGCACAACGGTCAGATCGCAATTGATGTTGAAGGCATGGTTGAACAGCCCGGCAAGCTCACCTATCGTCATGCCGTAGCGCAGCGGGATGGGGTACAGCCCGACGAACGAAGCATAGGCCGGGTCCAGCACCGGCCCTTCGACCGTCACAGCGTTGATCGGCGCAGGTCGGTCCAGCACGATCACGGGCAGCCCATCTTCGGCGGCAGCTTGCATGGCGTAGGCCATCGTGTAGAGAAAGGTGTAAAAGCGCACACCGCCGTCTTGCAGGTCGATCACCAGCACGTCTAGCCCGGCGAGCATCTCCGGCGTCGGCTTCTGCGTTGCTCCGTACAGGCTGTAGACCGGCAGGCCAGTCAGCGCGTCGGTGGCGCTGCCGACGTGCTCACCCGCCTGGGCCTCGCCGCGCAGGCCGTGTTCCGGCCCGAAGAGCGCCGCCAGCCTCACCTCCGGGCAGCGATGCAGCCGCTCCACCGTGCTGACGAGAGCGCGGTCCACGCTGCTGACACTGGCGACCAGCCCTACCCGCTGCCCGGCCAGCAAACCAAGACGGCTTTCGAGCAAGACTTCCAGGCCCGATTGCACGTGGATCATCAGAAGCTCCTTTGCAGATCATTCAACCGGCCAGGCGCATTCCACAATCACGAGACAGTCCCAGGCCGACATCTCTCAGCCAGCAGACCCAAAGTGCAAGTTTTCAGCGCCGGGGACTGAAGTCCCCGGCTACGGACGTAAAGTCCACCGAAGTGGACTGACAGCCGCTGCCCCGACCTGCATTTTTAGTCCGCTTCAGCGGACTTTGCAGACTTCGCCAGGGATTTTGAACCTCTGATGACTGGGACAGACACGGTCACTTTTTAAAACTTGCACATTGCGTCAGCAGTCTTATCTTGCCATCGTTTCAGCGGCTATTTTAAACCCCCGCAGCGACGGCCACAAAGCGCCTGTCCGGGGGCGTCGAACGCGCGGCAAAACGTGCTATAATGCCCCCGACCGAACTACCCATCACCGCCGCGAGGCCACCGTGCACGAACTGGCCGTCACCCAAAGCATCCTGGAAATCGCCTTGCAGCACGCCGCACAGGCCGGGGCCGGGCGCATCACCGACCTGCATCTGGTGATCGGACAGCTTTCCTCGATGGTCGATGACTCGGTGCAGTTCTACTGGGACCTCATCAGCCAGGGCACGCCCGCTGAGGGCGCACGTCTGCACTTCCGGCGCATCCCCATCGAGATGCAGTGCCGGGCCTGTGCTCATCGCTACACGCCGGACGGCGACTTCATGTGCCCGGCCTGCGGCAGCGATCAGGTGCAAGTGGTGGCCGGCGAAGAGTTTTACCTTGAAGCGATTGATGTGGAAGCCGCCGACGGTTAGCTTGCGGCAGCCAGCCACAGACTGAAAAGATCGTGGAGGATCAGACATGACTCAGCGTATCCCCGTCGTGGAAAAAATTCTTAGCGCCAACGACCGCCTCGCCGCCGAGAATCGCGCCCGCCTGGACGCTGCCGGGATTCTCTCCCTGAACCTGATGGCCTCGCCCGGCGCGGGCAAGACCTCACTCGTCGAACGCACCGTACAACGACTCCAGGGCAGGCTACGCCTGACCGTTGTCGAAGGTGACATCGCCACCAGCCTGGACGCCGACCGTGCGGCGGCAGCGGGCGCAACGGCGGTGCAGATCAACACCGGCGGCGACTGTCACCTCGATGCGGTGATGCTCCAGGCGGCACTGGCGCAGTTGGACCTGACGCAGTGCGACCTGCTGATCGTGGAGAACGTCGGCAATCTGATTTGCCCATCCAGCTTTCAACTTGGCACACACCGCAGCGTGCTCGTCGCTTCGACGCCAGAAGGCGACGACAAGCCCTACAAGTATCCCGGTATGTACCGGGGCGTGGATGCGCTGGTGATCAACAAGATCGACCTGCTGCCCTACGTCACCTTCGACATGGACGCCTTCCGGCGCGGGGTAGAAATCCTCAACCCCGGCGTGGTGACGTTCCCCCTCTCCTGTCGCACAGGCGAAGGTCTGGACGCCTGGATCGCCTGGATCGTCGAAGCGGTCGAGCAGCGCCGCCGGAATCACGCCTGAGCGTCTTCGGGCGGGCGCCCTATCCCACCGGTCAGAACAACCAGCCGTGCGCGCAGGGCCAGCACGCGCCGCCGCGCTTCCGGCGCGAGAGCTAATGTCAGCCCGAACACGACCAGGGTGTTCGTCAGCAGGAAAAAGACGGCCTCTTCCAGCGGCAGCACCCCGCCGATCAGGATCGGCAGGGAAAACTGCGGGTTAATCGTCCAGGTCCCCGCACCGATGGCGACCGCATCGGCGGCGGAAAGATACAGCGTGGCGCTCACCACCGCCAGCAGCACGCGGCGGCGGTAATGCCACAGGATGTCTGCGCCGAACGCCAGTTGAAGCGACACCGGGATCAGCGCCCACACCAGCGTAATCGACAGGTATGTGCCCGGCTGCCAGCCGCTCAGCAACACCGCCAGGGCAATCAGCCAAATCACGGCAATACCGAACACGCTCCGGCGGCGCAGACGCGGGCGGTCAGGAACGGGTGTAGGTAGTGGAGTCGATCCGCGCGTCAGGACGAGCAGCCACAGCCCTGTCAGAATGGGCAACAGCACAAAGAAGCTGTATTCCTCGATGGGCACCCAACCCAGCGTGACGCCCGCGACCAGCGCCGGGTCGTAAGTCCAGATGCGGTTCGCCACGAGATAGTTATCCCAGGGCGTGGTATAGACGAGTGCCACCAGTGTCAGCAGTGCAATAAGCTGTCCCTGGCGGCGTTTGACATAGGACCGCATGGCCCACGCCAGCGGCAGGATCGGCAAAATCACGAAGACAACCAGGAACATTGCGTAAGTCATGTTTTCATCCTCTAAAAACGTTGATAAGCCCGAATCCTTACACCCTTAGGTCCATCTAAAAGGTGACCACTAAAAAGCAGGCTTTCGCCGCTGGACCAGCAACGATGGCGCGGCGATTCCGACGGCAATCGCGCCCAGGATCAGCGCTGTCTTGATCGCGTTGGTCGCCGCATCGACCAGCACCGCCATCCCGGTAGCCGCGTCGCCCGTCGCCACACGCAGCAGGCCAAGCATGGCCCGGAAGGCAAACACACCCGGCACCAGCGGGATCGCTCCACTGATCGTAAAGGTCGTGGCAGGTGTGGCCCAACGCCGCGCGAAGACTTCCCCCAGCAGACCAACAACCGTCGCAGCAGCCAGCGTCGCCGCCTCGATGCCCATCCCCAGACTGACCAACAGGGTGCGCAAGCCATGCCCCAACGCCCCCACCGCTACGCAGCCACGCAGCGTCCGCACTGGCACATTGAAGAGCATGGCGAAGCCCAGCGCCGCCACCCCAGACCAGAAGGCATCTTGCAGCACAGAAGCGATCAGATCGGCTGCGCTCACAGGCCACTCACTCCCATCAACTGCATTGCCAGCAGCAGGCCCAACGCGATACCCAGCGAGATCAACAACCCCAACACACCCCGGCTGATGCCCACCAGTAGATAGCCCTTAATCAGGTCCTCAGCGGCATTGATCAGGTGCACCCCCGGCACAAGCAACAGCACTGACGCCGCCAGGGCCAGTTGCGGCTGCGCGCTCACCTGGAACACCGCCGCGCTGCTGGCAAGCACCCCCGCCACGAACGCCGTCAGAATAGTTACCAATAGAGGGTTCACGAGCCGGCGATTCAACTCCTGGCGCACGACCATCGCCATTGACGACGCCAATAGCGTCACCAGGAACACGGGCCAGTCGCCGCCGAACAACCGACTGAACGCCGCACACGACAGGCCGACCATCAGCGCCACCAGCCAACGGTTGTAGTGCGAGGGTATCTTGCTGATGCGGTCCAGTTCCGAGCGCACGCCGAAGCGGTCCAGTTCACCATTGACTACGCGGCGGCTCATCCGGTTCACCCCAGAGACAATGGTCATGTTCACACCCAGCATAGCCACGCGGCGCACCTTTGTACGGAACTCCTCGCCACTATGTGTCGTGACCAGGATCACGTTCGGCGAGACCAGGATGTCCATTGCGTCAGAGCCTAACGCCACGCCCAGATAGAGGATCGTCTGCTCGACGCGCTCGGCATTGGCCCCAAATTGCAGCATCAACTGCCCTGCCCACACCGCCAGGTCGATCACGTCGGTCAGCTCTTCCCGGCTCAAGGGCTGCCCTCGACCACAAGGGGGAGGCAGACAAACCCGCTGATCCACCTCAGCCTACCTTTGCGCTGGCCGCGTCCAGCGCGGCGACCTCGGCTTCGGTCAGCCGCCAGCCGAGCGCCCCGGCGTTTTGTTCGGCCTGACGGGCGTTCTTCGCGCCGGGGATGGGCAGCGCGCCCTTGCAAATCGTCCAGTTCAGCGCCGCCTGCGCAGGCGTTTTGCCGCCGTGCGCCTGTCCGATCTCGCGCAACAGCCCCATCAGCGGCTGCACCTTCGTCAGGGCGCGCCGATAAAGGACGCGGCGCACCCCGGGCGGCGGCGTCTCCGGCGTGTATTTGCCGGTCAGCAGGCCCTGGGCCAGCGGGCTGTAGGCGATCAGCGTGACATTCAACTCGCGGCAAAGTGCCAGCAGGCCATTTCGTTCAGGGGCGCGCCGCAGCAGGCTGAACTCGACCTGGTTGGAGGCCAGCGGCACCCCCCGGCGGGCCAGCGCGTCGTAAGCGCGGCGCATCTGGTCCGGGTTGTAGTTGGAAACGCCGACGGCGCGTGCCAGTCCTGCCTCCACCGCATCGGCCAGCGCCCCGGCCCACGTCTCGATAGGCACGGGCGGAAACGGCCAGTGAATTTGATACAGGTCCACCCGCTCCATGTCCAACCGCTGGAGGCTGGCGCGCAGGGCCTTGAGCAGATCGTCACGCCGCAGCCGCCAGGGATAAGGCATGAACTTGGTCGCCACGATCACGGGCTGTCCGATGGCGCGGGCGAAGCGCCCGACCAGCCGTTCCGATTGGCCGCGCCCGTAGGCTTCCGCCGTGTCGAAAAACCGCACGCCCGCCGCAACGCTGGCGTCGAAAGCGGCCCGCGCCTCAGCTTCGCCATAGCTACGCCCATAGCCCCATACGAGCGCATCGCCCCAAGCCCACGCCCCGACACCCAGTTCAACCCCTTGCAACACCGCCTCGCCGCTCATGCGCCGCCCTCCGCATCGAAGCTGTCAATCGCCCGCCGGATCACCTGCGCACTGGCGCGAAGCTGCTCCGTCTCTCGCTCGTCCAGCGTCACCGGAAATGTGGCAAGGATACCCGTTCCACCGACGAGGTGCGGCAGGGCAACGGTCACATCCTTCACGCCCGCCACGTCGGGGACCGGCGTGCAGACGGTGAGGATGGCGCGCTGGTTCTGCAAGATCACCTCCACGATGCGGGCCAGGGCACTGCCGATGCCGTAGTACGTCGCGCCCTTGCCCTCGATGATATGGTAAGCCGCACGGCGCACCTGTTCGTCGATCCGTGCGCGTTCGGTGTCGTCCATGCAAATATCCCAGCGCGCGCAGAACTCGTCCAGTGGCGTGCCGCCGACCGTGACCTGCGACCAGGTCAGCACTTCCGAGTCGCCGTGTTCGCCCAACACATAACCGTGAATATGATGCGGATCGACGCCCAGTTTGCGCCCCAACAGCGTGCGAAAACGGGCCGTGTCGAGCGTCGTTCCGGAGCCGATCACATGGCTGGACGGGATGCCCTTTTCCGCTGCATAACGCGCGGCCAGATGTGTCATCACGTCCACCGGATTGGTGGTAATCAGCAATACCGCCTCTGGCGCATGAGTCAGCGCCAGGGGCACAATCTGGTGCAAAATCGCCGCGTTGCGCTCCAACAGTTGCAGGCGCGTTTCGCCCGGCTTCTGACTCGCCCCTGCCGTGATGATTACGACCCGGCTGCCCACCAGATCGGAATAGTCGCCTGCAAAAACGTGCAGCGGCTCCGCGAACGGCACCGCATGAGCAATGTCGTCGGCCTCGGCCTGGGCACGGGCCATGTTCTGATCGATCAACACGATCTCCCGCCCGACGCCACGCATGACCATCGCGTAAGCTGCCGTCGAGCCAACCAGTCCGCTGCCGATAATTCCGACCTTCATCGTACCATCCTCTCCTCCCCAATTTGTCGGGCTACAAAAAACAGCCCCGCGATTATAACCGATTCCCGGTTGCCAGAAAGCCGCGTGTGGCGTCGCGAACCCTGGCCGCTATTCCCAGGTCGGCTAGGATCAGATGGGCGGCGCGCAGCCCACCCAACGCGACGGCAGCCGTAGACTGACCGGGGAAGATGCTGTCGCCCACCATCCACAACCCCGGCATCAGGCGCGGCCCCCAGGCGCGAAATAGGCTCGTCTGCGGAAAGCCCCCTACCCACCCCCAGGCCCGCCGCGTGAACCGCGCAAACGTGACCGGCGTCCCCGGCAGGATCAGGTCGGCGGCAGCGCGCAACCCCGGCAGTGCGACTTCGGCGGCAGCAAGCAGCCGGGTGGTGTAGTCATCTTTGCGCGCCTCATAGGCACGGCGGTCGCCCGTATGCAGCGCCCACCAGGAAGCCAGGTCTGTGTGCGTGCTCAGAGTCAGGGCGCGGCGGCCCGTCGGCGCACGGGTCGCATCCCACGCCGGACTGAGGGAGAAAAACACCGTGTTCCCCTCCGCCAGTGGTTCGTGGACGATCACCTGGTGATGCAACGGAAAACCCGCAGGTACAACAGAGCCGTCCAGCCCGACATACACCACAAATGCACCCCATCCATCTCTGGGACGGGGCGGCAGATCACGCAAGCGGCGTGGCAAAACAGGGTGATCCAGCAGCGCGGCGACGTTCCAGGGCGGCAGGTTGGCGATCACCAGGTCGGCAGGGTAGACCTCGCCGCGCTTCGTCTCCACCGCCATAGGCTGCCCGCGCTCCACGACGATGCGCACCACCTCCTGGCGGTAAATCACCCGTCCCCCATTTCGGCGAACCGCCTGGGCGAGCACCTCAGCGATTGCGCCGATGCCGCCTTCCAGATGGACCACACCCCGGCGTGGCAAATCGAGCGCCGCCGCGCCATAAAGGGCGTTGGCATTGCGGCTGGTCGTCTGCGCGGCGATGAGAAGCTGCGCGTCCACGAACAGACGCAGACGGTCCGCAGCGCCACGCAAATGCGCCGCCACCGGGCGAAAGGCATCCACCGCCAGTTCCGGCAACCTGATTGCAGAGACACCTGAAGATGCAGTCAGCCACCCTGCGCCATCTCGCAGCAGCCTTGCCGCATCCGCCGGGGTCTGCGGCGGCCAGGCCGGGCCGCGTAGGGCCAACGCCCACAGCGCGTCGGCGGTGCGTTCCTGCCAGCGCCAGAAAGAATCAGCTTCAGGGCCAAAAGCGTCCCGATAAACATCCCCCTGCGTCCCGTCGCTCGGACGGGGGATCGCCGCGCCGTCCGGCAGATGCACGACCATCGCCGGTCCGGCAGGATGCGCCGGCCAGGCATCCACGCCAGTCGCCTGCGCCACCCGGTCCATCGGTCCACCGGAATAAAAGCCGCCCGCCAGCGTCGCCCCGGCCTCGAAGCGGTAGCCCTGGTGGTAAAATGTCCCCGCACACCCACCCGGATAGATGTGCGCCTCCAACACGGTCACGTCCAGCCCGGCGCGGGCCAGCACCGCCGCCGCCGTAAGGCCGCCCACCCCCGCCCCGATCACCACGACGCGCGCCACTCCCCTACCCCTGCCCCAACAGCCGCCGCGTCTTCCAGGCGCGGTAGGCGAACAACAGCGGCAGGCTCAGCCACATCCCCAGCGCGACGGGCGTTCGCCAAATGTGACGGTCCAGCGCCGCGTGGACTTCGTCGCGTATCTCAGTCGTGAATTCGTCCATTGCTGCAAAGGTATGGCGATGCGCCCATTCCCGAAACGGGCCGCGCACCTGCCGATCCACGAAGCCCGCCGGACCGGTTTCCTCGATACGCGCCAGCCACCGCACCGGCAGCGGTCCCAGCCAGAGCGTGAAGTCCATCTCGTCGCCCTCGCCCAACTGCGCCGGGGCGCGGTGGACGCGCACGACAGCCGGCGGCGGCGTAATAGCGGGCATGCTGGCCGACCGGCGGTGAAAATCCGCGACGGCAGCCAATGGCGCGCGGACGCGGAAGGTGTGGCGGTAGATCATGGCTTCAACAGGTCCGTTAAAGCGGCTTCCAGGTCCGTGAACTTGAACTCAAAACCCACCTCCAGGAGGCGCTGCGGCACGGCGCGCTGCCCTTCCAGCACCAGCGAGGCCATCTCGCCCAGCGCCAACCGGAGCGGCAGACCCGGCGTGGGGAAAGCCGCCGGACGCCCCATCACCTTGCCCAGCACGCGACCAAATTCCGCGTTGGTCGCCGGATTCGGCGCGCTGAGATTAAAAGCGCCTTCGGCGTTTCTGTCGTCAATCAGGTAGCGGATCGCGGCAATCTCGTCGTCCAGGTGAATCCAGGGATACACCTGCTTCCCGCTGCCAATCGGTCCGCCCAAGAACAGGCGGAAAGGCAACATCTGAATCGGCAGCACACCCCCTTTGTCGCTGAGCACCAGTCCAGTGCGGATGATCGCGCGGCGCACGCCCGCTTTCTCGACTGCCTCAGTCGAGTCTTCCCACTCCTGGCAGACGCGCGCCAAAAAGTCATCCCCCGCCTCGGCCTGTTCGGTAATGATCTCATCGCCGCGCGGACCGTAATATCCCACCGCCGAAGACTGAATGACCACGCCGGGTTTCTTCTTGGCCCTGCGAACAGCCTCAACCACTGCACGCCCAGCATCGCGGCGGCTTTCCAAAATCTTGCGCCTGCGGGCAGGTGTCCAACGTGAGGTCAGCAGTTCCATCACCTTGAAGCTAGCAATCGGCTCCCCGGCCAGATTGACGATGGCGCCCGCCTCATTCACCAGGTCGCCCCAATTGTCGGCAGTTTTGCCGTCCCAATACTGCATCCTCACGCCCTCTGGCAGGCTCACCGGACGGCCCGGACGGCGGCTGAGGATAATGACCTCGTGGCTGTCCTTTGCCAGAGAGTCCGCCAGCGCCCGCCCTATCAGGCCCGTTCCTCCTGTAATAATCACGCGCATGTTTGTTGCTCCTATCGAACAGCCCTGCGGCCACATTCACCCAAAAGTTAATCCAAAGATAGCACAAAACTAGCGAGCCATGCGTGCACGCCACCAGATGCCCGGCAGACGACGTAGCTTGCCCCACGCGCTCAGGCTCGCCCGGCGTGTGAAGACGTCGTAATCGTGCGCCTCGATGTCCGTCAGGATGGCCCGGTACAACTCGGCGGCGGCGGTGATGGCGAAGCGTCCGTCTGGGTTCAACAGAGCGATCCCCGGCATAGCCTCGTCGTACAGGCGACGGGTGCGCTCGATCTGGAAGCGCATCAACCCACGCCAGCGGTCATCCACATGCCCAGTAGCCACGTCTGCCTCCGTCAGGCCGAAGGCAGCCAGTTCGTCTAGCGGCAGGTAAAAACGTCCGGCCCGCCAGTCTTCGCCCACGTCGCGCAGGATGTTGGTCAGTTGCAGCGCCACGCCCAGCTTCACCGCATAAGGGATTGCCGCTTCCCCGGCATAGCCGATGATATGCATCGCCATCAGACCAACGGTGGAAGCCACACCGTAGGCATAAGCGGCCAGGTCGTCGAAGGTGGCGTAACGCACGGGCAGCAGATCACGCGCCACACCGTCGATCAACTGCTCGGCGTAGCGCGAGGGGATGTGATAGCGTGCGCGTGTATCGGCCCAGGCCAGCGCCACTGCATCGTCCGATGAAGGATGCGCAGCCATCGCGCGCCGCCGCCAGTCTTCCAATCCGGCCAGCAGGTCGCCGTCGGCGCGATCCACCAGGTCATCGCTGACGCGGCAGAAGGCATAGAGCGCGCGCGCGGCCCGGCGCTTGTCTGGTGGCAGCAGGCCCGATGCCAGGTAAAAGGTGCGGCTATACTCCTGCGTGATCGCTGCGCAGCGGTCATAAGCCCGGTCCAGCAGGGGCGCGGCCCGGTAAACCCAGGAGTCTTCCGGGCCGGGTTCGGCATGGGCATGACTTTCCAGGCCCTCGTGCGCCAGGGCAAGCAGGTGATGTTCCCAAGAAGATGTGTAGACGGTCATCATGCACGCTCCATCGCGTGACCACCGACCGGCACGGCCACGCGCTGCGGAGCATCCTGTTCCTTGAGGATGCGCTCGACGGTCAGTTTGGCCGACAGCAGCACAATCGGCAGGCCCGTGCCCGGATGCGTGCTAGCCCCGGCAAAGTACAGGTTGCGATAGCGCGGGTGGCGGTTGTGCGGACGCAGGTAGCCGATCTGGGCAAAGTTATGGCTCAGGCCAAAGGCCGCACCCTTCGCCAGGTTAAGCGCCTGGCGGTACTCCGGCGGCCCCATCGTTTCCTCGACCACGATGCGGTTTGCCAGGTCCTTCACGCCGAGCGATTCGAGGCGGCTGATCACCGTCTCGCGCGCCCGATCGCGCAGCGCCAGCCAGTCCTGCGGGCGGCGCTCGTCCAGATGCCCCGCCGGGACCAGCACCATCAGCGCGTCGCCATCCGGCGGCGCGAAGGACGGATCGGTGCGCGCCGGGGCATTCACGTAGAACGACGGCTCATCCGGCAAGCTCAGATCGCGGAAGATACGGTCGAACGATTCCTTATAGCGGTGATCCGCCAGGAAGACGTTGTGGTGCAGCAGTTCCGGCGACTTTTCGCCGCGCACGCCCCAGTAAAACATCAGCGCCGAGGACGTATATTTCTTCCCGGCGAGTTTACGGGCGCTGCCATCGTCAGGCAACAGGTCGCTGTAGACGTAAGGCAGGTCGGCGTTGGCGATCACCAGGTCCGCCGCAATACGCCGCCCATCCGCCAACCGGACACCCGACGTCCGCGCGCCCGCGACCTCGATCTGCGCGACGGGCGTATCGTAGTGGAAGCGCACACCGTGCCCCTCGGCGATCCCTGCCAGCGCCTCGATGACTTTGTACAGGCCGCCGCGTGGGAACCATACGCCGTCCACCAGTTCGGTATACTGCAACAACGAGAAGGTAGCCGGAGCGTCGTAAGGGCTGAGTCCCAGATACATGTTCTGGAACGAAAAAGCTGCCTGGAGACGCGGATCGCGGAAATAGCGGGCCGTATTGGCGCTGTGTTTGATCAGCGCCTTAAGCTTGAACAGCAGCGGCAGGTTCGCCGGGCTGAAGAACTCCAGCAGCGAATAAAAGTTGCGCCCGACGAAGCGGTCCAGCGAAATATGGTAATGGCGATAGCCTTCCGCCACAAATCGGGCAAACGATTCGAACGATCCCGGCTCCATGCGGTCAAGCTGCGCGCGCATCCGGTGCATATCCGAAGTCAGGTCGAGCGTGCTGTCGTCGTGGAAGTGCACCCGGTAGGTCGGGTCGAGCCGCACCAGGTCGAGGTGGTCTTCCATCCGCTCACCCAACGCGGCGAACGTCTCAGCGAAGACCTCCGGCATCAAAAAGAGCGTCGGGCCGGTGTCGAAGCGGTAGCCGTCCTTTTCGATCACCGCCACCCGCCCGCCAGGATGCGATCCTTTTTCCAGCACCGTCACCTGATAGCCCGCGCGCGCCAGCCGGGCCGCCGCCGCGATGCCGCCGATCCCTGCGCCGATTACCACTACCGAAGCCATCATACCCTCCCCTGAGAACCCATTGTTTTTTGCATTTGTCCAGATATACTGTGCAAAGTATAACGCAACGTCGCCATTCTGTCAACATCTTGTTCATCTTCTGTTCATCTAAACTTGACATACAGAGGATTCAGTCGTATACTTCAGCCAGCACAAGGGACAACAGGCATGAACAAACTTTACACAGAAACATCCGCTCAAGAGGAACCACTCTACAACATCGGTGTCGTGGCACGTATGACCGGCATCCCTGTGGCAACGCTGCGCGTGTGGGAGCGCCGCTACGACTTTCCCAGTTCGGCGCGTACCAGTGGCGGGCACCGCCTGTATTCAGAAAAGGAAGTGGCGCGCTTGCGCTGGGTCAAAGCGCGCATCGACGAGGGAATGCAGACCGGGCGGGCTATCCGGGCGCTGTATCACCTGGAAAAAGAAAAACGCTTTCCCGAACCCGCTGCGACGATGGCACCGCTCCCTAGCCGCACAGGCGATGCCTCCCTGTCTGCTTTTCATGACCGGCTGCGCGAGGCGCTGCTGGTTCACGATACCGAGATGGCCAACCAGATTCTCGGCGAGGCGCTGGCCCTTTATCCGATGGAAGACCTGGTGCTATATATGGTCAGCCCCGTGCTGACCGACATCGGGGACGCCTGGATGAGCGGACGCATCAATGCGGCGACCGAACACCTGGCGACCAACTATCTACGCCACCGCCTGCTGATGTGGATGGTCACCGGGCCACCTCCACATCCCGTCCAGCCGGTGGTACTGGCCTGCGCGCCTGAGGAATGGCACGAGGGCAGTCTGCTGATGTTAGGTGTGCTGCTGCGCCGCCGGGGTTGGCCAGTTGCCTACCTGGGCCAGGCTGTGCCGCTGCCGGACCTCGCCGACTTTGTCCGGCAGAGCGCGCCGCCCGCCGTCGTGCTGGTCGCCATGACCGAAGGTCCCGCCAGCGCCCTGGAAGAATGGCCACGCTGGCTGCCCGAAGCCGCGCAGACGGGCCATCCGCTCATCTGCTACGGTGGACACATCTTCACGCAACAGCCGGAATGGCGCCGCCGGATGCCGGGCGTCTTTTTGGGAGAAACACTGCAAGAGGGCGCGGCGGCGCTGGACCGTCTGCTGCGCGCGGCGGCAAACCTGCCGTAGCCCGCGCCCTCTTTCTAAGCCGGGTGAGGGCCGAAGATGGCCCTAACCCAACCGCAACAGCGGTCGCCACCAGGGGATCGCCAACAGGATGATCAACACAGACAGACCGTAGAAAATCAAGGTCCGTTTGTGCTTTTCGATGTCGTCCGGTGCGCGTCTGGCAATGCTGCGCCCTACGTGAGCCAGCACCAGGGCAACGATCATCAGGGCGATGTGTTCTACGCCCCAGTAGCGCAGTTCGGAATCGCGCATGGCCGCGCCGAAATCTTGAAAGGCCGCGCCGACCAAGGGACTGAGGAACAGATAGAGGATAATGCCCAAAAGCACCTGCACGTCCAGGCCGATGGTAAAGAACAGGCCCAGGCGGTTGTCCAGGTCGGTCCAGGGATTGCCCCGCCGCCAGCCGAGCAGCGCCCGCACGACCACCACCACCGCTAGCACGATCACAACCCAGCGAGCCAGGGAATGTAAAGTTAGGAACAGCGCATACATACCAACACTCCTTGTGCAAAAAAGGACTAAAAGCAGACGATCACATCAATTTTATCCGATTGCCCAACCAGGAACAGAGCCAGAGCTTAAAATTCTGCCGCCCGGCGCTTGGCAAGCCATCTCCATTTGCGGTACACTTCGCCCGGTAAACGGTTTGAACGATCCCCATCGTTTTAGGCGTTTTTAGGCTCGTGATCGCGCCGCTCCGTCAGGAGTGGCGGTTCCCGGCCTGGGCATGAGCCTGTTTTTTGCGTTTTTGAGAGGCGACATGGTTGCGCGAAACAAAGAGACCTACCTGGATTGGTATCGGCAGATGGTGCTCATCCGGCGATTTGAGGAACGCTGCGCTGAGCTTTACCAGCAGGGGAAAATCGGCGGCTTTTTACACCTGTATATCGGCCAGGAAGCCACCGGCGTCGGCGCGGTAAACGCCCTGCGCCCCCATGACCACGTCATCACGGCTTACCGCGATCACGGCATCGCCCTTGCCAGAGGGCTAGACCCGAAAGCGGTGATGGCCGAGATGCTCGGCAAGCGAACCGGCGTCAGCGGCGGCAAAGGTGGCTCGATGCACCTGGCCGACTACGAGCGGCGTTTTTGGGGCGGTTACGGCATTGTGGGGGGGCATCTGCCCCTGGCCGCCGGGATCGCGCTCCAGGCCCGCTACCTGGAAAAGGATGAGGTCGTGCTGTGTCTGATGGGCGACGGCGCGACCAACATCGGCTACTTCCACGAATCACTTAACCTTAGCGCCATCTGGGACCTACCGGTCGTGTGGCTGATCGAGAACAACGGCTACGGCATGGGCACGGCGGTAGATCGCGCCAGCGGGCAGCCGGAACTGGTCAAGCGGGCCATTGCTTATGGCATAAAGGAAGGCCCGCGCGTGGATGGCATGGACGTGCTGGCCGTCTATGAGCAGGTTGGCGAGGCGGTTGAGTATGCCAGCAAACACGGCCCGATCCTGATGGAATCCCTCACCTACCGCTTCGAGGGGCACAGCATGGGCGACCCGCAGCGATACCGTACCAAAGATGAGGTGCAGCGTTACGCGGCGGGCGACCCCATCGGGCGCTTCCGCGAGGCCCTGATCGAGAAATTTAAAAAGGGCGTCCAGGCCGAACTCGATCAGATTGAGGCGGATGTGCTCACGACCGTCGATGAGGCCGTCGCCTACGCCGAGCAAAGTCCCGATCCGACTTACGAAGATTTGATCAGCCATGTATACGTCCCGTAGGGGTCAGACGCGCCCTGCCCCGACGAAGCCACAGTAACTTTTGAGGACCTTATGACCGAAAAAGCAATCACCATCCGCGAGGCGCTTAGCGCCGCCCTGCGCGAGGAAATGCTGCGCGACGAGCGCGTGTTTATCATGGGCGAGGAAGTCGGCGTGTGGGGCGGCACCTATGCCGTCACGCGCGGCTTTCTGGACGAGTTCGGCGCCAGGCGCGTGCGCGACACCCCCATCTCCGAAATGGTCATTGCCGGCGCGGCGGTCGGCGCTGCGATGGCGGGCCTGCGCCCCATCGCAGAAATCATGACCATCAACTTCGCTTTCGTCGCCTTCGACGCCATCGTGAACCATATGGCGAAGGTACGCTACATGTTCAACGGGCAGTTCAAAGTCCCGCTGGTCATCCGCACCACCAGCGGTGGCGGCAAGCAGCTCGGCGCGACCCACTCCCATGCGCCGGAGCCGGTGTTCGCGCACTTCCCCGGCATGTACGTGGCGGTGCCCGGCACGGCTTACGACGCCAAAGGAATGCTCAAGGCGTCCATCCGCGACGATAACCCGGTGCTGTTCGTCGAGCACAGCACCATGCTTCAGCGGCGCAGCCCCGTGCCGGATGATCCCGACTTCGTGCTGCCCATCGGCAAGAGCGACTACAAGCGCCGGGGCGACGATGTGACCATCGTCACCTTCGCCAAAGGGCTGGAATGGTCGCTGGAAGCGGCGGACCTGCTGGCGAAGGACGGCATCGAAGCCGAGATCGTGGACCTGCGCTGGCTGCGCCCGCTGGACACCGACCTGCTATTCGAGAGCTTCAAGAAGACCAACCGCTGCGTTGTGGTAGAAGAAAGCCTGCCACGCTTCGGCGTCGGCAGTGAGATCGCCGCCCTGATCCAGGAGCACATGTTCGACTACATGGACGCGCCCGTGAAGCGCGTGACCGCTCTGGATCAGCCCCTTCCCTATTCCGGCAGCATCGAGCGCATGGCGTTGCCCAGCCCGCAGAAGATCGTGGACGCGGTGAAGGAGGTGCTGTAATGCCTGAAGCAGTCCTGATGCCCAAACTCGGCTTCGACATGGCCGAGGGAACGCTGGTCAACTGGGTCAAAAAGGTCGGGGACAGCATCAACCGGGGAGAAGTGATCGCCGAGATCGAAACCGACAAGGCGACGATTGAGATCGAATCCAATGCCAGCGGCACGATCCTGCAACTGCTGGCCCAGCCGGGCGACGCCCTGCCCGTCGGCGCGACGATTGCCTACGTCGGTCAGCCGGGCGAACAACCCGTCGGCGACGCACCTGCGGCTGCCCCTGCGCCCACTGCTACAACAGCAGCGGAAACGCCCGCCCCTGTCCCCACTCAGCCAGCCGCGCCTGCCCGCGTCCCGTCCGGCGACGGCGAGGGCTATCCCGGTGGCGTCAAGGCCAGTCCGCTGGCCCGACGCATCGCCGCCGAAAAGGGCATCGACCTGCGGCAGGTGCAGGGCAGCGGCCCCGCCGGGCGAATCGTGCGCCAGGATGTAGAAAAATTTACCTCTGCCCCGGCAGCAGCCCCCGCCTTGCGTTCGGCTGCTCCCTCCCCGGCCTTAGCCGCGCCATCTATGGGTGCTGCGCCCGAAGGCCCGGACATTGAGGTGATCGACCTGAGCAAACTGCGCCAGCGGATCGGTCTACGCATGGTAGAGAGCAAGCAGCAGGTCCCGCACTTCTACGTCACCGCCGAAATCGACGTGGATGCCCTGCTGGCCCTGCGTCAGCAGTTGAACGCTGGGCTGGACGAAACCCAGAAGATCAGCGTAAACGACCTGATCGTCAAGGCAGCGGCGCTCACACTGCGCCAGTTCCCTAACCTGAACACCCACTTCTACGGGGATAAACTGGTCCGCCACAAACGCATCAACATCGGCATTGCGGTCGCGCTTCCCCAGGGCGGCCTGATGAACATCGTCTGCCACGACGCTGACAAGGTTTCCCTGGGCACAATGGCGGTGGAAAACCGCGAGAAGATCGCCCGCGCCCGTGAGGGCCGGGTCCGCCCGGATGATGTGGAAGGCAGCACCTTCACCGTCAGCAACCTGGGGCCGTATGATGTGGACTTCTTCGCAGCGATCATCAACCCGCCGGAAGCAGGCATTTTGGCCGTCGGTTCGGCCCAAAAAGTTCCGGTCGTCAAGGCCGACGGTACGTTGGGCGTCGGGCAACGTATGAAGGTGACGATCAGCGTTGATCACCGCGTTAGCGATGGCGCAGAGGCAGCAGCGTTTATGCAAGCCTTCAAGCAGCTCATGGAGAACCCGATGCGACTGCTGATCTAAAGGAAACATTCGGCAAACAGCGTGGTCGCAGGGGCACGGCATACCGTGCCCCTGCCCATGTCAGGCGCAGTACCGCGCGGCGTGGATATGTGACCCCTTTGGTCGCTTAGAGAATTCTCATCTATTGCTGATGAAGTTCTAACATGCCGGGCGTAACTTACGAGGTTGTATTCCCAAATCTGTGAGGAGAGTTTTCATGATCGAAGTACGCAACCTCACCAAACGGTATGGTGGGTTTACAGCGGTCGATAACATCTCCTTTGAAGCCCATCCCGGCCAGGTGACGGGCTTCTTGGGGCCAAACGGCGCTGGTAAAACCACCACCATGCGTATGCTCACCGGCTTCATGCCCCCCACCTCTGGCACGGCGCTGGTGGCCGGGTTTGACGTCTTCGAGCAGAGCATGGAAGTCCGCAGGCACATCGGCTACCTGCTGGAGAATGTCCCTCTCTACCGCGACATGACCCCACGTGGCTACCTGAACTACCTGGCAGAGATTCGCGGCCTGCCCAACCGTCGGCAGGCGGTGGAGGAGGCTCTGGAGCGCGTCGGCATGAGCGACCGTGCCGGCAGTCAGATTCGCTACCTCTCCAAAGGGATGCGACAGCGCGTCGGCGTGGCACAGGCTATTCTGCACAACCCGGACGTGCTGATTCTCGATGAGCCAACCATCGGCCTCGACCCGCGTCAGGTGCTTGAACTGCGCGCCCTGGTGCGCGACCTGGGACGCGACCACACCGTGTTGTTCAGCACCCACATCCTCTCCGAAGCCGAGCAGGTCTGCGATAACGTGGTGATCATCAACAACGGCCAGATCGTCGCCCAGGGATCGCCCACGCATCTGCGCGCCGAACTGGAACGCGGCGGGCGCGTGTTGGTGCGCGTTGCCGGGCCGGCAGAAGCGGCGCTGGCAGCCGTGCAGGCGGCGCCCAACGTCGCCTCCGCAGAACTGGCCCTGGATGGCATTGTCGCCACGCCGACCAGCCCGGAGATCGATCCCCGCCCAGACATCGCCCGCGTCATCGTGCAGGGCGGCTGGAACCTGGTCGAACTACGCCCGCTGGCAGTAAACCTGGAAGAAATCTTCCTGGAACTGACCCGTCAGGAAGAACTGGAAACGGCGACCCCCGAAGCGCCCGATACATTACCGGAAAGTGAGGCTGCGTGAGATGAGCCGAGTCGTTGCCGTCTTCAAACGCGAACTGGTCCATTATTTCCGTTCGCCCATTGCCTATGGGATCGCCTTCGCGCTGCTGTTTTTCCTCGGTGTGCTGTTCAATGCCTACATCACCCAGGCGGTCAGCCAGTACCCGGCAGATTCGACCTACATCCCCGGCCTGATGACCTTTCTGCTGTTTCTGGTCGCGCCGCTGCTGACCATGCGTCTGCTGGCCGAAGAAAACCGCGAAGGCACGCTGGAAGTGCTGATGACCCTGCCGATGCGTGACTGGGAATTCATCACCGGCAAATTTCTGGCGTGCTGGGGCTTTTACACGGTCCTGCTGGGCGTGACCTTGATCTACCACGTCATCCTGACAAACATCGGCATCCCGGACCTGGGCGCAGCCTTTGGGGCATACCTGGGCGCCTGGCTATACGGCGGCGCGGTGCTGGCAATCACCACCATCTGGTCGGCCATTACCGAAGACCAGATCGTGGCGGCCTTCCTCGGTGCGGCGACCGTGTTGGTGCTCTATCTGGCCGAGATCGCTGCCGTGTGGGTGGCGACGCAACCGGGGATGTCGGGCGCAGCCGACTTCATCCGTGAGTTGGGCTTGCAGGCACACTACAACGCCACGCTGGCGCAAGGCATCGTCCGCGCCGAGGACGTGGTCTATTTCATCCTTCTGATGGTCGGCGCGTTGTTCGTCACGACGCGCATTGTGGAAACACGGCGGTGGAGATCATGAGCGAGCAAACGAGCACTCCCAATAGGCGGCCTAACCTGCCGTTCCCCGCACAGGTCCCGCTGATCGTGGCGTTCGTCGGTCTGCTGCTGGTGATCGGCGTGGCCTTTACCCAAACAACCTTTACCGTCGTTGGCTGGGCAGGACTGGCGCTGCTGGTCATCGGCGTGGTAGCCTGGGTGCTGCTCGCGCCGGAACAGGCCAAAGCAGCCCTCACCGGTCGCACGGCCCGCTACGGCGGGGCCAGCTTTGTGGTGACGGTCGTTTTCCTGGCGGCGCTGGTCGCCGTGTACGTCTTTGTGCGCGACCGCGAGTGGCGCGTTGACCTGACCGAGCGCAACGAGTTTTCCTTGAACGACGAATCGCGCCGGGCAATCAGTGGCATCGGCGTGGACCCCAACACGCCGCCTATTCACCTGCTGGCCTTCTATGGCGCCAACCAGGCCGGGCGGCGCGACCAGGACACCTTGCTGTTCGACGACTATGCCACAACCAGCAACGGCAGAATCAGCTACGAATTCGTCGATCCTGACCGCAACCCCTTGCTGGCCGACCGTTACGGCGTCAGTCGCCAGGGACAGATCGTGGTCGTGGCCATGCGACCGCCTGAGGAGATCGAGACCCAGGCGCAGGGAGATCAGCAAACTGAGCCGACCGGCAACCTCACCCCTGACGAGAATGGCCTGGTGCCGGACGTGCAGAACGCCGAACTGGTCTCCTCCTTCAGCCAGGAAAACCTGACCAACGCCATCCTCAAGGTAGCGGCCTCCGGTGACTTCCGCGCCTACTTTATCACCGCCGGCAGCGAGATCGGTATGTCCGACATCTCCAGACTCACTGCCGTCCTGCGCGACTCCTACGACTGGACGACCCAGGAAATCTCGATCTTCCAGTTGACCGCTCCCGGCACGGCAGATACCGAAGCGGCAGGTAGTGCAGGCGAGACAGCCACAAACACAGAGGATGGCGGCATCGGGAGTACCGTCACCGAAGCGCCCTCCTTCCGCCTGAACGACCCGGCTGCCGACGGCGAAGTGCTGGTCTTCCTAGACGGCACCGATCCCCTGACCGACGCGCAGATGGAAGCCATCCGCAGCTACCTAGACAACGGCGGCGACCTGGTGATCTTCGCCGGAATGGGCCGCAATGACGAAGGTCAATCGCTGGCGACCAGCGAAAACCTCTCCACCTATCTGTTCGAGAACTTCGGCCTGCGCTTCCGCAACGACATCGTGCTCGACCTGACGCAGGCCGTTCAGACGCCGGCCGTCCCGGTCGCTGCCGACTTCGATTCGACTCACTACATCACCGCCATGTTCGCCAGCGGACAGGAAGGCCTGATCTTCGAGGTGCCTCACAGCATCGAAGTGTCCGCCGAACCACCGGAAAACGTCACCGTGACGGAGCTGGCGCGCACCACTAACAAGGCCTACTCCAAGACGGACTTCGACGCCGTCGTTCAGGGCGACTTGGCGCAGGGGCCAGACGATCCGACCGGACCGTTCGTGTTGGCAGCAGCAGCAGAAAACACCGTCACCGGCGCGCGCGTGGTGCTGTTCGGCAGCACGTCGATTGTGTCGAACAACTACGCCATCAGCGGTCTGGGAATCGTTAACCTGGATGCTGCCTTTAACAGCCTGGTGTGGGCCACCAACTTCAACGACTTCTTCAGCCAGATTCAAATCATGCCCACGCAGCGCCTGCAAGATACCCCGATCTTCGCCACGACCGAGAAAATCTCGACCATTAACTTTATCACCATCCTGGTCATTCCTTTCGGCGTGCTGGGGATCGGCCTGTTCGTGTGGTGGAATAACCGCGAGCGGGCACACTAAGGAGGAGGAACGAGACCATGCGTCTGAATCGAGGGACGATAACCCTGCTGGTGGGCAGCGCGCTGGTGATTATCGCTGTGCTCCTGTTCAACAGCGTCGCCACCGCACCCGGATCGGCCACCGCGACCGCGACCGGCAGCGCCGGATCGCTGTTCGAGGGCCTGGAAGCGGATGCCGTCGCCCGCCTGGAAATCACCAGCAACACCAACGGCGATCACACCGTCCTGCTGAAAGATGCCGGCGGCGCGTGGAACATCACGGACGTGACCTATGGAACCGACCGCGCCGTCCAGCAGGATAGCGCCAGCGAGGCCATCACCAACTTTGTCGGGCTACAGGCTAACGACAGTTTCGTGGCCGAAAATCTGGCCGACTTCGGTCTGGACCAGCCCGACTACGTGATTACAGCGCAGGCAGGCGAAACCACCTACACCATCTACGTCGGCAACCAAAACCCGACCGGCAATCGCTACTACGTGATGATCGCCACCGGCCAGGCCGAGGCAATCACCCCGCCACCAGCGGCAGAGCAAGCAACCGAAGAGGCAACGGCTGAACCCGCTGCAGATGTCACCGAAACGGCATCTGAGGAGACAACCGAAGCTGTTGCCGAAGTGACCGAAGAAGCGCCCGAAGCCCCAACGCAAGAGGTCACTGCCGAGACCACTGAAGAAGCAACCGAAGTGGCAACAGAAGCGGCTACGGCTGAACCCGAACCGACCTTCACCCCGCTGACGTTCGCCAGCGAGGGGCAAACCATTTACCTGGTGAACAAGACCACCCTGAACGAGTTGATCGACCTGATCACAGAGCCGCCTTACGTCCCGCCGCCGACAAGCACGCCAACACCCTACCCGACCCCGAATCCGTACAGCGAGGTCGAGCAAACGGCGACGGCGGTCATCGAACAGACGGCCACCGCTGAATTCGGCGGCACGGCGACAGCAGAGTTCGAGGCGACCCTGACCGCGACGGCGCAGCCGACTGAGCAGTTGGCCTCGACGGTCGAAGTGACCGCTGAAGAAGCCACCTCGACCCCCACGCCGACTCCGACGCCGCAGTAACAGAATGCAAATTGCCGGTAGGGACACGGCCTACCGTGTTCTTACCGGCATTCCACACATGCCCCCTCACGCCGCACAAGCTCCGCCACGATCTGTTCACACAGGTCCAGATGGTGAGGATAGCCGATGGCGTAGATGCTACGCACCCAGCTGACCACTTCCGCCCGGTCCGGGTCATGCTGTCGCACGCCAATGGGAATCCACATCAGGTGGGCGGGAATGATTCCTCCCTCGAAATTGGGCATTCGGTAGTTGGGGATCATCGTCACCAGCCGCCCGCCGAGCCGCTGGTAAAATCGGAGACGGCGGTTCGGTAGCGCCTCTCTGTTGCCGGGCACCTGCGCCTCGACCTCCCACACCACCGCATCGACCTGGCGCCGGTCCGCCAGGAAATCCCTCATAAAGCCGAACAACTGGCTGCCGATCCCCTGGCCGCGCCTGTGCTCGTCGATGGCGAAGTACGGCAGGTAAGCGGCGGTCGTGCCGGGCAGCAATGGCAGCAGCAACATAAATCCGGTGATCTCGCCACCCACCCCGCCATCTCTGGCAACCAACAAGAGCAGTTCGCCCTGCCGAATGGCGTACACGAGGGCTTCAAACGGGTCGCGCTCTGATGGAGGAAACCCCGCAATGTAGATTGGCTCCAGCTGCTCCAGGTCGGTCGTGGTCGGATCGGCCAGATGTTCAACCTTCACAGCGTGATCTCCGGATAACATGCCATGTGCTCCGTTTCGCTACGGCTCAAATTCGTGGCGATCAAAGATACACCAACCGAGTCCCGCCCGCCATCTGTCCGCCGAATGGCAGGGGAATATCAGGTAGTTCCCGACCAAAATCGACTATACTTGCCTTAGAGCGCACGTAGTTCGGCAGTGTCGCTATCGTTTTGGTGAGACTATTTTTGACCGACCGAGGAGTAAATTCTATGAACCGGGGACGTGTTGTCCTGTTTTTGTTCATTATCGGCGTGGCAGCAGTGGTGATCGTCGCCGGGGTGCTGGCCCAGCAAGGGGCGTTTACCTCGCCCACGCCGGTCCCCTCGCCGACGGTGGCCGTGCTGGCCCCGCCGACCCGCACACCGGCTCCACCTGTTGCAGCGCCGCCCATCCTGGCAGAAGGGATCAATCACAACGACGGCCTGCCCGTTTATACCTGTGCGGCAGACGCTTTCGGCAGCTATTTCGTACTTCAGCAGATGGTGATAGCCGGGATCGACGTACAGAACGGCTTCCACCTCGCCATCGTGCCGTTCGGATTGGATGGCCTGGCAGAGTACGATGTATCTGAGGATGCTCGCGCCGCCGCGCTGCGTTCTGGCCAGTGGGATTGCCTGCTGACCACCATGAACAACTTCGCGCTCTACAGTCCCGGCGTCATTACCGCCATCGTGGACGAGAGCGCCGGGGCCGACCAGCTTTGGGCACGCGACGTGCCGACCATCAACGATCTGCGTGACAAGCGCATCGCCTACTCGCGCGGCAGCGTGGGCGAGTACTTTGTGCTGTTCGCGCTCAATGTGGCCCGGCTGAACCCCCGCTTCGACGTGACGCTCGTCCCGGCGGACTCGGTTGGCGAAGCAGTGGCCCTGTTCAACCGGGGGCAGGCCGACGTGGTTTCCGGCTGGGAACCGGACATCTACAATGCTGAGGAAAGCGGCGGCACGCCGTTGCTCAGTTCGGAGCAACTACGCATCATCATCGACGTGATCGTGACCTCGAACCAGGCCGTTCAGAATAAAGCTGATCAGGTGCAGGCGTTTCACAACGCCTGGTTCCAGACGCTCAAGGCGCAGGTGGAAGACTACGCCCAAGCCGCTGCCCAGATCGCCGCGTGGGGACATAACGACTGGACCTTCGTTTATCCCGATTCCGCCGAAAGCGATCTGCGAACCTGGCTGGGCACCATCGCCCAGGCCGATCTGAGCGCCAACGCCACCGTGATGCGCGACCCCGATGCCCTGATCCAGCGATTGGAAACGGCTCGGCGTGTGTGGGCAGCCTCTGGCGTGACCGTGCCAAACGCCCCGGTGGAAAACCTGATCGATCCGCGCTTCGCGCTGGAATCCGC
This sequence comes from uncultured Anaerolineae bacterium, assembly GCA_964529715.1. Lineage (GTDB taxonomy): Bacteria > Chloroflexota > Anaerolineae > Aggregatilineales > Ch27 > CAZGXI01. The sequence continues at coordinate 53,987 of CAZGXI010000012.1, read as the reverse complement.
CGCACGCTCGGAACTCCAAACAAGCGCCCAACCGCTCAACGCCACCTTCTCGCTGTCCGCGCGGCCTGACCTGTCGGCGCTGGCTCCCGGCGAAGGGGAAACATTGGGCATTTTGCCCTGTCGCCGCTTCACCTTTTTGCCGGAGTCGGCGGAATTGACGCTCGAATCGCGCCGCATCCTGGATGACTGCGTGGTGCCGATCATGAGCAGCAGCGTGGGCATCTACCTGCGCGTGGTCGGGTCGGCGGCGTGGCCCGCCAGCGGCCCCGGCGCGCCATACACCGAGCAGGAGATTTATGAATTCGGCCTGGCGCGCGCGCAGGCAGTGGTCGATTACCTGGTGAGCCAGGGACTTGATCCGGTGCGCTTCGTGATCGAAGGCACCCTGCCGCCGGAGGAACGCCGCAACACCGACGACCCGGCATTGCAGGAGCAGGATCGCTACGTCGAAATGTCGCTGATCACGGTCGGGCGTTAGGCGGAGGCTACTCATGAACACAACGACCTTCTTCCGCCGAACAGGCGCGCTGTTCCTGATCGCCGCCCTGCTCCTGGCGGGCTGCGCAGGTAACACCGACAGGCCGGCGGCGAACGCGCTGATCCTGCATTGGACCTATAGCACTGCCCTAACCGATTGGGCAACCGCCAGCGCAGCGGACTTCAACAGCCAGAACTTCAAGACCAGCAGTGGGCGGGTCATCTGGATTGAGGCCATCGCCAGCGACGCCGGCCAGGCCGTCGCCGACATGATCGGCGGCGGGGAACTGCCCGCCCTATGGACGCCCGCCGACCCGTCGTGGGTGGCCGTGCTGCACCTGCAGGCAGGAAGCACCGTCTTTGTAGAAAACTGCATCAGCATCGCGGAAAGCCCGCTGGTGATCGCCCTGTGGGAGCCGGTGGCCCGCGCGCTGGGCTGGCCAGGCCGCACGCTCGGCTGGCTGGACGTGGCAAGCCTGGCCGCCGATTCTTCCGCCTGGGCCTACTACAGCGGTGGCCAATGGGGTTCGACGCTGCGCACGGGCCATACCCATCCCGGCCTATCGGACAGCGGCGTGCAAACCCTGTTGGCGCTGGTTCACGCGGCAGAATCGACCACCGACGCAGTGACGGTCGCGGATATAGAAAACCCGGTCGTGCGGGCCTCGGTCGGCGCGTTCGAGGGCGCCGTGTCGTGGTTCGCGCCTTCTACGCGCCAGTTAACTACCACCATGCTGGATCGGGGCATCAGTTACCTGAATGCGGCAGTGATGTATGAAAACGCCGTCGTCACGCAGGGCCAGCGCGACCCACGCCTGGTCGCCGTCTATCCCTTCGAGGGCACGTTCATGGCGACCTACCCCACCTGCGTGCGCGCCAACATGGACGCGGAGACAACCGGGGCGGCAGAAACCTTCCTGGCCTACCTGAGCGACGTTCCCGCACAGCAGCGCGCCCTGGCAAGCGGCCTCCGCCCGGTGAACGACGCCGTGCCGCTCGGCCCGCCCATCGCGCCGGAGTACGGGGTCGATCCCGGACAGCCGCAGCAGGTCTTCGCCGCGCCGGACGCGGAGACGGTGTTCGCCGTGCAGGGCCTATGGCAGGATCAGCGCCGCAACGTCAACCTGGCGCTGCTGCTGGACGTTTCGGGAAGCATGGAAGGGACCAAGATCGAACAGGTACGCCTGTCTGCCATGGAATTTGTACGGCAGATGGGTGACGATGACCGCTTGACGGTGATCGTCTTCAGCGACTCGCCTAGCACGCTGGTGAACAATCAGATCGTTGGGCCAAACCGCGAGGCGATTATCGCCGCCGTGAACCGCATCCAGGCGGGCGGTGGCACGTCGCTTTATGACAGCATCGCTTTCGCGGCGCAGGCGCTCGCTCAGACGCGGCGGCCCGATGAGGTCAATGCAATGGTGGTGCTCAGCGATGGACAAGACACCGTAAGCGCACGCTTCACCAGCGCGGATGCGGCCTTCACACATGTGGTGGCAAGTTCCGGCGTGGCAGTGTATACCATCGCCTACGGGTCGGACGCCGATCAGGGTGTGCTGCGTTCTATTGCCCTGGCAACGGACGGAATCGCCTATGTCGGCGACGTGGCGACCATTGGGGACATTTACGCGGAGATTTCCGCCGCGTTCGGCGGCAGTTTAGGAATCGGGCGATAAAATCCGGCGTTTCCGCAGGAAATTTGCGTCAAACGGGTAGCGGCGGCTTCCGAGCCGCCGCTACCGATGATGGATGGCCGATCCGTTAACCCCCTACCCTCTCATCCGTTATACTGCCAGTTGCCCTGCACATCCAGGTACAGCAGACGGCCATCCGGCAGGGTCATCAAGATGTTTTCCCCGCCGCCCGCCGCCGGGTGAATTTCCAGCGTCGCGCTGTAGCCCGCCTCGGTCGAAGTCGCCCAGCCAAGTCCGGTGCGGACACGCTCGTTGTTGACCCACAGCTTGCCAAAGCCACGCCCCGGCTGGATCAGCCCGGCAGGTGGGGTCTCCGGGTATGTGACCGGCTCACCCTCGGTCCAGGTATCCGCGTACTGTTCGTACCTGCCGCCCTGGTAGAGCACATAAATCTGGCGCGTGTCAGCCCGCCAGATTGTCGCGCCGCGCTCGAAGGTCTCGAAGACGGCCCCGGTCTGCGTCTGCGAGGCCGGGCAGCGGTCGGTGAGCGTCTGCGTGTACGGACAGGCGATGCTGCTCTGCTGCGGCTGAGCCGCATAACCGGTGATTGGGATGGTCAGGTCGGCGTAGGTAAGGGTCGCGCTGTTCGCTAGGTTGACCAGTCGCAGGCGCAGCACGACCACGTTATTGCTCGGCAGCATGGGCGCGGCAACGCCGACCCCTTCTGAGGCCACCCAGGGGTTATCGCGCGGCAGTTCGACGTTTACCAGCGACCCGTTGGGAAGCGCCTGCTCAAAGACGAGGTTGGTTCCCAACGGGCGGTTATCGACCGCCCACGAGACCGGCACACGCGCCGTGCGCTGGGCCAGCGCCGTCGCATCGACGCCCAGGGCAGTGGTGGTGAAGTAGCGGATGTGCGGATCGGCGGGCGGCGCATTGACGATGGGCAGCGTGATCTGGCGCTGATCGTAGGTGTAGCCCGTTGTCAGGTTGAACAGCCGCACGCGCAGTACGACCTCGTTCACACCGCCCCCCGGCGGCACGGGCGCGACCACGCCGCTACCCTCGGAGGCGACCCAGGGATTCGGGCGCGGCAGTTCCACATTGACGACGCTTCCACCGGGAAGTACCTGCTCGAACGCCAGGTTGCTGTTGTCCGGGCGGTTATCGACGGCCCACGAGACCGGCACACGCGCGATCCGCTGATTGAGCTGCGTGCCGTCCACGCCAGTAAACGACGTGGTGAAGTAACGGAAGGCAGGATTACCCACCGGAGCATCGCCTATCGTCAGAACCAACTCGCGCACGTCGTAGACACGCCCGTTCAACAGGTCGATCAGCCGCACGCGCAACCGGACCGTCGTCGCGTTGCCGCCCGGCGGAACCGGCGCCGCCACCCCGTCGCCGGACGAAGCGACCCAGGGATTCTCGCGCGGCAGTTCGACGTTCACCGCGCTGCCGTCCGAAAGCACCTGCTCGAAGACGAGATTGGTATTGAGAGGACGGTTAACCACCGACCACGACACCGGGACGCGCGCCGTCCGCGCGTTTAGTTGGTCGGCCCGCACGGTCGAGCAACAGGTGGTAAAACGCTCAATGGCCGGGCGGCTGTTGTTCGATCCGGAGCTGCCGCCTGCGCCGATGGATACAGTCAACTGGCGCTCGTCGTACACCTGGCTCGTCACGAGATTCACCAGCCGGAGGCGCAGCACGACCTGCGCGGCGTTCTGGCCCGGCAGGATCGGCGCGGCAGTACCATTGCCAGAGGAAGCAACCCAGGGAATAGGGCGCGGCAGTTCCACATTGATGACATTGCCATCCTCAAGCACCTGCTCGAAGAACAGATTGGCAATGAAGGGCCGGTTGGCCGTCGTCCACGACACGGGGATGCGCGCCGTGCGCGCCGCCAGGGCGGCGCGATCCACCACGCTGATCGTGGTCGTAAACGAGGTGATACGGGGAGCATCGCCGGTCTGCCGGAGCGAGTCCGCACGGGCCATCTGCCCTCCGCCCAACAATGACAACATAAACAACAACACTGCCACGACAACGACAATTTTCCTCACGGCTGATCCCTCCCATCCTGACGAATACCCTGACCTGAAAATTCCGTTCCGGGCGCATAGGTGGTTTTCCTCAGCGCCTTCTACTTCAGTAGACACAGGCGCATGGGCAGCAGTTCCCCGGTGTAAGGTCAGCACAGAACATTCGTACCCTTTTCAAACCCTTTTTCCGAAACGGGATCAAATGCTTGACAGCACGGCGCTTCACCGTTATCCTGTTTTCAACATCCATATGTTGAATGACTGCGAACCGGTGGAGTAGACGCTGTCGCCCGCCCAGAGAGCCGGAACCCACAGGCTGCGAGGTCCGGCGCGAGAGCAGGCGTCGAATGGACCGGGGAGTCGCGCGGGGGATAATCTCGCGCCGGGTTCGCCGCCGTTATCCGGCCAGAGTGGATCGCAGCCGGTCGGTTGTGATCAAGTGGGGTGGCACCACGGGCCAGCAAGCGCCCGTCCTCTGATAGGGGACGGGCTTTTTTATTGGCGCTTGCGTAAGTGCTCGTCCTCGCGTGGCTCTATGTTCCCGTCCTGTTCACCAACGAGGAGCGCATGTCATGCCCGATCAGAAGCACGTTAAGTACCTGTTGAGCGAAGACCGGCTGCCCCAGGCGTGGTACAACATCATGCCGGACCTGCCTGTGCCGCCCGCACCGGTGCTCCATCCCGCTACCATGCAGCCCGTCGGCCCGGACGACCTGGCACCGCTGTTCCCGATGGCGCTGATCATGCAGGAGGTCAGCACCGAGCGGTACATCGAAATCCCCGGCCCGGTGCGTGAAATCTATCAGCAGTGGCGGCCTTCGCCCCTATGCCGCGCCCGTCGTCTGGAAAAAGCCCTGGATACCCCTGCCCGCATCTACTACAAATACGAGGGCGTCAGCCCGGTCGGCAGCCACAAGCCCAACACTGCCGTTGCCCAGGCGTACTACAACAAGCAGGAGGGGGTCAAGAAGCTGACCACCGAAACCGGCGCGGGCCAGTGGGGCAGCGCCCTGGCGATGGCCGGCGCGATGATGGGCGTCGAAGTCGAAGTTTACATGGTCAAGGTCAGCTATGAGCAGAAGCCCTACCGCCGCCACCTGATGGAATCCTTCGGCGCGACGGTGCACGCCAGCCCGACTAACCTCACCGAAGCAGGTCGCAAGGTGCTGGCCGGACATCCAGACAGTCCCGGCAGCCTGGGGATCGCCATCAGCGAGGCGGTAGAGGCGGCAGTCACGCAGCCGAACACCAAGTACAGCCTGGGCAGCGTGCTTAACCACGTGCTGATGCATCAGACTATCATCGGGGAAGAGGCGCTGCTACAAATGGAACTGGCCGATGACTATCCCGACGTACTGATCGGCTGCGTGGGCGGCGGCAGCAACATGGCTGGCCTGCTGTTCCCCTTTATCCGGGAACATCTTCAGAACGGCAGGAAGGCGCGCTTCGTCGCAATCGAACCGACGGCCTGCCCCAGCCTGACCAAAGGTGTCTACACCTATGATTTCGGCGACACGGTGCAGATGACGCCGCTGGTCAAGATGCACACCCTCGGCCACGACTTCGTCCCGGCGGGCATCCACGCAGGTGGGCTGCGCTATCATGGCATGGCCCCGCTGGTCAGCCTGTTGTACGACTGCGGGATCATCGAGGCAGTAGCCTATCCGCAGAACCCGATCTTCGAGGCGGCCATGACCTTCGTCCGCAGTGAGGGAATCACCCCCGCCCCAGAGAGCGCCCACGCCATCCGCGCTGCCATCGATGAGGCGCTGGCAGCGAAAGAGGCCGGCGAAGAGCGCGTCATCCTGTTCAACCTGAGCGGACACGGCTTCTTCGACATGAGCGCCTACCGCGCCTACCTGGCCGGGGAACTGGTCGATTACGCCTATCCCACCGAAGCCATTCAAGAAGCCATGACGCGCATCCCGCAGATTCCGCAGATGGCAGAAGTTTCACGAGATAAACCGTCAGGGCGACGTGCGCACGTCGCCCCTGCTTTTCCGACCTTTTCCTCTCCAGGCCCCCGCCTCTCCTGCCTCACCGGAGAGAGGCGGGGGGAAAATCACTCTGCGGCGCGCGTCTGGGAATGCGCCTCCGGCATAGCAGAAGCCAACGGCACGGTCACATGAAACGTAGTGCCCTCGCCGAGCTTGCTCTCCACCCAGATTTGCCCGCCGTGTTGCTCCACAATACCGTGCACAATCACCAGGCCCAGGCCCGTGCCGGGCTGCTCACGGGCCAGCGGGTTATCGCTGCGGAAGTAGGGTGTGAACAAGCGGGCCTGGTCCTCCTCGCTCATACCGATGCCTGTGTCACGCACATAGAAATGCAGCACATCCGACGGCCCCTGCGAATCCCAGATGTTTGGGACAGCCTCGGCCATGATGGTGATCTTGCCACCAAACGGGGTGTACTTGTGCGCGTTGCTGACCAGGTTAGTGAGCACCTGGATCATGCGGTTCTGATCGGCGTAGACCAGCGGCAGGTCTTCAGATACCTGCACCACCAACGTCTGCCCCTTATCCTCGATCTGGCGCTGAAGCGGGCGCAGCGTCTCCACCATCACGTTATAAAAGGCAATGGCGGATTTCTCCATGTGCATCCGGTTGGTTTGCAGCTTGGTCACGTCGTTCAGGTCGCTGACCAGCGTATTCATGCGCTCGACGTTGGAACGAATGGTATTGAGGAAGTTACGTTGCTGCTCATTCAGCGGCCCCACCACGCCGCCCAGCAGCAGGTCGGCAAAGCCCTTGATGCTGGTCATCGGCGTCTTGAGTTCGTGCGCCACGAAGCCCACAAACTCGCTGCGCGCCTCGTTAGCCCGCTGCAATTGGGCGAACAAGCCTGCATTGGCAAGCGCCGGGCTGGCATGTTCGGCCAGGCGCGTCACGAAGTCTTGGTCGAGCAGGGAAAAGGCGTTTTCCTGGTCGCTTTCCAGCAGGATCACCCCATTGGTCTTGCCGCCGGTGATCAGCGGGACGGCAATCTGGGAATGGGCCCGCGGGAGCATCTCGACATAATCGCTATCCAGCCGCACATCGCTGACCAGCTCCGGTTTGCTGGTGCGCGCCACACGCCCAATCAGGCCCTTTTCCAACGACCAACTGCCGTTAAAGCGTTCGGCAACGACCTCTTCAGGGTAGCCGTAGTGAGCTACGATCTCCAAGCTGGGCGGGTCGTCGCGGATCATCCCCAGCACCCCGGCAGTGGCGCGGCTTTCTCGCAGCGCCCATTCCATCGTGATGTCGATCACGCGCCGCAGGTTGAGCGTCTTGTTCAACTCGCGGTCGATCTTCTGCATGGTATCCAGTTCTTCTACGCGCGCCGCAAGCTGCTGGTCCGTCATCTGGAACAGGCGCGCGTTCTCGATGGCAATGGCAGCCTGCCCGGCAAACGTCACCAGCAGGCGCTTGTCCTCGTCTACGAAGATACCGCCATCGCGCTTGTTGATGATCTCCAACACGCCGATTACCCCCGTCGAGGCGATCAGAGGTACGGCGATCAGCGTGGTTGTGCGGAACTCCACATCGGCGTCTACGCCTGCGAACCAGCGTGGGTCGCGCGTCGTGTCGTTCACCACCACCGGTTCGCCCCGGTCGGCCACCGCGCCGACGATCCCCGTCCCGGCAGGCAGGCGTGTGCCGAGCAGTTCGCCTGCCTCGCTGCCCGTCACCACCTTAAATTCCAGTTCGCCCGTGCGGGGATCGACCATTAACAGCGACCCGGCCTCGGCTTCCAGGATGTTCACGGCGCTGACTGTGATCAGTTCCAACAGGCGGTCCGGGTCCTGGAAAACCGTCGCCAACTGCGTACTGATCTCGTTGAGGGCAGTCAACTGGCGGGCGCGGTTCTGCGCCTCGCGGAACAGGCGGGCCTTGTCGATGGCGGTTGCGGCCTGGTCGGCGATCTGCCACAGGATTTTTAACTGTTCGTCGTTGTAGGTGATATTCGCGTCGGTGCTGGCGACCGCCATCACGCCGAGGGTACTAGTCTGCGCGTTCAGCGGCACGCCCATCCACGCCTTGAGATGGGGATTTTCTAGCCAGGGATGGACACCGCGCCGCGCCGACTCGACCCCGTAATTCTCCACGCGCATCGGCTGCCCGCTGCGCACGATCTCGCTCATCAGGTCGTGGCCCATCCGCCAGCGCACGCCTTCGCGCTCGGCGATGCGCTCGTCATCCTGGGTGTAGAAGGCGTAATACAGTTCGACGGTGTTGGGATCGCGCAGGGCGATAAAGAAGTTCGGCGCGTGGATCACGCGGTTAGCCTGAGCGTAGATCAGTTCCAACAGGTCATCGAACTCAATGGTAAAGTTGACCGCCTGGGCCACCTGCCCCAGCACATTCAACTCACGGAGACGTTGCTCCAGGTTGGCGATCACCTGGGCACGCTCGACCGCCAGCGCCGTCTGGTCCGACAGGTTTTGCAAAAAGCGCAGGTCGTCGAAGGAATAACGCTCGCCGGAGCGACGCGGGCCGACCATAAGGATGCCGCTCAGTTCTTCTTGCCCGCGCAACGGGATCAACACTGCCACATTGAGGATCGCCAGCCGCGCCCGTTCGGACGCCAGTTCCGGTGGGAAAAGCTGACCGGACTGCAAATACAGCGGTTGATCTTGCTGGGCAAGCATCTGCGCCAAGTGGCTTTTGCGGTCGAAACGCACGTCAGTTTCGGGCCTGGGGATGCCGTGCGCGACGTAATCTCCCGTCTCCGGGTTGGGGAAAAACAGAAATGAGTGCGTCGGGGTCAGCGTTTCGTCCAACTGGGTGCGCAGCGCATCGACAATACCGCCCAGCGTGGAAATGGTGGTCAACTGCTGCGCCAGAGTCGTCACCCGCTGTTGATAAGCCTGGCGCGTGTGGAAATAGGCAGCGTTGATCCGCCGCTCAAGCGTGTTTCGCACCGGGGCAAACAGCAGCGCCAGCAAAAAGACGACCATGGCGATCAGCAGCGGGTTGTTCGCCGGAATGAACGTTGCCGTCAGAACGCTGAAGCCGGTCACCAGCAACCCATAGCCCACGCTCAGGCCCAGCGCCATGATGCCGTAGATCAGCCCCTGCGTGAGCAGGTCATCACCGTCAGGCAGATGTTCCTGAAGCAGGGCATAGGCCAAGCCCAGCGGAAACAGCAGCGCGAACGGTGAGACCAGTCCGAAGGGAAACGCCACATCGGACAAGTTCAGGCTGGTCGCGAGATAATCGCTTAACATCCAGACCAGCAGCGGCACAAGCGATAGCACAACACTGAGCAACGCAATAGCGCACTGATTGCGCACCGCCGGGGAAATGGCCCTCCTGAGGCGGTAGAACAGGCTTAGCAACAGAACCACCGCCCCGACCAGCAACAATAGATAGGCCAGGTACCAGGGCAGCAAAAAGGCTTTCGGATCGGCGGGATAAACGGACTGCGCCAGGAAAAACATCAGCGGTACAGACAGCGCCGGCAACGCAAAACGCAGCCAGGGATGGCGTCGCACGATGACCAGTTCTGTTGGGAAAGTCAGGGTCAGCACGCCCAGCATCGCTGCCGTCAGGACGACCATCGCCAGCCAGGCCTGACTAAACTGGCGGGTCGTGGAAGCGTCAAATAACCCGGCCAAGACGATCACGATAGCGGCACTGAGGGCCGCCACCTGGCGGACGACCGGCAGCCACCAGCGGGCGCGCAGCAAGATCAACGCCACGATCAAAAACAACAGGCTGGTGACGTAGCCGACGCCGAACTGGGTGATCAGGTCGATTACGGGAAAAGAGGCCAGCCGCAGGCTGACGGTGCACAGCGCCGACGAGTCGCCCGACGACAGCGTAACCCGAAAACAGCCGCGTAAATCCTGAAGTGGATTCTCATCCGGGCCATACGTGCGTCGGACCGTCAGCATCACCCGGTCGCCGGGCTGATAGGCAGCCAGGGCGTCCTGCAACTGGCGCAGGGCTACCTGCGGATTCTGATCGAACACCTGCCCGGCAATGCCCACAATCTGATCGCCAGGACGCACCCCGGCCATGTAACCAGGCCATTCGCTCCGCACCAGCGTGGCCGGGCGCTCCACGACCAGGGTGTGTGAATAGGACAACCCCAAAAACGCCTGCGACTGCCAGCGCAGCGCCAGCCATCCATAAGCCAGTAGCGCCAGCAGCGCCAGCGCCAGCAGTGCCATGATCAGGATCAAGCCAAGCCTGTCCAGCAGGCGCTCACCTGTCCGGCCTGTTGCTACTGCGAAAAACCTGCCTGCTTCTACTTGGCGGGGCGCTGCGTCCATGAACGGAGCATTCTCTCCTGGCGAAAAAACATTCTCGACGCCACACTGATTTTATCATAGGCTGGCAAAAATCGGCCATTTTATGGTGGTGTAGGTTCTGTTTCAGTCATGGGAGAATCCCGATATAATCATGGGTTGCCAAACCTCTTGTCCATCGGCTTCAAAGGACGATTGATGACTGACCGAAAGCTGCGTGTCCTCATTGCCAAGCCCGGCCTGGACGGCCACGACCGGGGCGCCAAAGTGATCGCGCGTGCGCTGCGCGACGCCGGGATGGAAGTCATTTATACGGGTCTGCGCCAGACGCCGGAAATGATCGCCGAGGCCGCTTTGCAGGAAGACGTCGATGTCGTCGGCCTCAGCATTCTCAGCGGCGCACACATGGCCCTGGCACCGCGCGTGTTGGAACTGCTGCGCGCCAACGACATGGGCGACGTGAAGGTAATCGTCGGCGGCATCATCCCCGACGAAGACATCCCCACCCTCCAGGCGATGGGAATCTCCGCCGTATTCGGCCCCGGCACGAGCACCGAAACCATCGTGAATCACATCCGCCAACTGGTTGGAGACACGGCGAACTGACCATGGCGGCACTCGTGACAGACCTGCTGGCGGGCAGTCAACGGGCGCTGGCCCGCCTGCTCACCTACATCGAAAACGAACATCCTCAGGCACAGGTCGCGCTGGCCGCCCTCTATCCCCACACCGGACGGGCGCATCTGGTCGGCGTGACGGGCGCGCCCGGCACCGGCAAAAGCTCGCTGGTCAACAGCCTCGCTAAAGCCTATCGCGCCGCCGGGCAGACGGTCGGCATCATCGCCGTAGACCCCACCAGCCCTTTTTCCGGCGGGGCGATTCTGGGGGATCGCATTCGGATGCGCGACCTGGCCGGCGACCGGGGAGTGTTTATCCGTAGCATGGCGACGCGCGGCAGTCTGGGCGGCCTGGCCCGCGCCACCAGTGATGCCGTCCGCGCCCTAGACGCTGCCGGATTCGATGTGATCCTGATCGAAACGGTCGGCGCAGGGCAGAGCGAGATCGACATCGCCCGCCAGGCGCATACGACCCTCGTTGTCGAAGCACCCGGCCTGGGTGACGAGGTGCAGGCCATCAAGGCCGGCATCCTGGAGATCGCGGACATCCTGGTGGTGAACAAGGCCGATCAGCCAGGTGCACCAAGCACCGTGCGCGCCCTGCGCACCTTGTTAGACCTGGGTTCCAATCGTCCCCCCACTGGGTTACATCACGGCCTGCCAGGACAGGATTCCCGCTGGCCCGCCGCCGATCATCATCCCGACGAGTGGCAGACGCCCATCGTGGAGACGGTCGCCACCGAAGGGCGGGGCATCGACGCGCTGCAACAGGCCATCCAGGCACATCGGGCTTACCTGCGCGAGAGCGGCCAATTGCGCCTGCGAGAACGGCAGCGCCAGGAAATTGAGCTACAATCGCGTTTGCAAGAGGTGTTGTTCCGGCAGGTTGCGGAACGGATCGATCCGGCGTTATGGCAGACGGTGCTGGACCAGGTCGTTGCCCGTGAACTGGCCCCCGCCGATGCCGTCGAACGCCTTCTACAGACGGTTGGCCTGGCAGACTGAACGCCAGACCGGTTCAGGAGCAATAACGAGCGCATGACCCCGACGCCGCACAAAGTCCCCGGCACCCGTTTTACCCGCTTCGATGATCACCCGGCGGCTGAACGGAACCTGTATGGGGAGATCAAGATTTTCTGCGGCTCCGGCAGCCAGGAGCTTGGCCGCGAAATCTGCGACTACCTGGACCTGGAGCCGGGTCGCTATGAGCGGACGCAGTTCTCTAACGAGAACATCTTTATTCGCCTCGAAGAGAGCGTGCGCGGGCAGGATGTCTATCTGGTCCAGTCGCTGACCTCACCCGTCAGCGACAACATTATGGAACTGCTGATCATGCTGGACACGCTCAAGCGGGACTCCGCCGCGCGCATCACCGCCGTGATCCCCTACCTGAGCTATGCCCGCTCGGACAAGAAGGATCAGCCGCGCGTCCCGATCACGGCCCGCCTGATCGCCGACATGATCCAGGTCGCCGGGGCGGACCGCTACATCACCATCGATCTACACTCCGGCCAGATTCAGGGCTTCTTCAGCATCCCCGGCGACGTGCTGACGGCTTACTTCCTGCTCAGCGACTACATCGCCGACCTGCGCATCGAAAATCTGGTGGTGGTCACGACCGACCTGGGCTTCGCCAAGCGCGGGCGCGACTACGCCAATCGCCTCAACTGCCCGCTGGCCTTCATCGAAAAGCGCCGCACCGATAACGCCGAACAGCCCAAAACCCTGGCCCTGATCGGAGACGTGCGCGACAAAAACGTGCTGCTGGTCGATGACGAGGTGCTGACGGGCAAGAGCGTCGAGAACGCCATCCACCTGCTGCAAAAGAACGGCGCGCGCAGCTTCTACGTGGCCTTCACGCATGGCATCCTCAGCGGCGGCGGCGTCGAACGGCTGGCGCGGCTGCCCATTAAGGAGATCGTCACCACCAACACCCTGCCCATTCCGCCGGAAAAGCGCCTACCCAACATGACCGTACTATCGGTCGCACCACTGCTGAGCGAAGTCATCATCCGCGCTCACGAAGGGCGCAGCGTCGGGGCTTTGTTCGACGAATGAGCGGGCTGCTGGCACGACGTTACGTAGTTGAACGGCGGCGCGGGGCCGGACCGGTTGGCGCGGTCTATCGGGCCATCGATCAGCAGACCGGGCAGGCTGTCGCCGTCAAGGTGCTCCATCCCCAGGCCGCCGGGAATGCGCGGCTGCGCGCGGCTTTTAGCGCACGGACGGTGGGGGGGGCTTCGGCGCTGCTGCCCGTGATCGATGGCGGCGAGGCCGATGGTCGCCTGTACCGCGTGACGCCCTATGTCGAAGGACCAAACCTGGCGGAATGGCTGGCAAGCCGTCGTGAACCGCCCGGCAAGGAGCACCTCGCTGCTCTGGTGAACCAGATCGCCGCAGCGTTGGATGGCAGGGTGCACGGCAATCTCAAACCGACCAACATCCTGCTGGAACGAGGGGGGCGCGTCTGCCTGAGCGACGCCGGGCTGCCCGCCGCGCCCGGCCCTTACACCGCGCCAGAAGTCGCCGCCGGAGAAGTGCCCACGCCGCAGGCCGACGTGTACAGTCTGGCGATCATGTTGCGCCAGATCGCGCGGGATTTGCCACCGGGCGTCCAAAAGGCGCTGTCTTACGCTGTCCAGCCGGACCCGCAGCGCCGTTACCCTACCCTGAGCGTCTTTGCGACGGCATGGCAGGCTGCGCTCAAGGACCAGCCAGTCCCGTCCCCCGTGCGCCCAGTGACTGCGTCGGGCAACGGCAAGCTGCTCGTCCCCGCTGCGATCTTCGCCGCCGTCGTCGTGCTTGTGCTGGCACTCGGCGCGATCCTGCTGCTGGGGTCATCCGGCGGCGCGCCAGTCGCCAGCAGCCAGTTGCAGGCTGCCGCCGCGACGGCCACTCCCTTAAGTATCCTGATCCCAACGCCGACGCCCTACCAGCGCCCCACTATGCCCCCCACCTGGACGCCCGTCCCAATCGAGGTCGCCACCAAAACGCCCGCGCCGACGACTACCCTCGCGCCAACCCTGTTCCCTACCTTCTCCCCGGCGCAGTTGGCGCTGACTTATTGGGAAGGCGACGGCTACGATTACACCATGTGGGATGCGCAGCTTGCCGAAAACACCTACGGGCGCTTCGACTTCTTCCCGATCAACGTGTGGATGGGCGGCTACAACGGCGTGGTTCCAACGGAAGAGCAGGAGTGGGCCTTCCAGAACGCGCTGGACCAGATCAACCAGGTCGTGCCGATCACGCGCGTGCAGGGGCGGATGTTTGCCCACCTCACCATCTGGCTGATGAGCGACGCCGATTTCCGCGCCAACGCCGCCTGCGGCGCAGAACACGACTACGCCGCCGCGTGCACCCTGCCAACCTATACTGAGGCAGGCATCTTGCTGGTGACGATCTGGCTGGATGCGGCGGACGGCTGCTTTGCGGAGACGCTGCTGCACGAGATGACACACGGCCTGGGGATCGTCGTGCACAGCCCGTACCCAGAAGACATCATGTACTACGCGCAGACATGCGATAAAACCCGCTACACCGAGCGCGACCTTGCTACGCTGCGCCTGCTCTACAGCGCCCCCGCTTTCCACCCGGCCAGCGATTGAGGGACAGGGTCTACTTCGCGTCCTCATCCAGCGCACGGCACGAGGCCCACACCGCGCCGACCTTTTCTGCCTCAACCGCGCGGACCCTGCCCTGCCCTTCCAGCGTCTTGAGCGCCCGCTCGATTTCGCGCGGCGTCGGCTCGAAAACGTGGAATAACTGTCCGATCTGCTTCTGCGTCACGGCGATGGCGTTCTCCACGTACTGCCCGATCAGCATCTCCCACGCCTGCGCCGTGCCGATCTGCCGCGCCTGCAAGGGTAGTTCCGGGTAGTGGCGCAGCGTGAGGTCATAGGCAAAGCTGTAGTTCCACGCCCCTGCCTCGGCCACGCCGACCGGCAGGATTTTCATCCACACCTGGAGTTCGGTCAGGCCGCGCTCGAAGCGGGTCTTGCTACCCTCGGCAGTCATGCCAGACTGCCGCCGCAGTTCGACCGTGTTCAGCGCCCCGTGTTCCAATAACGCCTCGTAGATCAGGCGCGCCTCGTGAGTCATCGTCCCGTCCTGGACCATTTCCTGGTAATCGTACAGGTCGCCGTAGTTGGGCGTGAGAGCGTAGAACGCAGCCCACAGGCGCGGCGCGATTAGGGTGGCGCGGCGACGCAGCAGCTTGGCATAGTACCAGCGCGTGCCGCCGAGAGATTGATCCTTCCAGCTCCAACTGGTGCTGATGTCGGGATCGTCGTGCTCGCTGGAAAGTGCCCGCACGCGCCCGGCGATGGCGTCGAACAGGCTGGGCGCCTCGATGCCCTTAATCGGCCAGAAGAAGGCAAAGCCCACGTCGTCAATAAACCGTTCTGCCTGATCGATCTCGGTCAGGCGTAGGTCCATGCGACGGCGATAACGTTCGTTTCGCCGCGCGGCGATCCAGTCCTGGGTTAGCGTGACGGTCACGGTGTCTTCCCCACAACAGCAGTTGATCTAAACATCAGCGGCGGATTGGCTCCGCCGCTTTAGTATAGCTCACTCAGAACGTTCGTGCGAAAATCATTCCCGCTCAAACTGTGCGCCTAAGGCGGCAGGCGGCTTGGAACGCAGCACATTGCGCAACGCTCCTTGCAGCCTTTTCGGCGTCACCCGTAATAGGCGCTCCACCGTGCCACTGGACACCATCAGCAAGGTCAAGATCATCAACACCCAGGGCACGGCGTTCACCAGCACCAGCGGCAGGTCGGTACTCTGTTGAATAACGCTCGCCAGGGCGCGTAGACCTGTAAACAGATATGCGCCAAAGGCCACACGAAAGGGATGCCAGCCGCCGAAGATGACAATCGCCAGGGCGATCCAGCCGTCGCCACGCATCACGGGCGGGTTGGCCCAGCCAGGCTTGATTGCCAGGGCGTAGCTGGCCCCGGCCAGCCCGATCAGCAAGCCGCCCACAGCGGTGTACAGATAGCGCACCCGACCGACATTTGTGCCGCGCGCAAAGGCCGTCGCGGGCCGCTCCCCCACCGCACGGAGTTCCAGGCCGTAGCGCGTGCGGTACAGGAAGAACCACATGCCGAAGATCAGGACAAAGCTCAGGTAGACCAGCAGGTTGTGGTTAAAGAACATCTGGCCGAACAACGGCAGGTCGGCCAACACCGGAATACGCACCGTCGGCACGGTCGGGCCGGGAACACGGGTGTATCCCTGGCCCAGAAACTGCGCCAGGTCCGCCGCCAGCAACGTGAGCACAAACCCCACCGCCACCTGATCCTGCTTCAAGCGGATATTGGCAAACGCGATCAGCAACGCGATCAACATGGCTGCGATCATGCCCGCCAGAATGCCCAGCGCCGCGCTGCCAGAGGTATGTGCCGCCACAAAGCCGACCATCGCCGCCAGGGTAATGCTGCCATCCAGCGACAGATTGACTACCCCCACACGCTCAGTGAGCGTCTCGCCGATACTGGCAATGACCAGCGGCGTCGCATTGGAGACAATCGATCCCAGGACGTTTGCCAGTTCATCCATGCGCCACCTCCTCAGCAGAGGACTGTGGCGTCGGTGATACCCCGGCTGAATGGGTAGGTGGAACCGCGACACTGCGCAGCCGCCCACGCACGCCGTTAGAAAGGACCACCAGCAGCACCAGAATCCCCTGCACCACCCCGGCCAGGCTTTGATCCAGTTGCAGCGCGATCTTCAGGCGAGTGCTGCCCGCCAAGATCGCGGCGAAGAAGAACGACACCAGCGGCACCCAGGCCGCCCGTGTACCCGTCAGCAACACCACCAACAGCCCCAGAAAGCCGATCCCGCCGCTGACCAGCGGGCGCAGGCTGGCATAGGTAAACAACACCCGGAAACCGCCTGCCAGTCCCGCCAGCGCGCCACAGGCTGCCAGCGCCAGCACAGCGTTCCGATGGGTCGCCACACCGAGCAGCAGTGCGGAGCGGTCGCTCTTGCCGATGGCCTTCAGCTCCAGCCCCCAGCGTGTGCCGCGCAACGCCACGGCGACCGTCAGAAAGCCGACCACAACCAGGGCTAAGGCCGCCAGACTCACCGGAAACCCTTCCAGCGGCACAAGCAAGGCTTCTGAGCGGAAAGGCGGCGTCGAATGAGCACTGCCACCCTCCGGCGGCTGCCAGGGGGCAGAGATGAGATAAATGGCGAAGATGTTCGCCAGGTTATTCAGCGCCACGCCGCCGAAAATCTCGTGCACGCCGCCTTTGGTTTTGAGCAGCCCCACCAGCGCCGCCCACAACGCCCCACCGAACGCCGCCGCGATCAGTTCCACCGTTACCAGCAGAGGCCCCGGCAGCGTGACCTCGCGCGCCACCCAACTGGCAAACACCGCACCGAACATCATCTGCCCCTCAACGCCGATATTCCACAGCCCTGCCGTGAAGGTAATCAGCAGCCCCGTGCTCACCAGCGCCAGCGGAATCCAGAAGTTCACTACGCCGGCAAAACGGCCCGCGTCCAGACCACCCTGTGGCAGAAAGCCGATCCCCTCCCAGATCTTCTGAAAGACCTCACTCGGCGACGCGCCAACGGCCAGGATGACCAGGGCTGTCAGGAACAGCGACACGATCACCACGCCGAGCGCCAGCGCCACGCCGGTAAAGCGACGCAGGGCGAACGGGCCAGTAGCATTCATGCGTGTGTCTCCCTTTCCAGGTGGTGGCCGCCAATGAGGTGGCCGAGTTCGTCCACCGTCGTCGTCCGGGGATCGGGCACTTCAGTAACCTGACCGGCGTAAAAGACCAGGATGCGGTCGCTGTAGGTCACGATCTCCTCCAGATCCGCCGAAGTGAACAGGATGGCCGTCCCCTCCTCGCGGCGAGCCAGGAGTTGCTCCCATATCCAGCGCGCCGACTCTACGTCCAGGCCGCGTGTGGGATGCTCCAACACCAGTAGGCAGGGATGGGCCGGCATCAGCGCCATCATCACGCGCTGCTGGTTGCCGCCGGAGAGAGTTTCGACCGGACTGTCTGGCCGGCCATAGATGTTGTAGTGCCGGATGCGCTCCTCGGTCAGACAGCGGGCGCGCTCCCAATCGATCCAGCCGCCCTGGGTCGGATCGGTCAGGGCAAAATGCTCCATCAATGTCAGCCCGCTGACCAGCCCTTCTTCCAATCGGCCCGCCGCGCTGAACCCCACCTTCTGCGCCAAGAAAGCGCGATAGGGCAGTCCTTCACACGGCGTCCCCTTGATGATGATCTGACCGCCCAGCGGCTTGAGCAGCCCCACGCAAGCGCGCATCAGGAGTTCCTGGCCGCTGCCATCCAACCCGGCCAGCCCGACCACCTCCCCGGCACGCAGGTGGAAATCCAGGTTCTGCACCGTTACACGCGACCCTACCAGGGTCAGACAGCGCGTCTCCAGCACCACCTCGCCCAGTGGCGCGTCCACCCGCGCCGCCGGAGAAAGCTCCTGCCCGAACATCATCGCCACCAACTGCCCTGTGGTCACGGGCAAGTCCACCGTCCCGATCAGCTTTCCCTGCCGCAACACGGCTGCCGCGTCGCACAGGTCGAGCACATCTTCCAGTTTGTGTGAGACAAACAGCACCGTCAGGCCATCCTGATGCGCCAGCCGCTTGAGCGCGTTGAACAGCACCTCTTTCTGCTCGGCAGAAATGCCTGTCGTTGGCTCGTCCAGAATCAGCACGCGCACACCCAACGCGATCAGGCGCAGGATTTCCAACTGCTGCCGCTGACCAATAGTCAACTGTTCCACGTAGGCGTCAGGGTTAAGGCCAAAGCCAAACCGTTCGTCCAGTTTGTGGAAGCGCGCGCGGGCAGCGGACCAGTCCGGCAGTACGCCGCCCGGATAACCATAGACAAAGTTCTCCAACACCGAAAACGGCGCCACGTCCAACGGGTCTTGCTGCAACATACCGATACCGGCCCGGATGGCGCCCAGCGGCGTGTCATAGTGCGCCACCCGGCCATCGATCACGATCTGCCCGGCGTCGGCCAGATAGAAGCCCGAAAGAATCTTCATCAGGGTGGACTTGCCCGCGCCGTTTTCGCCGAGGATGCCGTAGATGCGCCCATCCTCCAACCGCAGTGAAATGCCATCATTGGCGTGGACGGGACCGAATGTCTTGTGAATTTCACGTAGTTCAACGCTCATGGGAAGGTCCGTGCACTGCCGTGCAGCAGGTAGATGTTCCGCGTTGGAACAGGGGGAGGACAGCAGTTGTAATTGTAGCGGCGGACTCGGTCCGCCGCTATCCTGTGATCTGGTCCGGTCTACAAAGCGGTCTTTACTGCGCTTCGCTGGCGCCGGTCATGCCTTCCAAGAGTTGCGGCAGATACCACACCTGGCGCGGCGGGACCAGCTCGCCCTCTTGCGCCAGTACAGTGCCGTCTTGCAGGTTCAGCGGGCCGACCCACAGGCCCAGGCTAAGACCTTCATCGTCGATGTTATCGGCGGTGATGTTGCCGGTCCCTTGTTCAGCCAGGAAGGCGATGAACTCATCCAACTGCGCGGCCTGTTCGTCGGTCAATCCCTCACCATTGACCCAACCGACGGCAGTCCGGGTGTTATCGGTCAAGTCTTCCCAGTAAGGGGCATTCCACTCCCAGGCAGGTGTCCAGGTACCATCCATCACGGCCTGGACGATTTCGACATAATCAGGTCCCCAGTTGAAATACGGTACCCCCAGGCAGACTTCCGGCGCTTCGGCACAGGCGCCCTCGAAGTCGTAAGGGATGGCCCACACCGTTTCGCCCTGGGCGGCCCGCTGCCCGGCGACGACGATGGCTTCAGTCGTGTCGATGCCGCTGACGACCACATCGGCGCCATTGTCGAAGAAACGCTGCGTTTCTTCGGTCGGATCGAGGGTGACGCCGGGGATGTTGAACCAGAAGCCGATCCAGGTCACGGTGAAGGTCAGGTCATCTGGATCACCGCCACGATAGGTCTCGTAGCAATACCGCGCGCCCAGGTAGACGCTGGCAGCCAGGCGGCGCGTCTCAAAGTTGATCAGCGGCCCCAGGTAGCCGATGCTGCCCGTTTCGGTCGCCAGACCGGCGGCGCAACCGGCAATCTGCTTACCCCATTCCATCGCGCCCATCAGATTGCCCAGGTTAGCGGGCGCCTCACCGGTCAGCACATCGTCGCCGGAGACATTGATAAAAACAATATCCGGATTCGCCTCGGCGACTCCCAGCGTATCTTCCTCAAAAGCGTCCGAGGTCGTAAAGATCAACTGCGCGCCCTCGGCCTTCATCTCCTCCACTACCTGCGCCAGAGTCGTTTCAGGAGCGTCCGCAGCGTTGAGACTTTCAAAAAAGAGCATACGTGTGCCCGGAACATTCTCCTCAACGTACTGGCCCGCCGTATAGTGCGCCTGGCTCCAGCCATGGTCATTGCGCGGCCCGACCAGGACCAAACCGAAAACAAACTCATTTTGCGCGATTACACTGCCGCCCGCCGTCAAAATCAGGGCGACCACCATCACCAGAACGGCCAGGGATCTGCGGTTCATGGTACGTGATTCTCCTCCTAGAAATGAGCGGACAAACTTAGCGGGGTGTCTCTTGCCAGGCGGTAGTATGCCTGACATGCTCAGTGTACAAGATTACCGCGCAAAATTCCAGCAAAAGCAGACCGCCGGGATGCCGAAAACGGCGCGCCGGGAGCTGTTCACCTTGCACAAGCATCTACCATCTACGCCGTCCTTGCCGCCCTTAAGGCAGAGACGCGGCTCACCACCCCTCTGCCCGACGGCGCACCGATGGCGAGAAAACAATCAGCCCAGATGGGGAGCTATCTTACTGGCGATACGTTCCTTCGGCATATAACCGGTCAACCGCTCGACCGGCTGCCCATCCTTGAACAGAATCAGGGTGGGAATGCCCATGATGCCATATTCCAGAAGCAGCTCCTGGTTAGAGTCGGCGTCCACACGGCCCACGCGCAGCCTGCCGTCATATTCAACCGACAGGTCCACGACGTGCGGCTCCACCATCTTGCATGGCCCACACCACTCCGCCCAAAAGTCGATCAGAATGGGTAGCGGCGATTCGAGCACTTCTCGCTGAAAGGTATCTTGGGTTACGTCAAACGTTTTGCCTGCACCGGCCATCAGATTCATCCTCTCCTGAATATAACTGCCTCAGACTCGATACGGCCTATCTTAAAAGCGGGGGCAACTTTGTCAAGGCTTTGACGCTCCCGCCCGCACATGGTATGATGAAGGTCAATCTATGGTAGCACTCTTGCCCGTTGAGTGCTAAAGTCTTGCTGGTGAGGCTGCATCTATGTTTTCAGACACCGCCAACGGCGCCAATCTTACCCAAAACCCCGCTCCCGTTGCCACCGAGCAGGAGCAAACACCTGCGCCTGAACTCAGCGAGCGTCAGGAGCGTATCCTGGAATTGGTCGTGCGCCGCTTTATGCAAGATGGCACTCCCATCAGCTCCAAGTCTCTGGTCGAGCAATTGGGTGTCAGTTCGGCCACCATCCGCAACGAGATGGGGCTGCTGGAAGAAAAAGGCTTTCTCAATTCGCCCCACACGTCGGCAGGACGAGTGCCGACGGAGGCAGGCTACCGCTATTTCGTGCAGCGGTTGTTAGGCGAAAGCGAACTCTCGCTGGCCGAACGACGCATGATCGCCCATCAGTTCCACCAGGCCCCTATGGACCTGGATCAATGGATGCGTCTGGCTGCCGCCGTCCTGGCCCGGACCGCGCACGGCGCCTCGCTGGTGACACCTCCGCGCAGCCCGATTAATTATTTCAAACACCTGGAACTTATCGCCACCCAGGGGCGGTTGGTGCTCATGGTGCTCGTGCTGCAAAGCGGCGATGTGCGCCAACGGATGCTTACCCTGGCCGAACCCGTGTCGCAGGAGCAGTTGAGCCGAACCGCCGCCCTGCTCACCGGCCTGTCCGTCGGCCTGACCGCCGGGCAACTGCGCGATAAAGTCCTGGACCTGTCGGCGCTTGACCGCGAAATTATGGAACTGGTTATCGATCTGATGGACCAGGCCGACAAGACCCAGCCGCATATCGCCTACCGCGATGGACTGAGCGGCCTGCTCGCCAGCTTTAAAGAAAGCCAGGGGGCCGAACAGGCGCTGCGCGTATTTGAAGAACAGATTCCCCTCGAAGACCTGCTCACCGAAACCGTCAGTCCGGCGATGGGCAGTGTCCGTGTCGTCATCGCCGGGGAAGGCCGCCGGGATGACATCAGTCTGCTAAGCATCGTCCTGGGACGCTATGGCGTAGAAGGGCTGGCAACCGGCACGTTAGGCGTGCTCGGCCCGACCCACATGCGTTATGGGCGCGCCGTCAGCGCCGTCCGCTACGTAGCCGACCTGATGAGCAATCTGCTCGTCGGAGTCTATGGCGAAGAGCCGCGCTCTCCCCTGCTGCCCTGAACACCCTGCCGAAAGGAAAAACAACTTTTGTACTTTTCTGACGCTTTGCTAACGCAATTCTATGACAGCCTGACTACACTAGGAACGTCAAAAACCCCGCGCCCTGGGGCGCGTTTTTGGAGAGGTAACGTTGAGCGAAGAATGGCAAACCCAAGACCAACAACAGCCCTCTGCGGAGGCCGCCGGGCCGCAGCCAGACCTTGAAGCGGCGGAAACAACGGCGCAGCCCACCGGGAACGGCGAAATCGATTTGCACGCTGAACTGCAAAAGGCCCAGGCCGCGGCTGCCGAATACCTGGACGGCTGGCAACGTGCCCGCGCCGAGTTCGCTAATTACCGTAAGCGTATGGACCGTGAGCGGGAAGAACACACACAGACCGCTACCTTTGAGGTGTTGCGCAGGCTCCTGCCGGTCGTAGACGACTTTGAGCGGGCGCTGAATAACCTGCCGCCGGAACTAGCCGATCATGGCTGGGTCAAGGGCGTTGTGCTGATCCGGGACAAGTTCCAGGGTGTGCTGCAAAGCTACCAGGTAACCGAGATCAACCCGCTTGGTGAGCCGTTCGATCCAAGCCGCCATGAGGCCATCGGCGCAGATAACAACGACGAGGTCGAGAGCGGGCACATCACAGCGGTGCTACAAAAAGGTTATATCTGCGGCGACCGGGTGCTACGCCCGGCATTGGTCCGGGTAGCGAACTGAGGGCAACCTGTTCAGGACTTATAGACACCAGACAAATCAGGAGACAAAACACACTATGGGCAAAACAATTGGCATCGACCTGGGCACGACGAACTCCGTCGTCGCCGTCATGGAGGGCGGCGAGCCGGTCGTGATTCCTTCGGCAGAGGGCGGCAATCTCATCCCTTCTGTCGTGGCGATCAACTCAAAAGGCGAGCGGTTGGTCGGCAAGATCGCCCGCAATCAGGCGGTGGTTAACCCCGAAAACACCATCTTCTCGATCAAACGCTTCATGGGTCGCAAGTTTACCGATCCCGAAGTGCAGCGGGCACTCAGCCGTGTGCCGTACAAGGTTTCTGCCGCGCCAAACGGCGACGTGCGAGTGCATATGGGCGGCAAAGCCTACAGCCCGCCGGAAATCTCGGCCATGATCCTGCAAAAGATCAAGGCCGACGCCGAAGCGTACCTGGGCGAGACCGTCACCGAGGCCGTCATCACGGTCCCGGCGTACTTCAACGACGCCCAGCGTAACGCCACCAAAGATGCCGGGCGCATCGCCGGCTTGGATGTGAAGCGCATCATCAACGAGCCGACCGCTTCCAGTCTGGCTTACGGCCTAGACAAGCGCAAGGACGAAACCATCGCAGTGTATGACCTGGGCGGCGGCACCTTCGACATCTCGATCCTCGACGTGGGCGACGGCGTGTTCGAGGTCCGCAGCACCAACGGCGACACCTTCCTGGGTGGCGATGACTTCGACCAGCGCATCATCGATTGGGTCGCAGACGAGTTTAAGAAGGACCAGGGCATCGACCTGCGTCAGGACCGCCAGGCGCTCCAGCGCCTTAAGGAAGCTGCCGAGCGCGCCAAGATCGAACTCAGCAGCACGCTCAGCGCCGAGATCAACCTGCCGTTTATCACGGCGGATGCCAGCGGCCCCAAGCACCTTAACATAACGCTGTCGCGGGCCAAGCTGGAACAGTTAGTAGAAGACCTGATCCAGCGTTCGATTCGTCCATGCGAGCAGGCGCTGTCGGATGCAGGCCTCAAGACCGGCCAGGTCGATCAGGTCGTGCTGGTCGGCGGCATGACCCGGATGCCTGCCGTGCAGGAGGCTGTGCGCAAATTCTTCGGCAAGGAGCCGCACAAGGGCGTCAACCCGGATGAGGTGGTCGCCATCGGCGCGGCCATCCAGGCCGGCGTGCTGGCTGGCGACGTGAAGGATGTGCTGTTGCTGGACGTGACGCCGTTGACCCTGAGTATCGAAACGTTGGGTGGCGTGGCAACACCGTTGATCGAACGCAACACGACCATCCCCGTCAAGAAGAGCCAGATCTTCTCTACCGCGTCCGATGGCCAGACGCAGGTCGAAATCCACGTCCTCCAGGGCGAGCGCCCGATGGCTGCCGACAACAAGACGCTGGGTCGCTTTATTCTGGACGGCATCCCGCCTGCGCCGCGCGGCGTACCGCAGATCGAGGTCACCTTCGACATCGATGCCAACGGCATCCTCAACGTGAGCGCGCAGGATAAGGCGACGGGCCGCGAACAGCGGATCACCATTACCGCCTCTAGCGGCCTGACCGAAGAGGAGATCAAGCGCATGGTCCGCGAGGCCGAACAACACGCCTCTGAGGACTCCAGACGCCGTGAGCGCGCCGAGGTGCGCAACCTGGCCGAAAGCACTATCCACGCCGCCGAGAAGACGCTGCGCGACTTCGCCCAGCAGGTTCCCGGCGACGTAAAGGACCGCGTGGAAAAGCAGATCGAGGCCACGCGCAAGGCGCTCGAAAGTGATGATACCGCCGCGATCAAGCGCGAAGCAGAAGCCCTGGCCCGCGAAGTGCAAAATCTGGGGGCCAGCTTCTACCAGCAGCCGGGTGCCCCCGGCGGCACGACGCCTCCACCCCGTGAAGGCGGCCAGGGTGAAGATGTGATCGACGCGGAGTTCACCGAGGCATAAGCGGCGCTGCCGCGCTATAATTCCCGTCAACCGCACATACCCGTCCCCTCCATACCGGTCAGGGGACGGGCTTGTGCTATCCGAATAAGCAGGGGATCAAGAACGCCGGGATGACGCCACCACGCGACTATTATGAGGTGCTGGGAGTGCCGCGCAGCGCCTCTCAGGATGACATCAAAAAGGCTTTCCGCCGCCTGGCGCGGCAGTATCACCCCGACGTCAGCAAAGAGCCGGACGCCGAGGAGCGTTTCAAGGAAATCAACACGGCCTACGAAGTGCTTAACGACGCAGAAAAACGCTCCCTCTACGACCGCTACGGTCATGCCGGCCTCAGCGGACGGGGTGCAACTGGCTTCGGGGACTTCGGCATGGGCGGCATCGAAGACATCTTCGAGGAGTTCTTCGGCGGCTTCACCGGCGGCGCGGGACGCCGCAGCCAGCGGCGTGGTCCGCGTCCGGGGCGCGACCTGTCCTACCAGATGACCATCGAGTTTGAAGAGGCTGTCTTCGGCGTCGAAAAAGAGATCGAGCTATCCCGACAAGAAGTCTGCCCAGACTGCCGGGGCAGCGGCGCCGCGCCAGGAAGCACGCCCATGCGCTGTCCTGAATGCAACGGCGCGGGCGAAGTGCGCACGGTGCGCCAGACCTTCCTCGGTTCGATGATCAGTGTGAACACCTGCCCGCGCTGCCCGGGGCGCGGCGAGGTGGTCTCCTCGCCCTGCCCGACCTGCCGCGGCAGTGGCAAGGCGCATATCACCCGCCGCCTGAAAGTCAATGTGCCGCCCGGTGTGGATCAGGGCACCAAGATTCGGATCGCCGGCGAGGGCGAACCCGGCGAGTTGGGCGGGCCGAACGGCAACCTGTACGTCGTGATCGACGTGCGCCCACACCCCTTCTTCAAACGCCGCAACGACGACATTTTGTTGGACGTGTCGTTGAACGTGGCCCAGGCTGCTCTGGGCGACACGATCACGGTGCCGACGGTCGATGGCGATGTTGAACTGCCCATCCCGCCAGGCACACAGACGGGCGAATCGTTCCGGCTACGTGGCAAGGGTTTTCCCCGCCTACGCCGTGACGGGACCAGCGCCGGGCGCGGCGATCAGTGGGTGATCGTCCAGGTCGCCATCCCCAAGAACCTGACCCGCGAGCAACGCAAGCTGTTTGAAGAGCTGGCAAAAACGCTCGACACCGAGATCATCCCGCCGCCGAACAAGGGCTTCCTCGACCGCATCATGGACTTCCTGAGCGGCGAAGGCTAGGGCCAATGGACTGGATTGAAATCTCGCTCGAAACGGATGGCGAAGCCGCCGAGGCGGTAGCCGACCTGCTCCAACGCTACGGCTACCAGGGCGTTTCCATCGAACAACTCGGCATCGAGGTCGAGGCATGGGAAGACGAACTGCCCCCGCCAACGCGGTTGGTCGTGCGCGCCTACGTGCCGGATAACGCCGAAGCACCCTTCATTCAGCAGCAGCTGGAATCTGGCCTGGCCTACCTGCGCATGATCTACCCGGTCCCCGAACCGGCCTACCGTTGCGTCTCCGAGGAAGACTGGGCCGAGGCGTGGAAAGTGTACTATCACCCGATCAAGGTCGGTCGGCGGCTGTATATCCGCCCGGCGTGGGAAAAAGCGCCCCTCGAACCCGGCGACCTGGAAATCATCCTCGATCCCGGCATGGCCTTCGGCACGGGCGCGCATCCCAGCACGCAGCTTTGTCTGTTGGCGCTGGAAGACCTCGTACCGCTGCCGCCGCGCGTGCTGGACCTGGGCTGCGGGTCGGGCATCCTGGCGATTGCCGCCGCCAGGCTCGGCGCGGAGCACATCCTGGGGCTAGACATCGACGACATCGCGGTGATCGCCACCGGGCGCAACGCCGCCCTGAACGGCGTCTCGGCCCAGATCACGGCGCAGCAGGGCAGTCTGGAAACGCTCCTGGCATCGCCGCAGCGATTCGGGCTGCTGCTGGCAAACATCTTAGCGAAGACGATCATCCACCTGTGCGAGGATGGGTTGGGCAACGTGGTCGAGCCAGGCGGGGTCGGCGTGTTCGGTGGGATCATCGCGGAGCAGGCGGACGACGTGGAGGCCGCGCTACGCGCCGCCGGATTGACGCCCTATCACCGCCGCACGATGGGCGACTGGGTGGTGATCGAGGCCAGGCGGGAAGAATAGTTCTGAGTTTTGAATTTCAAGTTCTGAATTGAGAAGGGGATCGGGAGCACTCTCTTGATCTTCTCTTGGCGTTCTTGGCGGTTGGCTTAATCTTTCCGCCGCCAGATGAAGAAATTGCCGATCTGCGTTTCGCGCTCGTAGTTGAACATCAGCCAGTTGTTCAACTCGGGATATTCTTGCAGCAGAGTGTTCGAGTCTGCGTCCCGGCCCGTCACCCAGGGCATGAAGTCGCCTTGCAATACCAGCACGTAAGGCGGCAGCGCGGCCCACAGCAGATCGACATTCTCCTGCCGCCAGGCCGCCGGGTAGCCTTCTACCACCAGCGGGAACTGCGAGATAAAGCGCGTGGCGGGCCGCAGCGACGCGAGATAGTAAATCTCCGGCCTGAAACCCCAGATGTACAGGCTATCCCCCGGCGCGACGCGCTCCCGCAGATAGTTCGCCACCGCCAGCGACTCGTCCGCCACAAACTCCCCGCCTCGGAAGCGGCTGTAATACGCCTCCCGGCTTTCCTGTCCCGCCAGGTACGGCAGGACAGGCAGCCACAGGTTCGCCGCCAGGTGCGCCAGCAGGATCAGAACGATGGCAAGGTGAGCCAAGGCCGGTAGAGACACAGACCGTGTCCCTGCTCGAAAACGTTGAAGGGCCTCGATCACCCGGTCCACCGCGTCCGCCGCGATCAGGGCCAGCGGCGGCAGCAGGGGAAGCCACTGGTAATCGATGCCCTTCGCCTGGATGAGCAACACGACCAGCACCGACGCGCCCCACAGCCAGATTATCGGCCAGCCGAGAGGCGCAACTTCCTTCCCACGCCGGAGCCGCCAACGCAGCACGGGCCACGCCGCCGCCAGCAAAAAGAGTACGTGCCAGCGCGACCAGCGATCCGCAAGGCTGGCTTTCCACACGGGCGAGTCGAACAGGGCGGGCAGGCTATAATCCTGGGCGACATAGCGCCCGGCCAGCAACGCACTTTCGAGCGTGGCATCCCACAGACCGACCGACGCCAGATAAGCGATCCCGCCCAGGCCGACAAGCAGCGCACCCGCCAGAAATGCGATACCGAGTCTGAAGACTCCCGATCGGTTATCGAGGACCCGTGTAGTAGGGGCGTTCAATTGAACGCCCCTACTACGAATTGTGATCAGGTAGCTCGCCGCCAGCGCCGCGCCGAACAGCACGAACGGATATTTGAACCAGGCCGCCAGCGCCGCACACGCGCCACTCAAGAGCGCCCACAGCCACCCGCGCGATCCGCGTTCGGCGGCCTTAAAGGTGCACACTGCCGCCAGCGTCATCGGCAACATGGCAACGCCGTCGTTTTGCGTCAGCGTCCAGAACGACTCGCTGAAGTAAAAAGCGCCCCCGACCAACATGGCGATGATCGCCGCGCGGCGGCTGCTCAACCGGAGGGCCAGCCAGTACAGCGCCAACCCCAGCGGCGCGAACAGGATCAGGTCGATGGCGCGCAGCGCGGCGGTGGTCGGGCCGAACAGGGCGACAGTCCCGGCGTAAATGTAGTAGATCGGCGGCGGCTTGAAATCCCAGGCGTCGAGATAGGGACGGCCCCCGGCCAGCATCACGCGGGCAATCGTGCCGAACACGCCCTGGTCGCGCCCCAGCGGATAAGTCAGGATGGGCAGCGCCAGCAGTGTGACGACGGCAATCAGGACAAGGGCGATTCCCCAGTCACGTCGGGTCATCATAGCGTGTCGAAGCGACAGGCGTCCAGACGGCAAGCAAAAAGACCCAAAAGCCTGTTGAACCGGGTGTGGTCGGCTATTCCGGCAAAAGGCGGTTTTCTTCCAACCACGTTTGCACGATCTCGGCGAGAACGGCGTTGCCGTGCGGGTTCAGGTGCGGATCGTCGGTATAGTAGAGGTGCTCGCCCTGCTGCGCGTGTTCCTGCAAGGCAGGCAGTGTATCCAGGCAGGTAAGGCCGAGGTCGCCACACATTTGAAGCATAGCCTCGTAAGAACTGGCGAAGGCTCGCGCCGTCTCCTCGCCCAGAATCGGCGTGGTCAGGTGCGCATAAACGTGCTCCCGCACCGGGATCAGGATCACCACCAGCCGACCGCCCCACCCTGCTACCAGGTCTTGCGCCTCTGCAAACGCCTGCCGCGAAAGTTCCATGCCGACCTGATTGCGCTCGCGGCTCATATCGAGCACCATCCGCTCGATGTAACGCCCGAATTCGAGCGTGCCATCCCGATAAGTTACACGGTAAGGATCGATGTAGATACGCTCCTGCTCGCCCAGGCCGCCCCACCGTCCGGTGAACAGCACTTCCAGGATGGAATACAGCACCGAGTTATGCTGAAGCCACGCGACCACTGGCGGAGACGGCGGCAGTTCCGGCGGCTGAGGCAGCGTGGCCGGGTCTTCGGGAATCTCCGCCATCTCGCCGCGCAGAACGGCCAGCCCGTAGTCGTCGTTGAAGTCATTGCCCACGAACTGCCACAACACCAGCGGCGGCTCCAGCGGCCCGCCGAACGTCGCCAGGATGCGCAGGTGGCTCGTGGTGCCCGTCACCGGCTGACCCAGGTTGACGACGCCCATGCCGGTCTGCTGTTCTAGGAGAATCAGCCAGCAGTCCGCAATTTCGGTAAAGCAGAAGGTATAGGAATCCCCGACGGCCACCGCATCGACCCGGTAATCGACCGGGCGCGTGCGGAAGCCGACCCGTCCGCCCCACAAGGAAATGGTGGAGACGTGAAAATAGGTGTTCGGCCCGGCGTATTGAAGCACGTTGTCTAGGCCGGGGCGGACGATGTAGTAGTGATCGTTGTCGTACTGCCACACCGGCTCCCAGCCTTCCAGGTAAGGCTGACCGGTCATCACCAACCGGGCAGTTGCGGCCAGGCGCGGCGGCAACACCGGCACCGCCACGCGCAACGCCACTTCCAGCAGCGCCGCGATCAGCGCAAACCAGAACACCGGCAGCAGAATCCACTTCAGTAACCCACGCTTGCGGTTCATCGCCAGCCTTTCTCCGCCGCTTGGATGCTGGCCACTCAGACACTGCTTTGGCCGTTGGCCTTGTAGCGCGTGTCGATTAGGCGCCCGTCGCGCAGTTCGTGGACAACGTCGGCCTCTTCCATCACCTGCGGGTCATGGCTGACGATCACAACCGTGATCCCCTGTTCGACGACCAGACGGCGCATCAGTTCGAGGATGCGACGGCCCGTCTGGCTGTCCAACTGGCCGGTGGGTTCATCGGCCAGGATGATCTTGGGATGAGCAGCCAGGGCGCGCGCAATGGCGACACGCTGCTGCTCACCGCCACTGAGTTCGTAGGGGCGATGTTTGGCGCGCTCGGCCAATCCGACCCATTCCAACGCCTGCCGAACACGCTCTTCGCGGTCATGGCGCGCCAGCTGACGCATCCGCAACGGCACGCCCACATTTTCTGTCGCGCTGAGTAGCGGCAACAGCCCAAAATTCTGAAAGACAAAGCCGATCCGTTCTCGGCGCAGCAACAGGCGCTCCGGATCGCGCATGGTCTTCAACGCCTGACCGTCGAACCAGACCTCGCCCTCATCGGGATCGTCCAGCCCGGCAATCAGGTTGAGAAACGTCGTCTTGCCGGAGCCAGAACGCCCGACGATGGCCGTCATCCGGCCAGGAGAGATGTCCAGCGTCACATCGTTGATAGCATGGATGTCTTCACCGCTAAGATGATAAATCCGGTGCACATGCTGCACCCGGATAATCGGCTCGCTTCCTACCTGACTCGCCATCCCTTGATCCTCATGACACGTGTTCTTACCGCAAAGAGAACCCGCCGCTTTCACGTTTTCTGCGGTCAATGCTTTTTCTCGTGCGCGCCGTCGCGCATGGATGGTTCCTCATGAGATGGCTGCGCGTGATCTGGATAGACACCGACGTGATCCTGGCGCAGGCGCAGCTTGACGCGATCTTCCATTTGGAGCGCCTCAATATAGGCCTGCGGAAGCTGCAAGCGCCCGGCGCGGTCCAGGATAGCAAACTCCTCCTCGCTGATCGCCGCGCCATCCACGCCGCGTCGCCGGATGACCTCGACGCTGGTCCGCCCGTCGCGCATCCCCACCACGCGATCCACGCGGCTGGCGACGTTGTAGTCGTGCGTTACGATGATGATCGTGACGCCGTACTGCTCCTTGAGACGATGCAGCGTATCGAAGATGGCATTGGCGGCCTCGCTGTCCACTTCGCCGGTCGGCTCGTCGGCCAGCACCAGCGCCGGGTGGTTCGCCATTGCCACCGCGATTGCCACACGCTGCTGTTCGCCGCCACTCAGCCGGTCTGGGTGATGATGCAATCGGTTGGCCAGGCCAACCTCGGCCAGCATGTGGCGGGCGCGTTCACGCCGCTCGCGCGCGCCGACGCCATTCAACGCCAGCGGCAGTTCGACATTCTCTTGCGCCGTCAGATACGGCAGCAGGTTACGCGCCGTCTGCTGCCAGACAAACCCCACCTCGCGGCGGCGATAGAGCACCTGGTCACGGCGACTCATATTCAGCAGGTTATATTCGCCCACGCGCACCCGGCCCGCCGTCGGCGTGTCTAGGCCGCCGAGGATGTTCATCAGCGTCGATTTGCCCGATCCTGACGGCCCGACCAGGGCCATCATCTCGCCGCGCTCGATCTGGATGTCCAATCCTTGCAAGGCCACCACTTCCAGATCGGCCACCTTGTAGATTTTGACGAGATTTTCGCACACGATAAAGATGTCGCTCATTGTCACTCCAGGCTATCAGCCGTCAGCCTTCAGCTTTCAGCCAATACTTTCGTCCACGAATCCTTGCTTCCTGTCCCAGGCGGCGGCAACCGCCCTAAATCTGCGCCTGAGAAACACCCAAAACTGATTGCTGACGGCTGAATGCTGTCAGCTATTCCTCACCCAACCGCAGCACCTGATTCACGCTCATCCGCCGCAGGGCAACCGCCGTCGCCACCAGCAAGATCAGGAACGCCGCTGTCAGAACCGCTAGCAGCCCGATCACGTCGGCCAGCGGGAAGCGCAACGCCTCCCCGCCGACCAGCGACAGGAACGGCAGCAGCAGGTACGCCAGCAGCGCCCCCAGCGCCACGCCTACCAACAGCGCCGGAATCACCAATGCCGCCTGCTCGACCGTCAGCAGGCCCCACAGGTTACGCGCTTCCCAGCCCATCGCCCGCAGCACCGCGAACGACAACGCCCGCTGCCGCGCCGTGACCGCCAGATAAAAGCCGAAGTCCAGCACGCTGAGGCCCAATGATACCCAGAAGCCGGCAAAGAGCATCCCCGTGATCGCGTTGGGCAGCGGCTCCCGCTGAATTGCGTTGTAGCGATCCCAGGCGTATATCGCCTGCGAAACTCCCGGTAGAGCGAGCGCAGCAGCCTTGAAATCATCCGTCGGCAGGCGCGTGTCCAATTCCAACCACACCTGGTTGCGGTCGTAAAACGCCTGCACGGTCGCCCCGGCGTTGAGCGCCAGGCGCAGCGCATCAACCGGCGCAATGACAAAACGGCTGCCTGTCTCCATCGTCGGGAAATCCTGCGCGATGCCTACCACCCGGAAGTTCAGGTGCAGGTTGCCCGTCGGCATTTCCAGGTCCACCGTGCCCCCGTCGCCCACCTGAAGCGGCGCGCGGCTGTTGGTGCGCCGTCCCACCTGCTCCGCAAACGCCGCCGACACCACCACCGGAAGCGGTGGCTGTTCGATGGGTTGAATCATCAGCCAGGGTTCCATCATGTGACCCTGCGCGCGGCGCACCCGGTAATCGATCCGCAGGCTAAACGCGCCGCCTGCCGCTCGATCCCCGCTGCGCTCCAGGGATAGATCGCCGGGAAACTGCCAGGCTGCGTGGCCCCACTCCGGTGGCAGATCGGTCTCGAAGTCTTGGAGCAACGCCTCGCCGCCCCCCGCACTCACCGCTGCCAGGTCGTCCAGGTAGACGGCGTGAGTGAAGTCTTGCAGGTCGCCGCGCCGGCTGGTCAGGCGGAAAGCGACCAGCCGCCAGGGCGCGCGGCCCAGGCCGTCGGGCAGGTCGGCGGTATAGGTGGCAAAGCGCCCCTCGGCGAAGGCGTCTGCCGTCGTCATCTCGACTTCCAACGGCACGCCCAGCGAATCCACGAAATGCGCCGCGATACCCGTCTGCGTCGGCTGGTCGGCGCCCGGTTCGGCATAGACCTGCACCGTGAGTGCGGTGGTATCTTCTGGCAGCAGCAGGCCCGGCAGCGATGGCGCTCCCACGTCCGCCAGCGGCGCGATCACCTGCGCCAGATCGGGGAACGTTCCGGCCAGGGCCGCCGGATCAATGCCGAACAGAGTCGTCGGCGGCGTTCCGGCCCGGTGAACCGTGCTGGCCGCCAGAATCGATGCGGCGCGCGTCACGCCCGGCAGCGCAGACCAGTCCTGCAACGGATCGGCCTGGCGCGCGTCCAGGTCCAGACGGGCATAGCTGCCCACCTCATGCTGAGCCACCGCCCACGCGCCCACATCGCGCGTCGCCTCCAGCGCCAGGGAGGCCGTCCCCAGCGCCAGCGTGCCGATCAGCAGCAGCACCAACTGGGCATAGTGGCCGGGGTCGCGCTCCACGCTCCACAGCGCCAACGGCACGGTGAGGCCGTTTTGCCCCCGGAACAGGCGGCTCACCAGGCCCATCAGCAGCGGAAACAGACGCAGCCACAGCAGCGCCACACCGGTCAGCACTAGCGCCGGGCCGAGCAGGTTGAAGGGATCGCTCAGGCCGCCCTCGCCCGCCCCGGCGGCGATCAGGCGGATCAGCGAGGCCGGGTCCTGGATCAGTTGATCCAGGCTGGCCCCCAGGTCGCCGCCGACCAAAAAGTACAGCCGCAGCAGCAAGGCAAAGCCGGCCAGTAGCAGGGCAAAGTCGAGGAAGTAACGCGCCCAGGCCGGGCGGGTCGGCGGGCGGCTGATCAACTGCTTCAGCCGCAGCAGACTGCGCCGCGCCGCAGGCCACGCCGGAAGCGTGAGCACCACCACCGACGCCAGCGCCGCGATCAGGCTCAGCAGAAAGGCGTTCGGCGGCGGCGACGATACGCCTAATGACGCGCCGCCCAACGCCAACGCCAGCGGCCCGATCCGCTCCAGCCCTATCAGAATCGCCAGAGCGATGAACGGCCCCAGCACACAGGCCACTGCCCCCAACACGCCCACCGTAAAGAACTGCATCCCGATCAACTGCAAGATGCTGGCCCCCCGGCTGCTCATGGAAGACCATTCGTTGCTCTGCTGGTCCAGGATCAGCGCCACCGTCGTGACCAGGTGGTACAACATCAGCACCAACATCGCGCCGGAAAGCAGCACAATCGGCCCTTCGGTGGCGGTCACGCCGGCGCGGAAATTCTGCACCAGTGTGCCCAACCCGCTCAGGATGAGCATATCTGGGTATTCGGTACGCAGCGCGCCCTGCACACGCGCCAATCCCGCTTCCAACACATCCAGCGTGTCGGCGTGGACGATGTTCGGGTCGGTCTCCATGCGCCACACGTAGCTGTTGTCGCCGTTGGTGGTCGCGTCGATCCAGTCCTCGTAAGCGCCTTCGGGGATAATCAGACCGAAATCGAACCGCTCTTCGACCAGATTGATGGGTACAAGCTGCCCGGTGAGGACGATGCGCTGCCCCTCCCAGAAGGGGTCGTCCAGCGAGAGGGTTGGATCAACCAGCCCGACGATGCGGACGATGGCCGTCGCGCCCGGATCGTCCCCCACAACCACGCGGTTGCCAACCTCGATACCCGCCTCTGCTGCCGCCTGAGCCGTCACCACCGCTTCGACCTGCCCCCGGCTGAACACGCCCACCTGCCGCTCGGCCTGCTGTTCCAACGACAACCCTACGGCGGAGACTTCTTCCGGTGGCGGCAGGCGCACTGGCCAGCGCCCCTCCCGCAGGGTAAACAGGTCTTGCAGGTTGCTGTAGCTGATCACCTGGTAGCAGTTTTCGGTGCGGCCCGTGAAAAGCGTGGTCGGCTCGCCGAGGGTGTAATCGAAGCCGCAGACTACCCCCGCCGAACGGGCCATACGCACGATGGAGGTGATCGCGCCGCCCAGCTCACGGTTGAGCAGGTCCCACACCTCTGGGGCAAGGGGGTGCGGGTTGGTAAGCGTGATGTTCAACTGCTCCGGCGCGGTGTTCTCGACCACATAGCGCACGCCCGCCTCAGCAATGGCGCGCACATACAGCGGCCCCAAGGCAAAGAAGCCCGTCACCAGGCACATCGCCAGCAACAGCACGCTCAGCAGCGCGCGCTCGCGCCACAAGCGGCGCAGGATCATCCCCAACGGCATCCCGTCACTCCTCGCCCAGCCGCAGCGTCTGCGCGAGGGACAGACGCCGGACCAACAGCAAACTCGCCAGCAGCACCAGCCCCAGCACGGCCAGCATAATTAGCCCGTACTGGGCCAGGGCTGCCCACTCCACCTGCACGACGAACGGCGGCGTGATGGCCTCGCCCGTCGCGCCGATTGCCAGCGTGGGCACCACCTGGCTGCTCAGCACCCCGCCCAACAGCGCCCCCAACACCGCGCCGACGGCCATGACCAGCACTTGCTCGACCGCCAGGCTCGCTACCAATTGCCCAGACGAGAGTCCCAGCGCCCGCAGCACGCCGAACTCGGCGCGGCGACTCTGCGCAGTCAGAGCGGCGTAGGTCATCAAGCCGACGATACTTAACGCCAGGGCGATGGCGAAAGCCAGGAACATCAGCCCCATCAGGCCCAGCGACAGTGGGTTGGTTTGCAGGGTACGCAGAGCGCCGTCCAATGTCTGCGCCCGCACGACCGCCGCCGAGTCGCCTTCCACATCCAAGCGGTCCGCAAACTCCGCCGATGACACGCCCGGCGCCAGGCGCAGCCACACTTCCGACGGGTAAACCGACGCACTGGGCCGCCGGTTGAGCGCATAGAGCAGCGCATCGCGGTCCACTACCAGGAACGGGCGCTCGTCCTGGTAAAGGGTCGGGTAGTAGACGGTGGTTCCCAAAATTTGAAACTGTGGGTTGACCCGCCCGACATTGATCAGGTCGATCACGTCGCCGGGCGCGATTCGGTTCAGAGCCAGCAACGATTCGCTGGCGATGGCCGGAATCGGCGGCGCGGGGGGATAGTCCAACACAATCCCGGCGACGCTGCGCTCCCCCTCCTGATCCCAGATGATCTGGCGACTGCGGAATTCGGGGCGATCCGGGGCAGGCGCAACCCCCGTCGTCCCCCGGATCAGGGCGCCACTATCGTAGACCAGCGCCCAACCATCGCCCGTCAGCCAATCTAACGGCGTTGCCGCGCCGTCTGCGTCAATCAGGGATAGCTCAGCCAGGGACAGACGGATGTCATCTTCTCCATAGGGATCGCGTCCCTGATGCGCCCAATAGATCGCCTCCAGGCGCAGGTCGCCCTGGGGAACATATTCTGCCGAGGTCAGGTCACCTTCCAGATACACCCAACCCGTCGTATCGAAGGAGCGCATCTCCAAGCCCGGACGGTCCACACCCTGCCGCGTCCACTCGACCTCGACAGCCTGCAACGGCACATGGATGAACGTCCCCGCCGAGTCGCGCAGGCGCAGCGACAGGTCCACACGGCGCAGCAGGCGATCCAGGTCCGGGCGGTATAGCCCGGCGGTGGAAAACGTAAAGCCCGGCAAGTCGATGCGCGCCCACAACCCGATCCGCGCCGGCGTGAACGGCAACACCCGCCCCGGCGTCGGCAGGTCTAGCGGCTGGCCGGGCGAACGTGGGGCCAGCACCGGCCCCAGGTCGCTGCGCCAGTAAATGGCATCGCCGAAGGTGTCGGCGTCAATCGCCAGGATTTCCCCGGCAGCAGGCTCCTGACGGTTGGTGGAAACATCAGCGTTGAAGAAGCGCACGGCGGCGCTGGCCGCTTCAACTTCTGGCATCGCCAGGTACACATCCAGCGGGCGGGCGCGGTCGGCATTGAGAGTCACATCGCGCTCGTCCAGGCGCACATCTGTGCCAATGCGGTAGCGGGCCTGATCGCCCTGGCTACGATCCACCGTCGCGCGGAAACTGGTAGCAAACCAGCCGATGCCGATAGCGAGTGTCAGCAGAAAGGCAATTCGCCCGTAGTGGACCGGTTCCCGGCTGACCTGCCAGGTCGCCAGCGCGCCCTGAAGCCCGCGCCGGGCCGCCAGCAAGCGGGCAAGCTGGCTCATCCCCTCCGGGAACAGGCGCAGCAGCACGCTCCCCAACGCCACGAACAACAACGCCGGGGCCAGCAGCAGCAGCGGATCGGCCTGGAGACTGCCCAACTGCGTGGTCGCCAGCGGCGAACTGACGCTCACCAGCCGCCACAACGCCCCAATAGCCAACACCAGCAATCCAACATCCAGGTAATAACGCTGCCACCAGGGCTGTTTCTCGCTACGCGACGCACTGCCGCCCGCCAGGATTAACGGCAGGCGCAGCACCGGTCGCAGCGTGCCCACCAGCGCCACGAAAGCCAACGCCGCTGCCGCCGCCGCAAAAGCAAATGCCGCCGAATCGAGCAACAGGGGCATCTGCTGAATGCCAGTAAACACCGGTGCCAGCCACACCAACACCTGGCGGGCGACAAACGGCCCGGCCAGCGCCCCAAACAAACCGATGACCAGCGCCTCGAAGCTGCGCACCAGCACGATCTGCCGGTCGAAGGCGCCCCGGCTTTGCAGCATGGCGATCTCGCGCCGCTCCCCGCGCCGAACGAGGGTGGCCGTCACCACCAAAAAGAACAACACCAGTGCGCCGATCTGCAACAGCAACAAGCCAAACGGCGCCCATAACAGGCTCACCTCGGCAGCGTAGCCTTGCAAAATGGGGATCAGGTTGGCGCTGTAGACGAAGTTCAACTCTCGCCCATCCGGTGGGTCGAACAGCGCCGCCATGTTGGCGCGGAATCCCCCCAGCCGCGCAATGGCTTCAGGAATACGCGAGAACGGCAGACGGGTATGGTCGAACAACACGCGCCAGCCGAGCAACGAGCGCGTTTCAGGGATATAGTCCACAGCCGTGCGCAGGAAACCGGCGCGCGTGGTCAATAGATTAGTTTCCACCTGCCACTGGCTGGAGGTATCCACCCGCAGAGGCGACGGAGCCATCCAGTAAGGAGCGCGTTCATCCTCTGCGCGGACGATCCCCGTGATGCGCACACGCAAAGGAACGCTGCTCGCCCAGCCGCGCTGGTCCAGCACCACCTCATCGCCCACCCCCAGGTTCAAGGCGCTGGCGGCGTTCAAGCCCAGGGCTGCTTCCAGGTCAATCTGCGGATCGGATGGCTCGGCGGGCCACGTCCCTTCGACCAGCCGAACCGCCTCGGTCCAGCCGTCGTAGTACGCGACGCGCAGCCGGGTCGCCGCTACATCCTCGCCGTCGCGCACAAGCAGCATGGGGGCCGTCTCGCCCCACGCAACCATCTGAGACACCCAGCCGGGAAAGTCAACCTCGAATACACGCCCAATCTGATCGCGCACGGCGTCGGCAGCCGCCGTCCAGGTGGCATCCAGGTCATCCACGTCTCGCCCAGCCAGGCTGATCCGGCTGAAGATGTGCACGTCAGCAGGCGGCTGCTGTTCGAGCCGCTGGACCATGCCCACCTGGGCCACCGCCGTTGTGTAGAGAGGGGCATTTGCACCGATCACTGCTGCCAGTAGCACACCGACGACAATGGTCAGCAGCGATTGCCAGCGCGAAGCCAGACGCAGCAGGGCCAGTCGCGCGGCCCAGCCGACCGGCAATCGAAGGATCACGGAACGGAGCATAGGTTCATTCAGTCTCGGTTGCACAGCGACGCACCACACCGGCGCGACGCGCAAAGGGAGATTATAACGCAACCTGAACCGAATAAAACCCGCTCCGGCAAACCTGACATTTGCGAACAAAACAGTAGTCAAAAACGCAGCTTGGGCCTCTCCGGTTGTTAGAGTATTCTAAGAAAAAGCTACGTATGTGATCGAAGTGTGTCTTCGCCGGTAGACATTTTTCAAGGATAGGCTATGATTCGCGTCTATGATTATCCACGATACCATTGACGCACGCCCGGCGACACCGGAAGATTATCCGGCCCTGGCGCGCCTGCTGGCAGACAATTTCCGGGGTAAATTTGCCGTCGCGTTGGGGCGCGATCTCCAGACACGCACCCGCCGCATCGAGGCGTTGCTGCCTTCCGGCGTCATCTGTCCAGGACATGTTTACGTCGTCGAGATCGAGGGTCGGGTCATCGCGTCCTTCACGCTCAAGACGGCAGAAACGGCGCCCTCTCCTGCTGCGTATCAACAGATGCGAGCCATCCTCCGGGCAACCGACGGCTGGCTGCGCGCCTGGTGGGCCGCGACGACCCTCCGCCTGTTGGAAGGGATGAAGCTCGGCCCGCAGGACTGCTATCTGGATAACCTGGTCACAGACCAGGCTTTCCGGCGGCAGGGCATTGCCAGTCGCATGGCGCGTTTTGTCTATGGGCTGGTCCGCTCATGGGGCAAGACAACGCTGTGGGCAGATGTGATGAGCAGCAACTACCGAGTCATTGAGCTGCTGAAAAAGGAGGGCTGGGAGATCGTCAGACGGAATTATTGGGTTGCGCCCATCACCTGGCCGCTGTTGGGAACTGCCGGTATTTTTCGTATCCGCAAACAGTTATTGTTATCGGAACTGCACTGATGAAGAACACCATCACCCACGTCTACATCTCCCCCCACCTGGACGACGCTGTATGCTCCTGCGGCGGCCTGATCCGCGAGCAAACGGCACGCGGCGAGCATGTGTTGGTCGTGACCCTGTTCACAATGGGGGCGGAAAACGAAAAGACGCTGCCACCCTACCTGCGCGCGCTGCACTGCCTGTGGGGATTTAGCGTCGAAGACCCATTCATCCGCCGCCGGGAAGAGGACCGGGCTGCCCTGGAAATGCTTGGGGCAGACTATCTACATCTGGGCCTGCAAGGGGCGCTTTATCGCCAGGCGCCGGACGGGCACTACCTATATCCCGGCCTGGGATTCTTTGGCCGCCCCGCCGACGAGGATTTGCGTCTGCTGGTGCGCATCCGCCGGATTCTCTTGGACCTGCGCAGCATCTATCCAGAAGCAACCTTCTATGTGCCCCTGGCCGTCGGCGGCCATGTCGATCATCGCCTGGTAAACCACGCCATGCGCTCTGTGCCCGGCCCAACGTCCTACTACGAAGACATCCCTTATGTGCTGCTCGGCAAGGTATCTCCCTTCGCCTTGTGGACCCTCAGCCTGACGGCGCGTCTAGGCCTGCGCCCCCGCGTGCTGAACATGGGCTATGGGGGGGCCAGCGTGTCCCTCAAGCTGGCAGCGCAGGGCTGGTCACGTTTTTTAGGTGGGCCAACCTTGACCCTGCTTTTCAACCGCCCCTCGCGCTTTCAGCAGTGGCGCAGCGTGCTGCATCCGATTGACCTCCCGGCCAAGTTCGAGTCGATGTTGCAATACACCTCGCAGATACCGATGCTGTTCGGTTCAAGTGGACGGGCCTGGAAGGCGCTGGAATCCTACGCCACCTCGCTGCAACGTGGGATGCGAACCACCTGCGAGCGGCAGTGGCTTTTGGAACCACGTCTGCCAACCCCTTAGTGACCAATCTTAGCCCGCCGCACCCAGCACCTGCGTTCTGGGCGGGTGAGCTACGCGGCTTTAGCCGCTGTAGAGTGTCACAAGGCGGGGGCGTTCCGGCAGTGGAGCGCCCCCGCACCGGTTTTACAGACTGGGGCATTGGGTGTTCAGCGCAAGAATCGAACTTGATCTATACTAGACAGCGTACACATCCCGGTGTTTTTAGCCGAGAAGGAGCCGCGTGATGATTGCGCGTTGTCGATGGATGAGAGTTCTCCCGGTGCTGCTGGCGCTGGTGATTGCTCTGGCTGTTGCGCTGCCCGCCGCTGCCCAGGGGCAAGACCCGGTTGTGTTCGTCAACGTCGCCAGCCTGCACCAGCGCACCGGCCCTGGGATGCAATACGCCATCCAGGGCACACTGGGCGGAGGAATGATGCTGCCGGTCGTGGGCCGGACGGCGGACAGCAGCTGGTGGGAAGTGGAATCGCGCTTTGGGATCGGCTGGGTGAACGGCGAGCATGTCCTGACACGCGGCAATTTTAGCCGCGTCCCGGTTGTCACCGAGTTCGGCATCATCGGGCGTCCAAACGTGCTGGTCTTCGGCGAGCCGATTCCCGTTTATGCCCTGCCGAACGCTGCCAGCCGTGTGCTGGGCCTGGCCCCCAGCGAAGCCCAGTATCCCGCCTACGGCCAGACGTACCACGCCACCACCGAAACGTGGTACTGGCTGATCGGAACGGAAGGCGGATCGGCCTGGGTCAGGCAGAGCGATGTGGCCGTCGTGGGCGACGCCTCGACGCTGCCGATCATCGACTACGACGTGGCACGGGGCATCCGCACGGCGGCGGTTTCTGCGACGGGCGTAGTCCATCCGCCCGTGCCGACACCCGTTCCCTCCGCACCGACGGCCCCACCGCCGCCCATCGTTGTCGTCCCGACCTTCGCGCCGCAGGCTGCGCCGGCCGTCCCCGCCGTGCCGGACACTCAGGCCGCTGCGCCCGTGGTTGTTGCGCCAACTGCGCCAGACACCCTGCGTATCAGCGGGGACTGCTACGCCCTGCCGCTGGTCAGCTTTTTGGTGCTGCACAGCCCCGTCACGGCCACCAGCCTGCGCTGCCTGGACTCCAACGCGGGGCGCGATCTGGTCATCCTCGGTCAGGCCGACCTGGGGATGGTCTTTGGTAACAGCTGTGGGACTGCCGTCCAGGTGGCGGCAGCAACTGTGTTCGATAATGCGGGCGTGGGCTATGACCTCAACTTTTGCGTCAGTCAGACGCCCACCGCACGCACGCAGTTATTCTTGAACTGGCTGGCAAGCGAACAGGGCGCCGCCGCAATCCGCCTATACCGGGGACTGCCAAATCTGGCAGGGGTGCCGGTCAGCGCCCAGCCGAGGTAGCCGTCCTCCCGACTTCCTACGGCATTAAAAATGAGACCAGCGGGTTTAACCCAACTTGCCAACCCAAGAACTGCTCAGTGCCATGTGCTCTTGAGCAGTTTTTGATAGTTCGGCCCCGGAATAATCTGGCCCAGCGGGGTCGGC
This sequence comes from uncultured Anaerolineae bacterium, assembly GCA_964529715.1. Taxonomy (GTDB): domain Bacteria; phylum Chloroflexota; class Anaerolineae; order Aggregatilineales; family Ch27; genus CAZGXI01. The sequence continues at coordinate 11,644 of CAZGXI010000012.1, read as the reverse complement.
TGACGCACCCCGGTCAGCGCCGGGAGCGTGCCAGGGCGGTTGTACCACGTCTCATAGGCCAACACCGCACAGGCCAACGCCTCTTTGTTGTCCGAATCCATCCCGACATCTTCGTGAGTCAGCAGCGGCAAAGGCGACAGCGCCTCGCGGAGCATCTGGATCAGTGCGGTGTTGCGCCGCCCTTTGCCGCCAACAATCACCTCATCTGCCGGGCGCGGCGCAAAACGGCGGCAGGCATCGGTGATGCTGGCTGCGGTAAAGGCCGTGAGGGTGGTCAGCGTATCATCCGTCGAAAGCGCGGCGCGGCGTGCACGCTCCCACACATCCGCCGCGAACGCCTCGCCGAAAATCTCCAGCCCGGTCGTCTTGGGCGGGCGACGGCGCAGGTAAGGATGCCGCATCAGATCGGCCAGCAGAGTCCGGTCCACCTGCCCCGTAACGGTGTAACTGCCGCTGTCAGCAGCCCCGTTGCCGTACACCTGGGCAGCAGCATAATCGATCAAGATACTGCCAGGGCCGGTGTCGAACGCCAGCGGCTCAATGCCAGAGGCGGCACGCGGCGGCAAAAACGTGGCGCTGGCGATGTCACTCAGATTGATCACCACGCGGAAGCGCTCCGGGTGCTGGAGCAGCAGCCAGTCCAGGTAGCCGATCAGAGGTGCACCCTGTCCGCCCGCTGCAATGTCACGCTGTTGAAAATGGCTGATGGTCGTGATGCCCGTCCATTCGGTGAGAATAGCTGCCTCGCCGACCTGGAAAGAAGCCACAACGTGCCCGTCTTCATGTACCTGATGCCAGATGGTCTGTCCACACGAGCCGATCAGGTCTACCTGTTCGGGGTAGAAGCCGGCATTGGCGATACCTTCCAGCGCAGCAGCGGCAAACGCCTCGCCCACTGCCACGTCCAGCAGGCATAACTCAGCCATGTCGATCTGGCCGGGATGCCAGGTTTGAAGCAGCATCTTGCGTAGATCAGTTGGCCAGGGAACAGTCAACGCAGACAGGATTTCGGCCCGGAGCGCAGGCGGCGCCCCGGCGATCTCACATACCGCCACGTCGATCCCACGAACCGACGCACTGGACACCAAACCGACAACAATCATCGGCGCTCGCCCCTTCCACATGATGCGGTACGTTAGAACGGTCCCCTTAAGTTTACTCCAAAACCGGGGGAGAAACTACTTGGGCAGGCACAACAAAGTGTGTTAGGCTAGAATTGTTTGCCTGCACCACAAGGAACTGCCCTATGTCCGTCTATCCTTTCCGTCAGGTGGATGCCTTTACGCGCGTTCCCCTGGGCGGCAACCCCGCCGCCGTGATCTTCGACGCCGACGACCTCACGTCACCGCAGATGCAGGCCGTCGCCCGTGAGATGAACCTCTCCGAGACGGCCTTCGTGATGCGTTCTGCCGTTGCCGATTTCAAAGTACGCTTTTTCACCCCCTATTCAGAGATTCCCCTGGCCGGGCATCCGACCATCGCCACCTTCCACGCCCTGGCCGAGGCCGGGCGCATCCGAGGGGAAGGGCGTGTGCGCGTGACCCAGGAACTTTCGGTCGGCGTGCTGCCCGTCGAGATTGATTTGCAAAATGACCAGCCGCAGCGCGTGATCATGACTCAGAAACCACCCCAATTTCTCGCCACACACGATCCCTCCCCCTGGCCTGCCGCGCTGGGCATCGCGCCAGACGACCTGCTGCCCGGCTGTCCGGTGCAGGTTGTTTCGACCGGGACGGCGCAGTTGATGATCCCCGTTCGGTCAGTCCACGTGTTGGAACAGCTACAACCCGACGCAACGGCAGTTCGGGCGCTGCACGCAGCAGCAGGCGACTGGTTCAGCCTGCACATCTTCGCGCCAGAAGCCTACGACCCGTCTCATGTGGCGCATGCGCGCCACTACCTGCCCGCCGAGACGATGTTCGAGGACCCTGTCACCGGTTCGGCGACGGGCGGGATGGGCTGTTACCTGCTCCGTTACGGGCTGGTAGACCGGCTTGCTTTCACCATCGAACAGGGACACATCATGGGACGACCCGGCCTGGTGGATGTGGAAATCGATGGTACGCCAGAGCGGATCACGGGGGTGCGTATCGCCGGGACGGCGGTAACGGTGGTCACGGGCGAACTCCGGCTGTAGCAATCGAAAAGACAGAAAAAGGCACAGGTTATGCGTTTTTCCTACGCAGGCAGGTATTCGCGTCAGCTCTGGCTGATGTTCTGGGGCAATCTGATCACGGCGACAGGTCAGGGCCTGGTCTGGCCGTTTTTGACTATCAATATGCGCCGCCAGATGGACGTACCGCTGACCCAGATTACGGTGCTATTCACTCTGCAATCCCTGGCGACGATGCTGGCAACCACCGCGCTCGGCCCGACGATGGACCGCTTCGGGCGCAAGGGGCCGATGGTCATCGGCTACCTAATCAGCAGTGCCAGCATCTTCAGCATGAGCCGCGCCGATACCCTATCTGCGTGGGGCGTGCTGCTGGCGCTCTATGCCATCGCCGGAGCGAGCTTCCAGATGGGGTCCAATGCCATGATCGCCGACATGATCGCGCCGGATCGCCGGGCCGGCGCCTACGCCTTGCTGCGAACGGCCTCCAACCTCGGCATCGCCATTGGCCCACCCATCGGCGGCCTTCTGACCGGTGTCTCTTACGAGCTGCCATATTACCTGGCGGCGGGCATCCAGTTCGTGATGGTTTTCTTCGTGTTCACCATGCTCCGGGAAACACTCGACCGAAAGAACCGCGCCGAGGCCCCCCCAGAGCGCGCGGTTGGTTATGGTCCGCTGCTGCACGACTGGCCTTTTTTAACCTTCTGGGGCGTATACCTGCTGGTCGAGATCGCGGCGGCGCTGGTGTTCACGTTGCTGGGAGTCTATATCAAGGAACAGTTCGACATCCCGGAGAGCCAGTACAGCCTAATCATGATGACCAACGCCGTGATGGTGGTGTTTCTTCAATATGGCGTGACACGTCTGACACGACGGTACGCCCCTCTGCCCGTCATGGCGTTGAGCGGGCTGTTTTACGCACTGGGGCTGTCGGCGTTCGCGCTGGGCCGAAACTTTTGGGCTTTCTGGCTCGGCATGGTCATCATGACCACCGGCGAACTGATGATCAGCCCGACGGCGACGGCCATGGCGGCGAACCTCGCCCCGCCGGACATGCGCGCCCGCTACATGGGCATTTACGGCCTGTCGTACCGGGTGGGATCGGGCGTGGGACCGGTCATCGGCGGCTTCCTGAGTGATAACATTGCGCCGCCGGCAACCTGGTTTGGCGGGGCGTTCTTCGCCCTCCTGTCAGGGGGAGGCTTTCTGTGGCTGTCGCGGTTGTCGATGTTTCATCAGGCGAAAAAGGAAGAGGCTGCGACCTTTGTAGATGCATAAGTGGCAGCGTGGGAAAGCCAACCCTCGCTGCCACAGCGTCAGAGCAACGATCAGGCTTTGGCGACGGGCTGCTCGGTGAGGCCCTTTTCACGCAATTCGCGCTGATAGGCTTTCCAGCCGGGGCACCAGCCGGTATGCCACTTCCACAGGCGCGACAGGAACCCCTTCGGGTTGGCTTCGGCTTTGGCGCGCATCGGGCAGGTAGCGCACTTCGACTCGATCACGACGTTAGTAGCCACCAGAATTCCCCCTTATGGATTGAACTTCAATGTTGATCTGTCACACAATATAACGCACATCTGCGTGAAAAGTTTCACATAGCCTGCTCACTCCAGTGCCGCGCGCACCGCCACCATCAGCCGCCCCTCGGCCACCAACTGCCGCACCGACTCGATCAACGGGGCAAGCTCCTGATCGTGATCGACAAAAGGGACCGCCGCACGAATCGCCTTATAAGCGGCCTGCGTACCCCGCCCCAGCGTCGCACCCGCAGGCAGCGCCCGGCGGCGGAAATCGATCCCCTGTGCCGCGCAGAACAGTTCCAGCGCCAGCACAGTTTCCGTGTTGATCAACACCTCGTGCGCCTGGCGGGTTGAGGTCGCGCCCATGCTGACGTGGTCTTCCACATCCGCCGACGTAGAAACGTTATCGACCACCGCCGGATGGGCCAGCACCTTATTCTCCGAGACGAGCGCCGCCGCCGTATACTGGGCCAGCATCAGGCCGTTTTCCAGCCCGCCGTGCTCGGTGAGGAACAGCGGCAGCGCGCCGTCGTGCTTGGCCGGGTCCACCAGCCGGGCGCAGCGCCGCTCGCTGATGCTGCCCAGATCGGTGAGGGCCATCGCCAGATAGTCCATCGCCATCGCCACTGGCTCGCCGTGAAAATTCCCCCCGCTGACGATCTCTGCTTCGCCGTCATCCTTGAGAAAGACCAGCGGGTTGTCGTTGGCCGAGTTCAGTTCGATGTCCAGCACCCAGCGGGCGTAAGCCACCGCGTCGCGCACCGCACCGTGCACCTGCGGCATACAGCGCAGCGAATAGGCGTCTTGAATGTCGGTCGGATCGTGCGGGCGCAGGTAAGTGCTGCCCTGCAACAGCTTGCGGAAGTGTGTCGCGCAGTCTACCGCGCGGGGATGGGGCCGCACCGCGACGATCCGCTCATCGAAGGCAGCAGGTGTGCCACGCAGAGCTTCCAACGAAAGCGCCCCGGCTACGTCGGCCACGCAGACGAGATTTTCCGCCCGAAAGGTGGTCAGCGCGCCCAGGCCAGACATGAATGCCGTGCCGTTGATCAAGGCCACGCCTTCTTTCGCCAGCAGCCTCAGCGGCGTGATCCCGGCGCGGCGCAGGGCTTCGCCGCCGAGCAGCCGTTCGCCCCGGTAAAAGGCCTCCCCTTCCCCGATCAGCACCAGCGCCAGATGCGCCAGCGGAGCGAGGTCCCCACTTGCGCCGAGCGATCCCTGCACCGGCACCACCGGGTAAACGTGCTCGCGCAGCAGGCGAAGCAGCGTCTCGATGACCACCGGGCGCACGCCGGAATGCCCCTTCGCCAGCGTGTTCGCGCGGACGAGCAGCATGGCCCGCACGGTCGGCTCGTCGGCCAGGGAGCCGACTCCCGCCGCATGGCTGCGAATCAGATTGACCTGTAAGGCGGCGGTTTGCTCCGGCGCGATCAGCTTCTTCTTGAACGCGCCGAAGCCGGTCGTCACGCCATAGGCAACCTCACCCGCCGCCACCAGCCGCATCACCGCCTCGTGGCAGGTCTGCACCTTCGCGCGGGCGGATTCGTCCAGCGCCGCATCTGCTCCCTCCACCGCTACCGCCCACACATCCTCAATGGACAGGTGTTCCCCATCCAGAATTACCGTTGTCATGGTCATGCCCCTGTTTGAAAGAGCCACACGCCTCACCGGGGATCGTAGCGCGGATTGAATCCGCCGCTACCCCTGCCCCAATCCCGACGCCAGGCTGACATCCGTCTGGCGCCGTCGATCTTGTGCTACAATGAAAAGTGACATGCAATCAGGGGGATAAACTTGTGGACTGTCCACGCTGCCACAACGCAGAACTGGCCTACGATGAGAAGATCGGCAAGATGCGCTGCCCAGCCTGCGGCTTCCGGCTGTTTCAAGACAGCCTGACCGATCAGCGCCCCGCCCACCATGAGAAGACCAGATCCACGCCCCCGGCCAAACGCCCACCTTCCCCTGGCAAGCGTCCACCGGTCCCGATCAGCGCCCCCGGCGGATTGAACACCCAAAACCTGCCTGTCCTCGGTGAATTTGAGGCCGTCCGCATGGCGGGTCGCTGTCAGGAGGCCATGTATTGTCTGGCGCGTGGCGATCAGGACGGTGCACGGCGCGCCTTGCGCCTGGCCCTGGAGATCAGCGCGGATTTCCCCGAAGCGTGGCTGATGTTGGCCGGCCTGGCCGAAGACGCCGACGAACAGCGCGTTTGCCTGGAACACGTCATCGCCGGCGATCCCGGCAACCCCATCGCCATCGAAGCCCTGGCCCGGCTGGACGGGCGGCTGACGGACGCCGCGCCTGCCCCTGCTGCACCGACCGGTCGCGCGGAAACAGGCCCGGTCGCGGGAAAGCGGATCGTCTGTCCACAGTGCGGCGGCGCGCTGGAATATCAACTCCACGCGCGGGAAGTGGTGTGCCATTTCTGCGGCCATCGCATCCTGAATGTCGCCGAGATGACGCGCAGCGACCGCCACGAGACGCTGGTCGAAGGGCTGATTAGGCGCCAAGGGCAGAGCGTAAAGTGGAATATCGGCGCGCGATGGGTGCGCTGCGCCGAGTGTGGTGCGATGACCACGCTGGCCCGGCGCACCCTGAGCGACGTATGCCGCTTTTGCGGCTCCCAGCAGGTGCTGCAAGAAAGTGTCAGCCTCCACTTTGAGCAGCCGGACCTGATCGTGCCCTTTGCCATCGATGAGGCCAGGGCGCGCGACAGCATTCAGCGGGCGCTGCGCAGCGGCCTGCGCATGATCACGCGCTTCTTCGCTGATGCGATTGAACGGGTGGAAGTTGCTGGCATCTACCTGCCCTTCTGGGTCTTCGATGCCGACATGATCGTCCACTGGTCCTGGAGCAACGCGCCGGACCGGGGTGAGCACCCGATCCTGCTCAGCGACGTGCCTTACCTGGCAGCATCCGGCCTGTCCCGCGCGCTGTGCGACAAGGTCGAACCGTTCGATCTGCGCCAGGGGGCAGACTACGACCCGCGTCTGTTGGCGGCCTTCCCCGCCCAGCTTTACGATCTAGACGTGGCTCAGGCATCGATTGACGTGCGCACCAAGCTGTCTCGCCAGGCACAGGACCGCGCACGCCTGAGCCTGGAAGCGCATCGCCCTTCGCACGGTTACGGCGGCTACGGCAAAGATGACGACCCCGGCAGCCTGCGCACTCATGCCAGCACCCAGTTCATCACCTACCGGCTGGCCCTACTGCCCGTCTGGATCGCGCGGCTGACTGAGGAAGACGGCGACATCCGTATGGCGCTAGTCAACGGGCAAAACGGCAGGGCTGCATTAGGCGGGGTCGAGAAGAAACCCTAGCAAAGCGGCGCAACACTCCGGGGGGAGACAATCGCCACATTTTTGCGCTGCGCCGGGAAAATTGACTACACGAAGTAGTTCTGGCACGCTTCGTCGATCAACTGCGGCGACAGGTGTGGTGTTCTGCCTTCATATTCGCACAACGCCACCACGATCTTAAGTAGGTCGCGCGGGTGTACCGACTGCATCTTGCGCCCCGTCTTGCGATACCACTCGTTGACCAGATGCACAAACGCATCCCGGTCGAAGGGCACACCAAGCGACTGACACATGATGTTGAAAATCTGGAAAAACTTGCGCTCGTCCGGCCCTTCTACATTGACCTTCATCTGGATACGCCGCAGAAAAGCGTCGTCCACCAACTGCTCTGGGTCGAGATTGGTACTGAAGACCAGCAACTGGCGAAACGGCATCTCCAATGTCTGCCCTGTTCGTAACCGCAAAAAGTCGATCCCCGACTCCAGTGGCACGATCCAGCGGTTCAGCAGTTCTGTCGGGCTGACGCGCTGCCGCCCGAAGTCGTCGATCAGGAACATGCCGCCGTTGGCCTTGAGCTGCAACGGCGCCTCATAAAACTTTGCCACCTCGTCAAAGCGCAGGTCCAGCGCGTCCATCGTCAACTCACCGCCGACCATCACGGCAGGCCGCCGGAACAGCCCCCACCGCTTATCGACGTTCAGTTCGCCCGTCGCGCCAGGGGGCGGCTGAGGAACCGGCTGGTGAATCAGGGGATCGTAAATGGTGACGATCTGGCCACCGACAGTCACGGCAAAGGGCAGCCAGATCGGGTTATCCCCGGAGATCAGGTTGGCGATGGCCTGCGCGACGGTCGTTTTGCCGTTGCCGGGTGGCCCGTAGAGGAACAGCGACTTCCCGGCGTTGACCGCCGGACCGATACGGCGGTGAAAGCCGTCCGGCAGCACCATGTGGCTGAGCGCCTTCTGCACCTGCTCCGGCGTCACGCGCTCGCGGTTTTCGGTTTGCAGAGTCAACGCCAGGTTATAACGTTCAATCGAGATAGGCGCCGGGCCAAGATACTGGCTACGCTCGAAAGCCTCTTTCGCCCGCGCACGCCCGACGTCGCTGAGGGCGTAGACGTAGCTCATGCGGCCCACCTGGCCCGCCGCCGCGACTTCTACGATATGCTCGCGCTGCATCTTCTCTAAAAAGGCGTCCAGCGCGCGCGCATGGATGCGGATCACCTCGGCGGCGCGCGCCAGGCTGACCTGGCCCTCGTTATAGATCAGGCGCAGCAATAAGTCGTTGATCAGCGCGGGCGGAATACCCAGTTCTTCCGGCGTTTGCGCCGCCGCCAGCACATCTTGCAGAGTTGCTTCTTTCAGTACCACGTGCTGCCCCCTGGAGCCAGGCGCTCCCACAACAGTCAGCCCTCTCAGCGATGGACAAACCTTGTCTCAGTATAGCCAATCCACTTTTTCGGGCAAACTCCTACCCTGCCAAACCGACAAAAAAGAGCGTATGAATATTTATACATGCCGGCAATTTAATAGACCGATTCACAAATTATTCACGTCTTTGCCCCCAGGAAAGTTTCGCCGTTGACCAAAGTAGGTTACAATGTGCTCAATTTAAAACTGTCTATGCGGATTATCAGGGCATTAGTTTGTAACGAATCGCGGCCTGTTCAAGCTGTCTGTCGTCACTGTTTTTGATTGCCAAAGGATTTTTCTATGTTACGCCACTTTGCAATCCGACATCTCCTCCACGCGGCAGGTCTATTCGGTCTGGTTGCCCTTTTTTTGTTATTTTCTCCAGGCAGACCAACACCGTTCGTCAGCGCGCAGGGCGGTTATGTCTGCTTTCCAACGTGCAGTGAGACCGATGCGCGGATGCTTGTCCTGGCCGGAAGCGGCCTGAGCACCCTGTCGGACCAGTTTGTCACCCTGGAAATCGCCGCACCAGTGAACAGCCCAACCCTGGAGATCGGCATCTTTGACGGCGACGTGTGCTGCAATCCGCGTCAGCCGACCCAGCTTTGGGACAACCTGGCGGAGGACATGGAATATCGTCTGTACGTCGATCCCGACCGCAACGGCGGCACGAACGCCGATCTGATCGCCATGTGGACCAGCAACAGCCCGAACCCCCTGGCCGGCGTCGGTAATGGCATCGCCTGGACGGCGTCGGCAGCCAATATGCCGAACAATGCCTGGTGGACAGTGACGCTCACCAACGGCCCGGCGGCGCAGGCCCCCAGCGGCAATTACTTTTACACCCTGGTCGTGACCGATCCCATCATCGGCGACAACGTCGCCAACGGGTTCAAGGTGCGCACCGACGGCACGCTGCTGGTTCGGCCTGGCGCGGCTTTTGGCATCTTCGCCTTTTTGGGTCCACGCGGCCTGGTTCCACCGCCCGCCGAAGAAGCTATCGTCTATCCGACAGGCTTCCCTGGCCCCTCAACCTATGATGGCACGTGGGATTTCTTCCTGGATGTGCCCACCGCGATGCCGATGTTCTCCATCTGGGATGGCGACACCGACTTCGGCTCGTGGGACTGCGCAGTCAACGACACTGACGACCCCGACACACCCAACGGCACACCGGGCTTTGCGACAGGCAACCCTTCCGTGCGCCCAGAAGGAGTAGCAAGCAGTGCCGCGCCTGCCATCCTCTGCTCAGGGGTTGGGCCAGGTCTCACCAGCGGCGGCCCGCCGGACGATAACCTGAACCCGGCCAATGTCATGTTACTGCGCTCGCCAAACGTGTCCTACGAGGTCCGTTTTCCCAACGGAGTCACCTTCACGAACACCGATCCTTCCGGCAACCAGGAGTGGGAACAGTTCGCCATCAGCTCCAACCCCGCCGATCTGGTAGACCACTATGTGAACTACCTCATGCCTGCCGGAATTTACGATGTGCACCAGGTGGGGATGGACCTGAACAACCTGAACGCCTGGTACATCCCCTTCAATGTGTTAGGCGTCACCAGCAGCGGGCAACCCCGCCTCCCGCTGCGCCCCTACCTGATCGGCGATACGGTGTGGCTGGACGAAGACGGCGACGGCGTGCAGGACCCTGGCGAACCAGGCATCCCCGGCGTGCGGGTGGAACTGACCGACGACTACGGAAACCTCATCGCCACGACCATCACCGACGGCAACGGCAACTACTCGTTCCAGGTCGTGCCCGGCACGTACCGGGTCGGGATGGCCTTCAGCAACGGCGATCCTGGTGGCCCGCTGGCCGGTCTGAGTCCGACCAATCACGGCGGACAGATTCGGGGCGTGGTCATTGCTGAGAACAACATGTCCTTCGATTTCGGCTACACCCGCCGACCGATGACGCCAACCCCCACGCCGGGCAGTTCGGCGCTGGTCGTCACCATCGATCCGCAAGACCCCACCCCCGGTGGCGCAGTACAGTGGACGATCACCGTCACCAATCCGGGCAACACGCCGCTGACCGATGCCGTCATCACCTTCCCGCTCGACGGACAGGTGATCAGCGCCATCCTCGGCACAACGGCGACCCAGGGAACCGTTACGATCAACGGCCTGGTTGTGACGTTCAACATCGGCGCCATCGGGCCGGGCGGCGTGGTGGTCCTGACCGTCACGGCCCAAATCCGTTCCGATGTGGCGGGACCGGTCACACTGACCAACACCGTCACGCTGACTGCCGGCGGCCTGCCGGGAGGGGTGCCATCGGTTACCAGCACCACGAGCGTCGTCATCCAGCCCGCCGGGGCGCCCACCGAGGCGGCACGGCGGCTGCCCGCGACCGGCTACCCGCCTACTGAAACAGGGATTTCCCCGCTGATGGCGGCGGGCGGACTTGTCATCTTTGCCCTGACGGTGTGGCTCGTCTGGCGACGGCGCGCAGCCTGAGTGAAATTGTTCTGTAGGGGCGCGTCATGTGGCGCGCCCCCATCTCCACATAGGGAAGCAACCAGATGCGCTCGCCCTACCAGCGCCCCGCGCGTCGGGGATTTTCGTGCCTGCAACTGCTGCTGCTCCTGGTGGGCGCAGTCGTGATCTTCTTCGCCTGGCAGCAGATCAGCCGGCCCCCTGCCCCGGCGTTCCCGGACGGCGAGATGCCTCCTGTCACGCCGACGATGCCCATCAGCCTGAGCCGCGCCGACGTGCTCCCCACCCCGACAACCGACGCCGGCGCACCGCGCCGCAGCATCGAATTCCCCGGCGCGCTGATCGTCGCGCCGATCATCACTGCCATCCGCACCGCCGATAGCTGGGAAACACGCTACCTGGGGGACGCCGTCGGTCTGCTGGAGGGCACAAGCTGGCTGGACGATCCGGGCGGCAACATTGTGCTGGCCGGACACGTGGAAACGGCGCTCGGCGCGCCGGGGCCGTTTGCACATTTGTTTGAAGCACTGCCGGGAGACGAGGTGATCCTGCGCGAAGGCGAGCGCACGGCGGTCTACCGCGTGGTGACGGTCGAACGCGCCGCGCCGGACGCGATGGAGTACGTGGCGCAAGATGGCCGCCCACGTCTGACGCTGATCACCTGCTCGGACTGGAGTTTCACCGACCAGACCTATCTCAGCCGCCTGATCGTGGTCGCCGAACCGGTCAGCGCCGACCAATAAAAAAACAGTCCCTATCCGCTTCACAGGTAGGGACTGCCGATGAGCGCGGAGGGATTCGAACCCCCAACCAAAGGCTTAAAAGGCCCCTGCTCTGCCGTTGAGCTACGCGCCC
>CAZGXI010000011.1:8445-121349 GCA_964529715.1 uncultured Anaerolineae bacterium | reverse complement strand
CAAAGTCGATTTCCGGCTCTGTTCCTCTTTCGGGAAACCAGGCGAGGTCCAGATCAAGAACATTGCTCAAAAAATATCCGGTAATACTTTCGGCAAGATGCCCCGCCAGATCACTGAGGTGCGGCGTGCGTTCCAGACCGTCAGGCGTAAGGGGAATGGCTTCTTGAAGCCAACTTGCCCGCAGAGAATGATCGCACAGGCAAATCTTGGGACGTCCTTTGCGCCGCTTCAACCGCAGTTCCAATGGCGATTATATTGACGGATGGCGAAAAAATACAGCGGCGGACTTCTGCCCGCCGCCCCAACTCAACACGCTGAATTCCCGACGCCTGCCCGCGCCTCCCGGAACACCGCGCGCACGGCCTCCGGGCCGTCCGCCGCCAGCAGGCGCGCGCTGATCTCGAAAGCCAGTTCCTCCGGCACGGCCTGCACCACAAAGGCATGGTCGGCGCGCTTGCCCAGCCGCCGTAGCGAGAAGCGTTCCCACTGGTCCAGTTCGCGCAGGATGGCGGCTGTATCGGGTGGAATATCTGCGCCAACCGGCAGGGACACGACGTGCCGTGTCCCTACCAGAGAATCGGCCTTGATCGCTGGCGCTTCCTCCACGCTGCCCGGATCGAACGCCTCGTTGTCTTCCAGGCCCACCTGCAAGAATCCATCGCGGTTTTCGCTTGCCGCTCCACGCTCGCCGTTGGCCGCTGTTTTCGTCCCCGCCCCGCTGACCGGCCCTTCGCCCCAGGCCACCGGCGGCAGGTCGTAGTAGCGGGCGCGCACTTCGTTAATGCTGAGCACCGGGTAGGCCGTGCGGATTTCTGCCAGCCGCGTGCTCACGTCGGTCGGGCGGATGTCCTCGAACGCGGCCACCAGATCGCTGCCCCAGAAGGGCAACAGATCGGCGGTGAGTTTGCCCGCCAGCCGGACCAGCTTGGGCCACAGCGTCCGCTCGATGAAGACGCGCTCGGCGACGCGGGCGTTGGCCTCGGTGGCGTTTTCGCTCCACATGCCGGGCGGAATGCCGAACGCCTGGTAGATTTCCTCGCGGTTGAACTGCCGCCCATGCAAAAAGTCCACCTCCTGCTGGCTCAGGCCGATGCTCTGCCAGGTGATGCCCCCGCCGCGCAGGAAAGCCGTGCGGCGCTCCGGGCCGCCATAGCTCTCGCGCCACTCGCGCTTGAGCCGATCGAAGTCCTCGTCTGACACGAACTCGCCCACACTGACGATCCCGGCGGGAATGGCGCGGTCCTGCCCGAAGGCATCGCGGTTCCAGGCGGCCATCGCGGCGTCGTTCTGCACCGCCAGGCGCGCCGCCTGAAGCGCGCTCAAGCCGTAGTAGTCGCTGCGTGGATGCCAGCGCCGGAAGTGGATCACCTCCACCGCGTCCAGTGGAATCTGCCGCCCGTCGCTCTCGTAGACAGAGCCGCGTACGTGATCGCGTTCGTCCGGCACCACCGAGACGCGATCCGGCCTGAGTGGCCAGATCTGTGCCGGGAGACCGCGCCCATCGCCCGCCAGGAACCAGTAGGCATTGCCGGTCAGTTCCAGCGCGCCGACCGTCTGCTCGATCAGGTCGAAGCCGCTCAGGAACGGGTTCGGCGCGGCCAGCAGCCGTTCTGCCGGGTGCGCGATCAACGGCACGCGCCGCTCACCTTCCAGGCGGAACAGGTGCAGCGGCGTGAGCGCGGCAGCCTCGGCGATGCGGTTGACTGCCGTGTAGACCCACACACTGCTCTCGTACACCGCCGCCTGCCGCTCGTAGGTTGAGAGGGCGGGCCAGGCGAAGGCGTTGTGCTGCGCGACGGCGGTCAGGTGCGGCGCGCGCAGGCGCAGGGCCTTGTTGCGGCCCTCACCCCTGCCCCTCTCCCTCAGGGCGAGGGGGCTGCTCCCCTTCCCCCTGAGGGGGAAAGGGCCGGGGGATGAGGGCTTTCTCCCCAACAATCGATCCATCCACGCAGGCATCGTACATCCTCCTCGCTAAGGTTGACGATGGGATTTACGCGAAGCTCACCGCCCCGCCGCCGTGCTTCACGCCGTACCACGCCAGCGCGACGGCGATCACGCAGTCGTCGTGGCTGCCCTGCGCCGCCTCGTAGCGATACAGGCCCGACGGCAACCGTTCCAGCGTATAGGCGGCCAGTTCGCCCTTGAGCACGGGATCGTCCAACAGCGTGACTTCGGCGCGTTCCATCGCCAGGGCCAGCGATTCGATCAGCGGGCCTTTGCTCTGCGCGGTGGTATTGAACGGGCGGACGGGAAGGCCCTCACGCTGGAGGGCCTCGATGTTCACGCTGCCGATGCTGTTGGCTTCGGCCCAGAGAATCTCCGGCTTCCACCGCTCGCACAGCGCCTTGAGGCGATCCCGCTGCTGCTGCCAGCTCACCTGCCGGAAGCGGTCCAGCGCGACCAGCGCCCGACGCTCCACATCGAAAATGGCGACGGCGGTGAAATCGGCGCTTCGTCCAAAGTCGATCCCGCCCACGAATTTTCGTAGCGGCGGCTTGAAGCCGCCGTTACCGCCCGGCGTCTCCGGCCTGGCCGTACACACGGCGTTGATGTTGCGGAACACCGCGCCGGAGTCTTCCACGAATTCCGCCTCGTACTCCTGGCGATACCAGCGATCCGGCATCTCTTCCCGCGCCGCCGCGACCTCGCCTGCCGGGATGAGCGGGTTATCGCGCGTGGTATAGTGGAACGACGCCCACTCGCTTTGCAGCGGGTCCAGGCCCAGGCGGTAGAGGCGGTGGAACCAGTTGTGGCCGTTAGGCGTGCTCATCAGCAGAGCGCGCCCCAGCCGATCCGAGAGCGCCGGGCGGATAGCACCGGTCCACACCTCTTCTGGCATAAAGGCCGCCTCGTCCAGCACGGCCAGGTTCAGGCCGACGCCGCGCAGCGTATCCGGCTCGTGGGCGCTGCGCACGGCGATCACGCCGCCGCCGGGCAGGATCAGGCGGTGGCGCGTCTCGTCCTTCTCGGCCCACAGGCCGTTCAGCGAGTCCTTGAAGCTGCGCCACACCTCGTCGGCCATGCCGTAGGTCGGGCTGATCCACCAGCAGAACTGCCCCTGCCGCGCCGCGTCAAGCATCGCTGCCTTGCCCAGTTCGGTCTTGCCCCAGCGCCGACCGCACGCCAGCACCCGGAAACGGGCCGGGTGCGCCATGACCGTTCGCTGCCCAGGGTGGAGCATCACGGACCGCACCGTCGTAGACGAATTCCCAGCGGATGACCTGTTCCTGGTTGGCGTCATTGGGCGACTCCAACTGCCTTAACTCGTCGAGCACCGTGCTCAGCGCGCTGCTGACCTGGTTGAGCGGCGCGGCTTCCACCTTGCCGGGGATGGCCTCCGCCAGGGCGAGGGCGGCCTGGCGCAGCGCCGCCGCGATCTTTTCATCCGAGTTTTGAGTTCTGAGTTTTGAGTTTCGAGTTGATCGCGGCATGGCCTACCTCCTGGAACAACGAGTGCTTCAAACTCCAAACTTTGAACTCAGCACTTTGAATTCGGGCAAAGCCCGGACGCCCGCGCTCGCCTTCCGGCTGCTGGCGGAAAGCCGCAGCGATCCCCACCGGGCGCGGTTCCGCGCGCGGGCAGCGTCCGGGAATACATCTACAGAATAGCTCATTTGTTCTATCGCATGGGCGAAATATTTGGCCGAAATGTGGCCTCTTTTTACACTCTTGGCGCTCTTGGCGACTTGGCGGTTCGTCATTGCGGCAGTTTTCCAACCGCCAAGACGCCAGGCACGCCAAGTTTTTTGCTTTTCTCGTTTTTCCTCTTGGCGCTCTTGGCGACTTGGCGGTTCGTCATTGCGGTAGTTTTCCAACCGCCAAGACGCCAGGCACGCCAAGTTTTTTGCTTTTCTCGTTTTTCCTCTTGGCGCTCTTGGCGACTTGGCGGTTCGTCATTGCGGTAGTTTTCCAACCGCCAAGACGCCAGGCACGCCAAGTTTTTCTCGTTTCCCTTCTCCCTCTTGGCGCTCTTGGCGACTTGGCGGTTCGACGCTCGGTTGATTCCCCCTGTTCAACGCCGCCCGCTTCTGGTAACATGGTTCGTCCCCGCGCCGGATTTTTGCGCTGCGGGCGCAGCCTGACCGGTCACGGGCGAGGGCAGTCCTGCCTGCGAGAATCGGAGCGCCGCCGGGCGCTGACGCGCGCCGTCCCTTTTTTTCAAAAAACAGGACAGGTAAGGAGCAGCCGGGAGATGCAGGTCGGGATCGACTTTGGCACAACCAATTCCAGCGCGGCCCAGTTCGACGGGCAACAGAATCGCTTCTTTCGCCTGGACCCCAGCAACAAGGACGAGCGCCTGCTGCCATCGCTGATCTACATCACCAAAACGCAGGAAGCCGTCGTCGGCTTTGCCGCCGCACAGCGTTACATCGCCGAGGGCATCGGTCGCCCCATCCGCTACGAGAAACGCTTCGTCGGCGAGATCGAGATCATGGTCGCCGGGACGGGCGGCTCGCCGATTGTCTACCAGCAGCCGATCTACGCTTACGAGGACGTCGAAGCGCCGGGCCGCCTGCTGCAATCGATCAAGACGGCCCTGCGCCAGGAAACCTACCAGGGCACCCACATCTTCAAGCAGTACTACACCGTGCAGGACCTGATCGCCATCCTGCTGCGGCGCATCCGGCAGCAGGTGGAGGCGCAGTTGGGCTGCGACGTGCCTAACGTGGTGCTGGGCCGCCCGGTGCTGTTCTCCGAAAACCCCGCCATCGACGCCGCTGCCCAGGCCGCGCTGGAAGAGGCTGCCCGCCTGGCCGGGTTTAGCGAAATCTCGTTTGAACTGGAACCCATCGCGGTCGCCTACCTGTACCACCGCCAGGCGACACAGCGGCAAATGGCGCTGGTCTTCGACTTCGGTGGCGGCACGCTCGACTTTGCCATTGTCGAGGTCGGCGGCGCACAGCCGCCCCACGTGATCGCCGCGCACGGCCTGCTGCTGGGTGGCGACGACATCGACCGCCGCATCGTCACCGCGCTGGAAAAGCACTTCGGCGCGGAGACGACCTACCGCCCCGGCTTCGGCAACCACGAACGGCCTTTCCCGCGCCACATCACGCAGCGCATCCAGGACTGGCAAACCCTGTTGGAACTGGCCCAGCCGGAGCAGGAACAGGTCCTTCAGCAGGCCATGCAGACGGGCAGCGCGCCGGGTCGCATCCGGGCGTTGTGGTCGCTGGTGCACAACAACCTGGGCTTCGCGCTGTGGCAGGAAGCCGAGCGCGTCAAGATCGAGCTATCGGACCGGCTGTTTTCCGCTTTCCAGATGCAAGCGCAAGACATCCGCATCCGCGAGTCCTTCACGCGCGCCCGGCTGGAAGGCCAACTACGCGCCACCGTCGCGCAGATCAACGCCGGGCTGGACGATCTGCTGGCACAGGCCGGCATCGCCGATGACCGGATCGACGTGGTGGTGCGCACGGGCGGCTCGGCCCTCATCCCGCTGTACCAGCGCCTGCTGGAGGAACGCTTCGGCAGGCACAAGGTCGTCGCGCAAGACGCCTTCTCCAGCATCGTGGCGGGGCTGTCGGTGACGGCGTGGGAGCGGTACAGCTGAACAGGCGACACGCCGTTGCCGCCAGGGAACAGGGGCAGGTACAATAGCGCAGCGGTAAAATCTCTTCCCCGGAGAAAACGGCCATGCTCGCCAAACGCATCATCCCCTGCCTGGACATTCGAGACGGGCGCGTGGTGAAGGGGGTCAACTTCCTGCAACTGCGCGACGCCGGCGACCCGGTCGAACACGCCAGCGCCTACGACGCCGAGGGCGCGGATGAACTCGTGCTGCTGGACATCACCGCCAGCCATGAGCGGCGCGGCACCATGCTCGACGTGGTGCGGCGCGTCGCGGCTAACCTGTTCATCCCCTTCTGCGTCGGCGGGGGCATCCGCACCATCGACGACATCCGCGCCACGCTGCGCGCCGGCGCAGACAAAATCTCGCTCAACAGCGCCGCCGTCCGCACGCCAGACCTGATCGGCGAGGGCGCGACCAGGTTCGGCAGCCAGTGCATCGTGGTCGCCATCGACCCCAAGCGTGTGGACGGCAAATGGGTGGTGCACATCGACGGCGGGCGCAGGCCGACCGGGCTAGAAGCGGTCGCGTGGGCAAAGGAGGTCGAGAGCCGGGGCGCGGGCGAAATCCTGCTCACCAGCATGGACCGCGACGGCACGCAGATCGGCTACGACATCGAGCTGACGCAGGCCATCAGCGCGGCGGTGCAGATTCCGGTGATCGCGTCTGGCGGAGCGGGCGCCCTGGAACACTTTTACGCGGCGCTCACGGTCGGCGGGGCCGACGCGGCCCTGGCCGCCAGCCTGTTCCACTTCCGGCAGCTTTCGATCCGCCAGGTCAAGGCATACTTGGCCGGGCGCGGCGTGCCGGTACGGCTGCCTGCCGGGGAAGCCTGATCCCGCGCCGCCGGGCGCGTTCCCGTCGCATCGTCGAGACACCGTCGAGGTGTAGTAGGGGCGCAGCATGCTGCGCCCCTACACATTGCCCTGACACATTTTTCCGTAAAAAACGCCTCATCCGGCAATCACCCCGGCCTACCCCCGTCCCCGGCGCTTCTTTTCCAGCAGGCGAGAGGCGGTGCTCGGTTCGTCTTCGGGCCGGGTGAGCGTCCTGGGCTTGGATTCCGGGCCGGGCGACGGCGCGGGCTTCGCCTCCGGCGCGCCGGGCGCGGGAACAGCCGGGCGCTCGCCCTGACCACGCTCACGGGCGGGTGGTTCCTCGCGGGCAGCGCGCTTGCGTTCCAGCAAAGAGGCGGCGGCGCCGGTCGGCGACGGGGCTGGTGCCGCTGTGCGCTCGCCAGGCGGCGCGGCAGGAGTCGGGGCCTTGCGCTCGTCTTGGCCGAGCACGGCCCGGATCGTGGCGTCGGGGGTCACGTCGGGCTGCGGCCCGACGCCGCGCGGCAGGTCTTCGGTGGCGCGCTGCTTGGCCGTCATCAGGCGGCCCAGCCGCTCGGACGTGATCTCGGCGGGCGTCTTGATGCTGAACCCCAGTTTGTCCGACAGCCACGCCGATAGCTTGCGCAGGTCCGCCAGCGTGACGATCAGCCGCCGCACGCCGATGTCGAAGGGCAACAGCAGCGCCGCCGCCAGCAGCAGCCAGGGCCACAAGGGCGTGGCGGCGTTCTGCGCCGCCAGGTTGTGCACGAACACCTCCTCCGGGCGCTGGAACAGCGACCTGCCGCCGGTTAGGTTCGCCAGGTCGTTAAGCAGTTCCAGGTTGACCCCGGTTTCCGGGAGGCGATATTCCGGCGAATAGGTCAGCACCCAGCCGCCCGTCTGCGCGACGACGACGTTTTCCGGCACATCTGCGCCGGGCAGCGGCTGGCCCGCCACCCGCAGGAAATACGCGCCCTCCTCGCCCGGCTGGAAAGTAGCCTCGTAGCGCCCCGGCGCGACCTGGTAGAGCGAGATGTTCTCGGCCTGCAAATCCGGGTCCACAATGGCCGCTTGCAGCAACAGGCCATTGAGGAAGTTCCCCTGGCGGTCGCGGGCGTCCACCACCAACACGGCCTGTTCGCCGCGCTGTTCGACGCGCGTCTCCAGGCTGCTGTTGACGCCTTCGGTGATCGTCCAGCGCACCGCCTGGCTGAAGAAGCGCGGATAGTTCTCCCACTCGACCCAGTTCACGGCCCAGCGGCTGGTGGCGTCGCTGGTCCAGGCGACCGCGCGGCCCAGCCCGTATTGCCACGCCGCCAGGAGCGGGTCGGCGTTAGGTTCGGGGCTGCGCAGCAAGACCTGCGCCGCGTCTTTGGCAGTCGTGGCGACGTAACCCAGCAGGCTCGGCACGCGCCGGATGCCGGTGAGAATCGGGCTGTCGCCCACCTGCACGGGAAAGAACTCCCCTTCCACGATATAGGAGCGCGTCGCCAGGATGGTTTCGGCGGTGAAGATGCTGGGGATGGTGCTCACGTCGCGGGCGAAGTGGAAGTTACCCTGTCCGGCGTTCGCCACGTCCTGCAAGAAGGGCGCGTAACCGTCGCCGATGGCGACGACCGAGGTCGTGGTGTCGTGCTCGATACGCAGCCGCTCCACCAGCGGCACAATGCCCTCCGGGCTGGCGCCGCCGTCGGTGAGCAGGATGATATGGTTGATGGCGGTGGGATCGGACTCAATGGCCGCCGCCGCCGCGTTCAAGCCGGCCAGGATGTCTGTGCCGCCGCCGGGCCGCAGCGTGGCAACCATCTCCTGCAGGGCAGGCGGGTTATCGACTGAGGTTACGTCGATGATCCAGGCCGCCGCCGTCTCGAACGACACCACACCGATGCGATCCACCGGGTTCAGCAGGTCGATAGAGCGGATGATGGCCTCTTTGGCCAGGTCGAGGTTGGTGTAACCGCTGGGGCCAACCGCACCCATCGAGCCGGACGTGTCGATGACGAAGATCAGGGTCAGGGCAGGTAGACGCTCCTGGTCGCGGATCTGCATCTCGACAGGCAGGGCCTCTTCTAGCGGCGTGTGGAAATAGCCCCCCACGCCGTAGCTGTGCGGCCCACCGATCACGACCAGCCCGCCACCCAGGTCGCGCACGTAGGTGCGCAGCGTCTCCATCCGCTGCGGCGACAGGTCCGAGGCGGGCACATCCGCCAGGATCACGCTGGCGTAGGCGCTCAGCGGGGCCAGGCCGATGGGCAGGTCGTCTGGCGCAACGATGTCGATTGCCAGCCCGACCTCCTCCAAAGCGGGGATCAGGTGACGCACCGCCGCGTCGCCGTCTGGGCCGTCCTGCCGGACCAGCAAAATGCGCGGCGGGCCGGTCACTTCGGTGAAGGTGGAAAGCTGGTTGTTCTGGTAAAAGCCGTCGGCAGCGGCCTCCAGCGGCTCGACCTGCACGCGCAGATCGACGAAAGCCGTCGTCGGAAAGCCGCTAAAGGTCTGCACGAAATTGTTCTCGCCTTCGCGCAGGCTCACCGTGCCGCGCGCGATGGTCACGCCGCCCGCCAGGATCGACACGACCGCCTGGGTGTCGGCCTGGCTGGTGATGGTGTAACTGACCTCGAACGGCTCATCCACGTTGAGGCGCGTGGGCACGTTCACCGCCGTGACCATCACTTCTGGGGCAGGGCGGCGGCGAAAGGCCACGAAATCGATCTGTACGCCGGACGCCGCGGCCAGCCGGGCGGCTTCCGGCGCGTCGCCGACGGTGGCAATGCCGTCGCTCAGGATGACCATGCGCCGGGCCGCGTCCGCCGGAAAGAGCACCAGCCCCAGCCGGATCGCCTCGGCCAGGTCAGTGTTGAGCGTGACCGGCGTCGAACCGATAGGCCCCAGTTCTGTGCCCGGCAGCATGGGCCGCTCGACCAGGGCATTCGCGCCGAACAGGATCACGGCGCTCTGGTCGTCTGGGCCGCTGTGCGCCATCGCATCGCGCACGTACTCCAACGCGGCGGCCTGGGCCGTCGAATCCATGCTGTCGGACACGTCCACCAGAAAGACGACGGCCAGTTTTTCCGCCGCGCGCACGATTTGCGCGCCGGCCAGGCCCAACACCAGCAGCGTCACGATCAGCAGGCGCAGGGCCAGGCTCAGCGCGTCGCGGCGGCGGCGGTAGGGCAGGCGTGGCCAGCCGATGTAAGCAAACACCGGGATCAGTGCGAACAGCAGCAGGGCCAGGGGCGTGGTAAAGGTCATGGGGCAAATCTTTCAGTCCCCAAAGGGCAAGAGCATTTGAACCGTTTCGACGCTCTCGTCGTCCTGGGGATCGTGCACCGCGTAACCGGGCTTAATCAGCAAAGCCTCTTCCATCGCGTTTCTGAAATCTTCGGTCGGCCCGACGTGGTAGAAATGGGCGAACGTCCGCTCGACCATCCCTTTCCAGTGGTTGTCAATGTGCGTGTTTAGACGATACCGATTCTTGCGCCACATGGAAAGGGCCACACCACACGGTAAAGCCTGAGCCGCCCGCGCCAGGTCGATAGCGTCGCTTTCGGACCACTGGCTGTAGTAGTCCGTATGGCGGCCAATGTAAGGCGGATCGAGGTACACAAAATCGTCTGCATCAGGGTCATCCAGGCAATCACGCCAATCCCCGATCCGAAACTCCCACTCCTTGCCCAGCATCACGTCCCGGATCGCTTTGACCTGGTTCACAATTTTGGTGATGTACGCCCGGCGAAAGCGATCTATCTTGCGGCAGAAGGGGACGTTGAACGCGCCTTTTTTGTTAAACCGCATGACCCCGTTGAAGCACGACCGGTTCAAAAAGAGAAAGTCCAGCGGGTCGGCCATTTCGTTAAACCGCTGCCTGACCGCATAATAGTGTTCCTCGCCGTTCGCCGCCAGAGCTGCGCCCTCGCGCGTGAGATGTTCTCCCACCCTCTGCGGCGTCAGATCGCCGCTGTAAATGCGCCTGTAGAGGGTGATAATGTGGGGATTGCTGTCGTTGATCAGCGCGCGCGGCGGCTGGACATTGAGCAGGACCACCCCCGATCCCAGGAAAAGTTCGATCCAGCGCCCGCGCCCATCCCAGCGGATGTTTTCCAGGATGAACGGCACGAGCTTCGTTTTGATGCCCTGGCACTTGATCGGCGGCACGAGCAGCCAGTTGACGGTTCGCGGCAGCGGTTCAAACGTCAACACGGTATTCCTTTGTAAAGGGTTGCATCTCTGCCTGGATCGCCTGGAGAAAGGTCGCGCTGTCCACAAACCTACCTTCCGATTCCTGGCCCAAGTTTAGCGCATCGAAGCCGCCAGCCCCAGCGCCTCCCTGCCGTTCACCGCCAACCGCAGATCGCCCGGCCCGCCTTCTACGCGCAACACGCTAAAGTCCGGCACGACGCGCCACGCCCCGGCCCGGATCAACTCGGCGGCCACGTCCGGCTCCGGCTGGATGCCGATGCAGCGCGCCCCGGCAGCCACACCCGCCTGGACGCCGATCACCGCATCCTCAAAGACGATACACCGTTCCGGCGCTTTGCCCAGCCGCGCCGCCGCCGTCCGGTAGCACTCCGGGTCGGGCTTGCCGCGCGTGAGATCGTCGATGGTTACGTGGGCGGCGAACAGCCCTTGCAGCCCCAACTGCTGCTCCACGATCTCGACCTTGCGACGGCTGGCGCTGGTCGCCACCGCCGCCGGGATGCCTGCCTGCCGCAGCGCCAGCAGCAAGTCCCTGACGCCCGGCACGGGCCGGTAAACCGTGTTGTCCTCGAAGTCGCGCAGATAATCGTAGTATTCCCGGCGTTGATCGGCGGTGAGGTGCGGAAACAGCGCGGCCAGCGTCCCTTCCGGCGGCATCCCGTGAATGTAGCGGGAATAATCCGCCGGAGCGATAGTGACGTTATGCCGTGCAGCAAAACGCTGCCAGAACTCCACAACCGGCTGGCGCGTGTCGATCACCACCCCGTCCAGATCAAACAAGGCTGCCTGGTAATTCACCGTTGAAACGATCCCTTTCGTCACAGACACAGGGGCGACTTCGCGTCGCCCCATGCTCACCGATCTCTAGGCGGCCAAACCAACAGCTCAGTTCGCCCGCTCCAACACCACCTCAAAATCGCCACTCGTGCTGCCGGCCTGCCCCTCAAAGCGCGTGGCAACGATAGTATACGTCCCGTCGGCAGGCAGGCGGAAGCGGTTGATGCGCGCATCGCGCGTTTCACCAGCGTCTGGCGCGTCGTCGTTAAACGCCACCTGGTCGCCCGCCGGGTTCAGCAGGACGAGCAGGGAATCCAGGTCGCCGCTGCGGCGGTGCATACTGATCGTCACCAGGTCGTCGCGCCCGCCGTCGAAGGTGAAGCGGACGGCAGGCCGCGCGTCGGAGATCGTCCCCGTCGCCGTCGCGCCGTAGGTCAGGCGCTGCCCTGACGGCGGGGCAATCGGGGTATTCCCCGTCCGGCGGCCACGCTCTAACGTCAGTTCAAACTCACCCGCCGAACTCCCCGCCTGTCGCTGGAAGCGCGTGGCGACAATGGTATACGTCCCGGCGGCAGGCAGCGGCAGGTTGTTGATGCGCGAGTCGAGCGTGCCCGTGCCGTCTTCGGCATCATCGTTCGTCGCCACCTCGTTCCCGGCGGCGTTGAGCAGGATCAGGTAAGGGTCGAGGTCGCCGCTGGTCCGCCGCAGGGTGATCGTCACGGCGTCGCCACGCCCGCCGTCGAAGGTATAGCGGACCTCGAACTGCGCGTCGGAGATCGCGCCCGTCACCGTCACGCCATAGGCTATCGCCAGTGGAGGCCGCGTGGGGCTGGCAGCAGCCGTGACGGCTGGCGTCGGCGTAGCCGTCACGGGCGTTCCGCGCTGGAGGGTCAGCTCAAAGCCGCCGCCGGACGCGCCCGCCTGCCCCTGAAAGCGCGTGGCGACGATGGTATACGTCCCGTCGGTGGGCAGGACAACGTTCTCAATAGCCGCATCAAGCGTCCCACCGCCCGGCGCATCGTCGTTCACGGCGATCTGCCTGCCCCCGGCGTCCCGCAGGATCAGGTAGGGGTCCAGGCCGGTGCCGGTCGCCCGCAGGGTGATCGTCACGGCGTCGCCCTGCTCGCCCGTAAAGGTGTAAAGCCATTCGTACTGCGCGTCCGAAATCGTGCCGGTCGCCGTGCCGCCGTAGGCCAGTTCGGTCGGCAGACTGGCGAGCGTCACGCCGCCGGGCGCACTGTAGGTGAAATCGAAGGCGAATTCCTGGCCTAATTCCAGCGCCGCCGACTGCCGCAGCGCCTCCACCCCGCCGAGGCTGACCACCACACTTACCTCGACCGGGCCGCTGTTGCCGCAGGCCGCCTGGTAGCGGGCGATCACGTGGTAGCGGCCCGCCGGAGGCGTCTGGCCAGACGGCCAGGCCACTTCCTCAACCGGGTTCGCCACCGCCGAGGTGCACAGGGCGTTGGCGTCGCCAGAGAACGCGCCGCCGCTGGCCGAAGTGGGTCGCAGCACCGAGATCAGGTTGCCGGCGGCGTCCTGCACGCCCAAGTCCACGTTGCCGGTCGTGGCCCAGGTGAGAACGACGCGCAGATTGCCCACGCCGGCAGTGTTCGTCGCCGTCGGCGGCGCAGACGTGGTAGTATCGGTCGGCGTAGCCGTCACGGTTGGCGTAGCAGTATCGGTCGGCGTAGCCGTCGCCGTCGGCGTGGCAGACGGGGTGGGCGTGTCGGAGGCGACCGGGGTATCGGAGGGCGTCGGCGTGATCGTCGGCAGTGGTGTGGGCGATGGCCCCGCGGTCGGCGGGATGCGCGTCGGCAAGATGGCCCCGACCTCCGGGGTCGGCGTATCGGCGAGAATGGGTGTATCGCCGGACGGGGTGACCGTCGGCGCTGCCACCGGCGTGCACGCCGCGAGCCACAGCAATGTCAGGGCAATCAGCAGCCCTGTTCCACGACGCTGAAACCTGCTCATACTCAGGCCTCCCCAACCACGCTGTCCGATGCGACTCGACGGCTTGATTGTACAGGCGGAAGCGCCGGACGCGCAAAGCGCCCCGGCGACCACACCATTTCACCGCCAAGATCGCCAGGGGCGCAGAGATTTACTTCGACTCATTGTGCGGCTCAACAACAAACCGGCGCTCCTACGCCTTCACGCCTTTGACGCCCTTCAGGCCGTGCGCGGCGGCGTGCGCGATCAGGCCGGTCTTATAGTTGTACGTCGTCTGGCGCTTGGCGGCGTGCGCTTCGCGTGCCAGGCGGATCAACTCGTCCAGGAAGGCACGCGGCGAAAGGCCCTCGGCTTCCCACAGGTAAAAAGCCAGCGAACCAGGCAGGGTATTCAGTTCGTTGACGTAAATCTCGCCCGTCTCCGGCTTCACCAAAAAGTCCACACGCGCCGTGCCTCGCCCGTTGATCGCCTTGAAGGCGTCAATGGCCGTCTGTTGGACACGCGCCGTGAGGTCCTCGCCGATGGGCGCAGGGATTTTGCGCTCTGCCCCTTTCATGCCCCCGGCATCGCGCAGGTATTTTTCCTCATAGGTCAAAAATTCCTGCCACGAGATCGGCTGCTCACACACCGAGGCGCGGATGTCGTCGAAGTTGCCCAGCACGGCGCAGTTGACCTCGATGCCGCCCTCGACCGCCGGTTCGATCAGGATGCGCTGGTCGAAGTTGGCCGCCACATCGATGGCAATGCCCAGCATGGCGCGGTCGGCAGCGCGGGCCACGCCGATGCTCGACCCCAGGGTGGCCGGTTTGACGAACAGCGGGTAGGCCAGCGCCCCCTCGATGCGGTCCAACATGCCCTCGCGGTCCTGAAGCCAGGTCTGGCGCGTCACCGTGAAGCCATCCAGCACCGGGATGCCGTTGGCTCGCAGGACTGTCTTGGTCATCGGCTTGTCGATGGCAATGGCCGAGGCCATGACGCCGCAGCCGACATAAGGCAGGTCCACCAGCTCGAACAGCCCTTGCAATGTGCCGTCTTCGCCGTGCGAGCCGTGCACCACCGGAAAGAGCACGTCCAGCTTGCGCAGGCTGCTGCGTCCCAGCAGACCCGACAGCGGCGGGGTGATGATGCCCTTGAAAGCAGTGCTAGAACTGAGCATGGTTTCCTTGACGCCCAGCACTTCGGTGATTTTGTCGTCCTTGAAGTTGTCCAGTTGGCGAAGCGGGTCGCCGGTCAGCCATACGCCGTCGCGGGTGATGTAGATCGGCGCGACCTCGTAGCGGTTAGGATCGAGCGCCTGCATCACCTGCTGCGCCGTGACAATGGATACGTCATGTTCGACCGAGCGGCTGCCGAAGATCACGCCGACGGTTAGCTTGCTGCTGCTCATGAGGATACGTTCTCCTTTTCCAAAAAGCGCCGGGCCAGATACAACGCGGCAATGGCGCTGGAGTCGCGTAGGCGGCCCGACTCGATCAGCGACTCGAACGCGGCTAGGGGGCAAGACTCAACGCCGATGGAGTACGGCTCATCCCCCTGGAGGGTGGCGGGCGTCAGGCTGCGCGCCAGGTGGACCCACAGGCGCATATGCAGGTACTTGCTCCAGGGCCGCAGTTCGCCCAGCAGGTCCAGCTGCGCAGCCCTGAAGCCGATCTCCTCCTGAAGCTCGCGGTTGGCGGTCTCTGCCGTCGGCTCGTCCGTCTCCACTTCGCCGCCGGGCAACACAAGCGTCGGCTCGCCGCCGAACGCGGGCGACGGCTCGGTGATCAAGATCACGTTGCCGCGCGCCGTGAGCGGCACAATCATCACGCCATCGCCGGAATGGACGTAGGCCGTGCCGTCGTCGCCCTGGATCAGGGAAAGCCAGCGGTCGCCGCAGAGGGTTTTGGGCATCACCACAACTCCTTGTCGTTCGCCGCTTAGCCGGGGAATTCACTTCCCGGCGATTCTACAGATAGGTATCCGGCAAATCGTTCAAGAACAGCACCGTGTCGCCCGCCCGCGCCTCGGCGCGCAGCCAGGCAGTGGCCTCGCCCGTCGTCTCGAAGACGCGCAGCCGCGCCGGATCGAAGGCGGTGGCGCGCACCCCTTCGGCAATCGGACGAGTCTGCGCCGTCCCAACCAGAACGATGTCGGTGGCATAGTCGGCGGCAAGCCGTCCTAACTGACGATTCTCCGCCTCCTGCACCGGCCCCAGTTCGACCATGCCCGGCGTGATCAGGATACGCCGCCCCTGGGTATGTAGGCCCAACACGCGCAGCGCCTCCCGCGCACCGACCGGATTGGCGCTGTAGGCGTCGTCCAACACGATCAGGCCGCCCGGCTGAACTTTGCGTTGCAGACGGTGTTCAAACGGCTCCAACGAGGCAACACGCAGCGCGATCTCCGCCAGCGAAAGGCCACAATGCCGCGCGGCGGCGGTCGCCAGCAGGATGTTCGTTACGTTGTGCAAGCCGTAGAGCGGCGCGTGAAAATGGCGCGTCTCGCCGGTGGCCACGTCGGTCACGTCGAAATCCAGCCCGTCCAGCGATTCGCGCACGTTGGCGGCCACGAACCCCACCCCTGTCCCCTTCCCGCAGGCAGGGAGGGGCGAAGAAGAGGGCTGCTGACTCACCAGGATCACCGTCTCCACCGCTGCACGCTCCGCCATCGCGCGCACATTGGGGTCGTCGCCGTTCAGGATGGCCGCGCCGTCCGGCGGCAGGGCGGCCACGATCTCGAACTTGGCACGAGCGGTGTTCTCCAGCGAGCCGAAACGTTCCAGATGTTGCGGCCCGACTGCCGTCACGATGCTGATCTGCGGGCGCGTGAGCCGACAGATGCGCGCGATCTCGCCCGGAACATACGCGCCCATCTCCACCAGAAAATAATCGAGTTCGCGCGCGCGCTTGAGCAAGGTGTTGATCGCCAGCGTGACGCCCATCAGGGTGTTGTAGCTTTTGGGTGTGGCGATGGCCCGGTAGCGCGCATTCAGGATGTGCGCGAGGTAGTGCTTGGTGCTGGTCTTGCCGTAGCTGCCCGTGATGCCGATCACGGTCGGGTTGAGCCGCCGCAGCGTGCGCGCCGCGCGGAACAGGTATAGCCGCCGCAGGCCCGCTTCTACCGGAACCGCCGCCACATTGCCCACGATGAGGAACAGTGGACTGATCAGGTAAAGGATAAGGCCGAGCAACCCCGCCGCCGTATAGATCGGCGCGCGCAGTTCGCTGGGGAGGATCGCCCCCAGCAGCCGCGCGCCGAGGACGGTGGCGAGGCCAAACCCGGCAGACGCGGCGATCAGCAGGCGTAGGGCGCGCTGCGTGCGCACAAACTTCTTTTTGACCTCGCGCTCCGGCGGCTGCCAGAACGCGATCAGCGCCGCCGCGCCGTGCAACAGCGCCGGGACGAGATCGCTCACACCGGAGGTGACAAAACTCCCGATGGCCGCCGCGATCCACGCGCCGCCTGCCCGCTGCCAGTTCCACTTTTCTGGATGGGCGCGCAGCCAGCGGGCAAAGCGCCCGGCCATGTACTCTTCGATCTGGAAATAGCGGGCGCAGCGGATCATCCGCCACAGCCCGGCCAAAAACCACAGCGCAATCAGGCCATCAGGCATCGTTTGATCTGCCCCTTCCGGCTGCGGCTAGGCCGCGTTCAGAGATTGCTTTCAGGTCAGTTTCCGGCATAGCACTCTCAGGCCGCCGCACCCGCCAGAAAGTGATCCACCACGCGCAGATACTCCGGTAGACGGTCCAGATAGCTGAAATGCCCCGCGCCGGAAAAGATCACCAGCCCGGCGTCGGGGATGGCCTGTTCGAGCGCCCGGCCCTGCCACAACGGGGTCGCCGTGTCGTGTTCGCCCCAGATGAGCAGCGTCGGAACCGTGACGCGCGCCGCATAGGGCAGCAGGTCCTCCTCGATCACGCGCACGAAGGTCTCCCGCAGCGCGCCCGCCTCCAGATAATCCGTCTCGCCGAGGCCCCGGTAAAGCCGGCGGCGCAGCGGTTCGTAAAAGGATCGTAGCACGGGCAGGTGCAGCATCGCCTTGCCCGCCTTCACAACCATGCGCCGCAGGTCCGCCACCGCGCTTTTGGGCGGACGCACGCCCGCACTGTCCGCCAGGACCATCTTGCCGATCCGATCCGCGTGGTCCGCGCCCAGCACCAGCCCGATCCGCCCGCCGAAGGAATGGCCCAGCAAGTGCACGCGCGCCAGGCCCTGCGCGTCCAGATAGGCGCACACGAAGCGGGCGTAGTCCGTCACGCCCCACGGTTCAGGCGGGAGAGCCGTCCCGCCGAAGCCGGGCAGGTCCAGCAGGTGCACGGTGTATTTTTCGGGCGCCAGGCCCTGCGCCACCGGCCAGAACGAGGCGATCTGCCCGCCCCAACCGTGCAGCGCCAAAACGTTTGCCGGGCCGCTGCCGGTAACAGCGCAGCGCGTGATCAGCCCGGCGACGTGAAGCGTCTGTACAGGTACATCGGTCGTCAAAAGTAATAACCCTCTCTAACGGCGCCAAACGGGGTGCATTATAACACCACGCAGCCCGAAAAACGCAGGGGCGACCCCGACCGGTCGCCCCCACAACAACACCCTTAAGCGCCGCGCCCTATTCCCCGGCCTGCTCATCCAGGAAGGCCGCCAGCCACGCCAGCGGCGCGTTCCAGTTGATCGCCACCTCGTTGGTCGTGTAAGAACCCATGTCGTCGAGGTAACGCAACGCGACAGGCCGCTCCGCCAGAGCAGCAGCCTGCGCAGCCGGATCATCGGGATTGCCGTTCGGGCCACCGGCCACCGCGCCCGGCGGCGGCGGCGGAAAGCCATTCGCCGGCTGGTTGGCCCAGAAGCGATGATGCGGATGCTCCATCGCCACCTCGCCATAGCCCGAAACGAAGCTACGCCCCAGGCCGTTCAGCCCCAGCAGATAGTCCATGCAGCCGATGGCACCATTCAGGTAGCGTGCGTCGCCGGTGAAGTCGTAGGCCAGGGCCAGCAGCAGCGCATTGTTGAGCACGCTGGAGTTCGACCCCCAGTAGTACCCGTCCACCGGCAGCGGCACGGGATAAGCCTGGGTCGCCTGCGTCTCCAGATAGCGGTCCGCCGTCCGCGTGATCTGCCGCCGCAACGCGGCAGTCTGGCGGCTGGAGAGGCCGTTCGGCTGCGTCGCCAGCGAGATCGTGCCGAGCGCCGCCGTGTCGCCCCAGTACATGGCCGAGACGTTGCCCGCTTCCAGGCCAGGGAACGCGCCGAAGTACATCGACGCGGCCAGGTAATCGCGGTAAGTCACGTCACCGGTAGTGATGAACAACTCGGCGGCGGCCCAGAAGAACTCGTCCTCCACGTTTGTATCGCTGTAGTCGCCGCCGCCCTGACCCGGCGTGCGCCCGGCCAGCAGGTCTGGGTGCTCCATCGCTGCCTGCCAAGCCGTCTCCGCCGCGATCAGGCAGCGGTCGGCGAAGTCGGAATCGATCTCGCGCCAGATGCGCGCACACTGGGCGGCGGTCGCGGCCAGGTTCAACGTGGCGGCGGTGCTCGGTGGGTAGAGGTAGCGCCCGGCGTAGGCGTTGGGATTGGCCGTGCGGTTGTCGTATTGTGTCGGCGGCAGCAGCGGCATCCCGGCCCAGCTCACGTCGTGAATCTTGTGGTGGACCATGCCCGCCAGGTCTTCACCCTGCGGCACCTGCATCGCCAACAGGAATTCCATCTCCCAGCGCGCCTCGTCCAGCACATCCGGCACCCCGTTGCCACTTTCGGGAATGTTCAGGTCGCCGTCGGCGAACGCCTGCGGATCGCGCTCGTACATGTTCAGCAACGTCCAGACGGAAATGCCGCCGTTGACCACATATTTGCCATAGTCGCCCGCGTCATACCAGCCGCCGCGCACGTCCAGGGTATAATCGCAGCCGGGCCAGTTCACGCGGTCGGCGTCGCGCCCTCGGAAACAGGTCACGTTATTGTCAGACAGATGCCCCGCCGGACGCGCCCAATCGCCCGCGTAGGGCGCTTCCAGTTCGATACCGCTGCGATTGAGATAGAAGTAGCGCAGCGCGTCGATGCGCAGGGGGGCGTAGATGTCCTCACCGATCTCGAAGGGGGCGCTCTCCACGCCGTTGATCACCACCACATAGGTGCCGGGCCGGGCAAAGCGCGAAAAATCCGCCACATGCGCCACGCCGCCCGTCGCCTCGTCGAGTGCATTACCGCGCGTGCGCCCGATCATCCACACTTCGCCCGTCGCCGCATCGACCAGGCGCCAGGTCAGCGGGCCTTCGGTATCATCGGCGTACACGGCGCGCTTGGGAGCGGCAGGCAGGTAGCCGGTCTGGTTGACGCTGACCCATTCCTCCGGCGCAGCAGGTTCGGCGGCTGCCGCCGGCAGGTCAGCAGGCAGAGGAACATCCTCCCGCCCGACCTCGAAGAAGATGCCGCGCCCGAACAGGCTGGGGTTCTGGTACGACGTATCGTTCTCGTCGGCCAGCGACCAGATCAGCTTCACATCGCGGTTTTGCTCGCTGGCGCCGTTGGCGTGCGCCTGGACGCCGATCTCCAACCCGTGCTCCGGCGTGATGCCCCACTCTGCCAGCGAGACGGCGGCCTCGAAGCCCCAGCCGTCTTCGGTTGCAAAGACGAACGCCTGCGCCCCAGACTGACTGGCATTCGTGCCTGTCACGGTGATCGCCGCCGGGTCGGTGTTGCCGATGTCGCCGGGGTTGATGTTCACCTGGAACACGCCCTCGCCGTAACTGGTGCGGGTCAGGTCGCCGCTGAGGTTGAGGTAGAACTCCAGCGAGTCTTCATTCCAGAAATTCGTGCCATGCTGCCCGGTGATGATGTTGCGGTCTGGCATGGTCATGTAGAGGTAGAGCGTCTCGGCGTCGGCGGCCAGGGCAAAGGTGAACGAGCCGTTTTCCGCCGGGTCGTCAGAAAGCATGGTGCCGCGATCCACCAGCACCGACGTGACGCCCGCCCAGTCGGTCAGGTCGCCGTCCAGGGTGATGTCTACCGGAAAGGGAATATACACTGCCACGCCCGGAATCTCCGGCGGGGCCAACGCCTCGCCGCCTTCCTGGGCCAACGTAGGCAGAACAGTCAGCAAAAGCAGGATACTAAGAGCGATCAGGGCCAATTTTCGATCCATTCTCCCCTCCCTTGCATATTGCCTTCAGCTGCCAGCACTACAATCTATCGCTCTAACACGCGCATCTGTGCGCCGAGGGCCTGCAACTTTTCCAGCACGCCCTCGAAATTCCAGTCAAGTTGCTCCGCGCCGTCGATGACCGTTTCGCCCTCTGCACACAAGGCCGCGCCGACCAGCGCCAGGCCGGTGCGCACATCCGGCGTATCCAGGTAGTCGGCGCGCAGCGGCGTCGGGCCGACCACAATGGCGCGGTGCGGATCGCACAGCACGATCTGCGCCCCGAAGCCTTTGAGCTTATCGACGAACAACAGTCGGTTGTCGAACAACTTCTCGTGAATGAGGACGGTCCCCTGGGACTGCGTGGCAATCAGCGTCGCCACGGCTGCCAGGTCCGACGGAAAACCCGGCCAGGGCGCGGTTTCCACGCTCAGGTCGGCCTCCTCCCCCAGATCGGCGATGTGCAAGGACTCGTGGCGCGGCACATGCACGTGATCGTCGTCAACATCCAGGCGCACGCCCAGCCGGGCATACACCCTGGCAATCAGGCGCAGGTCTGCCCCGCGCACCCCCTCGATGTCCAGCCGCCCGCCGCTGAGCGCAGCGATAGCCGCCACACTGGCCGCCTCGATGTGGTCCGGGCCGACCTGTCCCGTCCCCCCGTGCAACCCCGTCTGCCCCCGGATGCGCAACAGGTTCGACCCCGCGCCCTCGACCTGCACGCCCATCTGGATCAGCAGGGCCAGCAGGTCTTGCACCTGCGGCTCAGAGGCGGCGTTGCGCAGGATCGTTTCGCCGGGCGTGGCTGCGGCCAGCATGGCCGCCAGCGCCGTCGCCGTGACGCTGGTCTGCGCCAACACGATTTCGCGCCGCTCCCAGGGTGTGTAGGTCACGTCCACCGCGCTTTCGGCGGCGGCCTGTTGCGTCGTCGTCACACGACAACCCAGGTCGCGCAGGGCGGTGAGATGGGTATACAGACGATTGAGGGGATAGTCCACTTCCAGGTGCAGATAGCCGCGCCGGGCCAACACTGCCGCCGCAAACATGACCGCGCCGACTTTGGCCGAGGTCATCTCGCGGCTGAGGGTGCGGGTGGTGATGGCAGGCGTCTCCAACATCACCGTGTCGCCATCATGCGCGATCCGCGCGCCCAGCCGTTCCGCGATCTCCAGCATGGCAGCGACGCTGAGGGTATCGGGCGCGCCGCGCAACGTCACCGGCTGGTCGGTCAGCAGGGCGGCGGCAATCAGAATCAGGGCGGCGTTACTGCTGCCGCCCGGACGGTACACGCCGCGCAGGGGAATCTTACCGCGCACGCCGATGCGCATCAGCCGTGTGTCCTTCGGAGACCGCCATCAGACAGAGACGTGGGTGTAGTGCATTGAAAGATTCAAGCCGCCAGCATTATACCATGCTGTTGCGCAAACGGGGAAATGGGTGGGCGCGGCAGCAGACGAGCGGCCAGGGTAAGCGATCAGGGCCAGGTAGGCTTCGGTGATCGGCTGGACCTGGGTCTGTTCGCGCGCTACGGCCATCGCACAACCCTCCCACTCACACACCACACCGCTATCGACGCGCCTGACGCCCCGAACAGGGATATGCACAAAGCCGTGCCAGGCAATCGCCTTGCGGGGAACCAGGTTAATTCGCCCAAAACACCGTTTTGATATATTATTTATCAGCAGCAAACGTTTTCCTGCTGTTTGCTTCCCCGCAAATCACGCTGACCGCTCTTTAACAGTAGAAAAGGGCGCCATCGTGTGCTGGCAACTGACTCCCTATATCGTTATCCTGATCGCCGCTGCTGCGCTGATCGTCTTTCTGGCGGTGCTGGCCTGGCAGCATTGGGAACCCCGCACCGGCAATCTCTACGGCCTGCTGCTGGTAATGATCGCCGCCTGGACGCTGATGCAGGCATTGGAACTGGCTGCCACCGACATGGCAGACAAAATCGCCTGGGCCAGGCTTCAGTACGTCAGCGTCGTCAACATCCCGCCGTTATGGCTGCTGTTCGTGCTGTCCTACACCAACAGCCGTTGGCGGCCCTGGCGCCGGGTGCTGGCCCTGCTGTGGCTGGAACCCATCGTCACGCTGATCCTGGTGTTCACCACCCAGCATCACCAACTCGTGTGGACGCAGATCACGCCGGGGACGGTCACAGTGCCGTTCATCAGCGCCACACCACCCCTGATCTACAGACACGGCCCCTGGTACTGGTTCAGAACCATCTGGGTCTACCTGTTGATCATCGCCGCCGACGTGTGGCTGGTCGGGTCGGCACTGCGGCTGCCGCAGCTTCACCGCCGCCAGACCTGGCTGCTGGTGCTGGCCGCGCTGATGCCCCTGGTCACCAGCGCCACCTATGTACTAAACGCAGGGCCGATCCCCGGCATGGATTACACCTCACTTGGCTTCGTGGCGGCGGCGGTGATCGTGACGTTGAGCGTGCTGCGCTTTCAGATGTTCGGCCTGGTGCCGCTGGCACGCAGCCTATTGATCGAACGGCTGGACACGGGCGTGTTGGTGCTGGACGCGCGCGACTGCATCATCGACATCAACCCGGCGGCGCAGCGCATGTTGGGTGTCGGGCCGGTGGCGATAGGTAAACGGCTGACGGAAATCCTCGCGGATGGGGATGTCTGGCTGCGCACCCTACATAGCATCACGGCTACCCCGACAATATGCGAACGGGACGGCAGCTTCTACGATGTGCAGGCGGTTTTCCTGCGCAACCGTACAGGGCGGCTGCTGGGGCAATTGATCGCCCTGCACGACATCACACCGCACAAGCGGGCCGAGGCCACACTGCGCGAGGCCGAAGAACGCCTGCGCACGTTTGTGGACTGTGCGCCGATCGGCATTTCGGTGAACCGGGGCGGCAAGGCGCTGTACGTCAACCCGGCCTACGCGCGGATGTACGGTTACGACAGCGCCGAGGAACTGGCCGGGTCTAACCTGCTGGACCACGTCGCGCCCGCAAGCCGCGCCGAGATCGTCGCCCGGCTGGAAGCGCGCGAGCGCGGGGAAGCGGTGACGAGCAATTACGAGGCCCTGGGCCAGCGCAAGGACGGCTCGGTGTTCGCTTACCACGTGGAGGTGGCGCAAATCCGGCTGCCCGATGGCATGGCGAACCTGGCCTTTCACCTCGACATCACTGCCCTCCGCCAGATCGAGGAAGCCCTGCATCAGGCCCAGACCGCCGAGCACAACCAGCGCATCCTGGCCGAGGCCCTGCGCGACAGCGCCGCCGCGATCAACGAAACCCTCGACGTCGAGGCCGTGCTCGACCGCATCCTGGAAAACGTGGGCCGCGTTGTGCCCCATCAGGCCGCCGACATCCTGCTAGTCGAGGGCCAGACCGCCCGCATGGTCTGCTGGCGTGGTCACTGTGACGCCAGCAGTGCTGTTTTCCGCACCCTCATATTCTCGCTGGACATACCGACGCTGCGCTGGATGATCGACACCGGTCACTACTGCCTGATCCCCGACACCCAAACCGATGACCGCTGGACGCCTATCCCCCAGGCAGACTGGATTCGATCTTATCTGGGCGCTCCTGTTGAGACGCGCACACAGATCATCGGCTTCCTGAGTCTGGTCAGCGACACGCCGGGGTTCTTCACCCTACAACACGCCGGGCTGTTGCAGGCATTCGCCGACCAGGCCGCCATTGCCCTGGAAAAGGCCCAGTTGTTCGACATGGTGCAGCGGTATTCCACCCAGCTAGAGCAACTGGTCGCGGCGCGCACCGCCGAACTGGAGCACGAACGCGCCCAGTTCAAGGCCATCCTGGATGCGCTGGCCGACGGCGTGATGCACGACGACTTCAACCAGATCATGTACGTCAACCCCGCTTTTACCCGCTTGACCGGCTACACCGCCGAGGAGGTGATCGCCCAGCCGTTGAGTTTTCTCAGCACTCTGTTCGCGCCAGAGTTCGTCCGGTTTCCGGGGTCGATCAGCGAGACGATCCGGCGCGGCGACTCGTGGCACGGCGAAATCCGCGCCCGGATCAAAGAGGGCAGAACGGCTCAATTCGAGGCAACCTTCACCGCCCTCACCGACCCCCAGAACCGGCCAATCAGCAAGGTGGGCATCTTTCGGGATATCACGCCGGAGAAGACCTGGCAGGCGCAAAAGACCCGCTTCATCAACCACGCCGCACATGAGCTGCGCACGCCGCTTGCCAATCTCAAGACGCGCCTGTACCTGCTGCGCCGCCAGCCCGACCGGCTGACCGACCACCTGGAGGTGATGGAGCCGGTCGTGGACCAGATGACCGCGCTGGTAGAAGAACTGCTGGAGATGAGCCGCCTGGTGGCCAGCCCTGCCGCCCTAAAGCGGCAGACCGTCCCGCTGCAAACCATCCTCGCCGAAAGCGTCGCCCTGCTTCGCCACCAGGCCGAACAGCAGCACGTGCGCCTGGTGGAGACGATAGCCAGCGACCCGCTGTACGTGTTTGCAGACACCGAGACGCTGGGACGGGCCATCACGCGGCTGATCGCCAACGCCATCGGCGCTACCCCGCCGGGCGGACAGGTCGAACTGGCCGCACTGCCGGATGAGCGCGCCACCCACGCCCTGCTGCGCATCTACGACGGCAGCGAACACCTGCCGCCGGACCAACTGCGCCAGATGTTTGAGCCGTTCTTCCGCGCCACCGAAGGCGATACTCAGGGCACCGGCCTGAGCCTGAGCATCGCCCGCCAGATCGTGGAACTGCACGGCGGCGACATCACCACCGCCAACGCGGCGCAGCGCGGCCTCATCGTCGAGGTCCGGCTGCCGCTGGTCAACCAGTAGCCGCGTCCGGCTGCTGCCCGGCCTGCGCCGCCGCCGCCCGCTCGCGCATCTGCTGCCGCAGCGCCAGGATGTCGCGCGGGGCCAGATAAGCCGCCACCGCCAGAAACACCGAGCACACCGCCCAGGTGGATGTGCAAATGATCAGGATGGCGTTCCCCAGCGACGACTGCACCGCCACCGCCCCGGCCATCAGCGGGGCCAGCGCCGCACCCGCGTTCTCAATGAAATACTGGATCGCCAGCGCCGTGCTGCGCACCTCCGGCACGGTCACATCGTAGACCGTGCTGATCACGTTCGGCGAGGGGAAAGGAATGAAAATCGCCGTCAGGCACAGCAGCAGCAAAAACAGCCCGGTATTCTCCAGCGGCACGCCCAGCGTCAGCACCAGCAAGACCATCCCCAGCGCCGCGCCCACCGTCGCCACGATCAGCCGTCCGCGCGGCGTGCGCCGGAACAGCCGGTCGCCCAGCGCCCCGCCGACAAAATACCCCGCCGCCAACACCAGCACCGCCACCGCCATCGTCGGCAGGATTGCGTCGTCGGTGTAACCGCGATCCACCTGCAAGTAGCGGAAGAACCAGAATGAAATCACGTTCCAGGGAAAGACGCCAAAAAAGCCCTGGATAAAAAGCGGGATCAACGTGCGCTTGCGGAACAGGCCCAGGGCGATCTTCCAGTTGAAGCGGTAGACTCCGATCTCGGCCAGGTCGGCCAGTTCCGGCTCGCCTTTGCCGCGCGGCACTTCGCGCACGCCGAAGAAGATCACCACCGCCAGCACCAACCCCAGCGCCCCGGTGAGATAGAACACGCCGCGCCAGCCGATCATCCCACCCAATACCAGCGCCAGCGCCATGCCCATCAGATAACCCAGCGGCTGGGTGAGCTGCAAAAAGCCGTAAATCTTGCCGCGCACGCGCGGGCCAAAGTAGTCCGCGATCAGGCTGTACAGACCCGGATAGCTGGAGTCGTCGATGCCGGTCGAGGCGCGCGTGACGATGAAGGTCGGGAAGGTCGGTGCCAGGGCGCTCAGCCAGGTGGTGGACCCCCAGATGGCCGAGGCCAGCGCCAGCAGTTTGGCACGGGCATAGCGGTCGTAGAGATAGCCCCACAGCGGGTAGAACACTGCCGCCACCAGCAGCGCGCCGGTGCCCACCGCGCCCATCTGCGCTTCGTCGATGCTAAACGTCTCCATGATCTGCGAGTTCAGCGGGCCGATCAACATCTTATCGGACTGGTGAAGCAGCATGAACGCGAAGAACGTGCCGACCACAAACCAGCGGTAGCGAGAGGAGGATTTCATCCGTAGTCTCCTGGCAAAAGGTAGATAACAAAAGCCCGCACAGGCAATTCCCGTGCGGGCCTGACGCGCGGCGCGCAATGTGCTACTTCTTTTCCTGCTCGACCGGGACGTTCATCTTGTCCCAATCACTCTTGCTAACAAACTTGGTCAGGGTGCGGCCATCCGCCGTCTTGCCGCGCAGCCCATAGCGAACCTGGCCGCCTTTGGTGCTGAAGGTCGTCTTGACCACGTCCTTCTCCGGGACCTGAACCTTCTTCCGCAGCTTGACATCGTAAAATTCGACGCTCACGTTAAGAACTCCTTATTCTGGTGGCGTAAGTACACCACCCTGATCGTGCCTTACGCCTATGCATTGTATCATAAATTGCACAAGCGTGCGCGAGGCCTATGCGCCCCACGCCCACTACCTATACCCGCTCCACGTCTTGTGTTACAATCACATCAACCGATTTACCTGATCCCGTTGAAGGAAGGGGCATCTGGAACCGCTAGAACTGGCACACGCCATCATCGACGTCATCGAAAACCTGAAGGGCGAAAATATTGTTCTGATGGACCTGCACGGCGTCACCCTGATCGCCGATTATTTTGTCATCTGCACCGGCACCAACGAGCGCCAGCTACGCGCCATCGCCGAGCATATCGACACCGACATTAAAAAGGCGCACGGCATCCTGCCGCTGCACCGCGAAGGGCAATTCGGCTCCGGCTGGGTGCTGCTGGACTACAGCGGCGTCGTGGTGCACATCTTCTCCGAGGACCTGCGCGCCTATTATGACCTAGAAGGCGTCTGGCGCGAGGCCACCATCTTACTGCGCATCCAGTAGCTGCCCCGCCGGAGATGCCATTACGCCGGATGGCCGTGCAGGGTCGTGTTCCGCCCGGCCAGCCACAGTTGCAACCCTTCGGCCAGCCCCCACAGCGCCACCGTCCCAAAGGCATAGGCGTACAGGAACAGAAACGGGGCCAGCGACGGCAAAAAGCGCAGCATCAACAGGCCGCACCACAGCGCATAGATCGCCAGCACTGCCTCCCCGAACGTGGACCGGCTCAGCCGCAGCGCGTAGTCGCTCTGCTGCCAGCCCTGGCCCCGAAACTTGGGCGTGCGCTGAAAGACGTTTGGCTGGCCCAGCAGCGCGCTTAACACCGCCAGGGTGTTCGTCAGCGCCAGCCCGGTCCCTAGCGCCATCAGCGCGGGGAAGG
The DNA here is from genome assembly GCA_964529715.1 of uncultured Anaerolineae bacterium. Classification (GTDB taxonomy): domain Bacteria; phylum Chloroflexota; class Anaerolineae; order Aggregatilineales; family Ch27; genus CAZGXI01. The sequence continues at coordinate 93,621 of CAZGXI010000011.1, read as the reverse complement.
CCAGCATCCGCCGCGCCCAGGTCCAGCCCTCAGGATACAACACGCGCTGGCTGAGCACGTACAGCAGCGGCGGCCCCAACCCGGCCAGCCCCAGCGGCGCTAGCGACAGCCCCTTGATCGCGCTGGTGATCAGCATCGGCAACGTCAGCAGCAACAACAGCAGCATCAGCGGATGGACCAGATATTGGCACAGGTGCAGCGTGCCCATGCATTTCTGCGCCAGGGTGAAGTGCGAACAGCGCCACACTTCCGACAGCAGGCGTAGCAGCACCTGGGTGCTGCCTTTGGCCCAGCGCGCCTGCTGACGCTTGTAAGCGGCCATCTGCGGCGGCACCTCGGCAGGCACCACCACGTCCGGCAAATAGTAGAAACGCCATCCCTTGAGCTGCGCCCGGTAGCTCAGGTCCAGGTCTTCGGTCAGCGTCGCATCGGACCAGCCGCCCGCATCGCGGATGGCCGCCGTGCGCCACACCCCACCTGCGCCGTTGAAACTCAGCAGCAATCCGCCCCGGCTACGCGCCGTCTGTTCGATGACAAAATGGCCGTCCAGGCTAAGAACCTGTCCGCGCGTGAGCAGATTCTCGTCGGCATTCAGATGCCCCCAGCGCGTCTGGACCATCCCCAAGCGCGGATCGGCCAGGAAGTGCGGCGTCACCCGGCGCAAAAAGTCCGGCGGCGGCACAAAGTCGGCGTCGAAAATGGCGATCAGTGTCGAATCGGTCTGTTCCAGCGCCGCCGCCAGCGCGCCCGCTTTGTACCCCTTCCGGTCGGTCCGCCGCAGGTGGGTGATGTCTAGCCCGGCGCGGCTGAGCCGCTCCACACGCTGCGCCACCACCAGCCAGGTATCATCGGTCGAGTCGTCGAGCACCTGCACGCGCAGCTTATCGCGCGGGTAATCAAAGGCGGCGACCGCGTCGATCAGCCGCCCGATCACCTCGCGCTCGTTGAACACCGGCAACTGCACCGTCACGCTCGGCCACTCCCCTTCGGCAGGGAGGGGAGCAGAGGAGTCGTCATGGCGGTGACGCCACCACAACGCCAGCAGAACCAGCGTCCCGGCAGCATACAGGGCCAGGGCCAGGGCGCTGCCGACATAAACAACCGTCATTATAAAAATGAGCGTTTTCATCGCGGTAAGTTGCAAATCCTACGTACATTGCAGGGTCACGAGGCACGGGCCGATCATCTTAACGCACTGCTACCTGCCCATGCAAGTGGTTCGCCGCCCACGCCTCTACCCGTATGATACGACAGTTTGCCCCTTTCGTTGCTAGGGGCCATCTGTTGGGGTATACGCAGTGGACAAGTTTCAAAAAATGACCGTGTTTGCCCCGGTCGCCGGGGTTTTGAACCCCCGGCGCTCAAAACCCGCATATGGCGTTTGGTTATAACTGCTTGACAGGCGGCGGAAACTTTTTCATGATCTGCGGCATCGTCGCCTGCCTGTTTCCCCCGGAGTCGCACATGATCAATCCGATCTCGCAAGTTAACCCCATCTACCTGGTCTTCGAGTTCGTCACCTATGGGCTGTTTATCGCCTGCCTGTGGCACGCTGCCCGGCAACATGGTCGCCACCGGGTGTTGGAGCTGGTCTTCACCCTGATCTACGGCGTGCTGTTGGAATGGCTCACCATCCGCCAGCTTGCCGCCTATCGCTACGGCCAGTTCCTCATCATGATCGACGATGCGCCGCTGGTGATCGGCATGGGTTGGGCCGTGATCATCTACAGTGCAATGGAGTTCACCGCCCGCCTGCGGATGCCAGACATGGCCCGCCCACTGTTCGACGCGCTGCTGGCACTTAACATCGATCTGTCGATGGACGCCATCGCCATCCGCCTGATGGACGGCGTGACGCCGGGCCAGGGCATGTGGCATTGGGGCGCGATCACGACGCAAAACGCCGAATGGTTCGGCGTGCCCTGGGCCAATTTCTGGGCGTGGTTCTTCGTGGTCGCGTCTTACTCGCTGTTCATCCGCTGGCTGCGTCCCTGGCGCGAACACGCCGTGCGCGGGTGGCTGTATGTGCCGCTGGCGTTCGGGCTGTCGCTGTTTACGTTGCTGCTCTCGAACGAAATCTTCCGCTCGGTGATGGTGCCCCTCAACGCGCGCTTTAGTGGGCCGCTGGTGGTGGTAGGCGGCGCACTAGCAATCGTGATCGGGACGCGCCCGCGCGTGCAACACGCCGGCCCGCCGGAGGCAGTCGTCCTGGCCGTGCCGCTGGCGTTTCACCTGATCTACATGGGGGCGGCGCTCATCACCGGCATCTATGCGCAGACGCCCGCATTGGCGGTGGTGGGCGTCTCGATGTTCGTGATCGGCCTGGCGGTACACCTGTGGCCCTGGTGGGTCGGGCGGCGAGAGCCTGCCGTCGCGCCAACCCCGTCGGGGTGAGTCGCCGCGCGTTCGGCAGGCTTCAAGCCCCCTCGCCCTGACAGCGAGAGGGGTCAGCGCGAGGGCTTCAAGCAAGCCTGCTGCACGTGAGATCAGCAATCTGTGGGGTCTGTGTTTTCCTCAAGGAGGAGGGAGAACATGATCGAACCGGCATACCTGTTCTTTGAAACAGCGACCTACATCCTGTTTGCGCTGTGCCTGTGGCACGCCGCCCGGAATCACGGGCGCTACCGCGTGCTGGAACTGGTCACGACGCTGGGGTACGGTGTGCTGCTGGAATGGGCCACCATGCGCCAGATGGAATCGTACCACTACGGGCGCTTTCTGATCATGATCGACAACGCCCCGTTGCCCATCGGCATGGGCTGGGCCGTGATCATCTACAGCGCAATGGAGTTCACCGCCCGCCTCAAGCTGCCGGATTACGCCCGGCCCTTTCTCAACGGCCTGCTGGCGCTCAACATCGACCTAGCCATGGACACCGTCGCCATCCGCCTGCTGGACACGGTGAACAACCAGCAGGGTATGTGGACCTGGACCATTCCGCTGGACCAGGAGTGGTTTGGCGTGCCCTGGGGCAACTTTTGGGGCTGGTTCATCGTCGTCACATCGTTCTCCGGCTTCCTGTACCTGCTGCGCCGCTGGCGCGATCATCAGATCGGCGGCTGGCTCTACGCGCCGCTGGCACTGGTCCTGTCTGTCGCCACGCTGCTGCTTCTGGATCAGCTTTACGGCTCGGTGCTTCACCCCAACGGACTGGGCTTCGTCGGACCGGCAGTGCTGATCGGCGGTGGGGCGGTGCTCGTGTTGGTCACTCGCCCGCGCGTGGAAAAGGCCGGGCCGCCGGAGGCAGTCGTAATCGCCGTGCCGCTGGCCTTTCACCTGATCTTCATCTTCCTGGCGCTGGTACAAGGCATCTATACGGCGCTGCCCGTGCTGGCCGTGATCGGCGTGGCGATGCTGCTCGTCGGCGCGGCGGTTCATCTGTGGCCCTGGTGGGTCGCGCGGCAACAGACGCAAGCCTCCGTCCAACAGCAGTCCTCTGGCGCCGCTTGAAGCCTCGAAAGGAAGCCATGCCATGATCTCCTTCTCGCTCACCGTTGATCCGCTCTACATGATCATTGAGCTGATCTGCTACGCCGTATTCGCCGCCTGCCTGTGGCACGCCTGGAAGCGCGGGCGCGCCTATGTGCTGGAACTGCTGGTCGCCGCCGTGTTCGGCGTCACGCTCGAAATCGCCATGATCAACCAGTCGGCGTCCTATCACTACGGACGCTTTCTGGTGATGATCGGTCCGGCCACGCTGATGAACGGGGCTGGCTGGGCCATCATCATCTACAGCAGCATGGAATTCACCGAACGCTTGAAGCTGCCGCGGGCGGTCAAACCCATCCTGAACGCGCTGCTGGCGCTTAACATCGATCTGGCGATGGATACCATTGCCATCCGGCTGGTCGATCACGTCAACAACGATGTGGGCATGTGGACGTGGGGCAACACGCCCTTCGACGCGCACTGGTTCGGCGTGCCCTGGGGCAACTTCTATGGCTGGTTCTGGGTGATTGCGCTGTATTCCGGCTTTCTCTACCTGTTGCGCCGCTGGCAGGATCACCGTGTCGGCGGCTGGCTCTATGCGCCGCTGGCCTTCGTGCTGTCGCTGGTCGGGCTGATCGTGATGACCCGCTTAGAAACCGCCCTCGTAGCCCCGCTGCTGGGAGCGGCTGCCGGGGCGCTGATCCTGATCATCGGCGGCCTGATCGTTGTGATCGCGGCGCGCCCGCGCGTAGAAAAGGCCGGCCCGCCAGACCCGGTGGTGCTCGCCGTGCCGCTGATGTTCCATCTCGATTTCATCCTTGCGGCGCTCATCCAGGGCATCTATGTGGACACGCCCGCCCTGGGTGTGATCGGCGTGTCGATGTTCGTGATCGGCCTGGCGGTACACCTGTGGCCCTGGTGGGTCGAACGACGGCAACCGGTCGCTACCAGGGAACAAGAAGGGCACCCTGCCGCGCCTTAACGTTCGGGCAATACGCGGTCGTGGGCGCCATCCCACGATTTCCCAGCATATCCCAACGTTAAATTTTCGAGTCGCGAGTTATCCACAGGCCCAGGCGAAAAACCAAACTTTAACATTGCCGCCCTCGCCGTTCCTCTGCCCCCATCCCTGGGGGCAGAGGGCATCAGCAACACTATATACGCCCTAAGTGGCGCTGTGACAGCCCTTTTCGGCAGGCAGCCCCATTGCCCTGACCCCCGCTGCCTGTGGATAACTCCGGGGGAAACTGGGGATAACCGGCTACCCTTGTGGAAAAGTGATTTCTGCCCCGCGCACCGGCCCGCCAGATATGTCCCATCCCAACAGCCCACCCCAACGGCTGGCGTCGAACAGGCGTGCGTCGATGCATGGCTTTTCGGCTGTGGATAACCGCCGGGTTGTCCACAGCCATCCCTGTGGATATGTGGACAGCGCACCACGCCAGATATGGAGGCTGTGTAGCAGGCCGATCCCAGGGCTGGCGGTCGCGGCAGCGGCACCGGCGGGTTATCCACTTATCCACAGCCCCTACTACGACGGTGATTCTTTAATTCACCTGCCTGGGGATAACTTGCCCTGTGCAAAGACGCGCCCCCGGCAGGCTTAATCCCCCAAGAAACGCCGATTGCCACCCTGTGGAAATTCGGTTAGGATCAGGTTGTCCTGATCGCCTGGCTGCAAGGATGGGAGCGATGTCTGCAGAAAGCGCCTCCGCCGCATTGGTTCGCCGCGCTGCGACCTTGAGCCGTCTGGTCGAGATCAGCCTCATCCTCAATTCGACTCTGGCGCTGGACGATTTGCTCCAGCGTATTATCGAAGCCGCCGCTGAACTAGCCGGCTCAGAAGCAGCTTCGCTGCTGCTCAAAAATCCCAATACCAACGATCTGTACTTTGCCGCGTCCAGTCGGGGTGGGGCGGCGGCGCTGATTGGCCAACCGGTGCCGCTAGAAGGCAGTCTGGCTGGGGCAATCTTGCAAGAGAACCGCCCGATAGCTATCGACGACGTGAGCCAGGACCCGCGCCACTACCACAAGATGGACGAGCAGACCCACTTCCACACCCGCTCTCTACTGGGTGTGCCGATGCGTATCAAGGACCGCGTGGTGGGCGTGCTGGAGGCCGTCAACAAGATCGACGGGGCATGGACGGCAGAGGACCAGGAGACCCTCTGTGTGCTGGCGGCGCAGGCCGCCGTTGCCATCGAAAACGCCCGTCTGGTGGCCGACCTTCAGGCAGCCAACAAAGAACTCAGCCAGGTCGATAAGCTCAAAAGCGACTTCATCGCCATCGCCAGCCACGAACTGCGCACGCCGCTTGGTGTGATTCTGGGCTATGCATCCTTCTTGAAAGAGGATGCGCAGGGCGAGGCCAGCGAACACGCTGATGCCGTGCTGCGCAGCGCCCTCCGTCTGCGCACTCTGATCGAGGATATGGTTAACCTGCGCTACCTCAAGCTCGGCAAGTCGGAGCTGCGCCTGGAAGATGTGCCGGTGGCCCGCGCGTTGGACCTAGCCCGCCGCGATGTCGAAGACCTGGCGCACGCCAAAGGCCAGCAGTTGGTGGTTCACCAGCCCGATTCTGCGCTGGTGGTGCGTGCGGATCCCGCCTTGCTCGACATGGCGCTGGGGAACATCCTCAACAACGCGGTCAAGTTCACGCCCTCCGGCGGACGCATCATTGTGGACGTGGTGCGCCGCCCCGCGGAGGCGTGGATCACTGTGCGTGATACCGGCGTGGGCATCCCCGCCGATCAGGTAGAGGCTATTTTCCAGGAGTTCTACCAGGTCGAAGACCCGCTGGTGCGTCGCCAGGGCGGGATGGGCCTGGGCCTGAGTATCGCCCGTGCGGTGGCAGAGGCGCACGGCGGGCGGTTGTGGGCCGAAAGCCCCGGCCCAGATCAGGGCAGCACGTTCTACCTGTGCCTGCCGCTGGCAGAAGGTGCGTAGCGGTTAGCTGTTCGCAAACGCGCTGAAAACCTGCACATTGGGTTAGCAAACAGCGTGGACGGTTTTTCAGCCGACCGGGGCAGCGATGGCCGCTTTTTGAAACTTGCCCATTGCGCTGGCTGACCGCTATTCCTGCCGCAGGTTCATCGAGAGATACATCACCGGTTCCGGCCCGCGCCCCAGGTCGAGGTCCAGCGTGCGCCCGTAGGCGAAGCCCAGTTTGCGGTAGAGCAGCAGCACGTCGTAGTCGCGCAGGGCCACCCCGATCTCCACCCGTTCTGCTGCCATTTCCCGCGCCGCCTCGACCAGACGCAGTACCAACGCGCTGCCGATGCCGCGTCTGCGCCAGGGCGCGCCGACCACGACATCCCCGATCTCGGCGGTGGTGGGCCACAGCGTCATCTGTCCGAAGCCGATGATCTCGCCGCCCAGGTCTGCCACCAAGCCCAACCCGCGCCGGTTGAGGGCGGCCTTTTGGCTGCGGCGGAGCAGTTTTTTCACCTGGTCCAGCGGTTGGTCGGGCAGGCAGTTGGCGTGAAGGGAGGCGGCGTCGGCGGGCAGGGCCGGGCGCAATTGCCAGGGCTGCGTCGAAGGGCGGCGGGGCGGCTTGAACACAGGCTTTGGTGGTGTGGGGGTGGGCATGTCCAGACTCCACAGGCGGCGCAGGATAACCCAAGTATATCACTGCCGCCGCGACGATGAGGCTCGCAGCAGGGGGTTAGCCGGTCGTTTCGTCGGCGATCCAGCGCAGGTAGTCTTCCGCGCCGATCACGACGGGCAGGCCGATGATCTCCGGCACGGTGTAGCTGTGCAGGGCCTTAACGACGGCGATCAGGCGGCTGCGGGTGGCCTGCGCCGTTGTCTTGACGATCAGCAGCACTTCGCGCTCGTCCTGAATCTGCCCTTCCCACGTGAATAGCGAGGTGACGGGCACGAGGTTCACGCAGGCAGCGAGCTTTTGTTCCAGCAAGGCAGTGGCGATCTGGCGGGCCTGCTCTTCTGAGGCGGCAGTGATGAGAACGACCAGGGGATCGGGCATCGGCGTTTCTCCTTGTTATTAGTTGTTGCCTCACCGGCCTATGGGGTGATCGGTCCGGTGTCATTTTTTCCCGCCGCCGGCAGGGTGAAGCTGAAGACGCTGCCCTGGCCGACGGCGCTTTCGACCCCCACCTGCCCACCCAGCCGCTCCACGATGCGCTGCACAATGGACAGTCCCAGGCCGTGTCCCTTAGCGCGGACCTGATCGAGCTGCGTGAACGGCGCAAACAGCCGATTCTGGTGCTCCGGCGGGATGCCCGGCCCGTTATCGCGCACCCAGAAGCGTACCATGCCGCCCGGCAGCGTGTCGGCGCCCAGTTCCAGGCGAGGCGGTTGCCCGCCATACTTGAGGCCGTTGCTGATGTAGTTAGCCCACACCTCCTCGACCCAGGGGGGATAGCCGACCGCCGACGGCCAATGAGATGGCCGGACAATCTCGCCATGCACATCGCGCATCATGTAGGCCAGCCGCTGGAGCACCTCGTTGACGATGTGCTCCATGTTTAAGGGGACGATCTCCACCTCCTCCCGTCCACGAATCCCGGCCAGCAGGAGCAGTTCGTTAATGATGTTGCTCATCTTGCGCCCGTTCCAGGCGATGGTGTGCAGGTAATCGCGGATTTCGTCCTCCGGCAGCGTGGGGAAGTCTTGCAACAGCGCGTCGGCGAAGCCCACAATCAGGTTGATCGGGTTTTTGAGGTCATGGGCGACCGTGTGGGCAAAGGCATCCAGTTCCCGGATCAGGGTTTCGCGCTCCGCGTCTGCCCGTTTGTGTTCGGCGATTTCTTGTTGGAGCTGCTCATTGGCCGCCTTGAGTTCGGCGGTGCGCTCGGCGACGCGCGTTTCGAGTTGATCGTAGGCGGCCTGGAGGGCTTGCTCGGCCTGTTTGCGCGCGGTGATGTCGATGCCGGCAATGATGGCGTACTTGACGTCCCCATCCGCACCGCGCAGCGCGGTGGCCGACCAGGCGATCTGGCGCACCTGGCCGTTGGAGGAGACCCAGGGATATTCAAAGCCGTTGACGCTTTCCCCGGTCTCCATGAAACGGCGGAAGGTGGCGTGGATTAGAGCGACATCCCCCTGGCCGAACAGCACTTCTCCGGCGTCGCGGCCCTGCAATTCCTCCGGCGTGTAACCGGTCAGTTCGGCGATGGCCCGGTTAACGCGCACGATCCGGCCCTCGGGGTCCAGCACCAGCACCAGGGCGCTGGTCGTGTCCAGTACGGCGGCGATGAAGTCGTGCTCCTCGCGCAGGGCGGCCTCCATCCAGGCGCGCTCTTCGAGTTGTGTTTGTAATGCCTGGCTGATTTCGCTCAGCGCCGCCGTGCGTTCCTGGATGCGGCGTTCGAGGGATTCCTGGGTCTCAAGCTGCTGCTGCTGTGCGCGTTGGTGGGCCAGCAGCACCGGCGCGATCCAGCCGATCCCGGCGAGCAGCAGCGCCGAGATCGCCAGCCCGATCAACTCGTTGATCGGCTCATCCGGGTAAACCGTTCTGCCTGCCAGGATGCCCACCAGCACCAGGGAACGGCGTATTGCCATCAGGAGTACAGCGGCGGTGATCAACGTCCAGGCTACCTGCCGCCCGGTGATCCAGGCCAGCCGCAGGGCCAGCAGGCTTGCCAACAGTTGCAGCAGCACCGAGAAGACGAGAATCGGGATCATGTCCACCCCGGCGTTTTTCGCCATTGGTCCACCGTCGGTGCCGCTGAAGCGTGGGGACAGGCGGTGGACTGACAACCCCGTCGGACCGTTGTGTAATTCACCACAAAGATAACACGGAATCTCAAGTTGTGGACTATATTTTGTCTCGTTTTTCCGCCACAAATGACCTGTCGCCGCTCATCCGCCGGCAAAGCGTGGGCTGTGCGTATACCGGGGGCATCGCCGCAGGCATATAATAGAGGCATGAACGCCCGCCTTTCCCTGTGGCTGACTCTGGCGCTGCTGGCGCTGTCTGTGCTGGCCTGTAACCTGTTTCCGGGGGTGCTGCCGGTCACGCCGACGGTGGCGCCGTCGCGCACGCCCTCCCACACGCCAGTGGCGACGGTGACGGATACTCCTACGCCAAGCACCACCGCCCCCTTCACGCCCACGTTTACCCCGACGGCTACCGACACGGCCACGCCGACCGCGACGCCGACTGTCACGCCGACGTTTACGCCGACCGTGACAGGCACGCTTACCCCGTCGGCGACACCCACCCATACGCCGACCTTCACCGCGACCGCGCTCCCCACCTTCACGCGGACGCCCTCTGTCACGCCGACGTTTACGCCGACCGCGACGGGCACGGCCACCCCCAGCGCAACCGCGACCGCGACGCCCACGCCGCCCCCCTCGAACACGCCATCCTTCACGCCGACGGCCACCTGGACTGCGTCGCTCGCGCCCAGCGCAACTGCTACCTCAACGGCCACCGTCACGCTGCGCCCGCCGGATACCTGGACGCCGCGCCCCTCGCAGACGCCGCGCCCGCCCGTCACGGCCACGCCGACGATAGCCCCCAGCGCGACGCCGATCCCGATCACGGCGCAGGTGTTCGCCTTCACGCCGGTCGTCTCCACGCCCGCTCTGCCGACCGCCGCCCCACCGCCCACCTTCACGCCGCTGCCGCTGCTGCCCAGCCCGATCCCGATTCCGACGGCGCTGCCGACCTTGCCGCCGGACACGCCGACTCCCGTCGTGCTGAACACAGCCACGCCGGTCGCGCTGGCGACGGCGATCACGCCGCTGCCGGGCACGCTCGTGCCGAACGCGGTATTCTTCGTCGATCCCGTCACGTTCCAGGTGACCCCCTGGCGCGACGCCCCGCGCACGACCGTTTCGGTGGACCTGTTGGGGCCGCAGAATCGGCTGGCGGTTATTGAGGGCAGCCCGGCCTACCCGAACCTGTACGGCCTGCGCGTGGATGGCCTGACGCTGGTCGGGTCGCCGCTGCCCAGCGGCACCATCGCCCTCACGCGCGTGCGCTGGTCGCCCAACGGCGGCATGGTGGCCTTCACTGCCGAGACGCCCGGCGCACGGGTGGGTTCGCCCATCAGTGACGTGTTCAGCGACGGTCTGTGGGTGTGGGACCTTTCCCAGACCACGCCGGATAGCCAGTTCACGCGCCAGATTTTGATCCACCGCTACCTGAATCCCTACGGCGTGGACGGGGCCTGGATGGTATCCGACTTTCTCTGGTCGCCGGACAGCACCCTGATCCTGGTGCGGCTAGACCGCCCCGACGAGCGCACTGACTTCTGCGGTCTGATCTATCCCGGCTGGAACGCCGGCGACACGCCGGTGATCCTGCCGCATGAATATTGCACCTGGTCCTACGACGGGACGCGCATCCTGGTGAGCGGGCGCAGCCAGGAAGGGCGCGTGGTGCTGGGCTGGGTCAACCGCGAGACGCGCGAGCTGACGGCGCTGATCGATGGGTTGAACTATATCCCGCCGCTGTGGATTCAGGACGCGGTGGAACTGCCCGGTGGTCGGATCGCCTTCTTCGGCGCGCCGTATAACCCTTCTGATCCCAACAGCGGGCCGAACTCGCCGGACGTGGGGTTGTACCTCTACTACGGCGGCGAGCCGGTGCGGGCGGTCTACCTGGGCGGCGGGCCGGTGCGCGAGGCGACCTGGAACGCCGCCCGGACGGCGGTGTTGGTGCGTCTGGCAGATGGGCGTTCCCTGATCGTGCGGCCCGACGGCGCGGTGTTCGACTTGTCGGTGGTAGTCGGCCCGAATGTGCTGGCCTGGGGGGAATAGGGGCAAGGCGCACCTCGCCTCTGCGCCGACCGCTGAAGCAGTCGGCCAGATTGACGAAGCCCGCTAAAGGGGCTAATCGGGCCGTCGATCTGGCTTTTAGTGCGCTTTGGGGCACTTCCGCCGACGGCTTCAGCCGTTGGTGATGCCCCCCGGTGTGGCGCGTAAGGCATCCCTACGGACGTTTGCCCCAGGCGGCGAGGCCGCCTTCGCGGTAGAATGGTCCACGCGCCGGGCTGGTGTGACTACCCGGTTTGTCTGTGCCTGAGCCATGTGTAAAAGGACCTGGACTATGCCTCTGTTCGATCTGCCCCTGGAAGAACTGCAAACCTACGCGCCGCCGCGTCAGGAGCCGCCCGACTTCGACGCTTTCTGGCAGCAAACACTGGTCGAAGCGCGCCGCCATCCTCTGGACGCCCGCTTTGCGGCGGTGGATTACGGCCTCAAACTGCTGGAGACGTTCGACGTGACCTTCGCGGGCTATGGCGGGCAGCCGGTCAAGGGCTGGCTGCTGCTGCCGCGTGTGCGCGCCGGGGCGCTGCCGTGCGTGGTGGAATATATCGGCTATGGCGGTGGGCGCGGGTTCCCGTTCGACTGGCTGCTGTGGGCGACGATGGGATATGCCCATTTTGTCATGGACACCCGCGGCCAGGGCAGCCGTTGGCGGCGCGGCGATACGCCCGACCTGCCCATTGACGGCGACAGCCCGCATGTGCCCGGCTACATGACGCAGGGCGTGCTCGATCCCAAGACCTACTACTACCGCCGTGTGTTCACCGACGCCGTGCGGGCGGTGGAAGCGGCGCGCAGCCATCCGTCCGTCGATGGGACACGCATCGCCGTGACGGGCGGCAGCCAGGGTGGGGGCATCACGCTGGCCGCCGCCGGCCTGGACCCTACCATCGTCGCTGCCATGCCGGATGTGCCGTTTCTGTGCCATTACCGCCGCGCGACCGAGCTGGTGGACACGCATCCCTATGCCGAGATCAGCCAGTTCTGCCACACCCACCGCGACCAGGTGGACACGGTCTTCCACACGCTGTCGTACTTCGACGGGGTGAACTTCGCCGCGCGGGCGCAGGCCCAGGCGCTGTTCTCCGTTGGCCTGATGGACGATACCTGCCCGCCCTCGACCGTCTATGCCGCTTACAACCACTACGCCGGGCCGAAGCAGATTCGAGTCTATCCTTACAACGCTCACGAGGGTGGCGAATCGTACCAGACGGCAGAAAAGATGCGTTTCTTGGCCGCGTTGTGGGGCTGAAAAGCGGCAGGCGGGGTAAGCCGGGGCGGGCAGGCTGCGTCGGAATCAGCATATCGTGCGTTTGAGGGTCGAGGATGGGCGTGATGCCGGACTATCCCGCGTCGTTGCAGCAGATGTTGGCGGATTTCAACGCCATGACCGACCGCGAGGAGCGGTCGCAATACCTGATCGAACTGGCGGACCAGTTCCAGCCGGTCCCGGCGCGCATCGCCATGCCGCCCTACCCGGAGGATCATCGCGTGCCGTTCTGCGAGTCGGAGGCGTTCGTGTGGGCCGAACCGCTGCCGGACGGCACGCTCAAGTATTACTTTGCAGTGGAGAACCCGCAGGGCCTTTCGGCGATGGCGCTGGCGACCATTCTGGACCAGACGCTTTCTGGCCAGCCGACAGCGCAGGTGGCCCAGGTGCAGGATGACATCGTGTTCACCATCTTCGGGCGCAGCATCTCGATGGGCAAGGGCCAGGGATTGATGGGCATGGTGGCGATGGTCCGCCGCCTGGCGAAACAGCACCTCGACAGGCAGCAGCCATGAGCAACCGTCTTCCCCGGTTTGCCCGCCGATTATCCCGCCGTGCCTTTGTGCGTGCCGCTGTCGGCGTGTCCCCGGCATCTGTCGTGCCGATCACGCCGACGGGCGATTTTTTCCGCTTTCAACATCGCCGCGCCGCGCCGCCGCCCTTCGATCCCGCTGCCTGGACGTTGCGCATCGGCGGGCTGGTGGAGACGCCGCTGCTGCTGACCTGGGAGGAGGTGCTGGCTCTGCCTGCCGTCGAGGATGTGCGTGCGCTGGAATGCATCGGCAACCCGGTTGGCGGCAACCTGATCGGCTGCGGGCGCTGGCGCGGCGTAGAACTGGCCCCGCTGCTGGCACGGGCCGGAATCCGCCCGGAGGCGGCGCACGTGCGCTTTGACGCCGCCGATGGGTATAGCACCGCCGTGCCATTGGAGCGCGTGGTCGGGCGCGATGTGCTGCTGGCCTACGCGCTGAACGGCGAGGCGCTGCCCCGCGAGCTTGGCGCGCCGCTGCGTGTTCTGATCCCCGGTCTCTATGGGCAAAAATGCCCCAAATGGCTGAGCGGGATCGCGCTGCTGGATCGGCCTTTCCTGGGCTACTGGGAGCGCCCGCCGCGCAACTGGTCTGATGCGGCGGTGGTGCAGACGCACGCCCTGTTCACCGTGCCCAAAAGCCACGACGAGGTCCGTGTGGGCGAGCCGGTGGTCTTCCGGGGCGTGGCCTTTGCGGGGGAGCGGCGCATCACGGCGGTGGAGATCAGCATCGACGGGGCGGCCTGGGTGCCTGCCGACCTGCGGCCCGGCCCGTCATCGCTGGCCTGGACGGCTTGGCAGGCCGTTTGGACGCCGCAGCTTCCCGGCGGCTACGAGGTGTGCGTCCGCGCCAGTGACGAAAGCGGCTTTGTGCAGACGCGCCGCGCCGGGCCGTTCTCCGCCGCCTATCCTGCCGGGACGGATGCGATCCACGCGATCCACCTGCGTGTGGTTTAGGTTACATCTCTCACTGGAATCCACTCCCCGATTGGTGGCATGATTACACTGCGCCTGGCGCATGTCGCCCCTGGCCCGATAGGGCGGCGTTTCTGGCGTCTGGGCAAGGCATCTGGAGCGTGAGGAGCGGACGAGTGATGAAGAAAAACGGCGCGCCGTACCTGTGCATCGTCGGCAAATCCGGCAGCGGCAAAACGACCCTCATTGAAAAGCTGATTCCGGCCCTCAAGGAGCGCGGCTACCGTGTGGCAACGGTCAAGCATCACGCCCATGCCGAGACGCGCCTGGATCAGCCGGGCAAAGATACCTGGCGGCACTACGAGGCCGGGGCCGACACGGTCATTGTCGCCTCGCCGGTGCAGATGGCGACCGTCCGCCGCCTGCCGACCGAGCTTTCGCTGGATCAGGTGATCGCCACCGTGACAGACGTGGACATCGTGCTGGTGGAGGGCTATAGTCGGTCGGACGCGCCCAAGATCGAGATCGTGCGGGCAGCGCGCAGCGCGGAGCCGATCTGCGAACCCGGCGCGCTGCTGGCCCTGGTGAGCGACTTGCCGCTGGAGGGCGCGCCGCTGTTCGGGCTGGACGAGATCGACGCGCTGGCCGACTGGATCGAAGCGCGCTTTCTCGTGCCCGGCGCGATCAACCGCTGAGCGGTGAACGATGTTACTGCCGGTCGCGTTTGCGCCGGACGCGGTCCTGCTCTTCCAGAGTGCGGATGAAGCTGTCGGTCAGTTCGCCGTCGTCGGTCAGGCGGACGCGCCGCCCGGTCAGGTCGGCGTCGTCGGTGGGCGCTGCGATGGCGTCCGGGTCCACGTTTTTGCGTTTCTCCGCTTCCAGGATCAGGCTTTCCGGGCTGCTGGCGCGCACGCGCTCGATCTCGCGCTGCACCTCCGCCTCGACCCGCGCTGCGCCCCCGCCGTGCTCGCCGTAGTATTCCAGCAGCATGACGAACGCGGCAATGCCCATGCCGAACATGGCGACCAGCGGCCAGGGCCACAGACAGATACCGTGGAAGGTGCCGGCCAGGATGCCGTAGATCACCCACAGCAGCACCGACGACATGACGAACACGCCCAGGGTTGTGATCAACTCCTGGCGGTCTTTGGCGCGCTTTTCCACCCGGCGGCGGATGCGCTCTTCCAGCGGCAAGGCGGCGTCGTCCTCGGCGGCCTTTTTGCGCCGACCGCGGCGGCCCCGCGCTTCCCAGCGGGCCACGACGTGGGGAGGCAGGCTGGCGTCAATACGCCCCTCGCGTTCGGCCTGTTCCTTCATCTGCGCTACGAACCGCCCCACCTGTGCGCCCCACTTCGCTCCCACGCTGCCCTCGGCGGGCGGTGGGACGGCGGGCGCCGATTCGGGTTCGACGTGGGCCTTGATTTGGGAGACGAACTGCTCCACCTCCTGTCCGAACTGGCGGCCTAACCGGTCGAGCTGGCTGAAGTCGAACTCGGCCTCGACCTTCTTGGCTGCCGCGTCGGGGTCGGGTGCGCCGTAGACGACCATACCCTCGGCAGGCGTTTCGGCGGGCGGTGGGACGGCAGGGCGGGCCGGGGCGGCGGGCGTTTGCCAGGCCTGGGTCGGCGGCGGTTCGGCTGCGCCATTGTCCTCGACGGCGCGGCGGAAGGCGTCCAGCAGGGCGGCGGCGCTGGCATAACGCGCCTCGCGGTCCTTCGCCAGGGCCTTATAGAGCACCGCTTCGACCTGCGGCGAGATATTCGGGTTCAGTTCGCGCGGGGCGGGCAGCGGCGTGTAGATGTGGTCGTGCACGATGGAGAACGGCGTATCGCCCAGATACGGCACGCGCCCCACCACCATCTGGTACAGCACCACGCCGAGCGAATACACGTCGGCGCGGGCGTCCAGGTCGCTCTGGCCGAGCGCCTGTTCGGGCGAGATGTAGTGCGGTGTGCCAATGATGGTGCTCTGGCTCATCGACGAGGCGCCGCCCTGCGCCAGGCGGGCCAGCCCGAAATCGGTGAGGAAGGGTGTGCCGTTCTCGTCGATGAGGATGTTAGATGGCTTGATGTCGCGGTGTAGCACACCCTGGCTGTGGGCATACGTGAGGGCGTCGGCGATGGGGGTGAGCAGCCGGAGGATTTGTTCGTTGGGCAGCGGCCCGGCGCGCAGCAGCGATTCCAACGTGCGGCCCTGGCAGATTTTCATCACCAGGTAGGGCTGGCCCTCGTATTCGCTGAAGTCGTACACCGGGACGATGTTGGGGTGATCTAGCCGCGCGATGATGCGCGCCTCGCGCTCGAAGCGGGCCAGAAAGTCCGGCTGTGCACCGAATTCCTGGTACAACACCTTGATTGCCACATCGCGGTCGAGCTTGGTGTGATGGGCCTTGTAGACGGTTGCCATCCCGCCCTGGCCGATGCGCCCGGTGATCTGGTATGGGCCGAGGGTATCGCCTTCGCGCAGCATGAACCAATCCCCCTGGAATAACCGTTGGAGCGGCAGGCTGGGTGATGTGCCGCCGACCGTATATACGTCGAACAGGCCCTGGTAGTTGTGCAGGCTCAACCCGCCGGGGCTTACCGTGTGGATCGTGGTTATTGTACGCGCAGCAGGGCAGAAGGCCAAGCGCCGCCTACCCCAACCCGGCTTACTGGCTTACTCCGGGTCGTCCATCTGGGGGTCGCGCGCGGTCTTGCCGCCGTCCAAAATCTGCCGGAAGGTGGCCTGGAGCGTCAGGCAGTCGGCCACGTGGAACGGCTCCGGTGCTTCCACGCCGATGCTGCCTTCGACGCCGAAATCGGCGAACGCCTGGAGCAGTTCGCGGTAGCGCAGATCGGCCTGATTCAGGGGAATGTGTTTACGCTCGCCTTTGGCGGTGTATTCGATGCCGCTCAGGTGGCTGTGCAGCGACTTCAGCCCAGCCTCGCCCAGCGCCGCGCGGACTTGTTCCAGCGCCGCCGCGAACTCGTCGTAGCCGTTAAAGCTGCCGTCGCCCCGGCGGGCGTGCAGGTGTGCCCAGTCGATGCAGGGCAGCACGCCGGGCACATCGCGGGCCAGTTGAAGCGTCTCGTCCAGCGTGCCGAAGACGGCGGTTTTGCCCATCGTCTCCACGCGCAGGATCACCTCTACGCCCTCAGCGCGCAGGATGCCGGTCAGTTCCAGCAGCTTGTTCTTCACCCGCTCGTAGACCTGTTCCGGCGGCTGGCCGTGATAGCTGCCGGGGTGGAACACGATGTCGCGCGCGCCGGCCAGATAGCCCATGCGCGCCGCCTTGAGCAGCCGCGCGTCCGACTTCGCCATCAGGTCCGCCGTCTGGCTGTTGAGGTTGATGAAGTACGGCGCGTGCACGCTGAGGGTGACGCCGTATTTTTCTGCCGCCGCCTTGATCTCGGCGCAGGTCTTCTCGCCCACGCTGACACTCTGCACCCAGGCCAGTTCCAGGTGATCCAGGCCCAGCAGGCGGGAATATTCGATAGCGGCGGGCGTGCCGGGTTTGGGGGTGGTCTGCGGCGCGCCGACCGTGCCAAAGCGGAGAGGGAGAGGGAGTTCGGACATATTTTTCTCTTAGGAATATATCTTTGGATGGGTCGAGCACAATCTGGCCTTCGCGCGTGGTCAGCTGGATCAAAAATTCCAACAGTGCAACTTCCTTCAAGTCTAACACAGGTTGCTCGCCCACGCCGCTGTTGAACGTCTGGCGGAAAAGAATGCCTGCAAAATCTTTGCGTCCTCTGCACTCTTGGCGGTGGACCGCTTCCGGTCCCTGAAAATTGTGAAGCGCGCCTGTCCCCGGAGTGTGGTTTGGGCAAAGCGGCGCGCGGGGGGATAATCACGCCGGGATGCCTTGAATCTCCGAAAGGAAGTTGCCACATGTCCTCCGACCCCATCCTTCAACGTTTCTCCGGCAAGGTTGCCCTGGTGACGGGCAGCGGACGCGGCATCGGCAAGGCCATCGCCCTGCGTTTTGCGCGGGAAGGCGCGGACGTGGTTGTCAACTTCTTCCGCAACCGCGCCCCTGCCGAAGCTGCCGCTGAGGAGGTCCGCGCGCTGGGCCGCCGCGTGCACCTGTGCAAGGCCGACGTGGGCGATCCGGAGGACCTGGAACGGCTGGTAAAGGACTCTGCCGACGCGCTGGGCGGGCTAGACATCCTGATCAACAACGCGGCCAGCGGCTACAACCGCCCCGTCATGGAACAGCGCGTCAAGGGGTGGGACTGGACCATGAACATCAATGCGCGGGCGGCGCTGTTCGCCGCGCAGCACGCCGCGCCGATCATGGCCGCACGCGGCGGCGGGGCCATTGTGAACATCTCCAGCTTCGGTGCACACCGCGTGCTGCCGGAATACGTCGTAGTGGGGGCCAGCAAGGCTGCCCTGGAAGCGGTCACGCGCTACCTGGCGGTGGAACTCGCGCCGATGGGCATCGCCGTCAACGCCATTTCGGCGGGCGTGGTGGAAACGGACGCCTTGCAGCATTTCCCGCAGTGGCGCGAGCAGTACCAGGCGTGGATCGGCGGCATCCTGGAACGCACGCCGGCGGGCCGCCTGCTGACTTCTGACGATGTGGCGGGCGTGGTGGCATGGCTATGCACGCCGGAAGCGACCATGATCCGGGGCCAGGTCATCCACATTGATGGCGGATTCACGCTGCGGTTCTAATACATCTCCTGGAGGCGTTCAGGGTGGGCTATCTTGTCTCTCCTTAACGCTGAGAAAGTGTTTAAAAACCTGCCACATAGACAGGGTGCTCCGACGGCCCTGACCCCCTGACCCCCTCTCCATGAGGGAGAGGGGGAAGCACCGGCTTTTCAAGTCCCTCGGCTGATGCGTAGGTTTTTAAACACACTCTGGTGTGCCCTGAAAAACGGACGCCGCCATGCTCAAAGCTGTGGGTTGAGGACCAGGATCACGGCGAAGAGCGCAATCGAGATTACCGTGTAGAGCGTCAGCGCGTTGTTCACGTACCGCCGCTCCGGCCCGTCTCCCGGCGGCATATACAGCGGGATGATGAACGGCGGCGGCAGCGCCAGCAGCGTGAACAGGGCCACCGCGAACCCTGCTTCCAGGTTCAGCAATCCCCGGATCAAGACGGCGTTCAGTGCCAGGGCCAGCGGGAGGATCACCGCCAATCGCAGGCCGACGACCAGCGTCGCCTCGCGCACCCCGGCGCGGTCGAAGTGAATGCCGTAGCCGACGATGATCAGGATCAGCGGGACGGTGAGCTGGCTCAAGAACTGGAGCGCCGCCATCACCCCGCCCAACACCGGGGCCTGGAACAGCACCTCCTGCGCGCCCAACAGGTTCAGGGCGATGCCCGCCAGAATCGCCAGGATCACCGGCGAGCGGAAGAACGCCCGCGCCAGTTCCCCCGAACTGCGCAGACCGTCGCGCCGGATCAGCAGCAGCGCCAGGAACACGAACCAGATGAACAGCTCGTGGCCCAGGTCCACCACCGCGATGTAGCCGAGGTTCTCCAGCCCGTAGGCGCTCCCGAATAGGCTAACGCCCAGCATCCCGTACTCGAAGCCGGTCATCAGGAAGGGGAAGTACGCCTGCTGCACGCGCAGCCGTCGTTGCAATGCGATGCCCAGCGCGTACAGCCCGACGCACAGCAGGAACACGGCGATGAAGACCACGATATAAGCGGGCCGCAGGTCGGTTTGCAAGAACGAGACAAACAACACCGACGGCAGCGCCAGATTGACGGCAATCTTGCGCAGGTCGTCCACCGTGCTTTCGGGCAGAAAGCGGCGGCGACGGATGGTGTAACCCAGGCCGATCAGGAGCAGAATCGGCAGCACGCGGTTGATAATCGCGGTGGTCTGGTCCATACCCGGCTTATCCCTCCGCGCAGACGTTTTCCAGCCGCCCGATTCCCTCTACCTCGACCACGACGCGGTCGCCCGGCTGCAAATAGACTGGCGGCGTGCGGAAGTGTCCCACGCCGTTGGGCGTGCCGGTCAGGATCAGGTCGCCCGGCTCCAGCGTGAACGCCTGCGAGGCGTAGGAGATCAGGTGCGCCACGCCGAAGATCATCTCCGCCGTGCTGCTGTCTTGCATGGTCGCGCCGTTGACCGTGCAGCGGATGGCGAGCTTTTGCGGGTCGGGGATCGCGTCGGCAGTGACGAGCGCCGGGCCGAGCGGGCAGAAGGTGTCTAGGCTTTTGCCGCGCACCCACTGGCCGTCGCCGTATTGCAGGTCGCGGGCGGTCACGTCGTTAGCGGCGGTGTAGCCAAAGACGTAATGCAGCGCGTCGGCCTCGCTCACGCGGCGGGCGGTCCTGCCGATCACGACTGCCAGTTCCGCCTCGAAGTCTACCTTCTGCGTCAGCGTGGGCGACCAGGCAATCGTGTCGCCGGGGCCGATGATGCTGGTGGGGTACTTGGCGAAGATGATGGGGCGTTCCGGCGGCGGCTTGCCCTGCTCGCGCACGTGGTCCCAGTAGTTCTGGCCGATGGAGACGATCTTGCCGGGGCGTTCCACAGGCGCTAACAACCGCACGGCGGCCAGGTCGAAGATCGGGCCGGGGGCGGGCTGCTGCCCGGCCAGCACTTCTGCCCAGGTGAGCAGCGTCGCCATGACGCCATTTTCGCGCAACACGCCCCAGCGCGTCACGCCGTTGTGTTTAAAGCGTACCCATTGCATGTGACATTTCCCCTGTGATTTTTTGTGATCGCCCCGCATAATCTAACCACAAAGGACGCGCCCGCACAGGGATTGGGTGGCCTTTGTGCGCTTTGTGGGTGTGGGGCGTTCTCCTGGAGGAGAACCATGCAGGAGAATCGGGCGCGGCGCGTGGGCGAGGTGGCGCGGCTGTTCCTTAAGCTGGGGATCATCGGCTTCGGCGGCCCGGCGGCGCACCTCGCCATGATGGAAGACGAAGTCGTGACGCGGCGCGGCTGGCTGACCCGCCAGCACTTTCTGGACCTCGTTGGCGCGACCAACCTCATTCCCGGCCCGAATTCGACCGAACTGGCGATTCACATCGGCCACCTGCGCGCCGGTTGGCCGGGTTTCGTCGCGGGCGGGGTGTGCTTTGCCGCGCCTGCCGTGCTGATCACGGCGGGGATCGCGTGGGCTTATACGCGCTTTGGGGCGCTGCCGGAAGTGGCCCCGTTCCTCTACGGCGTCAAACCAGCCGTGCTGGCGATCATCTGCATCGCCGTGTGGCGGCTCGGCAAGACGGCCTTCGGCGGGGCGCGCCGCGACTCATCCCGGCTCGTCATCGGGGTGGGCGTGGCGCTGGCGGCGCTGTTGGGCGTGCACGAGATCGCGGCGTTGCTGCTGGGCGGCGCGATCGGCGCGGCGTGGCTGGCGGCGCGTAAGCCGAACGCGGAGAGAAACGCGGCGTGTTGCACCCCTGTCGTTCCTCTGCCGCCGCACGCGGGCCTCCTGCCGGCCCTCCTCGGCGCGGCAGGGACGGCGGCGGTGTCGCTGTGGCAGTTGGGGCTGTTCTTTCTCCAGGTGGGCGCGCTGCTCTACGGCAGCGGCTACGTGCTGATCGCCTTCATCCAGGGCGGGCTGGTGGACGAATTCCACTGGCTGACGCAGCAGCAGTTGTTAGACGCGGTGGCGGTCGGGCAGTTCACGCCGGGGCCGCTCTTCTCGACCGCGACCTTTATCGGCTACCTGCTGGCCGGGCTGCCCGGCGCCGTCGTGGCGACGGCGGGCATCTTTTTGCCCTCGTTTGTCTTCGTGGCGCTGCTCAGCCGCGTCCTGCCGCGCCTGCGCGAGTCGCGGTGGATGGCCCGCTTTCTGGATGCGGTCAACGCCGCTGCCATCGGCCTGATGGTTGCGGTGGCGGCGCAGTTAGCCGCCGCGACCCTCACAGCCTGGCCGGCCTGGGCGATTGCGCTGGTTGCCGTCTTCGTCGGCCTGCGCTGGAAGATCAACCTGGCGTGGCTGGTGCTCGGCGGGGCAGCGGCAGGCTGGCTGTTGCGCGGCGCGGTCGGGCTATGAAGTGCCCATGTGGTAAAATGGGGTAGGGGCGACGCATACGTCGCCCCTACGACCGCCCGCGATGTATGTGTTCAACATAACGACCTATGTCCGACCGACCCGATTCTCGCCCCCATGTCGAAATCTACACCGACGGCGGCTGCGATCCGAACCCCGGCCCCGGCGGTTGGGGCGCGGTGCTGATCCATCCGCAGAAAACGCTGGAACTCTCCGGCGGCAACCCTAAAACGACAAATAACAAGATGGAACTCACCGCCGCCATCGAGGCGCTGCGGGCGCTCAAGCAACCCTGTGTCATCGACTTTTACACCGACTCGCAGTATTTGCAGAAGGGCATTACCGAGTGGATGCCCGGCTGGAAGCGCAAGGGCTGGCGCAAAGCCGACGGCAAGCCGGTGCTCAACGTGGACCTGTGGCAAACGCTGGACGAGTTGTGCAGCCAGCACGACATCCGCTGGCATTGGGTGCGTGGCCACGCCGGGAACTCCCACAACGAGCGGGCCGACGAACTGGCAAGCGCGGCCATCCCGCGCCAATAGGTCCCGAACCGCTCACTCCTCCATCTGCTGGCGGACGTCCCACAGATAGGGGTCGGCCAGCAGCAGCGCCGCGTAGACACGCTGTGCGCGGTCCGGCAGACCCGCCGCCGTGTAGCGTGCTGCCAGCGCGAACCAGGGTTCCAGGTCATAGCGGCCCAGGGCAGGCGTGCGCGCCTGCGGCAGTTCGTCGAACAGGCTGATGCGCCCGTAGACGGTCGCGGCGAATTCCTGTCGGGCGAACACCGGCGGCACGGCCCGCGCCAGCAGGCCGTTGATCGTCGTATCGTCCGCGCCCGCCTGTTCCGCGGCCTGCGCCAGCACGTACCACGCCCGCGCCGCGCTCCCTTCGCTGACGAACAGGGCCAGCCGCGCCGCCTGTTCGGGCGTCAGGTCTAGGGGACGCGCGACACTGTCCCCGCGCCGGAGGGCCAGTTCTGCCAGCAGCGTGTAGTCCGAGGGCAGCAGTGCCCCCGCTGCCATGATGCGCGCGTAGAAGCATTCCGGGCAGGGGGCGGCTTGTGCGTCGTCCAGCCAGGCGGCCCAGTAGGCCAGGGCGCGCAGATGGCCGGGCGGCGCCGTAGCCGGGTCGATCTGCGCCGCGATGTCCGTCGCGCGTGTGCGGTCGCCCGCCATCACTGCCAGCCACAGCCCGATGTCGATCTGTTCAGCAGTCAGGCCGTCAATCGCTTCGCCTAACACAGTTGCGCGCTCTGGGTGATCGGGTTCGGTCCAGAAGCCAGAACCGCCCAGGTTCGGGTTGGCGCGCAGGGCGTTGACGTAAGCGACGCGGGCGTCGTCGAAGTCATGCAGCGCCTCGCGGTATTCGCCCAGCTTGAGGTGATAGCCCGCCGGGGCCGGGTTCCAACGCACAGCCTGTTCTTCAGCGGTGACGGCCTCCTCCACGCGCCCCGCCTGAGCATATAGCGCGGCCAGGTTGTGCCAGCCCAGGTCCCAGGTCGGGCTGAGGGCCAGGGCGCGTTCATGCGCGGCGATGGCGTCTTCCAGATAAGCGCCGGGATCGTGCTCGGCCTGCTGGCCGAGCAGATAAGCCTCTTGCAGCGGATACAGTCCCAGCCAGGGATCGGCAGCCTGGGCGGCGCGGGTGGCTGCCAGCGCCCCGGCCAGATCGCCCGCCCCGGCAGCGCGCAGCGCCCGCCCATGCGCCAGTTCGCCCACGTGCACCGGCAAAAAGGCCAGTTCGATTCCGAGCAGGGCGAGGAGGAGCAAGGGAATTGCCGGGGATGGAAATCCCCGGCTGAGAAAGCGAGGTCTTCCGGACTTGGATCGGGTCAGCCCGGAGGGCTTGCCCTTTTCAGCCCTGGAGTTCACTCCGGGGCGCTCCCGCACTGCCTCGGCCCGCGTCACGCTTCCGGCGGCGGTGTAGGCAGCGATCATCAGCACGGGTAGCACGGTCTGGGTCAGGGCGAAGGTATCCACCAGGCTTTGCACGCCGAAGCCCACCAGCGCCGCCAGGCACGCCTCCAGCCGACGGCGGCGGCCCGGTTCGGCCCTGCGCCAGGCTTGCCACCACATCTGCAAAAAGGCTGCGCCCACCCACAGCGCCGCCGCCAGCCCGATCACGCCCGTCTCGGCCAGGATATTCAGGGGCAGGTTGTGCGCCGTCACCAGCCGGTCGGTGCTGGCCGCCAGCGCCCGGTCGCCGTAGAGCCGCTGCGTCGCGCCGAACAGGTGCGGCCCGACGCCCAGCAGCGGGGCGTCGCGCGCCATTTCAACCGCGCTGCGCCACAGGTCCAGGCGGGCCACATCGCCGCTGCGGGGGGCGCGCAACGCGGCCCACAGCACTGCGCCCACGATCAGTGCACCTGCCAGCGCCGCCCCGCCGATCAGCATCCATCGTCCCAGCAGAGGGCGCAATGCCGCCGGAAAGCGCGCCTGTGTCTCCTGCCGCAGCAGCGCGAACAGCGCCAGCATCCCCGCCGACGCGCCCAGGGCCAGCAGCGCGCTGCGCGACTGGGTGAGGATCAGCACCACCGTCAGCGCCCCGGCCAGCAACCACGCGCCCTGACGCAGATCACGGCGGCGCGCCGTCATAGCCCAGCCTGCTGCCAGGGGAACTGCTGTCGCCGTGAAGTTGCCCAGCAGCGTCGAGACGTTCATCGCCAGGCCGGCCTTGTGAATGACCGGCGGCGCCGTCAGGCCGAAGACCTGCGGCCAGCCCTGGACGAACTGCGGGGCCAGCGGCAGGCCGAAGTACCAGGCTGTCATCTCTATTGCCGTCAGCGTGACGATCACCGCCCCGGTGACGAACAGCGCCTCAAAGATCCAACGCTGCCGCCCGCGCCACATCAGGTCTACCAGCAGATAGAAGCCCAGGATGTGCGTCAGCAGCGGCCAGATGTATTCTAGGCTCAGGCGCGCATCGCGGGAGAGGGCCGCCGACGCCAGCAGCACGCCCGCATAAGCCAGCAGGGGACGGTCCAGCGGCGTCGCCGGAAAGGGCCGCCCTTCTCGCCACAGCGTGATCAGCCACAGTGCGAACAGCAGCGCCGTGCCCACCTGGTGCGCGACGCGCAGCGGGGGATTGTGTTCGGTGTAATAGGAGCCGCCGAACAGGGTGTAGTAGGCGACCAGAAAGATGATCAGCAGGCGTTGCAGGCGTGGAGACATGGCGAAGCTCTCAGCAGTCAGCGGTCAGCTCTCAGCGGTTGGCTAACGGAATGCGCAGGTTTTCAGCGCCGGGGACTCAAGTCCCCGGCTACGAAGATAAAGTCCACTGAAGTGGACTGACGGCCCGGTCTCGACCTGCATTTTAGTCCGCTTCAGCGGACTTTGCAGACTTAGCCGGGGGTTTGCCCCCCCGGCGACCAGGACAGACGCAGCCGCCCGGTGCTTGGCCGCTGCGACGCTATTCGGGCGGATCGCGGCGCAACGGCAGCAGAATCAGGACGAAGCCGGGGATCACCAGCAGTGCCCCGCCGCAGATCGTGATGATCCCTGACGCGCGCAGGGCGATGTCTCCCGGCAGTGACAGGCTGCCCAGCGTGTCGAGCACGGTCGAGAGCAGCGACAGCGCCACCCAGACGATGATCAGCGTGATGCCGATCACGCGACGGCGCGGCAGACGGTAGCGCACGTAAAGCTGCACCAGCACGGCGATCAGGGCGCTGCCCAGCAGCACGGCATAGGAAAGCGGCATCATCCAGAACACCCAGGCATGGCTTGCGCCCAGCGCCCAGTGTAAAAAGAACAGCAGCGCCGATCCCGCCGTCCCGACCAGCAGCACCGCCATGCTGAGCAGGTGCCCGCGTATTTTGCGATCCATGCCGTCTCTGCCACGAACGCGCACCGGCGGCCCTGAAAATTGAAGGACCGTTGAGAGGAATTCTATGTTTTCTCAAGGATAGCGCAAACGTCAGGGTGGCGCACCTGCGGAAGGTGGGTTACTCGGTCACGGTGATCGTGATTGGGTCCGAGCTGCTGCCACTCCACGTGGCCGGGCCGGGATAGCCGTAGTGCACTTCGCCGGTCGCCCCGATCCGCACCTGCACGACGCCCGGCGCCCGCCCGCGCAGCACGAAGGTGGCCTGCCACATTTCTGCCTGCGTAGAGACGACGTCGAGCACGGCGCTGGCTTCGGCTGTGCTGCGCACCTGCCCGTCGTAAGTGATCTCGAGGGCCTGCGCGGCCTCTGGCGCGCCGGAATCTTGCAGGTAAAGCTGGTAGTATGCCAGGCCGATGTCCACTACCAGGCCGATCACCGTCACCGTCTCGCCGACGCGGATCGTCGGGGCGCTGGCGCAGATTTCTACGTGCGGATCGACCACACCGACGGCGGTTCCCAGCGGCGCAGGGCTGCGCGTGGGTGCGCCCGGCGGCGGGGTGCGCGTGGCCGCGACGACACACGCCGGTCCCTGGCCCGTCGGGGGTGGCGTGAGCGCCTGGGCGGTACGTTGCTGCCCGGCAAACACGGTGGCGTCGTACTCTTCCGACGAGATGGCGGTCGGCGTGATAGTCGGCGTGTTGGTCGATGAGGGCTGCGCGCTGGCCGTCTGGGTCTCGGCGGCGAAGCGCGTGGCGTTGAGTTCCGGCGTGTGCAAGACGGTCGGTGTGTCGGTCGATGAGGGCTGCGCGGGCGCATCCGTCGGCGGCGGAGCCGGGGTCGTCGTCGCCGGGCCGACCAACTGGCATCCGGCCAGAAACAGCAGGATCAGCGCGGCGACTGCCCGGACAGGGCGATACATTTGTCTGCTCCTTTGGCTATAGCTTGTCGATTTGCTGCATCATTTCCCAGGTGAAGCGCGCGGCGCGGCCCAACGTCTCCGGCTCGATGTGCTCCAGAGTGTCGGACAGGCGGTGCCAGTTGGGCAAAAAGCCCTGCGCATTATACCCGGCGATGCAGATGCACTCGTAGCCCCACCGCGACAGATTGGCGCTCTCCTCCATTTCCAGGTCGATCCAGTGGTGGCGATCACGTTCTGGCTGTTGCCCAGCGAGATCAGGTCCTCAAAGGGTGTCGGCTTCGCCTTGAAAAACTCGGCCAGCCCCCAGGCGCCGATCAACCACAGCAGGCCGCTGATGACCCTGCTGCGCCAGCTGCGCAGCCAGCCGAGCGGCGCGGCCAGGACCATCCCGACGACATACGGCAGGATGGCCCATCCGAGAGAGGTCCGGCTCTTGAACGGCTGCTCCCAAACGTCGGTCACGCCCAGGTCGGCCAGCGTCTTCTTGACGTATTCGGCGGCGCTCCTGGACTGAGGTAGGCGGGCGCGGCCCGATCTCCTTGCACAGCACACGTATGTGCTGCATCAGACGGTCGGCTTGTAGACTCGCGGGGACGGCGGCAGGCATCACTCCACCTCCTGGATTACAAGCGGCCCACGCTCTGGTAGTATGATAGGCGAAGAGCCTCAAAAAAGGAAAAGGTGAAATGCCTCCCCAACTCCCCTTCGACCCACCCGAACCCAAGACGATCATCGAGCCGTTCCGCACGCGCTCCGTCGAGCCGATCTGCTTCTCCACGCCGTCGCAGCGCGCCGATTGGCTGGCCCAGGCCGGTTATAACCCCTTTCAACTGCGCGCCGACCAGGTGACGATTGACCTGCTGACCGACAGCGGCACCGGCGCGATGTCCTCTCGCCAGTGGGCGGGCATGATCGCCAGCGACGAGTCCTACGCCGGGGCCACGTCGTATTACAAACTCGAAGCGGCAGTCAAAGACATTTTTGGCTTCAAGCACCTCATCCCCACTCACCAGGGCCGCGCCGCCGAGCGCATCCTGTTCAGCGTGGGCGTGCAGCCGGGTGACGTGATTCCCAGCAACACCCACTTCGACACCACGCGCGCCAACATCGAGTTCGGCAAAGCCGAGGCGCGCGACCTGGTGATCGCCGAAGGGCACCAGCCGCAGGTCCTGCATCCCTTCAAGGGCAACATGGACCTGAATGCCCTGGAAGCCACGATCAAGGAAGTCGGGCGGGAGCGCATCCCCTTCGTGATGATCACCGTCACCAACAACTCCGGCGGCGGGCAGCCCGTGAGCATGGCGAACATCCGCGCCGTTAGCGAGATCGCCCACGCGCACGGCATTCCGTTCATCATCGACGCCTGCCGCTTCGCCGAGAATGCGTGGTTCATCAAGACGCGCGAGGAAGGCTACGCGGACAAACGCTGTATCGACATCGCGCGCGAGATGTTCCGCTATGCCGACGGCTGCACCATGAGCGCCAAGAAGGATGGCATGGCGAACATCGGCGGCTTTTTGTGCCTCAACGACGACGACCTGGCGCTGCGCTGCCGCAATCTGCTGATCCTCACCGAGGGCTTCCCCACCTACGGCGGCATGGCTGGCTACGACATGGAGGCCATCGCGGTCGGGCTGTACGAGGCGCTGGACGAGAACTACCTGCGCTATCGCATCCGCACGATCACCTATCTCTCGGAAAAACTGGCGGCGGCGGGCGTGCCGATGGTCCAGCCGCCCGGCGGCCACGCCGTCTACATCGACGGGCGGGCCATGCTCGCCCACATCCCCGACGCGCAGTACCCGGCCTGGTCGCTGGCGAACGCGCTGTACCTGGCCGGGGGCGTCCGCGCGGTGGAGATCGGCTCGGTGATGTTCGGGCGCAAGCCGGACGGCTCGGAGCGCCCGGCAGCGATGGACCTGGTGCGGATGGCCTTTCCGCGCCGCGTGTACATGCAAAGCCACGTCGATTATCTGGCGGAAGTGATCCTGAACGTGCACGCGCAGCGGGAGCGTGTGCCGGGCCATCGCATCGTGTGGGAGCCGCCGTTCTTGAGGCATTTCACCGTGCGGATGGAGCCGGTGGGATGATGGGAAGCGGCAGCAGGCGTCGAAGCGGCCAGGGCGTGTGATGAATTTTTCGTGTTTGCGCCGTCGGAACGCCGGGGACTCAAGTCCCCGGCTATGTAAGAAAAGTCCGCTTCAGCGGACTGAAAACGGGTTCAGCAGGGAGGCTTCTGCATCCACTTCAGTGGACTTTACCCCTGTAGCCAGGGAATGCATTTCCTGGCGAACGTGCGCAAGCACATAACCGTTCTAGTCAGCCGGCGCGAACAACCGACCGGCAACAACCCGTGGGGGCGCAACATGTTGCGCCCCGCCTGTTGCGCCCCACCATCCTCCCGTGTAAAAAACGCCCACATTTCGGCCACAAAACGGCCATTTATTTTGCCCACGTCATAGAACGCTTGTGCTATCCTGAGGCTGTCGGATGGTCAGCAGGAGGAAGGCGCGCATGGATAATCGCATCGCCGTCAAGGCGTTAGGGGCGGATCGCGTCGGCGGGTATCTTGTGGTGTGGGGCGGGCCGGCTCAGACCGACCTGCACGGCGAGTACTTCACGCCGCAGACCGATCTGGCCCTGGACTGGTTCGAGCGCCGCCCGGTCCTCTACCATCACGGGCTGGACGGCGCGCTCAAGGCCGCGCTGATCGGGGTGATCGACACCCTGGTTCCCGACGCGACCGGCCTGTGGGCCGAGGCGCAGCTCGACCTGCGGCGGCGCTACGTGCGCGCCGTGCGCGACCTGGTCGAGCGGGGCGCGCTGGCCTGGAGTTCTGGCAGTTTGCCGCACCTGGTCGAGGTCGATCCCGACGGGCAGATCAAACGCTGGCCCATCGTCGAGGGGAGCCTGACCCCGACCCCCGCCGAACCGCGCCGCACCACCGTCCAGGCGATCAAGAGCGCATACGAGGCGCTGGGGCTGGACGTGGAAAAGCTGCGGGCGGCGAGCGGCGAGCAGCGAGCGCCATCTTTCCTCGTCACCCCTCCTTACCTGCGGGAAAGGGGCGTGGATGAGACGTACCGTAGCGGTGGCTTCAAGCCGCCGTCACTCCGGCAGATACCAACAACTAAAGGAGCACACACGATGGACCGTGAAAACGTCCGCGAAGACATGACGCCCGCCGCGTCCGGCCCGGTCAAGCGGCTGCCGGTGGGCGATCCCGCCGAGGCGGTGAAAGCGGGCCTGCCGCGCATCGTCGTCGGCAGCCCCTACGATGCCCTGAGCGCCCTGGACCTGGCGCACGGCTATGTCGTGCTGCGCGCGGCGAAGGGCTTCCGGGGCGTCAGCGAGTCGTTTGCCAACGCGCTGGCCCACAAGGTCAGCCGCGCCGGGCTGAGCGCGATCAAGGCCGACGAGTTGAGCTACAGCACGCAGGTGGGCTTTGGCGACGAGTGGGTGCCAGACCTGTGGAGCGCCGAGTTGTGGCGGCAGGCCCGGCTGGAGAACGTCATCCTGCCGCTGTTCCGCGCCGTCGAGATGCCCTCCAACCCCTACGAACTGCCCATCGAAGGCGCCGACCCGACGGTCTACTTCGTGCCGGAGACGGCAGACGAATCCGACCTGACCCTGGCGGGCAGCGGCAGCGCCATCCCCGACAGCAAGATCGGGTCCGGCAAGGTGACGCTGGCCGCGAAGAAGCTGGCGCTGCGGGTGGGCTTCAGCGCGGAACTGGCCGAGGACTCACTGACGCCGGTGCTGGCGATGTACCGCGAGCAGGCCATGCGCGCCCTGGCCGACGCCATCGACTCGGCCATCCTTAACGGCGACACCGAGACGGGCAGCACGGGCAACGTCAACAGCGACAATGCCGCCCCGCCTTCTGGCGCGACGTACCTGGCTTTCGATGGGCTGCGCAAGCTGCCGCTGGTGACGACGACCACCAACGCGGTGGACGGCTCGACCACCTTCGACCTGACCGACCTGCGCAATGCGCGCTTTAGCATGGCGCACAAGTACAGTGTGAATCCCCGCAACCTGGCCTGGATCGTGGATGGCGGGACTTACGCGAAGCTGCTGGCGCTGGAACAGTTCCTGACGATGGACAAGGCCGGGCCGCAGGCCACTGCCCTCACCGGGCAGATCGGCGCGGTGGACGGTATCCCGGTGCTGGTGAGCGCCGCCATGCCGCTGACCGACGCCGACGGCAAGATCACCATCGCCGGGACGAACAACAAGGGGCAGGCCGTGTGCGTCTATCGCCCCGGCTGGATCGTCGGCTACCGGCGGCGCATCGCCGTGTCGGTGGACTACCTGCCGTACTACGACGCCTACCAGATGACCGCGACGGTCCGGCTGGCGCTGGCGCGGCTGGATTCGGACGTGTCGGCGGCGGTGTACAACATCAGCGTGTAGCGGCGAGCGGCCAGCGAAACCATCCGCCCAAAAGATGTGTAGGGACACGCCATGGCGTGCCCCTACAGGAAAATGCATGAGGTTCACCATGATCACTTACGCGACACTCCCCCAACTGCGCGAACGGCTGGGCGTCCCCGCCGCCGACACGTCCGACGACGGGCGGCTACTGGCGGCGTTGCGCCAGGCCACTGCGCAGATCGAACGTTACACCGCGCGGCGCTTTGCGCCCACCGTGCAGACGCGCCGCTACGACTACCTGACGCCTTACCGCCTGAACCTGGACATCGACCTGCTGGAACTGATCGCGCTGGTCAACGGCGACGGCAGCAGCATCGACGTGGACGACGCGATCCTGCTGCCGACCGGCGATGGCCCCAAGCACGCCATCGCGCTCGACGTGATGGGCGGGGTCACGTTCAATTTCGAGTCGATGCGCGAGCAGGCTATCCAGGTGACGGGCGTGTGGGGCTGGCACGACGCCTGGTCTGAGGCGTGGCGAGATAGCGCCGACGCCGTGCAGAACAATCCCCTCGGCGCGGGCGCGGCGACGATCACCGTGAGCGACGCCGACGGGGCCGACGCGGCGGGACTGACGCCGCGTTTTCAGGTGGGGCAGCTCCTGAAGATCGAAAACGAATACCTGCACGTGATCGCGGTGAACGCGACGGCCAACACCGTGAGCGTGATCCGGGGCGTGCGCGGCACAACTGCCGCCAGCCATGCGCAGGGGACGGCCATGTACGTCTACACGCCGCCGCAAGACGTGCAGGCGTTGTGCCTGCGCTGGGCGACGTGGCTGTACCAGCAGGTGGACGCCGCCATCGGGGCCGGGGCGGACTGGCTCTATCCCCCGGACCTGCCGCCGGACGTGCGCACGCTGGCCGCGCCGTTCCGCCGCGTGCGCGCCGCCTGAGTAGTTTACAAGTTTAAGTTCTGAGTTTTGAGTTGGCTCCCGGCGTACCAAACTCAGAACTTACAACTGAGCACTCAAAACTTTCAACTCGCGGAGGCGCGTATGCCGAACGCACGCTACACCCTTCAGATCGACTGGGACGACGACGGCGACTTCGACCAGCCGGAGGAAGACCTGGGCCGCGCCGTGATCGCCATGCGCTGGGCGCTGGGCCTGGACGATCCTGACGCGGCGGTGGCTGCGCCGTCGTGGGCCGAGGCGATCCTGCGCGATGGCGCGGGCCATTACGCGCCGGAGAACGCCGCCGGGCCGCTCTATGGCCTGCTCACGCCGCAGCGCAAGGCGCGCCTCACGGCCACGTTCGGTGGTGCGACGCAAACCCTGTTCACCGGCTGGACCGAGTCGTTTGCCCCGCGCCCAGATGGAACCACCGTGCTGCGCCTTGGCGGCGTGGAGGCGTTGCTCCGGCGGGCAGAGGTCTTTTTGCCGCCGGAGACGGATCAGACCGCCGACGCCGTGATCGACGCGGCGTTGCGCCAGGTAGCTTACCCGCCCGCGCTATCCGGCTATTGGGTGCTGGGGCGGGCGCGCCTGGGGGGGAACACGCGGCTGGCGGACGTGAGCTTCTACCGCGACCTGGAGGCGGGCGTGAGCCGCTTCCCTTACGTGGGCGACAACTGGGCCGAAGGCGTGAGCGCGTGGACGGCCATCCGCGCCGTGAGCGAGGCCGAGCGCGGGCTGTGCTTCGTGGACCGCGCGGGGCGGTTGATCTTCTGGAACCGCCACCATCTGCTCAAGGCTGTGACCGTCGCGGCGGCTTTCGATGAGCGCAACGCGGCCTTTGCAGTGAGCGCGGGCGGGGCGGGCATGGTCAATCACGCCGTCATTACCTGCCATCCACGCGAGGTGGGCGCTGCGCCGGAGGCGCTGTGGACGCTGCAAACCCCGCTGGAACTGCTGCCGGGTCAGACGCGCACCGTGCGCGCCCGCTTCGCCGATGAGTCCGGCGCGCCCGTCGGCGGGCTGAACGCCATCGTGCCCGTCGCGGGGACGGACTTCCACGCCAACACCGCGCCGGACGGGAGCGGGCAGGACTACACGAGTGCGGT
Organism: uncultured Anaerolineae bacterium; assembly: GCA_964529715.1. GTDB lineage: Bacteria > Chloroflexota > Anaerolineae > Aggregatilineales > Ch27 > CAZGXI01. Next base: position 60,591 of record CAZGXI010000011.1, on the reverse strand, counting down.
CACGGCGAGCCTGGTCGCCGCCGCCAGCAGCGCGGCGGTGACGTTCGCCAGCGGCGCGGCGCGCACCATCTACATCCTGGCCGGGGCGCAGGTGCGCGGGATCAGGCTGGCGGACCGGGGCGCGCTGGACGTGGAAGCCGAGGACGGCCTGAGCGTCGCCGATTACGGGCGGCGCACGCTGGGCCTGGACCTGCCGCTGCTTGCCGATCCGGAGGAAGCCGACCGGCTGGCGCGCTTTGTGGTGCTGTTGGGCAGCGCGTCGCGCGGCCAGGTGGAGCGGATCACCGTGAGCGGCGTGGAACGGCTGGCGGACATCCTCAGCCTGACCGTCGGCAGCCGGATCGCGCTCAGCGACGCGCACAGCGGCCACGCCCGCGACTACCACATCATCGGGGAGCAGCATCGCCTGGAGCGCGGCGGTGCGGTTCACGAGGTCATGTGGGTGCTGCGCCCGGCCTCGCCCATCGCCTTCTGGCGGTTGGGAGTCGCGGGCGCGGGGGAGTTGGGCGCAACTACACGCATTGCATATTAGTTCAGGGCACGACATGCCGTGTCCCGACCGATGATTTGCATCAAGGAGGTCCACATGCCGACCTGGACGATGATGAACAACCTGAGCACGGGCGATCTGGTGACGGAAGCGGACATGGACGCCCTGCGCGGCAACATCGAGTACCTGCTCGACCCCAACAAGCAGCGCCTCCTGCGCAACAACGGCGGCGCGTACAGCACCACCAGCACGGCCTTCGTGGACGTGGACGCGACCAACCTGGCCGCGACGATCACGACAAACGGCGGGCCGGTGCTGGTCATGGTCAGCGCCATCGGCTACGTCGGCAACACGGGGGCGTACCTGCCGCTCGACGTGGCGGTGGACGGCGCGCGGCTGGCTGCGGCGCACACGGGTGGGGTGATCAGCCCGAAGTTCGATGTGGCGCTCAGCGAGAAGGCGCTGGCCTTCACGATCCTGGCGACGGGGCTGGCGGCGGGGACGCACACCTTCAAGCTGCAATGGCGGGTCAGCGTGGGGACGGGCTATCTCCAGAGCGACAGCGGCTGCCCGGTGCACCTGGGCGTGATCGAACTGTGAGACAGCCGCGCGAGGCAAGCGATCAGCGGCAGGAGACGCAAAAAGGAGACCCCTATGATCGACCTGGACATCGCAAAGGCGGCGGTCAACCCGGACCGGCTGCACGCCGACCTCAAGGCGGCGCTGGGCGAGGTCTGCTTCGGCCTGAGCTTTGCGCGCGGCAGCGTGGTGGTTCACCTGGACGACCGGGCCACGCCGGAGCAGCAGGCTCAGGCGCGCCAGATCGTGATGGCGCACGACCCGGCCAGCCTGACCCCGGCCCAGCAGACCGCCCGCGACCGCGACGCGCTGCCGTTCTTCAAGCTGTCGCCGGACGACCTGGCGGCGCACGCCGGGGCATTGGACGCGGCCTCCTTTCAGCGGGAGACGGCGCGCGCCTTCGCCCTGCTGCGCGATCTGGTGCGGGGGAAATAAACCTCTCTGGCGCGCAGGTGGGGAGGGGAAATGAGGGATAGAAGCCTGCCGGGGACTGAAGTCCCCGGCTACGAAGAGTAAGCTCTCCGAGCTGAGACAGGATTAGCCCGGAGGGCTTGATTTCTTCAGCCCCGGAGTTCACTCCGGGGCGACCTGAAGGGCGCGTCAGGACATACCCCTGCCGGATGCAGCAGCTTACTCCGCCGCCGCGAGGGGGGCGAGCAGCAGGGCGATGCCGCCCAACTGCGCCGTCGGCGCGCAGATCAGGGGTTCGCCCGCCGCCCCCGACGAGACAAACGACGGCAGGATCGTCCAGGTGCGCGGGGTGCCGCTATAGAGCGCCAGCACCTGCGTGCCGGGTTCGTCTGCCGCCGCAAAGCAGACCGTCACCGGCTCGCGGTACGTGCCCAGGCTCCAGCCGTAGCGGAAGCCGAAGAAGTCGAAGTAGCTCCGCTGATCCGGCTGGTAGGCGTAGCGGTAGCCCTGCGGGGCCGCCGGGACGAGGTGCGCCAGCCGTTCGGGCGTGTCGCGGTAGAACACGCGGATGCCGTCGTCGTACAGCGCCGGGGGCACATACACCGCGTGAACCGCGCCGTCATCCGGGTTCAGGCGGCCCATCGGCACCGGGAGGTAATATGACGGCGGCGGCGCGGCAGCGGCGGCAGGGACGCCGGTCAGCCAGGGGTCGAAATCGACCCGGTCGGAGACCTCGTCGCCTATGCCGGTGGGGTTGAGCGTGGGATGGTATGGCCCGCCGGGAGCGCCCCACCAGTTGCCGGTGGCGTCTACGTTGCCGGGCAGACCCCAGGCGGCAGTGTCGTGCTCGACGGCGGTGGTGTTGCCTGTGAAGGCGCTGTTGTGGACGGTGGTGGCGGGGTTGTCGGTGTAGAGGCCCACGTCGTTGCCCGTGAAGGTCTCGCCGTCGAACGTGGCGTTGGCCGTGCCTGCGTTGGTGTAAGACGCGACCGACGCGCCCCAATCGTTGCCACTGAAGGTGTTGCCGCTGCTGTCCACCTGTGCGGTCTGGCCTGCGCCGTTGCTGACCACGTTCAGTCCGACGTTGTTGTCGCTCACATCGTTGTCGGCGACGACGACCACGCCGCTGGTGTTGTAGATCAGGATGCCGGAGGCGCCCCAGGCGGGGTTGGTGTAATAGTTGCCCGTCACGGTGTTGTTGGTGACGCTGCCCGTCGCGCCGAAGGAGACCTGGATGCCATTCTGGGCGGGCAGACCCGTGCCCAGCGGCCCGGCCCCCGTGACCGTGTTGCCGTCGATGTTAACCGTCAGGCCGTTGCCGGAGGCGGCGATGCCGTTTTTCTGGTAATCGCTGATAACGTTATCGGTGATGTTGACCGTGCGCGCCACGCCGTCGCCGTTCCAGACGTAGACGCCGACGCCATGCTGTGTGCCGCTGAGGGGCGTCTCGCGGATGCCGGTGATGGTGTTGCCGTCGATGGTGCCGCTGGAGTTATTGTAGCCGACGCCGACGAAGCGGTAATCGCCGTTGCCCTGGCCGTCGCCGGCGATGACCAGGTTCTGGATGACGATGTTCGACGATCCGTTGACCAGCACCACCGGGCGGATCGGATTCCCGCTGACGGTGAAGAACTGCGGCAGCGTGACGGGCGAATGAATCTCCGCGCCGGGCAGCCCTTGCAGCGTGAGGTTGTTCCTGCCGACGATGACCACCTGCTCGGTGTAGCTCCCGGCGGCGATGTAGATCGTCGTCCCGTCCGGCGCGGCGTTGACGGCGCTCTGGACGGCGTTGGCGACCACAACGGTGCAGTTGGCCGGGGCGACGGGCGGGTTCGGGCAGGTGGTGGTGGTGTAGCCGAACCAGTTGCCCGACCCCGGCGGGTTCTCGAAGTACGGGTCGCCGCCGGAGAGCGCCTCCGCTGCCGCCTCCGTCACCAGGGGCGCGATCTCGCCGTCCGCGTCCACGACGGCCAGCGTGATGTCCGCTTCGGCGGCGGCGGCGACAATCTCGGCGATGGAGGCTTCGGAGGCGGGCGCTTCCGCCGCTGCTTCGACGGTGGGTTCGGCGGTCGCTTCAGGAGTTGTCTCAGCCGTCGCTTCAGGGGTAAGTTCGGCGTTTGCATCGAGAATCACCTCAGCCGTCGCCTCGGCGGTGGGTTCTTCGGCGGCTTCAGTCGCTGCGAGAGTTGCCTCAACCGTTGCTTCAATGGTCGGTTCTTCGGCGGCTGCGGTCGCCTCGACGGTAGGTTCAAGGGTTACTCCAACCGTCGCCTCGGCAGTCGGTTCGAGCGGAGGAGGCGTTTCAGAAGGAACAGCTTCGGGGCCACCGTCGGCCCAGATCAGACCGGTCGGGAGAACGAAAACAGCCAGGATAAAGGTGATAAACACAACCTTGATGCGTTGGGGTTGCATTGACGTTCCTTTCTCGTTTCATCATGCGCCCCATTATACTTGCAGGTTATTACAACAAATGTGAAAAAAATGTGAAAAAATCTCACCGATTATAGGGTGGTTTCAAGCTCGTTTATTTTCGGTTAGGGGGCGTGGGGTGGGGAAAACACCGGGGCGGGTCTGCGTAGACCCACCCCGGCCAGTCAGCGACGGATGGCAGCTGCTGGTCAGTGCTGCTGGTTGTGGATCACTTCCCGCAGGGTGCTGGCGACCTGGACCATCTGCTCCTCGGTCAGTTCGGCGTAGATCGGCAGACTGATGATCGAGGCGGTGATCTCTTCGGCGCAGGGGAAGGCCCCGCGCTGGTAGCCCAGGTAGGCGAAGGCGGGTTGCAGATGCAGTGGGACCGGGTAGTGAATGCCCGCGCCGATGCCGCGCGCCTGGAGTTCCTTGAGCACGGTGTCCCGGTTGCCGGGCACGCGGATGCAGTAGATGTGGTACACGTGGCGGAAGCCCGGCCCTTCGACCGGAGTTACCACGCCGGGGATGTCGCGCAGCAGCTCATTGTAGCGTGCTGCTGCCCGGCGACGGGCTTCGGTCCAGTCTTCCAGGTGCGGCAGCTTGACGCCCAACACGGCGGCCTGCAGGCCGTCCAGCCGGTCGCAGTAGCCCACGATGTCGTGCTGGTACTTGACCACGCTGCCGTGATCGCGCAGCTTGAGGATCAGGTCGGCCAGGGCGTCGTCGTTGGTGCAGATCGCGCCGCCGTCGCCATAGGCGCCCAGGTTCTTGCCGGGGTAGAAGCTGAAGCAGGCGATGCGTCCCCATGCGCCGGCGCGTTTGCCATTGAGTTCGGCAGCGTGCGCCTGGGCCGAGTCCTCGATGACGAGCAGATTGTGGCGGTTGGCAATCGCCATGATGTCGTCCATCGGGGCGAGCTGGCCGTAGAGATGCACGGGGATAATGGCTTTGGTGGCGGGGGTAATGGCAGCTTCGATTTTGGTGGGATCGATGTTGTAGGTCACGGGATCGACATCGACAAAGACGGGCTTCGCGCCGACGTAGACGATCGGCTCGGCGCTGGCGATGAAGGTGTGCGCCGGGACGATCACCTCATCGCCGGGGCCGATGCCCAGCGCCTTGAGTGCCAGGAAGATCGCACTGGTGCCGGTCGAGCAGCCGACACACCGCCTGGTGCCCTGGAAGGCCGCGAACGCCGTTTCAAAGCTGGTCAGGGCTTTACCGCCGATGAAGGCGGTGTTTTCCAGGATATTCGCAATGGCCGCGTCCATTTCGGGCTTGATGCTGTGGTACTGCGCTTTCAGGTCAACGAGCGGGATATTTGCCATGAGGAACTAACTCCGTTTGGGATAGAAAAAGAAATACACCAACCTGAGGTCAGGATGCGGGCTATGATGGCAGGTGAGGACGCAGACGCCTGCGCCTCATTACAAACAACTAAACATACTATAGCGGGCTGGCCTTACAGCCCCCTTACAACCCGTCAGGGATTCCTTACCTGCACCATACGGCCTTTGACGTTGAGGTTGCCGCTGGCGTCGCCCTGCAAATCCCAGTCGCCGCCCTGGGTCAGCGTCACCCAGAAATCGCCACGCACCCTGAGGCCGGGCAAATTGTTCTTGTCCGCGAGCCGATACAGGCGGTCGCGGCGAATCTGGGCCAGTGCGGTGATGAGCTTCTTCTCGGTCGCCAGGTCTGGCACGGGCGACTTGGGCGGCTTGATGCCGACGGCATCTTCGGCTAGGCCGAGCATGTCGTGGCGCGCGCCGTGATTGATCGCCATGTCGAAGATAAGCGCCTGGCCCAGCGCCGTCTGGATATTGCGTGGCTTGATGGACAGGCCCTGCACGTCGTCCCAGTATTTTGCGGTGGCGACCGCGTCCTGGGCGTCCTTCATGGCTTGTTCACCTGCTGCCTGGATCAGCAGTTCCTTAAAGCGCACATCGTTGCGCAGGGCTTCTTCCCGCGCCTGGACGCGCGGCAGATAGCTGCGCAGGTCGGCGGCGATGGAGGTGTTGGAGGCAGCCAGATAGCGTTCCAGCACGTTGAACAGGCTGCCGGAGGCCAGGGTGAACTGGAAGCGTCCGTAGCTGACGACGCCCTTGTCGTAGTTCTGGTAGGTGGCATAGCTGCCGCCCTCGAAGGTGGTGGTGATGGCGAACGCGGCCTTGCGGATGCGATCCGGCCCCGTCGGGGTGACCTGTGTCTTTTGGCGCTCCAGGCTGAAGGCGACGGTTGGGACGGCGACTACACCGTAGCCGAAGGCACTCCAGTCGCCCGCTTCCAGGGTCAGCAGGTCGTCGCGCGCCCAGCCTTCTTTGCCGTCGGCAAAGCGCAGCCTGAACCACTGGTAGAGTTTGTTGTTCTGGTCGGACGTCTGGCCCTGGTCGTCCGGCTGCACGTCCAGCACGGTGAGGCCGCTTACGCCGACGGCAGCCTTGAACAGCCGCTGGTAGCTTGTGTTCGGCCCGGAGCGGATGTTGATTTCGGGGAAACCTGCCAGGCCGGAAATTGTCACGCCCGCCATTTTTTGACCTCCTCAGTCGGGATCATGCACTATCGGTCATGATACACCACCTGAGGAGATCATGCGCATTCCCCGACACACTGAATCTTGAGGAAGTTCGTCGGGCCGTGTCGCTCCAACGGGTGACCGCCGGTGATCACGATCAGGTCGCCGGGCTGCACGCAGCCATGCGCCAGCAGGGCGCGCTCCACTTCTTGCTGGAATTCGCGCAGATGCAACACATAATCGAGCCGCTGGGGGATGACGCCCCACAGCAGCGCCAGCCGCCGGTAGACGTGTTCGAACGGCGTGAAGGCCAGGATCGGCACGTCGGGCCGATAGCTGGCGACCAGCCGCGCCGTGCTGCCAGACTGGGTGAAGACGCACACCGCCTTGACCGGCAGCGTCTGGACGATGGCGCTCACTGCCGCCGCGATGGAAAACGCCGTCGAGTGTTCCTCCGGCAGCGTCCAGGGCAGCGCCCCGGCCACGTCGCTGCTGCGGCCCTGCCCTTCGACCGCCTCGGCGATGCGGGCCATCATCCGCACGGCCTCGACCGGGTATTCCCCGATAGACGTTTCGCCGCTGAGCATCACTGCATCGCTGCCGTCGAGGATGGCGTTTGCCACGTCGCTGACCTCGGCGCGGGTGGGGCGCGGGTTGTGGATCATCGATTCGAGCATCTGCGTGGCGGTGATGACCGGCACGGCGCAGCGGTTGGCCGCCGCGATGATCTGCTTTTGCGCCAGCGGCACCTGCTCCGGCGGCATCTCCACGCCCAGGTCGCCGCGCGCCACCATCACGCCGTCGGCGACGGCCAGGATGTCCGGCAGCACGTCCACCGCTTCGGGCCGCTCGATCTTGGCGATCACGGGCGTGTCTTTGCCGGCCTGCCGGATCAGGTCCTTGACCTGCTGCACGTCGGCGGCGCGGCGCACGAACGAGATCGCCACCATATCCACATCTTGTTCCAGGCCGAAGCGCAGGTCCTCGATGTCCTTGTCCGTCACGGCGGCGGCGCTCAGCCGGACGCCCGGCAGGTTGATGCCCTGGTGCTCGCGCAGCGCACCGCCATGCACCACTTCGCACTGCACGTCGGTCGCGGTAGCCGAGAGGACGCGCAGTTCGATCAGGCCGTCGGAGAGCAACACACGGTCGCCGGGCTTGACCTCGGCGGGCAGGGGAGCATAGGTGGTGCTGACGCATTCCGCCGCGCCGATCACGTCGCGGTTGGTGATGGTGAAAGGCTGCCCGTCCAGCAGGTCCACCGCCTGGCCGTTCGCCAGCGCCCCGGTGCGAATCTTTGGCCCTTGCAGGTCTTGCAGCACGGTGATGGGCCGCCCGGCAGCGGCGGCAGCGGCGCGCACGGCGGCGATGTTGGCGGCGTGGTCGGCATAGACGCCGTGCGAAAAGTTCAGCCGCGCCACGTCCATCCCGGCGTCGATGAGTTGCGCCAGGCGTTCTGGGTGGCTGCTGGCCGGGCCGAGCGTGGCAACGATCTTGGTGCGGCGCATGGTGATTTCCTCCGGTGAACAACCCCGTAGCAGGGGGATTTTAGCGTCAGCGCCGGGTCTACGCGAAGTTTTCCCGGCGGCCTGCCTCAGGCGTACATGCGCCGGATGTTGGGGATCAGGTATTCGGCGAAGGCGCGCTCCTCGTCGTAATCCGGCTGCCAGCCCCAATCCTGGCGGGCGCGCGAGTCGTTCTGGTCCAGTGGCCAGCTATCCACGATGCCCTGGCGCTTGACATCTGGGGCAAAGGTGATCTTCGCGTAAGGAAAGGCATCTTGCACGCGCCGCCGGATCGCAGCCGCTGTCGGGTTGAAGCTGGTGACGTTGTAGACGTAGGTCGTCAGGCGCGAGAGCGGGGCGCGTTCCAGCTCGATTAGCGCCTTGATCGCGTCGGGCATCGCCATGAAGGGCATCACGGTGTCTTCGCGCACGAAGCAGGCGTAGGGTTTGTCCTGCGCGGCGTGGTGCAGCATCTCCGGGCCGTAGTCGCTGGTGCCGCCGGTAGGCACGGTGAAGGCGCTGATCAGCCCCGGAAAGCGGATGGCGCGGAAATCCACGCCCGCCCCGCCCGGTTCGGCGGCAAGCTGGCGGTAGTGCCGGGCGTAGTAGCGGCCCAGGTGTTCGCCGTAGAGTTTGTTGCAGCCGTACATGGTGGTAGGCATGTTCCACTCATGCTCTTTTACCGCCCCGACGCGCATCTTGGTCGGCAGGTCCGGCAGGCCGTAGACGGCAATCGAACTGGGGAACATGAATTTGACTGGTCTGCCCTGCCAGCCGGATTGGTCGAAGGCCAGTTTAAGCAGCCGCAGCGTGCCCTCGACGTTGACGCGGTGGGCGGCCTCCGGCGTGAATTCGGCGCGGGTCGAGAGCAGTGCCGCCAGGTGGTAGACCAGCGGAATAGAATATTCGGCGATCAGGCGGTCGATCAGCTTTTCGTCCAGAATATCTCCCACGATCCCCGCTTGGCAGCGCGCGCGGACATGATCGGGCATGGGGCGCACGTCCAGGCCCAGGATGTTTTTGATCCCCTCGTCGGCCAGGCGCAAGATGAGTGCCTGGCCCATCTCCCCCGCTGCCCCCGTGACGAGCACCACTTCTTTGCGCATCGATAGCTCCTTTTACAGCCGTCAGTAGCCTGCATTCAACGAATACGCTGCCCAGTGTATTTTCATTTTAGCGAAAGGTGGGGGGGCGGCGGCGGTGTCATTCGTCACGTGCTGACCGGGCGTTTGAACGCAGTCCGGCGGCAGGCAAGCAAAAAGGACAGGCTCGTGTGGCCTGTCCCTGGGATCGTTTTAGCCTGCGAACGTGCATCCCGCGCTCTAGCCGGCATCCGACGTATCGCCACTGGCGGCGGACGGCGTGATGGCGAACGCGGCGCTGGCCGAGGTGGGTTGGATTTCGACCTGGCGGCCCTGGAAATCCGTCACCTGAACCTGCATCCCCTGCGGCTGGATCGGCTGGCCGGGTTGGGTCTGTTGCTGCGCTACGACGGTGGAGAAGAACTTGTTCACCTCTTCGCGCTTGATCTCGTTCATGCGGGCGTTGAACCGCTGGAAGGCCGCTTTGTGGTCGGCCATGTCTTTGTACACATCTTCAGAAAGGACGACGAAGTTCCAGTACTCGGCCAGATAGCGTTCGTTGATGGCGCGGTAATGCTGCCAGCGTTCTTCTGGGCGACGGAACTGGTAGATGGCGGTCAGCACGGCCACGAAGATACCGGCGAGGCTGGCGAGCGTGCGCGCTTCGCTGGAGTCCATGCCGACCAACACCGGGATCAACACCCCCAGGACGATCTGCCACCAGCGGATCAACTCGTTGGCGTTGCGCTCGCGGGTGGCGCGTTTGTTGGTCCAATCGATCTGGCCCAGCCAGTTATCCTGAATGGTCTTTTTCTGTTGGGCATCCAGGTCCAGGTCATCGGCCAGCGCCCGCAGACGTTTGTTCAATTCCTGGTTGTACTCGTCATCTTTGGAGCTGGTCTGCGCCACCGAGGGCAGCAGCACGGCGGGCGTCTGGATCAGCAGGACCAGGATGGCACGCAGCGTGCTGAGAATCTGGACGATGATTTCCCAGAAGAACTGCACAATGCCGCTGTGGGCGAATCCATTCCACAGACGGCTCAGGATCGACGGCTGGCGTAGGACATTAGCAGCGGGAGTCTGGTCGGTGTCCGTCATGGCGCGCACTCCTTGTGGGTGGACATACCCGGCTGAACTCAGTGTATACCGAGATAGGGGGCCGGTCAAATACCCCGGCTAAGTCCAGGGTAGCACACAACGCGGTGGTGGTGGGCGAAATGTGTGGCCGAAACGTGGCCGTTTCATTCACGCGCGGCAGGCTCTACGTTTCGTGCAGCATCCCGGTGTAGATGCCCGGCGTGGAGCCGTCGATGAGCGTCGCCCCGACTGTCCGGGCATAGAAGTCCGCCGGGCCGACGCCGCCGATGATGGCGTAGGCGTAACCCTGGGCGCGCATGTCGTGCAGGGCCGCGACCAACAGCGCCGCGCCGATGCCCTTGCCACGCGCCGACTCGCACACGCCGGTCGGGCCGAAGAAATTCTTGCAGGTTGCCTCGTGACAGGCAAAACCGATCAGATCGCCGCCCTCAACGGCAATAAAGCACGAAGGTGGGTGGTTGCTGAACGCCACTTCGCATTCGCTGGCCCAAACGCTGCCGAACTTCTCCCACACCCAGGCCACGACGACATGTTTTTCTGGCGCGATGGCGCGGCGGATGGTCACGCCTGCCGCCTGTGCCCGCGCGATAAACGGTGCCGGGTCGGGCAGCGTATAGAGTTTCACCAGCATGTCGGGCATGGTTCGTTTCCTGATGGTGCGCAGAGATGAGGGCGATGGGAAGGCATGATAACAAACCTCGCCGGCGAGGGCAAACGTGCCACTCGCAGCCTGCCGCAGCCCTTGCGCGGCCCGTGCCCTGTCGGTATTGTTGCGGCGGGCATTCCGGCCCGAACGCGATTCCGGCGCGTGTGCGTCGGTGCACACAAGGAGCGAGCAGCAATGGCCCATCACTGCGCGGCGGTTGCCGTCACCTGTATGGACTTCCGTTTCCAGGGTTTCTTCGAGAAGTGGCTGAACGACACGCTCGGCCCGCGCAACTACGACCGGGTCAGCTATGCGGGCGGGGTGAAGGACTGGGAGGCGGTCTTCCCGCAGATCGAAATCTCCCGGCGGCTGCACGGCGTCAGTAAGGTGATCCTGGTCAACCACGAGGACTGCGGCGCTTACGGCGCAGAGGGCACTCCGCAGCGCCACGCCGATGACCTGCGCGCGGCGCGGGCGAAGGTGCACGCGGCCTTCCCCGATCTGGAAGTGGAACTGTACTACGTCACGCTGGACGGGCGCTTCGAGCGGGTGTATTAGGCGAGCAACCGGAGCGCCGATCAGCGGGCGGGGGCTGCTTCCGCCGACGCGGCGGCGTCCGTATCTGCTTCCGGCGCAGCCTCCACGCCGTGATCCGGCAGGATGTCTTCCGCGTTGCGCACGGCGCGGAAGGCGTAGCCGCCCAGTCCGGCGAAGACGCCCAGCGCGCCGCTAAGCAGCAGCATCAGGCTCATGCCCGCGCCGGCACCCGTGCCCACCAGCCCGCCGAAGACGCCCACCAGTGCGCCACCCGGCAGCAGTCCCGGCTCGAACACATAGTCTGCCAGCGGCCCGGCGATCAGCATGGCGACCGGGACGGTGATCTGCGCGATCATGCGGCGCGTGGCAAAGACGCGCCCCTGCACATCCGGCGGGACTTTGGCCTGCCAGATCGCCTGGTTGCAGCCGTTGAGGATCGGGATGAAAAAGGCGGTGGCGAACGCGCCCGCCGCCCACAGCGGCAGCGCCCGCCCCAGACCCAGCAAGACCGTTCCCATGCTGGAGAGGGCCATACCGAGCAAGACGCCGTGCACCCGGCGCTTCGGCCCGCCCCACACGCTCAGCAGCAGCCCGCCGATCACGCCGCCGATGCCCGCCGCCGCGTTGACGCCGCTCAGCGCCAGCTCGTCGTTGCCCGTGCGCGCCAGGATCATTGCCGACAGCACGGTGAAGCCGAACGTGCCGAGCAGGTTCATCATGAAGAACGCCAGTTGCAGCCCCAGCAGACTGGGCCGCGCCAGGATGTAGCGGAAGCCGTAGACCGATTCCTGGCGCAGACTGCCCCGGCCTGCCCGCCCGGCGGCGGTGACGGCCGGCTGCGGGATCGACACCGCCAGTACCGCCAGGATCGCCACCACGAACGTGAGCACGTCGAAGGTCATGATGCCCGTGATGCCCACCACCCCCAGCGCCGCCCCGGCAGCCAGCGGCCCGAAAATCTCCGAGGCCGACTGTGCCAGGGCCATCATGCCGTTGGCGCGCGCGTACTGCTCCTTACGCAGCATCACCGACATGGCCGCCGAGTAGGCCGGGAACTGGAACGTCTCGAACGCCCCGGCGAACAGCGCAGCGGCATAGAGATGCCAGATTTGCAATTGCCCGCTGGTATAGAGCAGCAGCACGGCGACCGTCGCCAGGCCTGCCGCCAGGTCGCTGAGCATCACCACCAGCTTGCGGTTCCAGCGATCCACCAGCGCCCCGGCCACCGGGCTGAGCAGCACTACCGGCGCAAAAGAGAAAAAGGCCATCAGCGCGAGGGCGGTAGCCTGCCCGGTGATCTGCCAGGCCCAGATGGTGAGGGCAAAGCGTGTCATGGCCGAACCGAGCAGGGACACGACCTGCCCGATCCAGACGATGGTGAAGGCTCTCATGCCGCTCGGCTGTGAGATGGGGGACATCAGGGGCGCTCCTTCGGTCGCGCGGAACGGGCGTGGGAGGTGTATTGTAGCGCCGGATTACGCCCTATGGCTACCCTTATCCCAGAGACCACAAGGCGGCTGCCGATGGCGGGTGGATAGGTGGGCGCGCCCCTACAGAGGACGCGCAAGAGGGCTGTCGCCTCACTTGCCCAGTACGCAAGTGCTGGGTTAGGCGAGTGGAGTGAGTGTCACGTGTCGTCGTTCTGGGTGATGTTGACCTGGCCCTGGACGTAGCCGATCTGGGTCACGTTCTTCGCCTGGGTCGCCGTCTGGTTGACCGTGATCCCGCCCTGGGCTGCCTGCGCCATTTTGGCTTTCTGCTCGGCGAGGCTGTGGAGCGCCTGGCCGCGCAGGTCGGCGGGCGAACTGAAGAAGTTGACCACGTGGGTCTTGGTCAGGTGTTCCTTGAGGGCCTGCATCTTGACTGCCCCCTCGCCCGTTTCTACGTTCTCCGCCTGGATCAGGTGCGTCGGCCCCATCACGAAGATCAGGCAGGGCAGCTTGCGCTCGACCGCGCGCTCGTACTCCATCTGCGTGATCGAGCGGTCGTAGCCGTCGGGGACGTAACCGTAACGGTAGGCGAAAATGCCCACGTAAATGTCGGCCTGATCGACCATCCCCAACGACACCTCCACCGCGCCTGCCGTAGACGCAGCCAGGTGTTCCATCATCAGGGGGAACAGACCCAGTTCCAGGCAGGCGTCGCGGACCTGCTGGCGGTGTTCTTCCAGGTCTTTACTCGTGCTGCTGATGAAGACGGTCAGACGCTCCGGCATGGCTTTTCTTCCCTTCCGACTCGACCGCGCAGGTGTGCTGACCTGATTATAAGATGATTCTTAACGGGATGACAACCGTTACGTCACCACGTTCGGGTACAGCCGCCCGCCCAAGATCACCAGGACGGACGCGACCGCCAGCAGCACCAGCAGGTCCACGCCCAGGCCGAGGGTGCTGGCCTGCCCGACCATCAGGGCGCGCAGGGCATCTACCTCGTAAGATAGCGGGTTCACATAGGCGATCACCTGGAGCCAGCCGGGCATGATGCTGACGGGATAGATCGCGTTGCTGGCGAAGAACAGCGGCATGGTCAACACCTGCCCGATGCCCATCATGCCTTCGCGCGTCTTGAGCAGTGAGCCGATGATCAACGAGAAGGTGGAAAAGATCACCGCGCCCAGGGTCGCCACCAGCAGCACGCCGATCAGCGCCAGCGGGTTCCAGTTGAGGTTCACCCCCACCAGCAGCGCCAGGCCGTAGATGATGATCACCTGCGAAAGCGCCCGCACGCCTGCCGAAAGCCCCTTGCCCAGCACCAGCGCCGTGCGCGGGACGGGCGTCACCAGGAACTTGTGGACGATCCCCAAGTCGCGCTCCCAGATCACGGTGATGCCGGTGAAGATCGCCATGAACAGGATGCTCTGCGCCAGGATGCCGGGGGCCATGAAGTCGATGTAGCGCAGGTCGCCGGTCGGGATGGCGCGGATGTTGGTGAAGACCTGCCCAAACACCAGCAGCCATAGGGCCGGCTGCACCGCGCGGGTGAAAATCTCGGTCGGGTCGTGGCGCAGCTTGCGCGCTTCCAGTTCGGCAATGACCAGCGTCTTGCTCACGAAGCGGACCGCGCCGCGCCACAGATTCGCCGGGTTGGGCAGCAGTGCAGGGTTAACCGAGGCGGCGCGCGGTGCGCCGGGCACGTTTTGCGTCACGATAACCTCCTCCTCCGATGACTTCCAGTTTGTCGCCTGTATAGTGGATAAACACATCGTCCAGCGTGGCGCCGTTTCCGCCGATGGATTCTTTGAGCGCCGCCGGCGAGCCGATGGCGACCACCTTGCCCAGGTGCATGATCGCCACGCGATGGCACAGGGTGTCGGCCTCCTCCATCAGGTGCGTGGTCAGGAAGACGGTCGTGCCGTGTTCGGCGCGCAGACGGTCCATGTGCTCCCACACCGCCCGCCGCGCCGCCGGGTCGAGGCCGACGGTCGGCTCGTCTAGAAAGAGCAACGGCGGGCTGTGCAGCATCGACTGGGCGATCTCCAGCCGCCGGATCATGCCGCCGGAATAGGTGCGCACCTGCTGATCTGCCGCTTCGGCCAGGCCCATAAAAGCCAGCGCCTCGCGCACACGCGCCTCGCGTCCGCGCCGGGGCAGGTCGTAGAGCTTGGCGAAGATGAGCAGGTTCTCGAAGCCGGTCAGCGTGCCTTCGGTCGAGAGCATCTGCGGCACATAGCCGATGTTGCGGCGCACGTCGGCGGCGCGCCGCGTGATGCTGAAGCCGGCCACGCGGGCCTCGCCGGAGGTGGGTGGCAGCAGCGTGGTCAGCATCTTGAGGGTGGTGCTTTTGCCCGCGCCGTTTGGCCCCAACAGGCCGAACACCTCGCCCGCCTCGACGGTCAGGTTGAGGGCGTTGACGGCGGTCAGCGCGCCGAATTGTTTGGTCAGGGCGTCGATTTCCAGGATAGACATGCGTTTCCTTTCTGTTTTTCACCGCCCCGATCGCCAGGAACACAAAGAAAATCCGGTGAAGGACCTTTGCGATCTCAGGCGTTCTACGCGGTTCACTCCGCTGATGCTGGTGCAAAAACGCTCCGTAGCGCGCGCATGGCCTCGACCACGACGGCGCGCTGTTCCGGCGAGAGGGCCGCCAGCCGTTGGGCCAGGCGCGCCTGGGTGGCCTCCCGCGCCGCTTGCAGTTCGGCCCGTCCTGGCTCGGTGAGGGCCAGGGTCACGCGGCGGCGGTCGCCAGGGTCGTCCTGGCGCGTGACCAGCCCGCGTGCGACCAGCTTTTCGACCAGCTTGGACATGCTCGGCAGCGTTATGCCGACGTGATCGGCCACGTCGGAGAGCGACGCGCCGGGGCAGCGGTAGAGGAAGTTCAGCGCGCGGAACTGTGGCACGCTCAGGTCCGGGGCGCGGCTGCCGCGCATCTCAGCGCGCACGGAGCGCATCACCAGCGGGACGGTTTCCAGCACCAGCGTGGCGCAGTCGTCGGGTTCGGGTGAGGGGATCACATTGGTTTCCCTGACTAACGATGTCATTGGTAAAGTATATCACGGGCAGTAGCGCCGGGCAAGACCGAAGTGGGCCGGATCGGGTATAATCAGGCCGGGCGCCTGGAATTGAACGAACTGCTCTGTCTGCTCGACCGTCAGATGCTCCTGCGCTCGAAGGCGCTGGCGCTGCTGGTCGAGCGCGGCCACGATGTCATGCATCGATTCCAGAGTGGGCAGTGGAGATTGATCACGTCGTGCCCACCGCATCTGGTGGAACTGCGAGTTTTGATAACCTGTGCCTCGCCTGTGGTCCTTGCAACCGCTTTTGCCTGGAATGAGGATTTTACGCGCTTGGTCGGTCTGACGCCTGTTGGACGGGCGACAGTCGTCAAGTTGAACATCAACTCGGCGCGTCGAGTCCTCGCCCGCCGCCTGTGGGTCGAAGCCGGTTTGCATCCCCCCAGGTGATCATCCCCGATTCCGCGCTATAATTCGCCGCCATGTGTGGCATTGCTGGCATCATCGACCTGCACGGGCGCGCGTCCTTCGACCCGGCCCTGACGCGCGCCATGACCGCGCGCATCGTCCATCGCGGGCCGGACGGCGACGGCTTCTTCGACGCCCCCGGCGTTTCCCTGGGGATGCGCCGCCTGAGCATCATCGACGTGGCGGGCGGCGACCAGCCGATCTTCAACGAAGACGGCAGCATTGCCATCGTCTTCAACGGCGAAATCTACAATTACGTCGAACTGCACGACACGCTGCTGGCCCAGGGACATGTCTTCCGCACGCGCTGCGACACCGAGACGCTGGTGCACCTCTACGAGCAGCGCGGCCTGGCGATGTTCGATGCCCTGCGCGGCATGTACGCCTTCGCCCTGTGGGACGGCAACGCCGGGCGGCTGATCCTGGCAGTGGACCATATCGGCATCAAGCCGCTGTACCTCTATCCAGAGAATGGGCGGCTACGCTTCGCCAGCGAGGTCAAGGCCATCCTGGCCGATCCCGCCGTTCCGGCGGAACTGAACCTCGACACGCTGGATACCTACCTGAGCTTCGGCTACATGCTCGGCGCAGATACGTTGTTCCGGGGCGTGCGCCGCCTGACGCCGGGGCACGTGTTGATCGTGGACACGCACGCCGGGACGCTGGAAGAGCGCCCCTTCTGGCGCTGGCAGGACGCACGTACCGACCCGCTCGCCCCAGAGCTTACGCCGACCGCCCCGGCGGAGGCCGCCGCCTGCGCCCGCGACCTGCTGCGCGACTCGGTGCGCCTCCATTTGCGCTCGGACGTGCCGCTGGGCCTGTTCCTCAGCGGCGGCGTGGACTCGGCCTCGATGCTGGCGCTGATGAGCGCGCTTGAGCCGGGCAGTGTGGAGACCTTCACCGTCGGCTACGACATCCCCACCGGCGACAATGAGCTGGCCCAGGCGCGGCGCATCGCGGCGCACTTCGGCGCGACGCATCACGAGCACGTCATCACCGCCGACGACTGGTGGCGCACGCTGCTGGCTTACGTCTACCACAACGACGAGCCGGTGGAAAACCCCTCGATCATCAGCCTGCAAGCCCTGGCCGAAGTGACCGCGCGGCATGTGCGGGTAGTGCTCAACGGCACGGGCGGCGACGAACTGTTCGGCGGCTATCCCTCGCACGCGGCTTGGCCGCGCCTGCTGCGTGCGTCCGCCCGGCTGGACCGTGCCCTGCCCGCTGCATGGCGGCGGCGGTGGATCGGCGGGCCGCTGGGCGCGCTGGAGCCACTCTATCCGGCGCTCAAGCGGTGGCGCGTGATCGGGGCGCTGCCCCATTACCTGCCGCGCTGGCAGATGCCCTTTCTGCCCGCCGATGAGGCCCTGCGCCGGGCGGCCTCGGCAGAAGGCTACGCCCTTTCCGATGCGCTGCGGGCGCGCCTGTACGGCCCGGACCTGGCCGCCGCGCGGCGACAGAGTCGGCATAAGGAGCGCGCCTTCGCCGACGTGCTGGCGGCGGCCTCGGCGGGCAGCGCCGACCCGGTGGACGTGGTGCAGGCGCTCGTCGCGCTGAGCTGGCTGCCCACCGACGGGTTGCTGGTGGCGGACAAGGTGACGATGGCGCATTCGCTGGAACTGCGCGTTCCCTTTTTCGACCGCCCGCTGCTGGATTTCGCCATTCGCCTGCCGCCGCGCCTCAAAACGCTGGGCAACAAGTGGGTGCTACGCGAGGCCATGCGCCCGCACGTGCCCGATTGGGCGTTGGAGCGGCCTAAGCAACCCTTTGGCAGCCCGGTACTGGCCTGGTTCGATGGGCCGCTGGCGGGCCGTGTGCAGGAAATTCTGCTGGACGGGCGCGCGCTGGGGCGCGGGCTGTTCCGGCGGGACGCGCTGGAAGGGCTGCTGACGCGGCACTTTGCCCGGCGGGAAAATCACGTGCAGCTTGTGCTGCGGCTGCTGATCCTGGAATTGTGGCAGCGGGCGTTTGGGGGATAAACGATGCGCATCCTGATTCTCGCGCCGCTGCACCATCCCGACGAACTGGCCGCCGCCCGCGCCGCCACGCCGCCCGGCGAGTCGCCGCCACTGTTCCCGCCGAGCCAGGCGCAGCACTTCTGGCAGCGTGCCCTGCAAGAACTGGGCCATACCGTCGAAGCCTTCTACCGCAGCGCGCCGGCGCTGCCCATCCCGTCGCAGATCGCGGGCAGCCGCCTGGTGCGCGGGGCGTCGCAGCGTTTCCCGCGCCTGAACCCCGATTATCGCGCTCGCAATGCCCGCCTGCTGGACGCTGTCCGTCGCTTTCGCCCGGATGTGCTGCTGATGGCCGGCGACAATGAGGTGATCTACCCAGACACGCTGGCGCGTCTCAAGGCCGAGACGGGCGCGACGCTGGTCTACATGTGCGGCACGTCGCCCATCGTGTTCAGCCATGCCAACGAGCGCGCCGCCGCCCCGCTGTATGACCTGGTGATCGCCAACGACTACTATCACGGCATCCAGTGGCGCGAACTCGGCGCACGACATATGGAAGCCCTGCCGATGGCCGCCTGCTGGCCGGACTTCCACCATCCCTACGATCTGACGGACGAGGAGCGCCGCGCCTACGCCTGCGACGTGTCGTTCGTAGGGACGCTGTGGCCGCTCAACCTGTACAGCCGCCGCGTGGTGGCCCTGGAAGCCCTGCGCGAATTCGACCTGGGCATCTGGAGCGTGCACACTGTGCCGGAAAGCCTGCGTCCCTATCTGCGCGGCAGGGCGCTGGGCGAAAAGATGCTGCGTGTGCTGTGCGGCGGGACGATCACGGTGAACCCACACGGGGACTTTATGCTCTACGGCGGCAACATGCGCCTGTTCGAGGCAGCGGCGGTGGGCGCGTTCCAGATCGCCGACGACCTGCCCGGTGTGCGGCAGTGGTTCACGCCGGGCGAGACCATCGCCGTCTACCGCGATCCGCGCGACCTGCGCGATCAGGTCGCGTACTACCTGGCCCACCCAGAAGAGCGACAGCGCATCGCGGCGGCGGCGCAACAACACGTCTACGCCAACCATACCTATCGCCAGCGCATGGCGCGCATTATGGAACTGGTGGAGGGGCTGCGCGCCTGAGGCGCCGGGGTTCGGCGGCGGGCGAGGGCAGCTGGCATTTTCTGGGTAGCGTCCCACTCCTTCCCCCGTTAAAATCTCCCCCCGGTGTCGTGTTACCCGGTGGGAAACCTGCTATGCTTGAACGCCTGCGTTTCGCCTTCGATTACGCCATCCGTAATATGCTCCGCGACCGGCGGCGTACCGTGTTCGCCCTGTTCAGCATCGCCGCCGGGGTTGCCACCGTCGTGGCCCTGCGCACGCTCGGCCTGATGCTCACCGACGCCCTCACCAGCAACGCGCAGGCGTTCCTGCGCGGCGACGTGCGCGTCCAGTCGATCGCCAGCGGGGCGCTCAGCCTGTTCGGTAGTGCGGCTGAGGAACTGCCGTTTACGGCGGCGACGCTGCCGGCCATCGACGCCTGGGCCGCGCAGCACGACGTCGAGATCACCTATCGTCTCAACACCGAAGTGGTGCAGGCGGCGGTGGTGGAAAACGACCTGGCCGGGATGCCCGCGATGGCGCTGGCCGTTTTCATCGACCCGGACGTGTATCCCTTTTACGATGTTATCCGGGCCGAAGAGCCGCGCGGCGCACTGCTGGCCGATCTGTTCAGCGGGCCGAACCAGGCCGTCATTGCACGGCGGCTAGCAAATCAGATGGGCGCGCAGGTGGGCGATCAGGCGCGTATCGGTTCGGCAGAAACGCTGTATACCATCGTGGGGATTGTGCCGGATGCTGCCGAGAGCAGCTTCGACAACTTCAGCAGCGTGATGTTTAGTTTCGTCTATCTGGACCGTGCCGAACAGCCACAGTTCGGGCTGGCAGCGGCGCTTGCCAGCCATGCCTTTCTCCGGCTGCCGGAGGGCCTCTCGCAGGCGGAGGCGGAACGGATGATCCAGCGCGACTGGCCACGCCTTGCAGGGGGCACGTATGGCCGCTGGCGCGTCCAGACTGCCGAGGACACCCTGGAAGTGAACACGGTCGTTGCCGACGTGATCTCGCGCTTTGTGTTGCTGCTGAGCCTGGTCGGGCTGGTGATCGGTGGTGTGGGCATCGTGAACACGATGCTTGTGGCGGTCAACCGCCGTTCGATGGAGATCGCCGTGCTCAAGACGCTCGGCCTGCAAGGGAGCGACATCACGCGCGTCTTTCTGGCGGAAGCCCTGGTTTCCGGCCTGCTGGGCGGGCTGGTCGGCGTGCTGCTGGGCTTTGCGCTGAGTTTCATTGCGCGCGACCTGGGCCAGCAGGCGTTTGCCGTCGTGCTGCCCTGGCGGCCTTATCTGGACCCGGCGCTGATCGGGCTGGCGCTGGGCGTGGTGGTGACGATGTTCTTCAGCTTTTTGCCCACGCTGATGGCGGGCCGGGTGCGGCCCAGCCTGGTGCTGCGCCAGGGCAGCATCCCGATGGCGCGGGCGGGCTGTCTGCCGACTCTGCTCAGTGTGGTGCTGCTGGTGGTGGGCCTGGGGCTGCTGGCCGACCTGATCATCGGCAGCTACCGCTTCGACACCAACCTGCCGCCCTTTCTCACGCCGGGCATCGCCGGGGTATTAGGCGTGTTCGCGCTGCTGGGCGTGGTGTTTGTGTTGATGTGGGCGCTGGTGTGGTTGTTGGGACGGCTGCCCGCCTTCCGCAGCGCCAGTCTGCGGATCGCCATTCGCGGCCTGACGACGCATCGCAGCCGCACGGCCCTCAGCCTGCTGGCGCTGATCATCGGCATGGCGGCGCTGGGCGGCACCTTGATCCTGGCGCGCAGCCTCAACATGCTGCTCTACACCAGCATCAGCCAGCCGATGGGCGGCAACGTGATCGTCATCTCCCTGCCGCTGGTGACATCGCTGGTGCATGGCCGGCTGGACAATGCTCCCGGCGTCAACGGCTATCGGGATGTGCGTTTTGCCTTCGACGCCGACCTGGAGCGCATTGATGACATCCGCGACATCGACCGCCTGTTTGATCAGGAAGACCCCCAGGCAGAAATGCGGCAGACCCAGCTTGAGATGTTGATCGGCACGACCATCTACGGCGATCCCCCACGCGGCCATCTGATCGCGGGACGTTTTCTGACGCCGGCAGACGCCGGGCAGCCGGTCATCACCATCCCCTATATCCCTGAACTGGCCGCGCAGGGCGTGGGCGTCGGCTCGACTTTCACTTACACCATTGGCGGCGGTGGGGCACGCCGCACGGTGAACTTTGAGGTAATTGGTGTGGTCGCGCCGGACACGGGCGGCGGCATGATCCCGTTCAGCCTGGGTGACAGCGCCGTGCAGGTTCCCTTTAACGCTGTACCCAGTCCAGAAGGGATGCCGTTCGACATTGTGATCGCGGATGTGGAACAGGCGGCGATCTCGCAGGCGCTTGCCAGGGTAGCCGCCGTGCCGGGCGTGTTCGTGTTCGACATCAGCATCTTCGACTCGATGATCAGCCGCCTGCTGAACCAGCTTGCCGCATTGCCGCTGTTGGTGGCCGGGTTGAGCCTGTTTGCCGCCAGCGCCCTGATCGCCACGACGGTCTCCCTGGCGACGATGGAGCGGCGACAGCAGATCGCCATGCTCAAGGCGGTGGGGGTGGGGCGCTGGCAGGTGTTAGGCCAGTTGCTCACCGAGAACGGCATCGTCGGTCTGACCGGCGGCATCATCAGCCTGCTGCCGACGGCGCTGATCCTGGCTGCCGTGCCTGCGCTGTCGCAGGGCCTGGTCACGCTGCCCGCGCCCGCCGACCTGATGCTGCTGATGCTGGTTCTGGCCGTGCTGATCACCCTGATCGCCACGCTGCTCACGGCGTGGTCGGTGTCGGGCGAAAAGCCATTGAACGTGCTGCGGAACGAATAGAACGGTACACGGATGACACAGAAAAGGCGGATTCGCACAGATATAAACTTGATTGAATCTGTGTAAATCCGCTGCTTCTGTGTCATCTGTGTACGCTTTGGGACTGTCCAACGGGACGCGCTCATGCCCTACGACTACGACTTTCTGGACGGCGGCTGGACTATCCGCGACCGGGCCGGGTACATGCCCGATGACGAGGTCAGCAAGGCGACCGTGTTCGCCCTGGCGAACGGCTACATGGGTTCGCGCGGCGCGGCGGAACTGCTTTCCGCGCAGCTTCCCGGCGTGGTGGGGCACTACGTCAATGGCCTGTATGACTCGCCCACTGGCGGCATCCTCGACCGTGAGATCGTCAACCTGCCCGCCTGGACGCCGCTGGCCCTCGCCGTGGACGGCGAACCGCTCACCCTGGAAAGTGCCGCGCTGCAAAGCTATGTCCGCGAACTGGACCTGCGGCGCGGCCTGCTGCGGCAGACGTTCTGCTGGCGCACGGCGCGGGGGGTGACGGTCACGGTGGAGGGCGAACGGCTGGTGAGTATGCTCCGCCTGCACCTGGGTGCGCTTCGCTGGCGCATCGGGGCGGACGCTGCGTGCGAGGTCGTCGTCCGTTCGGCGGTGGACGCGGATGTGAATAACCGCTTTGCCGCCGATCACTTCGCCCAGGTCGAGGCGTTCCCGGCGTGGGACGGCGGCAGGGTCGAAGTCGTCACCACCCAGGAAGGCTACCGGGTCTGCGTGGCCGCCGTGCACGAGGAGATGAGCGTGCCGGGTGCGACGTGGGTCACTTCGACCTCGGAGCGGTGCGTCGAGTCGGCCTGCCGCTTCCGGCTGAATCCGGGTCGGGTTGTCAGCGTGACGAAGTTCGCCGCCGTGTACGACAGCCGTTTCTGCTCCGGTAACCTGGCCGAGACCTGCCGCGCCGAACTGGACGGCGCGTTGGGCGCAGGCTACGACGGCATCCGGGCCGAGCACGTCGCGCGCTGGGAGGGGTTGTGGGCCGACTCAGACGTGGTCATCGATGGCGACGACCAGGCGCAGGCGGCGCTGCGCTTCTGCCTGTTTCACCTGCTGGCGAACGCGCCGCATTCGGAATATGTCAGCGTATCGGCGCGTGGCTTGCAAGGGCAGGATTACTGGGGATCGATCTTTTGGGACTGCGATGTGTACGTGCTGCCGTTTTTCACCTACACGCAGCCGAAGTACGCCCGTTGCAGCCTGGCCTATCGCTATCACACCCTGGACGGCGCGCGGCGCAAGGCAGAAGGATTGGGCTTCCGGGGCGCGTACTACGCCTGGCAGAGCCAGGAGACAGGCGATGAAACCTGCGCCCTGTACGTGTTCGACCATCCCCTGACGGGCGAGAAAATCCGCAGCTATTTCGCCGACGAGCAGATTCACATCTCGGCAGACGTGGCTTATGCCGTGTGGCAGTACGTGCAGGCGACGGGCGACGAGGCGTTCCTGGCCGATTACGGCCTGGAGATCATCTGCGAGGTGGCGCGCTTCTTCGCCGCGCGCGTGGTCTACGACCGGGAGCGCCAGCGTTACGAAATCTGCACCGTGCTCGGCCCGGATGAATATCACGAGCGCGTGGACAACAACGCCTACACCAACGCCATGGCCCGCTGGACGCTGCAAACGGCGCTGCGGGCGCTGGTGCGCATCCGCGAAGGCAACCGGGCAGCTTACGAGCGCGTGTTGGCGCAGATCGATCTCGAAGAGGAGGAGTTCGCCGGCTGGTTGACCATCGCGCAGGGCCTGTATGTGCCCGAACCCGACCCGGCCACCGGGCTGATCGCGCAGTTCGACGGCTACTTTGGCCTGGAAGATGCGCCGCCGGACGTGGTGAAGGCGCGGCTGCTGCACCCGGACCTGCATCCCGGCGGGCCGCTGGGACCGTTTCAGACCACCCAGGCGATCAAGCAGGCCGACGTGGTGCTGCTGCTCTACCTGCTGCGTGACGCCTATCCGCCGGAAGTCCAGCGCGCCAATTGGGAGTACTACGAGCCGCGCACCGCGCATGATTCCAGCCTCAGCCCGATGGCCTACGCGCTGGTGGCGGCCCAGATCGGCAAGACGGACTGGGCCTATCGCTATTTTCTGCACACGGCCATGATGGACCTACTCGGCAACGGGCCGCACTGGAACTTCGGGGTGCACACGGCGGCGATGGGCGGGGCGTGGCTGGCGGTGGTGCATGGCTTTTGCAGGCTGGACCTGCGCGACGACGGCGTGCACCTGTGCGGCTGGCCCACGCTGCCAGAAGGCTGGCGTGCGGTCCGCTTTGCCTTTTACTGGCGCGGACAGCGTGTCCGCTTCGCTTGCGACGGGCAGGCCGTCACGCTGGAGGCGGACGGCGGCCCGGTCCCGGTGCATCACCCTGGTGGGGAGGCGGTCCTCGAAGCCGGGCAGGCGGCGACGTTCCGTTTTGGCCCGGAGGCTGAAGGCGATCCACATGATTGACGACGTGCGCCGTGAAACACCCTACCGCTGGTACATTCTGATCCTGACGGCGCTGACCAACGCCCTGTGCGTGGCTGCCCCGTCGATGTGCCTGTCGGTGCTGTTTGACGAGATCGCTGCGGACCTGCGCTTGGACCTAGTGCAGGTCGGCCTGATCTGGAGCATCGGGGCCTTGCCCGGCATCGTGACTATCCTGTTCGCGGGCGCCCTCGGCGACCGTTTCGGCCCCAAACGTGTGCTGACGCTGGCCTGTTTGCTGGTCGGGCTGTCCGGTGGGCTGCGGGGGCTATCCGGTGATTTTGTCACGCTGGCGCTGGCGATGTTCGTGTTTGGCTTCCTGACCCCCGCGATCTCGATGAACGGCTTTAAGACCGTCGGACTCTGGTTTCCACGGCGGCAGTTGGGGCTGGCGAGCGGCGTCATCTCGATGGGCATGGCGCTGGGGTTCATGCTGGGGGCGATGATCAGCGCCACCGTGTTGTCGCCGTTGCTGGGCGGCTGGCGCAACGTGCTGCTGCTCTACGGGGCCATTGCCATGACCCTGTGCGTGCCCTGGTATTTCACGCGGCCCGCGCCGGTTGCTCTCGCTTCGCCCGGCGCGGCAGGCCCGCTCTCGATGCGCCAGGCCATCGTCTACGTGGCCGGAATCCGCAAGCTGTGGTGGCTTGGTCTGGCGATTTTGGGCATCGGCGGTTGCATCCAGGGGATGTTGGGCTATCTGCCGCTGCACTTACGCGGGTTGGGCTGGGCGGCAGCGAGCGCCGACGGGGCCGCGTCGGCTTTTCACCTGGTCAGCATGATCTGCGTTGTCCCTATCGCGTTGGGGTCCGACCGACTCGGTTCGCGTAAAAAGGTGCTGCTCCCGGCGGCGCTGTTGATCGCCGCCGGGGTGGGGCTGTTGGCTGTTGCCGATGGCGCGCTGGTCTGGGTGGCGGTCAGTATGGCGGGGATGGTGCGCGACGGCTTTATGGCGGTCTTCATGACCATGATCCTTGAATCTGAAGGGGTTGGGGCGACCTATGCGGGCACGGCCACCGGCTTTGTGATGATCTTTTCGGGTGTGGGCAACCTGCTGGCGCCACCGCTGGGCAACAGCTTGGCGAGCATCGCGCCGGGCGTGCCGTTTCTGTTCTGGGCGGGGCTGGCCGTGCTGGGGCTGGTGGGCCTCTACACGGCCAAAGAACGTGGCGCCGAAAGCTCCCTGGCTGCGCAGCCGGCCTGAGGGAACAGCGCCGGGGACTGGCTTATTCGGTGTAGATCACCTCGATCCACTGATCCGTGCCCAGCGCCACGCGGAACTCCAGGATCGGGCGTTCCAGGGCGTAGCTGGCAACCGGCGCGGGCGACGCCGACACGGTGCGCGCGTCGGGCGGCAGGGCCACCTGGACGCTGACTGCATCGCCGAACGTGCCGGGCTGTTTTTGCAGCAGCAGGCGGTAGCGCCGATAGGGGCCGAACGCCTCGATCAGCGGCGGCGTGGTGTAGGAGAACTGGAAGCGCCCCCCGCTGTTGTAGGCCACCTCGGTGAGCGCGACGAACAACGTGTGGTTTTCACCCGTTACGCTCTGCGGCAGGACGGCCCCTTCGCTGGTTTCGACCAGCGTGCTGCCCGGCGGGACGAAGACCTGCAGCAGGTTGTGGTAATCGATGTCGTTATAGTGCGCCGGCTGCACTGCCGGGTCGTTTTGGGCCGGATAGTCATAAGTCAGGGTGACGCGGCTGTGAAGCGCCCCGTCTGGTTCGATCTCCACATCGTAAGTGATCTGGCGCGTGATCGAGCGGTTGGACTTGTTGCCCAGGTTGGCGTCCGCTGCCATCAGGTAGTCGTGTCCGGCGGGGGCGGTCTGGCGACCCGACCAGCCGAGCAGGTCTACCGCCCGGTTGAGCGCGTCATCGGCGAAGTAGAGCAGCATGTGCTTTTCGCGCAGGGCGCGCAGGGTTGCGCCGAGCAGTTGTGCGCCGCGCTCGCGGCCTGCCGCCTGCCAGTCGGCCAGGATTTGCCGGTACAGCGCCGCCAGAAAGCGTTTGTGCGGCAGGTCGCCTTCGCCCTCGGCGCGGATGGCGTAGACCATCTGACGGAAGTTCTCCGGCGTCACAATGGCGTCGTAGCCGGGCACGGCCACGCTGCCGAGCGCCTGTAAGATCATCTCGAAGCCTGCCAGGTCGATGGCGATCACGCCATCGACGGGCGCCTGCGGGTTGCCACCGCCGTTATAGAACCAGGCCGCCATGGCCGCCGTCGAAGGGAAGTCGGCGTACCAGCTCCCATCCCAGGCGGCGTAGATGGGCTGCCCAAAGTGAATCCACCAGCCTGGGATGTCGAGTTGCTCCGCGTATTCGGCGGGCGGCGGGTTGGGACTGGTGGGCGTGGTCGGGCTGTAGTCGTAGGCGGTGATGCGCGCGTTGCGCACGGTCAGCCAGCCGAATGTGCTGATGTAGCCGCCGGAGGGGCGCAGTTCGTCGCTGTTTTGGGCCAACACGAGGTAGCTGCGCGGCGCGTCCAGGCCCAGCGCCATCGTCAGCAGGTCCGGCGCGGCCAACAGGATGACGTTGATCTCCTCAAGCTGGCGCAGATAAGCGTCCATGCCCTCGACGGTCAGCAGCAGGTCGGTGGAGATGGCCGCGCGGTCGAGGGCGTCCAGGGCGGCGCGGGCGGCGGTTAGGTGATCGGCGGCGCTGAGCGACAATCCTCGCCCCAGGCGCAGCAGTTCTACCACCCGCTCGCCTGAAGAGACCTGCGCGACCACGCTGGCCTCCGCTTCGCCGGAGGTCAGAAAGAACAGTGTCGGCTGCAACCCGCGCAGGGTATCTCCGGCAGCCAGGGCCAGGTCCTGCCCGATGTCCAGCAGGGCGAAGCGTGTTGCCAGGTCGGCGTGGAGCGCAGCGACCGGGCGCACAAAGCCCACCTGCCGTTCCACGCCGTTGAGCGTCCCGATTAGTTCGTCCACGCTGAGTTGCAGGCGCTCAAAGTCGGTGAAGGTCAATTCGGTGCTGGGGCGGCTGCTGAGGGTGTTCAGTACGCGGCTGAGACTGGCCCAGGCCGCCTGGACGCGGTTATTGGCGTCGGTGGCGAGCACCAGGCTGCCGACCACCGCCACCGCCGCCAGCGACGCCACGAAGATCAACAGCGGCAGCCAGTGAACGTGTCCGACGAAGCGCCGCAGCCGCCGCAGGATACGCGGGCCGCGATGCCGCCGTCGCCGCCGTTCCAACGGCTGCGGGCGGGTGGGATCGGGCAGAAGCATGGGGTCGGATTCGTGGTGAGACATGGGAACGATTTTAACACCCTGCCGCTGCTACAGGTGCGGTCGGCGCGGCGATGTGTTCCCGGTTAGGGCGGTGTTGCCGTGCCCGCGCGATGACGAAGAAGCGGTCCAGCGTATCGGCCTTGTAGTCGGGGCGGCTGGCGTCTAACAGCGCCTTCAACTGGTCGATGAAATCCGCCGTTTTAAAGCTATCATCGCGGTTGACCAGTTGGATGATGCCGGGATGAACCGTCTCGACCGGCGTTTCCAGGTTGTCGTGCAGTTCCTCGTGCATCTTTTCGCCGGGGCGGATGCCCGTGAAGACAATCGGGATGTCGGTGTAGGGCCGCAGCCCGCGCATCCGAATCATGCGCTCGGCCAGTTCGACGATGCGCACTACTTCGCCCATGCGCAGCATAAACAGGTCGTCGCCTTTGGTCAGGCAGGCAGCGTGAATGACCAGGTTCACCGCTTCGGGGATGGTCATGAAGTAGCGTGTCATCTGCGGGTCGGTGATTGTCACCGGACCGCCGGCATCGATCTGGCGGTTGAAGGTCGGCACGACGCTGCCCCGGCTGCCCAGCACGTTGCCGAAGCGCACCGACGTGAACAGCGTGCGCTGGCCCGGCTGTGCGGCCAGGGAATGCATCATCAGTTCGCAGATGCGCTTGCTGATGCCCATCGCGCTGGTCGGGTTTACCGCCTTGTCGGTGGAGATCAGCACGAACCGCTCCGCCCGGTAGTCGCGCGCCAGTTCCGCCACGCTGAGTGTGCCGCCGATGTTGACCCGCACGGCCTCGCTGGGGAACAGTTCCAGCATGGGCACATGCTTGTAGGCGGCGGCATGGAACACCACCTGAGGGCGGTAGCGGGCGAAGACGGTCAGCAGCGAGGCGCGATGGGTCACGTCGCCCAGCACCGGCGCCAGCATCCCTGGGGGGGCGCTGTCTTGGAGTTCGTTTAGCAGATCGTGCAGGCCGGATTCGTTGTTGTCCAGCAGGATCAGGCGCGTAGGGGCATAAGCGATCAGCTGGCGGCATAGTTCTGAGCCGATGGAGCCGGCGGCGCCCGTCACCAGGATCGCTTTGCCCGTGACCGGACTCAGGTCCACGCCGGCATGGCGGCCAATGGGCTGGCGGCCCAAAAAATCCTCCGGCTGCACGTCGCGCAGCGGCGGGCTGCTGCGTTCATCGTTGATCAGGGCGTACACGCTGGGCACGACCTTGATCCGCGCGGGGGTGTTTTCGCAATAGGTGAGGATGTCACGGAAGTCTGGGCCGGAAATGTGGTGGATCGCCACCGCGATCAGGTCCACGCCGTGCCGGTCCACCAGATGGGGGATGGCGGTGCGGTCGCCCAGCACCCGCGCGCCTTCGATATACAGGCCGCGCTTTTGCGGGTTGTCGTCCACGAAGCCGACCACGTGGTAGCGCGTGCCGTCGGGAAAGCTGCGCCGCATCTGCCAGGCCAGGGAGCGCCCTGCCTGACCGGCCCCGACGATCAGCACGCGCGTCTGCCGGGGCGGGAACTCGCGCCGCCAGACGGCCTGCCAGCGCCACTGAACGCCGCTGATCAGCCGGGAACGGAAGCGCACGGCCACCAGCCCGCTGAGCGACAGGGCGCTGCCCAACAGCACCACGCTCAAGGGCAGCGGGCGCGGCGTGAGGGACAGGTCGATCAGGATCGTCAGTGCTGTCTGAACAACGATGGCGTACACAAGCACCGCCGCGTCATTGCCGCTGGTCTGCGACCACAGGCGGCGATAGGCGCCGAACGCGCTCAACAGCACGAGGGTGAGAATGAGGACGAAACCGATAAAAGCGATGCCCCGGCTGTAATCCAGCGGGGCGGTGATGGCGCGCGCCAGGAAGGCGGTGGTGAAGGCAGCCAGGATCACGGCGCTATCCACCGCGATCCAGGCCAGCACGCGCCGGAGATGGTATACCTGGGGAGCGTCAGGAACGGGCAGCTTTCTCATCACGATACCACTTTCTACCGGTTACGATCACCACGACCAACAGAAACCACCACCGTCCACCCCGGCGCTGCCGGCCCCTCCGACCGGTTCGCCAGCTTAGGCTGTCAACGGTGCGGCGTAGCTTACGCTAGCCTGGGGTGCATGTCTTAACATCCCTACCTGCCGGAACAGTGTATGTCTGCATGCGCCGGGCGGCGAATGGGCAACGTATGAAAATGCAAATGTTGCTCAGTGGCATGTTTGCGTGCGGCGCTATTGCTTCTGCACATCGGCGGCCTTGTTCGCGCGCCCCCGTCGCCTGCCTGCCGCTGCCGGCGCCTTGCTGTCGGCGCTAGAATAGTAGTAGTAGTATCCCCCATAGCCGTAGCCGTAACCCGGCGCGTTGGGTTTGATGGCATTAAGGACCACGCCCTTAACGTCGATGTTCAGGTTGGCGAATTGCTCCCTGGCCTCCTGCGCCGCGCCGCGCCGTGTGCGCCCGGCCTCGATCACCAGCACCACCGGTACGTTGATCGTGGCGGCCAGCACGGAGCTATCGGCCACCACCAGGCAGGGTGGCGTGTCGAACAACACCACGTCCACGTTGTTGGCAGACTGGAACACGCGGAACCAGCGTTGCATCAGCGCCGACCCTAGCACTTCTGCCGGATTAGACGGCGTGAAGCCGCCCGTGATCACGCGCAGGCGGGGGATGCCGGTCTCCTGCAAACACTGGCGCAGATCGCCCGTCGGGGCCAAGTCTTCGCCCTCGCGGGTCGCGGGGTTGGCCGAGAGCAGCGTGGTCAGGCCGACATCGTTGCGCAGGCCGAACAGCTCGTGTATCTTGGGGCGGCGCAGGTCGGCATCAACCAGCAATACGCGCAGCCCCGCCGAGGCCATCACGACGGCCAGGTTGGCGCTGGTGACGCTCTTGCCCTCCTCCGGGCCGGGGCTGGTGATGATAAAGGCGCTCTTGGTCCGGTTCTCCGTCGCCGAGAAGAGCAGATTGGTGCGCAGCGCGCGGTAGCCCTCCGACACCGGCGAGGTTGGGTCGTTCAGCGTGATCAGGCGCTCGCGGTAACTATCGCCCGGCTTGCCGAAGCGGATCAGCGTGCCGAGCACGGGCAGGCCCGTGATCTGGGCGGCCTCATCCGGCGTCTTGATCGCGTCGTCCAGGTATTCCACCAGCAGTGCCACCCCGACTGCCAGCGCCACGCCGATCACCGCGCCGAACAAGGTGCTGAGCGCCACGCCGGGGCCGCTGGCACTGGTGGGGATACGCGCCCGCTCAACGATGTCTAGTGAGTTCGTGCGCTGTTGAAGACTAGCGATGGTGCTGGAGAACTGCGCAATGGTCGCCGACGACAGGTTGATCTGGTCGATCAACACATTGCGCTGTGCCGTCAGCCGCGCGATGTCGTCCTGGCTGGCGGCGTTTTCCAGCTGATTATCCACCAATTCCAGTTGCAGCCGCGCTTCTTGAAGCTGGCTGTTCAGCCGGGCGATCTCGGCGTTCGCCAAGTCGATCTGGCTTTGCTGCTCTGGGGTAAGATTGGTGGGGCTGTTGGCGATCATCTGCGCGGCGACCTCGTTGGCGATGTCTGCCGCCAGAATCGGGTCGGTATAGGTGACTTTGATCACCAGCAGCGAGGTGCCCTGGATGATGCTGACCTCGATCAGGTCGCGGAGCTGGTCGGGGGTCAGTTGAAAGTCGCCCGCCTGGATCGCTGCTTCCAGCACGTCGTAAGTGGTGGCGAGCACGGCGTAGGTCTGGGCCAGTTCCACGCCGGTGCGAATCTCGGTGGTCGAAGGATTGGGCGCTTCGATAAACCCGCCGACCGACACGGTTGCCTGCGCCTGATAGGTAGCGGGCTGGCTGCTGCGCGTGAGGAAGGCCACCCCGCCTCCCAGGATGCCCGCCAGCGCGATCAGCCAGAACCACTTGCGCAGCAGGCGGATGAGGTCTACCAGTTCCACGAATACGTCTCCCCCGTCTATCCGTGCATACAATACGTCTCGACCTCCTTATTTTACAATAGATAACGTGCACAAAGAAAGTAAAAAAACGCAAACCTTCAACGGTTGCATTTTTCGTTTGTTCTGGTACAAGATTAGTTAATCAACCGTTTATTTGTCGGGAACGCCCCGGACGAGGATGATCCCCATGCGCATCCGGTTCTTGATCCTGGTCGTGGCCTGCCTGATCGCTCTGTGGCCCGTGCCGCGTTCTGGCCAGGCCCAAAGCGGTGAAAGCTGCGCCGCGCTGGTGGCCCGCGCGTTTGCCGAGGTCGCCCTTCATTGCGCCAACCTGGAGCGCGGCAGTGCGTGTTATGGCTTCAGCCAGGTTACAGCGGCCCTGAATACCCTATCGGCGGGGCAATCTTTCGCGCGCCCTGGCGACCGCACCGCCCTCACCGTTCTGCAAAGCCTGTCTGCCGCCCCGCTGGACCCGGCGCTGCCGGGCTGGGGGATCGCGGTGATGCGCGTGCAGGCCAATCTGCCCGCTGCCCTGCCGGACCTGAGCGCGTTGTTTCTGCTGCTGGGCGAAGCGCGGGTCGAAAATGCCGTCGCGCCGGAGGAAGCCCTGTTGCCCGCCGATCCGCTGTCGCTGACTAGCGCGGCCCAGGCCGACCTGCGTCTGTCGCCGGGGTTGCACGCCGCCATCGCCGACACGCTCGCTCCCGGCGCGGCGCTCCAAGCCGACGGCGTTACGCCCGACGGCAACTGGTTGCGGGTGTTGTCGCCTGCTGGGTTGGCCTGGGTGCACCGCGAGGCGTTCGATCCTGCCGCCGACCTGAGCAGCCTGCCCGTCATCGACCGGGGCAGCCGCACGCCTATGCAGGCGTTCCGCTTCAGCACCGGCGATGCCGCCTCGCCATGCCCCGAAGCGCCGCCTGCTGCCCTGGTAATCCAGGCCCCGCCGGGCTACCCGGTCGAGGTCACGGCCAACGGCGTGGACCTGCGGATTGACTCGCTGGCGCTGCTGCGCACCCTGCCTGGCGGCCAGATGCAGATCGCCGCCGGGGATGGGCGGGTCACGTTGTGGCCGGGTGAGCCGGACGCCGTGACCGTTCTGCCGGGCGCCGCCGTGACCATGCCCCTCGGCCCGAACGACCTGACCACCGCTGCCTGGACCGACTGGCGGTTATTGACCCAGGCGGAATGGGACTCCTTCGACGGGCTGGAAAGTCTCTCAACCAGCGTGTGGAATACGCCCTATGTCGGCCCGACCATCATCCAGCCGTCGGGCGTGGGCGGAGCCGCGCCGCTGGTGCAAACCCTGAGCGGCGCGGCGACGGTTTCCCCACCGCCGACGCGCCTGCTGTTCCCCCGGCTGCCGGTGAGCTACGGCGAGCCGGGCAGCGCGCTTTCTGTCACGCCCTGGCAGCCGGTGAGCGTCGGGCCTGCCGTTTGCCCGGACTGGATGCTCTATCACAGCGACCGCAGCGGTGATTGGGACGTGTATCGCCTGGGCAGCCCTGCCGGGGGCGGCGCGCTGAACAACGTCTCCCAGGGCGTCGGCAGCATGGATGTCGATCCCACCTATTCGCAGGATGGGGCGTGGGTGGCCTTTAGCTCGGACCGCGACCCGACGGGCGGTTGGGAAATCTGGCTGGCCACCGCTGATGGGTCACAGCAGCAGCGCCTGACGGCCAACACCGCCGCCGACGTGAATCCGGTCTGGGGGCCGGGGGGCCTGCTGATCTTCGAGAGCAACCGCGATGGCAACTGGGAGCTTTACCTGCTCGATGTCACCGTCGGTGGCGACCCCGTCCGCCTGACCAACGACCCTGGCAATGATGTCAACGCCTTCTGGGCGCCAGACGGGTCGGCGGTCTATTTCCAGAGCGACCGCGACGGCGATTGGGAGCTTTTTCGCCTCAACCTGCCGCAGGGCAATGTCGAACAGATTACCTTCAACACCACGCAAGACATGGAACCTTCGGTCGCGCACGGGGGCAAGTTGCTGGCCTGGCGGCAGCTCAACAGCTACGGTGTGTATGACCTGTGGCTGATGGACCTGACGACCGGCCAGGCGCGCCAGCTCACCGATGCCGGCGTAGACGTGGGTGGGCATCTCTTTTCCCCGGACGACTCGCTGATCGCCTACCACGCCAACGTAGATGGCGACTTCGACGTGTTCGTGGTCGAAGTGGAGAGCGGTGCGATCAAGAACATCACCGCCAACGACGGCATCGAGGACCGCGCGCCGGGCTTCTGGTGTGGCAGCACGACTGTGATCTACCACTCTGACGGCGGCGAGAGCGCCGATAACCCCGGTCAGCGCGACGTGTTTCAGGTAGAACCGCTGCCCATCGACGGCCCGGCCAACATCCCGTTGCGTCTGACCGACGGCGCGGCAGAGGACGTGTATCCGCTGGGCGACCCACGTCAGGAGGTCAACAGCCGCGAGGGCCGCGTGCCCGAAACGCGCTGAGCGCGTTTCACCTTTTCCCTGATCTTTTCCGGCGGGGGCGCGGTGTTGGCGTCCCCGCCGCCTTTTTTGCCTGCCGCGCGGCTTGCCG
This sequence comes from uncultured Anaerolineae bacterium, assembly GCA_964529715.1. Lineage (GTDB taxonomy): Bacteria > Chloroflexota > Anaerolineae > Aggregatilineales > Ch27 > CAZGXI01. The sequence goes on along the minus strand of CAZGXI010000011.1, from coordinate 26,311 downwards.
GCGCACCGATTTGTTTTCCGTTATAATCCACCCCACTTTTTGTAACGGAGTTAGGAGGTCGGCATGGGTGATGTTTTCCTCTCTTATTCGCGTCGTGACCTGGAATTTGCGATCCGCATCCATGACGCCCTGGTTGCTGCCGGAAAAGATGTCTGGTTCGACCAGCAAGACATTCCTCTGACGACCGAATGGCAAAACGAAATCTATGCCGGCATCGAGGCGGCGGATACGTTTCTGTTCGTCCTCAGCCCAGATTCGGCCCATTCTGCGCCGTGCCGTGACGAAGTGGTGCACGCCGTCGAACACAAAAAGCGCATCATCCCGATCTTGCGGCGTAAGCCCGAAGGCCCCGATCTGGAAGCCATGCACCCGGCCCTTAACGCCCACCAATGGTTGAGTTTTGAAAATCTGGAGGAATTCGACGCGGCCTTCAGCAAGCTGATCGATGCCCTCAATACCGACCTGGAACACGTCCGCGCGCACACCCGCCTGCTGGTCCGGGGGCGCGAATGGGAGGTCAAAGACCACGATCCGAGCTTTCTGCTGCGGGGTCAGGACCTGGTTGAGGCGGAACAATGGCTGCTTGCCGCCGAAAAAAAGAAGCCCGAACCCTCGGCCCTGCATACCCAGTATATCCTCGCCAGCCGTCAAGCCGACATCCGACGGCAGCGCGTGACCCTGATCGCGGTCAGCCTGGCGCTGGTCGTGACCGTCGTGCTGCTGATCGCGGCTATTGCGCTGGGCATCATCGCCGAGCGCAACCGCCAGACGGCGGAGCGCAACGCCGTCGAGGCGCACAGCCTGGCGCTGGCGTCCAGCGCACAGCTTGAGCTGGCTGCCAATAACACTGACGTGGCGGTGGCCCTGGCGGTGGAAGCCAATCAGATCACCGATCCGCCCCTAGAAGCGCAGCGCGTCCTGGCCGACGCCGCCTACGCGCCCGGCACGCGCCGCGTGTTGACCGGACACACGGGTACTGTTTACAGCATGGCGATCAGTTCCGACGGGCGCTATCTGCTCTCGGCGTCAGACGATACGACGCTGATCTTGTGGGACGTGGCGACCGGGACGGAAATCCGTCGTCTGATCGGGAACACGGCAGGCGTGAACAGCGTCGCCTTCCACCCGACCGGCGCGCAGGCCCTCTCCGGCGCGCGCGACGGCGCGTTGATCCTGTGGGATGTGGCGACCGGCGCGGAAGTCCGTCGCTTTCATACAACCGAGAACATCGGCGAAGTCTTGGTGGTGGCCTTCAGCCCGGATGGTCGCACGGCCCTCAGCGGTCTGTATTCCGGTCTGATCCTCCTGTGGGATGTAGCGAGCGGCGAGGAGATCGGGCTTTTCGAGGGGCACGTCGGCTCACCCGTCTGGGATGCGGCCTTCCGCCCGCCGTTGGGCCAGGAGGTGCTTTCTGGCTCGCAGGACGGCAGGCTGATCCTGTGGGAGATAGATACCCTGCGCGAGGTGCGCCGCTACGGCAGCGCCAGCGCGGCAGTTGCCAGCGTGGCCTTCAGCCGCGATGGTCGTCGGGCGCTCTCCGGCATGGGCGACTTCAGCATCCGTCTGTGGGATGTCGAGTCGGGCGCTCAGATGCGCCGCTACGACGGACACAGCAACTGGGTGCTGGATGTAGCCTTCATTCCCAACGGACGCGCCTTCCTGTCGGCCTCGCAAGATAACAGTGTGCGGATGTGGGATGTGGAAAACCCAGAGGCCGTCCGTAGCTTCAGCGGCCATACCAACGTAGTCTGGAACGTGGTTGTTGCCCCTAACGGACACACCGCTTTCAGCGCCTCGTCCGACGGCACGGTGCGCCAGTGGGACCTGGCGCACGCGGCGGAGGTGCGCCGCTTCGTGGGCCATGAAGGGGGCATCAGCAGCCTGGCTTTCAGCCCGGTGATCGGGGAGGCCGGGCCGCTGCTCCTGACCGCCTCGTGGGACGATACGCTGGTGCTGTGGAATGTGCAGACGGGCGCGGCCCACCTGCGCCTGGAAGGACACGCCGACGACGTGACCAGCGTGGCCTTTAGCCCGGATGGACAAACGGCCCTCTCCGGTTCGGCAGACGATACCCTGATCCTGTGGGACCTGGAAAGCGGCGAGGTTATCCGCGACTTCGCCGGCCATACCCGCAACGTCAACAGTGTGGTCTTCAGCCCTGACGGCCAGACGGCTCTCTCCGCCGGGTCCGATGGCCTGTTGATCCTGTGGGATGTGGCAACGGGCGAAGAGGTCCGCCGCTTCGAGGGTCACGAAGGCTGGATTCCAAGCGTGGTGTTCAGTCACGATGGTCGGTTGGCCCTCTCTGGCGGCGGCGACCAGACGATGCGTCTGTGGGATGTAGCGACAGGCCAGCTGCTCCACGTCTTTGCCCATTCGACTGCCGTGTGGAGCGTGGCTTTCAGCCCAGACGACCAGACGGCCCTTTCTGGCGCGGGCGACAACATCGTGCACCTGTGGAACATACAGACCGGCGAGGAAATCCGCCGGTTCGAGGGCCACACCAACAGCGTGAACGTCGTCACCTTCAGCCCGGATGGGCGCACCATCCTGTCCGGCTCGGCTGACGGCAGCCTGCGCCTGTGGGACTTTGGGAGCGGCGTGGAAATTCGCCGCCTGGAACGAGGGACGGCGGTGTGGAGCGCCGCCTTCAGCCCGGTGGCCCTGGGGGAGCGGGTGCAACAGGCGGTGGTGGCCGGCTATGGCGACGGCAGTGTGATCTTGTGGAACACGTCTGCGCAGACGCCGCAAAGCCTGATCGCCTGGACCTTTGGTAACCGCTATGTGCCCGAACTCAGTTGCTTCCAGCGGGAACAATATCGCCTGGCAGTGGTCTGTGACGCGGAGGGCGTGTTCCCTACGCGCACGCCGTACCTGCTGCCCACCTCGACGGCGACGCCCCGCTAGCAGCGGAGAGCGGCGGGGCTGCTTGTTCACCGCAAAGGGCGCGAAGATCGCAAAGGATACACCATGTTTCCTGGCGTCCTTTGCGATCCTGGCAGTGAGATGTTTTTTGTGCCCGGCTGCGCTGCCATCGTGTCCACCCACGTGGGTGTTTTGTGGTAGTATTGAAACAGTGGAGAAGGGCGCGCCGCTCTTCTCCAATAAATCCCCGTTTGGTCGATTTGCAGTGGATAGTCAAGGAGAAGGCCATGAGAAAAATCGCGGTTTTACTGGTGGTGATCGCCCTGATGACCGCCGCGCTGCCACCTGCGGGGGCGCAGGGCTACGTCATCGGTCTATCGCTCTCGACACTGAACAACCCCTTCTTCGTCACGCTGCGCGACGGCGCGCAGGCCGCTGCGGACGCGATGGGCACGGTCGAACTGGTTGTCGTTGATTCGCAGGACGACCCGGCGACGGAAGCGGCGAATATGGAAGACCTGATCGCGCAGGGCGTGGACGCGATCCTGGTGAACCCGACCGACGCGGACGCGATTGTGCCGTCGATTGAGGCAGCCAATGCGGCGGGCATCCCGGTGTTCACCATCGACCGGGGCGCCAACGGCGGCGAGGTGGTCAGCCACATCGCCTCCGACAATGTCGCCGGTGGCCGCATGGCGGCGGAGTTCCTCTGCAACGCCCTGGGTGGGGCGGGGAACGTGGTGGAACTGGAGGGGATCGCAGGCACGTCGGCGGCGCGGGATCGCGGCCAGGGCTTCAACGATTACATGAGCGCGGAGTGCCCCGGCGTGACCATCGTGGCGCGGCAGACGGCCAACTTCAACCGGGCCGAGGGCCTGACGGTGTTCGAGAACATCTTGCAGGCGCAGCCGGAGATCGCGGGCGTGTTTGCCCACAACGACGAAATGATCCTGGGCGCGATTGAGGCGGCGCAGGCTGCCGGGCGGGAAGGGATCGTCTTCGTCGGCTTCGACGCCATCGACGACGCGGTGGCCGCCGTCAATGCGGGCACCCTGGCCGGGACGATTGCGCAGCAGCCTGCCCTGATGGGCGATCTGGGCGTGCGCACAGCGGTCGCTGCCCTGAACGGCGAGACGGTCGAGGCGTACATCCCGGTGGCGCTGCGCGTGGTGCAAAAGCTCACGCTCGGCCTGTCGCTCTCGACACTGAACAACCCCTTCTTCGTCACGCTGCGCGACGGCGCGCAGGCCGCTGCGGACGCGATGGGCACGGTCGAACTGGTTGTCGTTGATTCGCAGGACGACCCGGCGACGGAAGCGGCGAATATGGAAGACCTGATCGCGCAGGGCGTGGACGCGATCCTGGTGAACCCGACCGACGCGGACGCGATTGTGCCGTCGATTGAGGCAGCCAATGCGGCGGGCATCCCGGTGTTCACCATCGACCGGGGCGCCAACGGCGGCGAGGTGGTCAGCCACATCGCCTCCGACAATGTCGCCGGTGGCCGCATGGCGGCGGAGTTCCTCTGCAACGCCCTGGGTGGGGCGGGGAACGTGGTGGAACTGGAGGGGATCGCAGGCACGTCGGCGGCGCGGGATCGCGGCCAGGGCTTCAACGATTACATGAGCGCGGAGTGCCCCGGCGTGACCATCGTGGCGCGGCAGACGGCCAACTTCAACCGGGCCGAGGGCCTGACGGTGTTCGAGAACATCTTGCAGGCGCAGCCGGAGATCGCGGGCGTGTTTGCCCACAACGACGAAATGATCCTGGGCGCGATTGAGGCGGCAGTGGCTGCCGGGCGCGATGCCGACATCATCTTCGTCGGCTTCGACGCCATCGACGACGCGGTGGCGGCAGTCGAGGCGGGCGCGCTGGCGGCGACGGTTGCGCAGCAGCCTGCCGTGATGGGGCGGCTCGGCGTCGAGACGGCGGCGGAATTCCTGTCCGGCGCACCAGTCGAAGCGTACATCCCGGTGGACCTGGCGCTGGTCACATTGGAGTCGCTCCAGGACGCACGGGGGGTCTGTGCAGACTGCCCGCCGCGTTAATCCCGACGGCGTGTGAAGACAGTTCGGTCAACGGCAGGGGCGGTTCATGGCGAACCGCCCCTGTGCCTTGATGAGCCTGTGGCCTTCTGTAAGTAACGACTGCGTTGCCTGAAGTGGCGGCTCACCGGCCCGGTACGTTGGTGCTGGGCCTCAGCGCGCGCTGGACCCGGCGGTCTACGTGACGTCCCGAAAGCCCTGTCCGGGTTTGCAAGCCAGGTCCGCAAGGTCTGCTGAAGCGGACGAAAAATGCAGATCGAGACGGCAGATGCCAGTCCACTTCGGTGGACTTTACATCCATAGCCGGGGACTTGAGTTCCCGGCACTCTGCTACGGCCCCACTACCACGCAGGGCGAATACGCCGACGTGTCCAGCGTGGCCCGACTGCGGGCGACGGCCACCAGGCCATCGCCGGCGACGAGCGCCCCTGGCGGCGTGACGTAGGTTCCGGCAGCTGCTCCCAGCGCATCGGTTGTCGCCAGTTGGTGTAGGTGACATCCCGGTAGCAGGGATAGCGCGCTTCCGCGTGGCCGTTCTTGCGCAACTGGCGCGCGCTGTTGACCACTTCGCAGAACTCCGCAATCGTCTGCTGCACCGACTGGGCGCTCAGGCCGGGGTACTTCCGTTTGGCCCACCGTTCCCAACGCCGCCGGGTCGGCCAGGGCAAGCGCCAGCGGCGAATACGTGCGTGGCGCACAATCATATTGTTCCACAGCCGGGCGGCTTCTTGCCGTGCTGCCGTGAAGGTCTGCCAGCCTGTTCGACTGCGCGGCAGCCAGTGAAACACAACTGTTCTGTGTTCCATCAGGACGGCGACGGCGCGAATACGGTCATGCCGTCCTCCCGGTCACGGAAGCGCGCCTGTGGCGGAAAACTGGCCGTCACCGCCGCCATCCACAGGTCGCCCACCGACGCGGCGGCGTTCATGGCCGCCAGGACGCCCAACCAGGGCGCGATCCCTGCCGGCGCCAGCAGCATCGCCGCCAGCCCGGCGATGCTCAGGCCCACGATTGGCGCGAGGGTAACGATCAGGTATTCCGTCCGCGTGAAGTACACGTCGGCAGTGGTGTAGAGCACCAGCCGGGTCAGCTTCGCGCCGAAGCGAGGCCGATGCCCCAGCAGCCGGATCGCCGCGCCGTGCAGCCCTTCGTGTGCGGCCAGGGTCGCCAGCGCCAGTGGCAGGTAAACCCACTCCGGCAGGGCGCGCGGCAGGCCAGACAGCGCCAGCGGGCGGCCCAGGTGATCGTCTAGCCAGCGCCACGCCAGGACCACCGCCAGCCCGACCAGGAACACCAGCACGCCCACCAGGTTCATCCCCACCAGAGCGCGCCGACCCGTCACGACGAAGGTGTGGACCGGCGTGTAGCCGTCAGGGAGTGTAGCAGCGTCATCCGTCATGGCGCACCCGGCTTACCACGCCCGCAGATTCGGGATCACGAAGCGCCACAGCGCGTAGCCGCTCAGCCCCGCCAGCCCGAACATGATCACCAACGTCAGCCAGCGCAGCCCCGGCCAGCGATCTGCCGCCAAACCGACCCAGGCGTCGATCCCGGCAGCAAAGGCCAGCGCGAACGCCGCCATCGCCGGGTACAGGTAGCGGCCCTGGAACTGCACAAACGCCGTGTTGTAGTAAAGGAATTGCGCGATCCCCAGCCCGAACAGCGCCACCAGCAGGATCAGAGCGTCCCGGCTGACCGTCGCCGGGGCTACCTGCCGCCGCGCCCGCACCGCCCGCAGGATCAGGCCCGCATACGCGACCCCGGTGAAGGCTAGCAGCGCCAGGTAAACCCATGCCGGCATCGGGACGCCCATCCAGCCGAACTGTCCCCAGAAGCTCTGGAAGGTGACACGCAGCCCCGTTCCCAACCACACGCCGATGCCCTCCTGTGCGATCATCTCCGCCGTGCGCAGTTGCCCAACCACCACACGGTCATGCGCGCCCAGGCCCATAAAATCCGGCCAGCCGTACACACCCAGGTTGCGCAGCCACCACAGCGCCCCCAGGATCAGCGCCGGGATCAAGACGAGCGCCCACGCGCGGAACAGGCCGGGCAGAGGACGTCCTTCACGCCGCCAGCGCAGCCACACCGCCAGTGGAATCAGCAGCACCAGCAGCCAGGTGGAGGCTTTGGTGAGGAAGCCCAGCCCGATGATCAGCCCCATGCCGAACCCCACCCCTTGTTCCTCTTCCCATATACGGAGAGGGAAAATCGCGCGCGCGCCCTTGCCGGGGAGGGAGGTCCTTTGCGGCAGATCAGGGGCAAAGACCACGTGCCGCACTGCCAGCCACGCGCCCACGCCGACGATCAGTTCCGCCAGGGCATCGTTGCCTACGCCTGCCAGAATTGCCACGTGCTGCGGTACGAACGCCGCGAACGCCGCCGCGCTCAACGCTAGGAGCGCGCTGTTCGTCGCGGCCCGCGCAATGCCGTAGACGCACAGGAGCGCGCCTGCGCCTAGCAGCGCCGAAAACAGCCGCAGGGCGATCAGATTCCCGCCCGTCGCGGCGTAAAGCGGCGCGGCCAGCAGATAATACAGCGGCGGCTGGTGATCCTCGTACTGCACGCCCGGCAGGTTGCCCAGCAGGGCCGGGTCGAAGCCGCTGGCCTTGAGGTCTTCCAGATAGGCAGCGTTCCAGTCCTCCGGCGTGATCTCCGGGCAGCAGCCGCCCGCCGCCACCTGCCGGATGTAGTTGTAGTGCGCCGGTTCGTCGGGAATTTGCCAGGGTGGCGTCCTGACGGCGTACAGCGCGGCCAGGATCGCGTAGACCAGCAGGATCAGCGCCAGCAACGCGCGCTCAGCGGTTCGAGCCACATTCGTATCCTGTCGATGAGGGTGCCCGCAACAATTCGGGTCACGCATTGGGCACGTCTGCGCAACCCGGTTTGACTCTATCCGTACATGTCCCTAGAATGCAAATGCGGGGAAGGCGCATCACAGGGAGGCAGCGTATGGCCGCGAGCGACTATCGCTTCACTACCACCTGGCGTGTGGAAGGCACAGTTGCGGAAGTGCGCGCGATTCTCGGCGACGCGGCGGGCCTGCCGCGCTGGTGGCCTGCCGTCTGCCTGAGTGTCCAGGAGATCGCGCCGGGCGGCCCGGATGGCGTCGGCAAGACCTTTGTCCTGCACGCCAAAGGCTGGCTGCCCTATACCCTGCACTGGCAGTGCTGTGTGACCGAAGCGGCCCCGGATCGGCTGGCTGTGCAGGCAACAGGTAGCTTCGCAGGCACAGCGGTATGGACGTTTATCCAGGCCGGACCCGAAGTGGATGTCGTGTGTGAAGGGGCTATGCGCGCCCAGCGACGGCTGCTGCGCTGGTTCGCCTGGCTGCTCAGGCCGGTTTGTGCGGCCAATCACGCCTGGGCCATGCGCCAGGGGGAGATCAGCCTGCGCCTGGAACTGGCCCGCCGTCGCGCCCCCGACGACGAGGCTCGCAGCCGCATCCCCGACCCGCCCGGCCCGACCCCCGCGTCGTTCGGCCTGCTGCTGCTCAGCCCATTCCTGGTCGCGGCGGCGGTGCTGGTGATCGCCGGGATTCGCCGCCTGCCTGCTGGGGAAAAAAGCGACGGCGCGCCGCTGTAGCGCCGCCCGCCGCCGAAGCACCTTGCATAAGCCCCTGGGCGGAGTCGAACCGCCGACACAAGGTTTAGGAAACCTCTGCTCTATCCTCTGAGCTACAGGGGCAACCCGGCTCGGATTCTGACAGACGCGCGCCCAATCGTCAAGCCCTGTCCCTGGTCAGTAAAGGCGCCTGCTCCGCCGCGTCGAACTCCAAACGCGATTCCAACCCCGCTCCAATGCCTCGCTTATCGACAGAACAATTGTTCTGTGATACGATGCACAAGCAAGAAGGGCTATCAGAAACGAGGTTTATGGTCGATCACATGGACACGACGATGCAAGTGTTCCTCTTTATCCGTGAGTACCTGGCGATGCACCTCTGGCCGCCGACGCTCAAGGAGATCGCTGCCGGGTGTGGCCTGGTCTGGCCGTCGTCAGTGATCCGTCATCTGGATCGGCTGGAAGGCTGGGGCTTGATCACGCGCGCGCCGGGCCGGGCGCGCAGCATCGCCTTGACCGACAAAGGGCAGACGTTTTCGCCCGGATCCCCCGCCGTCTGCCCTGCACCTCTACGTCCTCACCCGCGCAAAAAGCGCCCGACCGGGACCGACTCGCCGGGCAACAATTCCCCCGTTCGGTGAATGATTTCGTGGCCGTTATGCACCGTCAGTTCCCAGGTAATGGGCAGGGGTTCGCCGCACGCCAGGCTGTAGCTGACTGTGACGTAATATTCCCCGCGTTCGGCCTGGCCAGGAAAAGTGATCCGTTCTTCCGATGGCCCGCCGTTTTCTGCGCAAAAGCCTTGCCCATCGGTCGTCAACGTGCCGCCGCCAGCCATCGGGTTGGCATAAGTGATGCGCTGGCCGTTGGGGACCGTCACCATCAGGTCGAGATCGGCATTGCCATTCCAACGCAGTTCAATCGCCAGGTCGTCGTCGGCCTGGGGCGCGCAGGCCGAAGCCATCGTCAGCAACACGACCAGCAGACCATACCGATAAACTCTTCGCCAGACATTCATCCCTCTTCGCTCCTGAAGCGTGTGTTGGTAAATCTATAAGACGCCAACACTATCCTCAGGATAGCAAAGATGGTTGCCGACTGTCAGTTGGTTTTCCGTATATGTACGGAACTATAGCAGCCTTCAAACATGGTCCAAACAATGCCGGTGGGAATGTGCAATGCCACCTCAGCGCGCGAAGGCGCGGAAGGGGTTTTCCACCGTCAGCAGGCGGATGGTCGCCGCGTCGGCCCCGGCGGCGCGCAGTTTGGGCAGAAAAACCTCGCTCAGATAGGTGAAGGGCTTCGGTTTGCCGCCGCCTGGCTGCGCCGGGTCGAACCAGCCCCGGTCATGGCTGAGCAGCAGGTGATCGCCCAGCCCGGCCTCCAACACGCGCAGCGTATTGTGCAGCAGCGTCTTCTCCGGCGTCCACTCGCCGCCGATGGAGTCGTACTCGATCCAGGCGCCGCGCCGGGCCATCTCCAGATGCAGGTCGAAGTCCGGCTCGGCCTGGGTGTGAATCCAGATGAAGCGTTCCGGTGTGTAGCCTGCCGCCTCGATGACATCAAGCTGGTCGCGCACCACACGCCCCCGGATGGTGTGGCTGCCGATGACGGCGTGGGTGTCCAGCCCGGCCCCGGCGGCGGCCCGCAGGACCTTTGTCTCGCAGGCGGTCAGGCCGTCGTCGCCCGCGCTGAGTTTGATCCAGCCGGCCTGCACGCCGCTGGCCTCGATCTCGCCCGTAAGTTCCCCCGTCATCCAGGCGCGCAATTCTTCCTGAGCGGCGGCGTGCACCCAGTCTGGAATCCAGGGTTCGCGGTAGACACCGGTCGGCGCGACCAGCGGAAAGCCACTGGCTTCGGAGACCGCCTTGAGGATGTCGGCGCGCCGCCCGACGCCGACCGTGCTGCATTCCACGATGGCCGTCACGCCTGCCTGCCGCGCCCGCACGAGTTCCGGCTGCATCAGGGCGATCACGTCGGCGGTGTCGGCCTCGGCATAGCCGGGTTGATCCCAGGTGCGCAGGTCTACGAAGACGTGCTCGTGCGCCAGAATCAGGCCCAGTTCGTCGGCGCTTTTCGGTCCGAGGGTGGTGATCAGGTGTGGCATGGGGATTCTCCTTTGAAGCAGTCAGCGATCAGCAGTTAGTGGTCAGCAATCAGCAAACCCAATGTGCAAGTTTCAAAAACGACCGTGTCTGACTCGGTCGCCAGAGATTCAAACCCCTGGCTAAATCTGTAAAGTCCGCTTCAGTGGACTAAAAATGCGGGTCGAGACAGCGGCTATCAGTCCACTTCAGTGGACTTTACCTTCGTAGCCGGGGACTTGAGTCCCCGGCGATGAAAACCTGCACATTCCATAGCCGTCAGTGGTCTGCAATCCTGAGGGAATTTCCCCTGACTCTCCAGGTAGTGTACGAGGATTGGCTGCGTAAGTCCAGCCGGGGCGTCGTTCGGGTAGGGGGATTGCCTATCGATAGTTTTGATCTGGGTAAGCGCCTTTTGGTAGGGACACGACATGCCGGGTCCCTACCGGTATCCACGTTGAAATAACCCATATGCAATCGCCCTGGTCGTTCGGGCGTGACCGCGCCCTCCCTGGTAAAATCTGGGGACTCGCGCGCTGAGCGGCGTTTGCCGCGTAAGAGGCGCGCATGGATAGGGCACAGCTTTCAGGCAGGGCGAACTCATGAGCTTCACCACCGATCTGTATGTCCCCCGCGATTCGTGGCTGCACGGGCTGGACCCGCGCGTCAAGCTGTGGGGTGCGCTGGCGGGGGGAATGGCTGCCTTTCTGCTGGCGGATGCGGTGCTGCTGCTGCTGTTGCTCATCAGCGTGATCGCCCTGCTGCGCAGTGGCGGCGTGCCGCTGGCGAAAATCCGCTGGGCGTTGCGCGGCCTGCTGCCCCTGACTGTGCTGATCCTGCTGATTCAGCCCTGGTTTGTGCCGGCGGGGCGCGTGTTGCTGGAAATTGGCCCGGCACGGCTGACCGTCGGCGGGCTGCTGGCGGCGCTGGTGATCGCCCTGCGCGCCAATGTGCTGGCCCTGCTGGCGCTGCTGCCCCTCTTCACCACACGCGGAGACGATCTGGTGCGCGGCCTGGTGCAGTTGGGCCTGCCTTACGGCTGGGGACTGACGATCTCCCTGGCGCTGCGCTACATCCCCACCGCTGCCGCCCTGTACACCGCTATCCGCCAGGCACAGGAGGCGCGCGGCCTGGACCTGGAGCGAGGCGGGCTGGTGAAGCGTGTGCGGCAGTTCGTGCCGATCCTCACGGCACTGGTGATTGCTTCCGTGCGCCTGAGCGATCACCTGGCGATGGCGATGGCGGTGCGCGGCCTGGGTGTCGGCCCGCGCACCGAGCGGCGGCGGCTGCGCCTGACCGGGCGCGACTGGCTGGCGGCGGTGGGCGTCACGGCAGGCCTGGCCGGGGTGATCCTGGTCCGTCTGGCCGGTGGGGTGGGGTAAACGGCCTCCCCGAAGTGGGCAGCGCTCTACCCGCCAGGCTGGGCAGGCGCGATCACCGGCACACTGGTGCAATCGCCTTCTAAGACGACCATGTCGTCGCGGACCCACAGGCGGCCTGTCACCCGCCACCACAACACGCCGTCGTACACGCGCTGCCCCGTCACCTCGACCGTTTCGCCCGGCGACAGGATGCTGCCGACTGCATAGCGCGTATCTGGACCGACGCGCAAAGCGACGCTGCGCCCTTCGACGTGCAGCGCGCAGGCGAACGTCGGCGCTGCGGATGGCGCAGACGGCGCAGCTTCGCCGCCCACCACGCCGGTTTCTTCAGGGGCCAGGCTCCACACGCGCAGGTTATCGAACCGGACCACGGCGATCCCACTCGTCGCTTCCGCGTACAGCCCGATCTGCCCTTCGCGGAAGCGGTTGTTGGTCACGCTGCCCAAGGCATCCCCATCCAGGTACAACGTCAGGGTGTTGCCCTGGCCGAGCGCGCCGAGCATGTGCGGCTGCCGGGGATCAAGGCCGAGGCGCGTGATCGGGTTCATTGCCAGAATCACCGGATCGGTAGTGGTGTGCAGGATAGCAGCGCCCCAAAAACGCAGGTCGCACGAAATGAGGAAGGCGTATCCGCCGTCCGCTTGCACCCGCAGCATCAGGGCAATGTAACTGTCGGCGGGACAGTCTTGCATAAAGGTCTGGACTTCCAGGTAGGCGTCGTCGGCGCGGGGCAAATGGTTGATCTACAAATTGGTGTTCGGCGACGCGACCAGGACGTACTGATCTTCAAGCACAAAGGCGCTCGTGCCCTGCGCCCCGAACCCGGTCGCCCACGTGGTGTTTTGGGCGAATTCCTCCCAGTAGAGCAGAGCGCCGACTGCCACATCGGCGGTGGGTTGATCGCCCACGACAGCCACCGCCTCCGCCGCGCCGAGTTGCTCGGCCTGCGCCTGCACGGTTGCCATCAGGGCCTGGGCGGTAGCGTCGGCGGCGGTCAGGGCCGCGACTTGGGCGGTCGTGGTGGCGGCCAGGTCAGCCGCCCGATTCTCCAGGTCGGCAAGCGCCGCCTGGCTGGTCGCCAGGTTTTGCTGCAACGCCGCCTGCGTGGCCTCGGCCTGGGCCTGAAGGGTCGCAGCCTCTATCCCGGCGACCAGCAGTGCGACAAGCGTGTTTCCTGACATCGGCAGGGGTCTCCTTTAGCGGAATTATCTATATATTAGCATGAACTTTTCTCTATGATGCTATAAGGAGTGTTAAGAAATTATTGGATGGGCTGCTGCGCCCTGCCCACCGGCGTTGATGTGCCGGGCAGGATTCGCACGGTTGCGGAGCGCGTCACGCTGCGGTAGAATGGCTGTTCTCGTTTTTCCAGTGAAACAGGTACAGGAGGACAACCCCATGTCGCAACCGGTTTCTCCCGCGCCGAGCCGCCCTCACGTACCCGATTACGGCATTCCCGACAGCGCCGAGGGGATGCTGCCCTGGAGCCACGTCACCGCTCGGATGGAACAGGCGCGTAACTACTGGGTTGTGACCGCGACGCCGGATGGCCAGCCGCACGCCGTGCCCGTATGGGGTGTGTGGGTGGACGGCGCGCTGTATTTCGGCGGCGGCAACGTCCGCTGGGCGCGCAACCTGGCCACCAACCCGAAGATGGCCGTCCACCTGGAAGATGGTAACGACGTAGTGACGGTGGAAGGCACCGCTGAGATGCTCACCGACGCCGCCGATCCGGTGGTCGCCAGGCTGGACGCGGCGTACCAGGCAAAGTACCAGATGGGCTTCGGCGTGCCGTGCTGGCGGCTGCGTCCGCGCGCCGTCTACGCCTGGACTTCTTTCCCCGCCGACGCGACGCGCTGGGTGTTCGCAGGGTGAAAGGCGCATGATAGGGCAGTGCTGAGCGCCCTAGAACCCATCCAGAATTTCCTGGCGTTCCCGATTGTACTCGTCTGCCGTGATCAGCCCGGCGTGGTAGGCTTCCTCAAGCTGGCGCAACTTATCGGCCAGCGCCCCCGACGTCGCCGGCTGGCGGGTGGACATCGATGCCGTAAGGGTGATCGGCGGGGATGCTGCTGGCCCAGGTTCGAGCTGGGGGGGCCTGACTATGCGCCATAGCCATGCCATGCCCAGCAACCCTAGCAGCAGCGCCGGCGGCACGAACAGGCCGATTTCTACCAGGATGACCGCGAAGGTATCCAACGTGCGGCGCTGTCCCGCTGTCCCTATGCAGTCAACGGTCAGGGTAAAGCCCGTTCCGTGACGGTCGCTGAAGTCGTTGCGTTCCACGACCGCCTGTTCATTGCCTGCACACAGCAGCGATCCGGCGAACCGCATCACGTCCGGGAAGATCAACGGCACCAGCGCGGCCAATAGCACGGCAAAAAACAGCGTAATTCCGATAAATAATAACAAACGTCCCACATCAGTCCCTTTCTTGCTTCAGCGGTGAGTGTGATGCAGCAATAGAATACCAGATTGTAAGCCGATAGGCTAACGATACCGTAGAGGAGTCGGTGCAGGCAATGAGCCGCGCCCGCCAGGATGACAACATAGCCCTGAACCGCCAGACGGCCTGCGGCGCAACAGCGCAAACGGGGAAACCCGTGTTGCCGGGCTTCCCCAGGTCGTATCCGGGAGGGTGATGGCCTTTTACAAGAGACACCAGTTCAGCGGGGTACGCTTATTCCAGGAACTTGCGCACAAAGGGTGAGGTTTCGCCCCGACGCAGGTAATGACCCGACGGTCCCTCGCCCAGGAATTCGGAGAACCACGATTCGTGCTCGATCTCTTCGTTCAGGATCGCCAGCGCCAGGTCATAGGTGCGGTGGTCCTTGCCAAAGGTCAGGTTGCAGATGTGGGTATAGCCGCGCACGGCGCACCGTTCTGCCTCGACCAGCACCGTCAGCATGGCCTTGATGTCGGTGGGGTCTGCCGGCAGACTGGCGGGTGAGCAGGCCGAGATGTCGTGGAAGGCGTTCATGTGGCCCGGCAGCGCGCCGCCGAGTTCGTAAATACGCGGGACAAGGGCTTCAAAGTGATTGCGGTCCTCGATGCGCGCCGTCTCGGCGATGGCCTTGAGGCCCTCGCCTTCCAGCCCGATCAGGTTGACGCGCAGGATGGTGTAGTAGTAGTAAGTCGTCAGTTCGGCGGAGGCATTCTTGATCAACAGGTCCAGCAGGGCGTTCACATCGACGCCGGACCGCTCCACCATTTCACGTGCCACTTTTGCCATGAGAAATATCCTTTCGTTGTGCTCCATCATCGGTCGAACACTCCCGGACGGCGGCGACCCTGCAACCGCGCCGGCGCTTTTGCGCGGTGCTCCCGGACACCGGCAAGCATCCGTCCTATCTGTAATGCTTATAAAATGAAAAAGACATCTTTTTTATAATCATTACAGATTACAGACGAAGTATAGCGAACATGCCGACGACCGGCAAGGGGTTAGGGGACTTTGGGTGGCGCTTTTGCGCTGAGAAAAGGTTGTCAGAAGGGGAAATGCTGTGATAACCTGGAATGATATTTAACCAGGAAGCAGTTCAAGGAGCGCAGCGAGCGCGTCACAGGAACATGCCAGTGCAGAACAACCCGTTCATCCGGGGCATTCGGGATGCCGGATACAAAGTCACGCCGCAGCGCATCGCAGTGTGCGACTGGCTCTACCGCAACAACATCCATCCCTCCGCCGCTGATGTCTACGAGGCGCTCCGGGAGGCATTCCCGACGATGAGCCTGGCGACGGTGTACAGCACGCTGGAGGTGCTGGAGGCGTTGAAGCTGATCTATCCGGTCGGCATAGACACCGACGGCAGCAAACGCTACGACACGGTCAGCCGTCCGCATGTGAACCTGGTCTGTCGGCGTTGCGGCAGGGTTATCGACGTTGACGGCGACCGTATGTTGGATGAAGCCCGCCGTTCGGTTGCGTCATATGGTTTCGAGGCGCAAGACATCAACGTGGTCGTCTACGGGTTTTGCGCCGACTGCCAGGAGCCGCCCGCTGCCGGGTAATCAGTCGATCACCTGGCGCGTCAGAGGCACAAAGGCCACCCCGCCCAGGTTCTGCGACGTGATTTCGCCATTCTCTTTGGTGAACAGCCACAACGACTGATAGGCCCCGACCGGTCCGATAGGAATAACCATGTGACCACCCTCGGCCAGTTGTTCCAACAGGGGGGGCGGCGCGTGGTCCGGCGCGGCGGTGACGATGATCGCGTCGAAGGGGGCGTGTTCTTCCCAGCCGAAGTAGCCGTCGGCGTGGCGGACGGTGACGTTGGCGTAACCCAGGCGCTCCAACCGGGCAGTGGCCTGCTCGGCCAGCGGGCCGATGATCTCGATGGTGTAGACGTGCGCCACCCCATAGGCCGATAGCACCGCCGCCTGGTAGCCTGACCCCGTGCCGATCTCCAACACCACATCGTCCGGTTCGAGTTCCAGCGCCTGGGTCATCCAGGCTACCACGAGCGGCTGGGAGATGGTCTGGCCATAGCCGATGGTCAGAGGATAGTTGCCGTAGGCGCGGCTTAGATGTTCTGGCGGCACAAACTCGTGGCGCGGCACGGCGGCGAGAGCTTCTAACACGTGCGGATCGGTGATCAACGGGTCGGCGCGCAACGCCGCCAGCAGTTCGGCGCGCGCCTCGGCGAACGGATCGTCGGTGGCGGTCGCGGGGATAGGGGTGCTCGTCAGCGCGGCCTGCCTCGTCGGGGTGGGGGATGGCGTGGGCGCGGCGGTCTGGCAGGCAGACAGCACGACTGCCAGCGCGAGGACGAGAATCGGGACTCGAGTCATGACCGGGCCTCGTTTTTGCTGTTTTTTTCTATTGTGACGACTCCGCCGCGTAAAGGCGGCGGCTTCTCGAAGCACGCAGGACCCAGCGGTCTACGTTACGCTCCGAAGGCCCCGTCCGGGCCTGGAAAGAGGTTCTCTCTTATGTACGGTTCAGATTTTACGTGTGCGCCTTCCTCACACAACCCGATACCTGAAGTTGTTAAAGCGCCGCAGCGGACGCGCGCTGAGGCGATGATCCTGCGGACGCCTGTTGCCCGACCGTATGTTCACAGGATAGCACGAGGTTGCGAAAGGGGCAAGGCGCATTCCCCTGTCGCCTAAAGGCGACAGTCCCCGCCGCCAATTCTTATAGGGGAAGTTACGCTGCCGGACCGATAAACTCTATTGTGGCTGCGAAGATTACAACTTCGTAACCCAAACGGCGCTTTTCCGGCAGGCCAGACTTGCGCAAATAGTACTTTTAGGGTATAGAAAAACTGTGCCGTAGACCTCCGGTCTGGCAAAAGTACCTGAAAAAGTGTACATCTGTGAGGAGGAGAACGTGAACAAGAGCCGTTTGTATCGGGTGGTCAGCCTGGCGCTGACCCTGGTCATGGCCCTGGCACTCTTCGGCGTTGCCCCGGCCACCGCGCAAGACGAAACCGTCATCGTCATCGGCTGGGAGCAGGAACCCAACGTCCTCGCGCCGATGGTGGATATGACCTTCGCCTCGCTGATCCAGAATTTCTACGGCCGTGACGTGTGGGACTGGGATGTAAACCGTGAAATCTTTCCCATCATGGTCACGGAAATCCCCTCCTTCGAGAACGGCATGGTCCGCACCCTGGAGAACGGCAACACCCAGGTCGAGTATCACTTGCGTGAAGGGATGTTGTGGTCCGACGGCGAACCCATCACCGTCGATGACTGCCTGTTCTGGCACAACATCCGCATGAACCGCGAACTGGGCAACTTCCAGCGTGGCCAGTACCCAGAAATCGTCGAGAGCCTGGAGAAGGTGGACGATTACACGATGGTGCTGACCTACAACCGCCCCTGGCCGGACTTCCTGAGCGACCAATTCGTCACCTGCGCCTATCCTGAGCATGTGCTGGCTCCGACCCTGGAAGCGGATGGCACGATTGACAACGCCCCG